>NZ_JBIVYL010000009.1:0-310630 GCF_044772225.1 Rhizobium sp. NPDC090275 | reverse complement strand
TCCGGCAAGTCGACGATGATCCGCTGCATCAACCGTCTGGAAGAACACCAGAAGGGCCAGATCATCGTCGATGGCACGGAACTGACCAACGACCTGAAGAAGATCGACGAAGTGCGCCGCGAAGTCGGCATGGTCTTCCAGCACTTCAACCTCTTCCCGCATCTCACGATCCTGGAAAACTGCACCCTGGCGCCGATCTGGGTGCGCAAGATGCCGAAGAAGCAGGCCGAAGAGATCGCCATGCACTTCCTCAAGCGCGTGAAGATCCCCGAGCAGGCCAACAAGTATCCGGGCCAGCTCTCCGGCGGCCAGCAGCAGCGCGTGGCAATCGCCCGCTCGCTGTGCATGAACCCGAAGATCATGCTGTTCGACGAGCCGACCTCCGCACTCGACCCTGAAATGATCAAGGAAGTGCTCGACACCATGGTCGGCCTTGCCGAAGAAGGCATGACGATGCTGTGCGTGACACACGAAATGGGCTTTGCCCGCCAGGTCGCCAACCGCGTCATCTTCATGGACCAGGGCCAGATCGTCGAACAGAACTCGCCCGCCGAATTCTTCGACAATCCGCAGCACGAGCGCACCAAGCTGTTCCTCAGCCAGATCCTGCACTGAGTGCCGTCCCGCCGTGGAATGCGCTCGGAACGGAGCATTTTAATATATCGAAAAATTATAACTGAAATCCATAACATATATTTGCGCGATGGATCCGCCACTTGTTAAAACGCTGACGACATTGGGCGGATGACAATCCTCCGCCCGCCAAGGAGGAAACAGATGATCAAGCTGAACCAGAAGATCGAGCGCCCTTCCAAGGAAGCGATCGCCGCAGTCGCGAAGTTTTCGCCCGCGACGATCCATGAGGCGCAGGGGCGCAAGGGCGCGCTGTCGTCCCGCATCAAGCCCGTCGATAACGGCATGAAGCTGTGCGGACCGGCATTCACCGTCAAGTGCGCGCCGCGCGACAACATCATGCTTCAGGTCGCGATCAACTATGCGCAACCGGGTGACATCATCGTCGTTTCCGCCGGCGAATACGAGGAAGCCGGCTCCTTCGGAGACGTGCTGGCAAACGCCTGCCTCGCCAAGGGTATCGGCGGTCTCGTCACCGACACCGGCGTTCGCGACACCGTTCAGCTGCGTGAACTCGGCTTTCCTGTGTTTTCGCTCAGCGTGTGCATCAAGGGCACGGTCAAGGAAACGCTCGGAGCGACCAACGAGCCGATCACCATCGGAGACGAAATCATCAATCCGGGTGATATCATTGTCGGCGACGCGGACGGCCTCGTGGTCGTCAGGAAGAATGAGGCGCTTGAGGTTGCAAGGTTGTCGCAGGCGCGCGAGGATGCGGAAGCGGGCTACATTGCGGCTTACAAGGCCGGCAAGTCGGTCGTGGAAGTATCCAATCTCGAAGCCGTGCTGAAAGCAAAGGGCCTGGTCGTCGAGGCCTGAGCCGATCTGGAGCAGACAATGACCTATCCACTCTTCGATCTCTCTGGAAAGAGGGTGCTTGTAACGGGTTCGTCGCAGGGCATAGGGCTGGCACTGGCGAAAGGGCTTGCCGAGCATGGTGCCGCTATCGTGCTGAACGGGCGCGATCCTGAAAAGCTCGCCGCTGCGGCAAGAGATCTCGGGGCTGCCGGTCATCAGGTCTTGTCGGCCGATTTCGACGTCACCGATGCCAAGGCCGTCGAACAGGGTGTCGACAGGATCGAGCGCGAGATCGGGCCGGTCGACGTTCTCGTCAACAATGCCGGCATGCAGTTCCGCACGCCGCTCGAGGATTTTCCAGCCGACCGATGGGAGCAGCTGCTGAAGACGAACATCTCGAGCGTATTCTACGTCGGTCAAGCCGTTGCGCGCCACATGATCAAGCGCGGGGCTGGCAAGATCATCAATATCGCCTCCGTTCAGAGTGAGCTCGCCCGTCCCGGAATCGCGCCTTATACGGCGACGAAAGGCGCGGTGAAGAACCTTACGCGCGGCATGTGTGCCGACTGGGCAAAATATGGTCTACAGGTCAATGCGATCGCGCCGGGATACTTCAAGACCCCGCTCAACCAGGCGCTCGTCGATAACGCCGAGTTTTCGTCGTGGCTGGAGAAGCGCACGCCGGCCGCTCGCTGGGGCGATGTCGACGAGCTCGTCGGCGCTGCTGTCTTCCTCTCCAGCAAGGCATCTTCCTTTGTCAATGGACACACGCTTTATGTCGATGGCGGCATCACCACTTGTCTCTAGGCCCAAGCTTGGCGCCCTTGTCGTCATGGGGGTGTCGGGATGCGGGAAGACGTCGGTCGGCAAGCTGCTCGCGTCGCAACTCGGCTACACCTTCATAGAAGGCGACAGCCGGCACCCCGAAGCGAATATCGAAAAGATGAGAGCGGGGATCGCTCTTGGTGATGGCGACCGCTGGCCTTGGTTGGAAAATCTCGGTGACGAGTTGACGGTCAGCGAGGAGCTCGTCATATCCTGCTCGGCGCTCAAGCGCTCCTATCGCGATCTTCTGCGCACGCGGGCCGCCGGAAATGTCACCTTCGTTTTCCTGCAGGGGTCGCGCACGACATTGGCGACACGCCTGTCCGCCCGCAAGGGACACTACATGCCGCTTTCCTTGCTCGACAGCCAGCTGCAGACGCTGGAGCTGCCGGTGGACGAACGCGATGTGGTCACCATCGAAATCGATCAGCCGATCGAGCGAATTGCCGCGATCGCCATATCGCACGCCGCCACGATTACCTACCGGCGCGACGAAACAAAAATCTGACGGAGGAAACATGTCCAAGCCTGAAATCCTGCTCGCGGGCGCTTATCCCGAATGGGATATGGTCGACCTTGA
Source organism: Rhizobium sp. NPDC090275 (assembly GCF_044772225.1). NCBI lineage: Bacteria > Pseudomonadati > Pseudomonadota > Alphaproteobacteria > Hyphomicrobiales > Rhizobiaceae > Rhizobium > Rhizobium sp. NPDC090275. The sequence continues at coordinate 307,794 of NZ_JBIVYL010000009.1, read as the reverse complement.
GGCCAACTACGTGGTGCATAAGCTCTACGAGGCAGCCGACCGAAACGCCTTCGTCAACGAGGTCGGCGGCAGCATCCGTGCCATCGCGACGCGCGGCGAACTGGGCGCATCGCCCGAACTTATGAAAAGCCTCCCCAAGCTCGAATTGGTCTCGGTGTACGGCGTTGGCACCGATGCGGTTAATCTTACGCATGCGCGTGAGAATGGCATCCGCGTCACCAACACGCCGGATGTCCTGTCTGATGATGTCGCCGACATGGCGATCGGTCTGCTTCTGTCGGCGGCACGGCAGATCCCGCGCGGCGATGCCATCGTCCGTTCCGGCCAGTGGGGCAAGACCGCAATGCCGCTCGTCACCCGCGTTAGCGGCAAGCGGGTCGGCGTTGTCGGCATGGGCCGCATCGGTCAGGCGATCGCGCGTCGCGCCGGCGGTTTCGATTGCGAGATCCGCTATTTCTCCCGCAATCCGCAGCCGCAGGTAGCTTATCGATATGAGCCCGACTTGCTCAAACTTGCTGAATGGGCCGAGTTTCTCATCGTCATCGTTCCCGGTGGCGATGCCACGAAGAACATCATCAACGCCGAGGTGCTCAAGGCGCTCGGAGCTGATGGCATCCTGGTCAACGTCTCGCGTGGATCGACCGTCGACGAGGCGGCGCTGATCGAGGCTTTGCAGAAGCGCACCATCAAAGCGGCTGGCCTGGACGTCTTCTACAACGAGCCCGACATCGATCAGCGGTTCCTGACGCTCGACAACGTCGTCCTGCAGCCGCATCACGGATCCGGCACCGTCGAGACCCGCAAGGCAATGGGCCAGCTTGTGCGCGACAATCTTGCAGCGCATTTTGCCGGTCAGCCGTTGCCGACGCCGGTTGTGTGAGGGAAAGCCATGAAAGCAGTTGTCATTCATGCCGCCAAGGACCTGCGCGTCGAGGAGCACGAGGTCGAGACGCCTGGACCTGGACAGGTGGAAGTCGCCATCGAGGCAGGCGGCATCTGCGGTTCCGATCTTCATTACTACAATCACGGCGGTTTCGGCACGGTGCGCGTCCGAGAGCCGATGATCCTTGGTCATGAAGTGGCCGGAACGATCAAGGCGCTCGGGCAGGGTGTATCGCATCTGGCCATCGGAGACCGTGTGGCCGTGTCGCCGAGCCGCCCTTGCAACCAGTGTGAGTATTGCCTGCGCGGAGAGCAGAATCACTGCCTCAACATGCGGTTTTACGGTTCGGCCATGCCGATGCCGCATATCCAGGGCGCCTTCCGCCAGCGGCTGGTCGCCGACGCCTACCAGTGCCACAAGGTTGGCAAGGGGATTTCGATCAACGAAGCCGCCATGGCCGAGCCATTTGCCGTGACATTGCATGCCGTCAATCGTGCCGGTTCGCTCATTGGGAAACGTGTTCTCGTCACGGGTTGCGGCCCGATCGGCGCGCTTGCCATCATCGCCGCGCGCGCGCATGGCGCGCGGGAGATCGTCGCGACGGATGTGATGGACACAGTGCTCGGCAAGGCGCTCGAGATCGGCGCCGATCGCGTCATCAACGTTGCCAATAGTCCGGAGGAGCTTTCGGCCTATTCCGCGAACAAGGGCTATTTCGACGTTCAGTTCGAAGCATCAGGAAATGAGCGGGCCGTTCGTTCCGGTCTTGAGGTGCTTCGCCCTCGCTCCACGCTGGTCCAGCTCGGGCTCGGCGGTGATGTCTCGATCCCGCAGAACATGGTCGTCGCCAAAGAGATAGAGATGAAGGGCACCTTTCGGTTTCACGAGGAGTTCGGAATGGCTGTCGATCTGATCAATCAGCGGCGGGTTGATCTGACGCCACTTTTGACCGGTACCTATCCCCTGGAGGATGCGATCGCCGCCTTCGAGGCCGCCGGCGATCGCACGAAGTCGATGAAGGTTCAGCTCTCATTCTGATCGTTCGTACGCAAGAAGATTCGGAGGCAATATGGAAGAGGCAGAAATCGGGCTGATCGGCCTTGCGGTCATGGGTTCCAACCTCGTTTTGAACATCGCGGAAAAGGGTAACAAGATCGCGGTGTTCAACCGCACGCCCGACAAGACCGACGAGTTCTACGAGAGCGCCGGCGATCTGAAGAAGCAGATCATTCCTTGCAAGACGATCGAGGAGTTCGTCGAGGCGATCCGCCCGCCGCGCCCGATCATCATCATGATCAAGGCCAGCGAGCCGGTTGACCAGCAGATGGAACTGCTGCGTCCGTATCTGTCCAAGGGCGACATCATGATCGATGCCGGCAACGCCAACTTCCGCGACACGATCGCCCGATTCGACCGCCTCAAGGACACCGACCTGACCTTCATCGGTATGGGCGTTCGCCAAGCAATTGCGCGAGGAATGGGAGCAGACCAAGCGGAATGAAGTCTTTGTCACGCCCGCCGGCGACAAGATAAGCCAGGGGCATCTGGTTGGAATTATCAACGAGGAGATGCGCGAGGGGGATACTCTTCTTGCAGCGGCGGGCACGGTCCCTTCCGATTTGACCAAGCTGTTCGATGTAAAGGGCGGAAAGACAGTTCACATCGAGTTCGGCAACTCCTGCATGGGCTATGATATCCCTGCCGCAATCGGTGTAAAGCTGACCGGCACGCCGGGCGAGGTGTTCGTGCTGATGGGCGACGGAAACTATCAGATGCATCCGCTGGAACTGATAACGGCGGTACAGGAGCGGACGAAGATCACTGTCATCCTGAACGTCAACAACGGTTACCAGTCGATCCATGGGCACCAGAAGGCACTCGTCGGACACTCACTCGGAAACGAGTTCAAGGTCCGCGACGAGGGAACCGGTCTGCTGGATAAGGGCGCCTTCGTCGAAGTCGATTATGTGAAAAATGCTGAAAGCCTTGGCGTCAAGGCCTGGTTGGCGACCGACGAGGAACAGGTCCGATCGGCATTGGCTGAGGCCCGTGCGGAAGATGGCCCCTGCATGATCGTTGTGCCGACCGAGCGCTATAAATTTCCTCCGGGATCTGGCGTCTGGTGGGAAGTTGTCGGCGCTGAAGTCACCAATGACCCCAAGACGCGTGAACTGGTTGAGCTTCGCGAAGCCGGGCGTGTCAAACAGCGCTATTACTACTGATGGCCTCGGGCGTTCGCGACCGCTATAGCGGACGCCCACTCGGTGCTATACACCGCAAAAGAGGGAGGACATTTGATGCAGGGCACGGAAGAGATTGAAGACCAGGGCAATGACTACTCCCTCACATTGGCGCGGGGCATCCGTATCCTCGAAATCTTCACCCCTGAAGTCCAGTCGGTAACGACAAGCGAGGCGGCTGACTTTGTCGGAATAAGTCGCGCCGCCGCGCGGCGATTTCTACTGACACTTGTAACGCTCGGATATCTGGGGCAGAGCAAGTCCTCATTCGTTCTGACCGACAAGATTGCAACAATAGGTCAGGGCGCTTTGGCCCGGGACAATCGCTGGCTCGGCGCGACAGCACGCGTGATAGAGCTTTCCAACCGTATGAACGGTCTGAGGATCAGGTTCGTGGCACGCGATCAGAAAAGGCGGATCTATTCGGCCAGACTGGGAGTAGGGGACACTCTCCCCGCATACTGTGCGGCTGCCGGGAAGGTTCTACTATCGACATTGGAGCCTCACGAGATCGATGATCTCATACAGAAACATGGGCCATTGGAGAAGAGGACGCCCGGGACTATCGTCGACCGAGATGCGCTATTGGCAGAGCTGCGGGACGTGCGCCTGCGGAGCTGCGCGACCGCTGATGATGAGATGGACATTGGAACTCTCGGCATTGCAGTCCCCATCTTTGACAAGAATGGCAAGGTGATCGCGGCGCTCGCGGTGGGGTCGCATAAGATGCGGCGGTCTATCGAAGAGTTGGAGCGCGACTTTCTTCCCGTGCTACAGGATGCCGCCGATCGCATCAGCGAGGATGTGAACTAGTGCCTGGCGCGAAAACAGCGGCGCGGCGCCATCCGAGGCTACGTGAACCAGCGCCGGGACAGCTACGAGCACTTCCCTCTAAGAGCTAAATAACTGACGGTGGAAATTAACTTGTCCTCCCCTGAAACGATGTGGCTTTTCTTCGCGGCAAAAGCAAGGGGTGGTTAATTCGCAGCTTTCTCCGAAGTCAAATTGCAAAAAAGTATCAGTCTTTTCTCCGCAATGATGTGGATTTCGGTTCGCACTCATATCAGTGTCGTCAGTATGTCGCAGTTGCCGGATGGGAGCCCGGCGAACAGCAAGCAGCGGCAAGGAAGGAGGAAACAGTGCAACCTGATCTCGAACTCGTTCATATTCGCAAAGGCGAGTCCTTCGCTGCCTGGATGCATGGATATCCTTTCCGGAGAGTACGGTGGCACTACCACCCTGAATTCGAAATCCATCTTGTCGCCGCGACCTCCGGGAAGTTCTACATCGGCGACCATGTTGGTGACTTTGGACCGGGGCAACTCATCATGACCGGTCCCAATCTGCCTCAGAGCTGGATAAGCGACGTGGCCGCGAACGAAGTTGTCCCCATCCACTCCCTGGTCATCCAGTTTCCCGCCTCGTTTATTGAGGAAGCGAGTACTGCAATGGCTGAAATGGAAGCGCTGCGGCCGCTGCTCGATCGGAGCCGTCGCGGACTGCTGTTCGACGACCGCACCAGCACCGCGGTCCGGCCGCTCATGGAGCGTTTGATTGAAGCGCAGGGTCTGCGTCGACTGGCACTTTTCTGGGAGATACTGGACGTTCTGGTCTGCGCGCCGGAACCGGAGGTGCTGGCAAGCCTGAGCTATCAGCTCGACCTCGGCAGCATTAATGATGGCGGGATCAACCGCGTGCTCACGTATCTTCGCGAGCATCTGATCGAGCAGGTGGATGAGGCCGATCTGGCTCAGATGCTAGGTCAGAGCCAAAGCACGTTTTCCCGGGCTTTCAAGCAGCACACCGGGACCTCTCTGGTTCGCTATCGCAATCAACTGCGGGTGGATCTGGCGTGCCAGATGCTTCTGACCGCCCCCGATCGGCTGGTCGCAGAGATCTGCTACGAGGTCGGGTTCTCGAACCTGTCCAACTTCAACAGGCATTTCTCGAAATTCAAGGGGATGTCGCCATCCGAGTTTCGATCAAATTTCGCCGCCAACAGGGCTTTGGCCATGGCGGGCTGAGCCAGACAGCAGAGATCAGAGAATTTTCAATCCGGGTAGCACGACGCTACTCCGGCACTGGCAGGCCTTGCCTGCAAAATGAGGGAGAGGGATAATGAGGAAAGCACTTCTTGCGGCTACTGCGCTGCTCGCTCTGGCATCCGCACCAGCGCTTGCACAGGAAAAACTGAAAATCGGCATGAGCTTTCAGGAGATGAACAACCCATTTTTCGTTCTGATGCAGAAGACGTTGCAGGAGGAAGCTGCGAAGATTGGTGCGGAAGTCGTCGTGACCGACGCTGCTCATGATGTCGCGAAGCAGATTTCCGACGTCGAGGACATGCTGCAGCAGAAGATCGACATCCTGCTGCTGAACCCGACCGACAGTGCAGGCGTGGAAGGCGCGGTGAAGGCTGCCAAGGATAAGGGCGTTGTCGTGGTCGCGGTCGACGCCAATGCATCCGGGCCCGTCGACACGTTCGTTGGTTCCAAGAACCGGGATGCCGGATACATGTCCTGCAAATATCTGGGAGAAGCGCTCGGCGGCAAGGGCGAGGTCGCGATCCTAGACGGCATCGCCGTTCTGCCGATCCTGCAGCGTGTCGAGGGTTGCAAGGCGGCGCTTTCCGAGTTCAAGGACATCAAGATCGTCGACACCCAGAACGGTCGCCAGGACCGGTCTGTCGCGCTTGGCGTCACCGAGAACATGATCCAGTCTTATCCGAACCTTGCAGGCATCTTCTCGGTGAACGATGGCGGCGCGATGGGTGCTCTTGCGGCAATTCAGGAGAGCGGCAAGGACATCAAGCTGACCTCCGTCGACGGAGCGCCCGAAGTCGTCAAAGCCATCTCTGAAGGCACACCTTTCATCGAAACAACCGCCCAGTTTCCGCGCGATCAGGTCCGCGTAGCCTTGGGTATGGCGCTCGCAATCAAGTGGGGCGCTCAGGTCGTGCCGAAGGAAGTTCCGATCGATGTGCGTGTCGTCGACAAGAACAATGCCGAAGGCTTCGGTTGGTGAGTTTCCTCCCGGACCCGTCCCTGGCGCGTGCGCCGGGGGCGGGGCCGTCTTTCTCTTAGATTGGAGGCGCAAATGCTCGAGCTGACCGGGATTCGAAAGTCCTTCGGAGCGATCGAGGTCCTTCGCGATGTAGACCTCTCGCTTAAGCCTGGGGAAGTCCACGCGCTCTTGGGCGAGAACGGCGCAGGCAAATCCACACTGACGAAAATCCTGTGCGGGATACTCAAGCCGAGCGCGGGAACCGTTCACCTCGACGGTGTTGAGCAGAACTTCGGCAGTTACAACGACGCGATAGCCGCCGGGATTGGAGTCGTGTTCCAGGAGTTCAGTCTCATCCCTTGGCTCAATGCGGTGGAAAACATCTTTCTGGCTCGCGAGGAGACGAGTTGGCTGGGGCTGCTCGACCGGAAGGCAATGCGAGAGCGTGCGAGCGAGCTGATGCGAAAGCTGGCAGTGGACATAGATCTCGACGTCCCTGTAAATCGGTTGTCCGTTGCTGAGCAGCAATTCGTCGAGATCGCAAAAGCGCTGGCACTGGATGCCAGGATACTGGTTCTGGACGAACCCACGGCAACGCTGACGCCCGCCGAGGTGGAGCATCTCTTCGCCGTAATGCGAGAGCTTCGGCGGCAGGGTGTGGCGATCGTATTCATTTCGCACCACCTCGACGAGATATTCGAGATCTGCGACCGTATCACAGTCCTTCGCGATGGAGCTTTCATCGCGACCTGTGCCGTGTCCGAAGTCGACAACGACCGCCTCGTCGAAATGATGGTCGGCAGGAGGCTTGATCAAAGCTTTCCGCCTAAGGCACCAAATAAAACGTGCGCGCCCATTATTGAAGTCGATGAGCTTCAACTTCGAAGGGGCGGTCCGATCTCTCGCTTGGTGCTGGGGAAGGGGGAAATTCTGGGTTTTGCGGGGCTGGTCGGTTCGGGTCGTACGGAGACCGTACTTGCCATGCTCGGTGCCGGGCCAGCAGCGAGTTGCAGACTGAAGATCGATGGCGTGGAGACGCGCCTTGCCGGACCCGATGAAGCGCTGGTCCAAGGTATCGGTCTCCTGCCGGAGAGCAGGAAGGAACAGGGACTGATAACGGGCTTCTCGATCCTGGAAAACATCTCGATCAACAACTACGGCAAGTATCGTCGCGCCCATTGGTTCATCGATCTGAAAAAGGAACGCGCATCCACTGAGGCGGCAATGGCTGGGGTACGCGTGAAGGGCGGCGGGCCGTCGGCCAAGGTTGATACTCTTTCAGGCGGGAATCAGCAGAAGATCGTCATCGCGCGCTGGATGAACCACGAGACGCGCGTCCTGATCTTCGACGAGCCGACCCGCGGCATTGATGTTGGCGCAAAGGCCGAAATCTACGCGCTCATGCGCGAATACGTCGCCGCAGGCAATTCAATCATCATGATCTCTTCGGAACTGCCTGAGATTGTCGGCATGTCGGATCGCGTGTGCGTGTTCCGCTCGGGCGGCATCGTCGGCACCGTCGGAGGGGATCAGATTACCTCCGAGACGGTCATGACCCTCGCCACTACAGGAAAGCTTCAACATGCTGCTTGACGCGAAACTCGCCCCGGATACTCCGAAAGCCACATTCTCCTTCGGATCGATGGCTCATTCGCCACTGGCGCTCCCTTTTGCGGGGCTGGTGGTCGTATCGATCCTCATGGGTATCGCGAGCGACAACTTTTTCAGTCTTGGCAACATCATGAACGTGCTGAGGCAAGTCTCAATCAATGGCATAATTGCGGTCGGAATGACTATGGTCATCTTGACAGGTGGGATCGATCTGTCGGTGGGCGCGGTCATGGCGCTGGTGGGTACCCTCGTTGCCGGGCTTATGGTGAAGGCCGGGCTGCCCGGCGGCGCAGCGCTTTCCGTCGGTGTGATGGTTGGTCCGCTGATAGGATTGCTGAATGGCTTTCTGGTAGCGTGGGGCCGAATGCCGTCCATCATCGTGACGCTGGCCACGATGGGTATGGCCCGAGGTATCGGGCTGATCTATTCCGGAGGCTATCCAATCAGCGGAATTCCCGGATGGGTTTCCTGGTTCGGCGTGGGACGTGTTGGCTTTGTTCCTGTCCCCGTGATCCTCATGGCAGTCATCTATGCTCTCGCATGGATTATTCTCAACCGAACACCTTTTGGACGGCACGTCTACGCGATTGGTGGCAACGAACTCGCCGCCAAGCTGTCCGGAGTGAAGACGCGAAGAGTAAAGCTTTCCGTCTACGCGATTTCTGGTCTGACGGCTTCACTCGCCGCAGTGGTGTTGACTGGCCGTCTGATGAGTGGCCAGCCTAACGCGGGAGTGGGGTTCGAACTTGATGCGATAGCTGCCGTTGTCCTCGGCGGAACAGCGATCGCCGGCGGGCGAGGGCTGATCCTCGGGACTTTGATCGGCGCCGTCCTGCTGGGAATTTTGAACAATGGCCTGAACCTGATGGGGATCAACCCATATCTGCAGGATGTCATCAAAGGCGGGATCATCCTTCTCGCAATCTACATCGGTCGCGAGTGGCGCTGACCTTAAACGACAGGAATGGAGAAGAAAATGTCACAGTCATTGGATGGCAAGGTTGCCGTGATCACGGGTGCAGCTTCGGGCATTGGTCTGGCTACGACCGAAGCGTTGCTGCATGAGGGCGCGACCGTGGTGATGGTCGACCGCAACGCAGCTGCCCTCAGCGAACTGGCCGTGCGCCTAGGCAGCAGGGCAATCGCGCAGGTGACCGACCTGCTTGATCCAGGGAGCTGCGCCGCAATGGTTTCTGAGGTTCTCGAGAAGGTCCCCCAGATCGACATCCTGTATTGCAATGCTGGGATTTACATAGGCGGAGATCTTCAGGACACGACAAACGATGCCATAGATCGAATGCTGAACCTCAACGTCAACGCGGTCATGAAAAACGTTCGAGACGTGGTTCCACATATGATTGAGCGTAAGACGGGAGACATCGTTGTCACCTGCTCGGTGGCGGGTCATTTCCCGACCTACTGGGAGCCTGTCTATTCCGGGTCGAAGTGGGCGATCACCAGCTTCGTGCAGGGGATGCGTCGCCAGATGGTACCTCACGGTGTCAGGGTGATGCAGGTCTCGCCCGGACCCGTCGTTTCAGCACTCCTAGCGGACTGGCCCGAGGAAAACCTCAGGAAGGCGAAGGAGTCCGGGAGCCTCATCGATCCTCCGGAAGTGGCAGATGCAGTTGTCTACATGCTCACCCGAAAGCGGACAGTTACCATTCGTGACATGATCGTTCTGCCGAGCAATTTTGACAGAGTTTAACCGCGATCGAAGGCGCCGTTTCAAATGGAATTTGCCATCGAAATATGCTTGCAGCTTAGGGTGTAAAACAAAATTATTCGCTCGAAAGAACCTCCGTGACGACTGGTGTTTCAGTCGCGGGGTAGGATAAATGTAAATGAGGTTAAGGAGGCCAATGGCCTCTTTGGCAACTATAGGCCATGCACCCTCGAGCTACGCCTCTCGATGAGTTCGTGTCCCATGATGATGTTCTCGGGCTTTTTGCGTGAGGAATCGAGGTTCTGAAGTAACATTCGAGCACCGATTCTACCCATCTCATAGCGTGGTATGCGAATAGTCGAAAGTGAAGGGTGAAGTGCGGAACTGAAGGACAAGTCGTCAAACCCGATGAACGAAATGTCTTCCGGTATTGAGAGACCAGCTTTCTGTGCGACGTCCATGGCGCCGATCGCCATCTCATCGCTTGCGCAAATGATCGCTGTGGGGAGAATGGCACTCTCCAGAAGGCGTGTCATCGCAGTGGCGCCCGCTGCGAGATTAAAACCGGAGCTGTTAATGACAGTTGACTGAGCAGACGCCCCAGCCAAATCCATTGCATGCAGATAGCCATCCACGCGTGCTTGGAATGTCGGACTGCCGATAGGACCCGACAGATGCGCGATCCGACGATGACCACCCTCAAACAAATGTTTGACCGCCGTTATCGCTGCTTGCCTGTTGTCAATGTTGACCTGAGGAATGTCCGCATTTGGCACCGTGCGCGAAACCCCGACAACCAAGCGATCATAACTCGGTTGTGCAAGCAACTCGTCAGGAAGGCGGCCAGTCATCAAGATCATGCCGTCTGCAGCGCCGTTCAGAAGTTGTCTAGCGAGCATGTCTTCCCGCTCTTTGTCATTACGTGTGCTTCCCACAACGACAGTGAACTGGTGCTCTTGAAGCTCATCTTCTATGCCAAGAACAACCTCTGGGAAAAACGTGGCTGCAATATTGGGTAGCATCACCAGAATCTGCCCAGATCGCTGATTCCGAAGCATCCGAGCGCCATGATTGACAACGTAACCCGTCTCTTCGACGAGCTTTCTGATCTTCTCCTTGGTGTCGTCTGTAACTTTAGGCGAGTTGGCCAGCGCACGGCTAACAGTGGATATGTCAACCTCAGCCATGCGGGCTATGTCGGCCATCGTTGGTCTTGTCTTTTTCACGAACCCGCTTTCGTAGTCTCAATGAGATCCAGTCTAATCAAGCCAAGTCATCGCAGGAAATGCCCAGCAATGCAATCGATTGTATTGCTGGGCATCATGGCTGCCAAAATTTTTAGGCGGTCAGTCTTTGACTAGCGTCGAAAAAAACGTGACCGCGCACCAATTCTTTAGTCCAACGTAACTGCGACGTAGAACTTCTTGAGGGTTTCAAGCGTACGCCACGTGCCCGTGAAACCCGGCTTGAGACCGAAGCTGTCACCCTTGCGGAAGATCTTCGTCTCGCCGCCTTCTTCTGCGATCTCGACTGCACCTTCGATCATGTAGCAGTATTCGTAAGTAGTGGGCTTCAAGCACTGAGTAAGACCCGGGGTGGCTTCCCAGATGCCCGAGCGAACCTTTCCTTCGAACGACAGGTCCTGAACCCAGCTACGGAACGTCGGGGCGTCGCCGGAGATCAATTCCGGAGCCGCCGGCTGACGGGTAGTGGGCTCGGGAAGGGTGTTCACGTCTTGGGAGAACGTTACGAGATTAGACATTGCCTACTCCTTTGTTTTTGGCAAAATTCAAGGGTTGGGGGCCAGCCTTCGCCAGCCTCCTTATCTGGCCGACCAACTGTGGCCGCCTCAGAATTCGGTTATGCGATCTCGGCGTGCCATTGGGTTCCAGGCACCGCCGCCACAAGTCGCCTTGTGTAGTCGTGAGTTGGATTTCGCAGGATTGCGGCAGCTTCACCGCGTTCGACGATGGCGCCGCGGTGCATCACGATCAGGTTGTCGCAGAGTTGGCTTGCGACACGCAGATCATGCGTGATGAAGATCATGGCGAAACCGGTTTCTTTCTGAACCTCCTTCAGGAGTTCGAGAATCTGAGCCTGAACTGACACGTCCAATGCAGAAACGGCTTCGTCCGCAACAAGCACCTGCGGCTTGAACATGAGAGCTCGCGCGATGCCAATTCTCTGCCGTTGTCCGCCGGAAAACTCGTGCGGGAACCGTCGCAGGGCGCCTTCAGAAAGGCCTACACGGTTCAGGAGACGCGCCGCCTCGCTGTCCGCCTCTCGCCGGGTCATTCCTGCGGCCATTGGACCAGCGGTCATGATAGTCGAGACGGTATGTCTCGGGTTCAACGACGCAAAGGGATCCTGAAAGACCATCTGAATTTTTGGCCTAAGGCTGCGCAACCTCGCTTCCGTCAACTCGACGAGGTTCTCTCCCGCGAACTGGATGGTGCCACCTTTGTCTGGCGAATGGAGCCGCAGCAGTAACTTTCCAAGCGTTGATTTGCCCGAACCGGATTCCCCGACGATCCCCAGCGTTTCACCTGCCGTCAAAGAGAAGCTGACATCATTCACAGCGTGCAGCACTCGGCCCGGCTTAAAAAGAGTACGCGGCAGGTGGAATGTCTTGTTCAGACCGTCGACCTTCAAGACGGTGCTCGCATTCGCCTGCTTCTCCACTCGCGCTTCCGCCATCCGGGGCACCGAAGCGATGAGGCGTTTGGTGTAGGGATGTGATGGCCTATAGAGAACGTCGTCAGCATTCCCGTGCTCGATAAGGTTGCCTTTCTCCATGACAATGACGCGATCCGCGATGTCCGAAACCACGCCGAAGTCGTGCGTAATGAACATCACCCCCATCTGCTTGCGCTTCTGGATCTCGCCAATCAGAGACAGGATCTGGGCTTGCGTCGTCACATCGAGTGCCGTCGTGGGCTCGTCAGCAATCAAAAGATCTGGATCAAGAGACAGGGCCATTGCGATCATGACGCGCTGCCGCTGCCCACCTGATAGGCGGAACGGATATTGGAACTGGATAGCTTCCGGCTCAGGGAGACCAACCTCAGAGAGAAGTTGGATCACTCTCGTCCGACGGGTCTCCTTGGTTCCAACGCCATGCGCTTCCATCTGCTCGGCGATCTGGTCACCGATTTGCATGAGCGGGTTCAGTGCAGAAAGCGGATCCTGAAATATGATCGAGACGGTCTTGCCGCGAAGGTCTCGAAGTTGTCGCTCCGACATGTTCAGAAGATTGCGTCCCAGGAGATCGATCGTTCCGGACCGGATCCGCAGTGTCTTCGGCAAGAGGCCCATTATGGCGTTCGCTGTCACGGATTTGCCTGAGCCGCTCTCGCCAACGATGCAGAGAATTTCGTTGCGTCGCAAGTCGAACGATACTTTGCTAACCGCGTGCGGCCTATCCATAGAGGCCGGAAGATCAACGGTCAGATCCCGGACCGAGAGGATGATGTCGTCGCTCATGTGTCGCTCCGATTGTCCATGGCGTCGCGAAGGCCATCTCCGATGAAATTGAAGCTCGTGACGGCCAGCGTGATTGCAATGCCGGGCACGATCGCAAGCCATGGGGCCTGGCTGAGATACTGTTGCGCCCCGTTCAGCATGTTGCCCCAGCTCGGATAGGGCGGCTGGATGCCGTAACCAAGGAAGCTGATATAAGCTTCCGAAAGAATGGCGCGCGCGATGGTCAGAGTAGCGGCCACAATGATCGGACCGACTGCGTTCGGCAGGATTTCGCGCCACATGATCCAGTTCGATGTCAGGCCGAGCATCGTTGCAGCAGCGATAAAGTCGCGCTCTCGCAGGGATTTGACTTCGGCTTCCACGATGCGGGCGATTTCCATCCAGCTCGTGGCGCCAATCAGTAGTGTGATCATCACGGCACTCGGTTGAACGAACGCGGCAAGGGTGAGCAGTAGGAAGATGGACGGAAATGACAGGCAGGCATCCACGAACCGCATCAGTGCGTTTCCGACGACTCCGCCGAAGTAGCCCGCAACGGTACCGATCACGACGCCAATAGATATACTCATCAGCATTGCGACGAACGCGACAGCGAGAGACACCTGTCCAGCCTTGAATAGCCTGGCTGCGATATCCCGGCCGAGAGGATCGGTGCCAAAGATGTGCCCGTTGGTAAACGGCGCGGAGAAACGATGCCGCATGTCGATGAACAACTCGTCGTGCGGAAGAAGGTGTGGCCCGGTAAAGCAAGCCACGACCAACACAGTGATCATGACGAGGCCGAGTATCGCCAGCCGATGACGAAAGAAGCGGGATACTGTCGGATAGGCGCTGCGACCAATGGCAGCGTTGGGACTTTCAACGTGTGCTGTCATCTCGTCCTCACTGATTTCTAATGCGGGGGTCAGCTGCGGCGACAAAAATGTCAGCAAGCAGGTTCCCAACGATCGTCAGGATTGCGGAGAACATGAGCAGCCCCATGATCACTGGATAATCCTTGTATCCGAGGCTATCCAGGAAGAGCCGACCAACGCCCGGCCAGGTGAACACCGTCTCGGTGACAAGCGCGCCGCCGATCAGTCCTGGAAGTTGGAGCCCGATCAAAGTGATCATCGGAAGAAGTGCATTCCGCAGGATGTGCCGTCGAAGAATGAGTGTCGGAGCGAGACCCTTCGCGCGGGCCGTCCGGACAAAGTCCTGATTGATCACTTCGAGTGTGGCAGTCCGCATGTAGCGGCTCCAGACTGCTATGTTTACAAGGGCGAGCACTGCGACAGGCATCACGAGGTGGATCGCAATATCTCCGATCGATCCGTTCCCGATGGTGTACATGCCGCCAGCTGGCAGCCAACCGAGCTGGACCGAGAAGAAATAGATACCGACCAAGCCAAACCAGAACGTCGGGATCGACAACGCCACCATCGCGATCATCGAGGTGACGTAGTCAAAGGCGGACCTCTGCCGGACAGCGCCAAACACTCCGACGAGTCCGCCCGCAACAATCGCCACCGCCATTGCCGTGAGCATTAGCAGCAGTGTTGCTCCCATATGTCCGCCGATGACGAGAAGCACGCTGCGACCGTCTCGATACGATTTCCCCCAGTCACCTGTAAGAAGGTGGCTCAACCAGTCGAGATATTGGATCGGCAGAGGTCTGTTGAGGCCCATGCTCTCTTTGACACGATTGATTGCTTCTGCCGTCATGCCAGGCGTTGACATGTATTGCGAGAGAGGGCCGCCGGGAGCGAGGTGAAGGATGAAAAAGCCAATCACGGATACCAGAAGCAATAGCCCCAGGCTCTGGATCGATCGGCGTAGGAGAAACAGTGCCATCGTGATCTTCTAATAAGCGGTTGCGATGCGCATGAGAGGCTCCCGGCAGAAAACCATGCTCCTGCCGGGAGCTACGAATTAGCTCTTGCGCCAGGCGTTGATGTTCCAGTTGTCCACGCGGCTGTTGACGTTTGCTGTCACGCCTTCAACGCCTGCCTTGTGACCGCTGACGTTGACACGCTGATAGAGCGGCAGGAATGGCAGCTCGCTTCGGATGATCTCCTGGAGGCGGAAATAGATCTTGCGGCGGTCCTTGGCGACAAATGTTGTCGCGCCCTTCGTCAGCAGGTCGTCGACTTCGGGGTTCGAGAACTGCCAGAAGTTCAATCCGGAGCCGCCCTTGGCAGCGCTGGCCGTCGACATGAAATAGTTCGATGTGTCGGGATCGGCGCCCGTCAGGTAGCCCTCGCCGTGCAGCACGCTTTCGAATTTCGAGAGCAGCCAGAAATCACCGAACAGAACTGCTGACGGCATGTTGGAGATCTTCATCTCCATGCCTGCCATCGCCAGAGTCTGCTGGAGGAATTGCTGGAACTGTTCGCGCAGGTGGTTTCCGGTGGTCGTGGAGTTGGTGAAGGAGAGACGCTGCCCATCCTTGCTCCGGATTCCGTCAGGTCCGGCGACCCATCCAGCGGCCTCGAGCGCGGCCGAAGCCTTTTCAACGCTGAACTCGTGCTTCGGAAGATCCGGGTTGTAGTAGTACGACTGCTGCGGAACGAAGCTCTCTGTCGCTATCGGCAGACCATAGTAAAGCTGGTCGATAATGGTAGCCTTGTCCAGGCAGGAATAGATCGCCTGGCGCACCACCTGATCCTTGAGAACTGGATGGGTAAGGTTAAACGCGAAGCATTCGACGGCGGGCGAGGGCATCACTTCGACAACGCGGTCGGGGAGCTTTTTCGCTTCATCGTAGTTGTCAGGAGAAATCCACGCGAGACCAACAACATCGATATCACCGGTTTGGAACTGGGTGTAGAGGACGGTCATGTCCGGAATGTACTTCATGATGAATTTTTCGAGGTACGGACCGTCGCGGAAGTAATCGGTGTTGGCTTCGAACTCGATCCTGTCGCCCGGAATGCGATTGGCGAGCTTGAACGGACCAGTTCCGATCGGCGCATTGTTGAACGGAGCCGTGTTCTTGTCCGTGACGCCATCGAACCCATGCTTCGGCAGGATGAAGGTGGCAGCTAGGATAGATGGGAAAGGCGCGAACGGCTTCTCCATCGTCCAGGTCAGCTCTATCGGCGATATGACCTTGATATCCTTCACCAAGGTGAAGCCAGTACGGCGCCATGCGTTGAATGCAGGATCGACCATAAGCTCAAGCGTGAATTTCACGTCTTCAGCCGTAAACGGTTTGCCGTCGTGCCACTTCACGTCGTCGCGAAGCTTCACCTTCCACTGTAGGCCGTCCGCGGAAATTCCGCCATTCTCCACCGTCGGAATCTCGGCGCAAAGGGAGGCTTCGAAAGTGCTGTCGGGCTTGGCGACGAACAGCGTGTCGAAAAGTGTGTAGTGAAGACCGTCGTCGACCTCGATGTGCATGAGGTGCGGGTTGAAAACTGTCGGCTCCTGCGAGAAGCCGATGATCATCTGGCCAGATGGGGTTCCGCCTTTGGCAAATGCGCGATCGCGCCCAAGGATCGAAGGAGCAAACACTCCCGCAACTCCACCTGCAAGCATCATGCCGAGCACGTGGCGTCTGTTGAACTCTGCGCTATTCCCAGTATCAGTCATTACGGTCCCTCTCTCCTTGGTGATTTGAGTTTTGGTTGTGTTGCTTCCGCTCGCCTATGCGGGTTGCTGGATGTCTCCTGGCCTTAGATCCGGGGACAGAACGGTCTTGGTTCCATCGCTGAACCGGGCAAGCCGAAAGTTTCTCGCATCTACGCAGGTTGTTTTACCTGCAACGATTTCGGCCATCAGCTTTCCCGCTGCGGGACCGATGCCGAACCCATGGCCGGAAAAGCCAGTAGCGATGCAAAGTCCAGGAATCTTCTCAGCCTTGTCGATGATTGGAACGGCGTCTGGCAGGATATCGATGTATCCACCCCACCGCTGCGCGATGGTGGCGCCCCGGAAAACAGGCCAGACTTTCCCAAGCGCATCGAGAGCGCCGTCTGCCAACCGCTTGTAGGGAACTGGATCAAGGGTGCGCGTGTATTCGAAGGCGCTTGGCTCATCGAGCGGTTTGAGACCAGCATCGCGGATATCCTTGAAGAACCGAAGCGATGGCCGGAAATTAAGCGAATGCCAATCCGATTTTAGTGCTGGAAGGAAGTCGACGAGATATTTGAATGACCTCGGAACAAGGTGGACAACATTTTCATGCCCGGATGCGATCGTGTATCCGCCGTCAAGGCGCTTTCGTAGCGCAAAGTCCTTGCACCAGATCGCCTGTTCAGGACCACCTTCGATCGGGTTCGTTCTGAGAACCGAAGCCATCACATTGAGCTGAGGAATGTCGATCCCGTAGCGGCGGGCGAAAAAGTTGCTCCAGACCCCAGCTGCGAGAACAACTGAAGAGCATCTGATTGTGCCTCGCTCGGTGACGACGCCGCTTACTTTGCCAGCCGCGAGTTCGAGCCCCCGGACTGCACATTCGACTAGGATATTGGCGCCCTTCCGTTGGGCGGTCTGTGCAATGGCGACTGTCGCGAGCTGTGGCTCGGCGCGGCCGTCGTCAGGCGTCACAAGCGCGCCCGACAACGGGAGATCGAGATCAGGATATGCCGCCTTGACTTCCGCAGCACTCAGCAACTTGCTGTGTACGCCGAAGGCGGAAAGCTCATCGTGATACTTCTTGTAAAGATCCTGCTGTGCACGAGAACTCGTTGTGAACACGATGCCAGTCTTGCGATATCCGACGTCTGTTCCCGTACGCTCCGCCATGTTCGACCAGAGCTTCGTGGCCTCCAGCATGAGTGGCATCTCACGGATATCGCGCCGCGACAGCCTGACCCAACCCCAATTGCGTCCGGACTGTTCCTGGCCAACCCCTCCCTTGTCGCAGAGTGCGACCGAAAGACCCATCTCGGAAAGTTCCAACGCGGTGGAGGCGCCGACGATGCCCCCGCCGATGACCACAATATCTACTTTTTCTGGAAGTTTCTCATCTGCGCGCATGGGCGCCACGTAGGGTCCTGGCATCGACATAATCCAAAAATTTTTACGACCATGGCTGGGTTAAGGAACTTAATACAATCGTTTGCATTCGATTGCAAACGATTGTTTTGCCTTTTGGCGATTTCTCGGTTGAGGTATGTCTTGAGACTGCTTCGCAGTAATGGCCAAAGCGGGATCGAGCGTAGAAAAGGCTCTACAAGCTGGGCGCACTGGCTAGGCAAGCAAGCTCAGCAGACGCCGGTCCATGCCCCAGTGGCGAATTGGGCTTGCGCGAACAGCTTGCCTATAGCTAGAGTTGAACGCGAGATCTGAGCCGAGAGGCTATACTTCTTGGTGTTATCGCTGACCGCTAGTGCCATTTAATAACCGTCGCTGCGGCGCGGATGCGACTTTCCGCTGACGTTTATGGCTATGATGATCAATCATAGTCCATTTCACTTTGGTCTCATCGTATGCAGATGGCGGGGAAATATGAAAAATTCATTTATGCGTCTGGTTCGGAAATTTGTCTTCGACTTCTCTCAACCTGAGAGTTTCCGCTGGGTGACGGTTTACTGGTCTAACCTGCATCCATGACATCGCGCTTGACGGAAATGTCAGATCCTCGGAGCGTCTGACCCGCGGTGCGGTGAGCAGCAATCACGTAGTGGCGAAGCATCGCGATCGTCATCTGGCCGACCCACCCGGAACGAGGGTGATAACCGAGGCTACCTGTTCGGCTTCCGTAAAAGGCAACGTCGCCGACGAGACGGGTGTTGCCCTCGACCTTTTTGAGGTGCTGGAACGCGGTTGATGCCGATATAAATCATCGTTGCGTTGATTTTCAGCCAATGCGCCTTAACCATTTCCGGCGGGCTGACGGCCGCACCCAATATCCGCGCTGCGTCAGATTTCCATAAGGTCTCCACTGCGCGAATGTGCGATGGTCACCGTCGCATTAGGATTCAGCAGCAGCTGCGCCATCGGTTCGCCAAATAGATTTGAGCGCCCTTTGACTGTGGCGTTCAGGCCCGACAGATCGCGGCCTTGGATTGTTTCAACAAAGCAGCATTGCGCCTGCCGGCGTGCACGAGACCAGCCCCGTCGCAAGATCGCCTGTGGCTAGCTTTCTGGCATTGACGACATGCAGGCCGTCGACGTCTTTTTCCGGGCGGATCGACTGTCTCCGCCGGCAGCGTGTGCTAAACTGACCTGAAGCCGCATTCTTTTGCCATCCGTCCCTTTGCGCCGACATAGGTATGGCTTGCCGGATCATCGCCGACGATGATGTCCGCGAGACCAGCCTGCTGGCCCGTCGCGGCCAGCAGCGACGCGTGAGACGCTTGAACCAATTGGATGACGGAAGCCGCGGTGGCCTTGCCATCAATGATCATTGTCATGTCTGTTCTTCCGACTTCAGCTAAATTCAAGGCTCATGCGTGCCAGATCGTCCCAAAGGCTTTCGGCAAACCCGCGCAATACGATCAGCTCGAAGGCATCGTCGCCGGTACGCGTTAAATGCGCTGCGATATGGCCGATCAGCGTTGTCGCCGTTTGCCCAACGGGGAAGGCTGAGAGTGCGAGATCGACAGCCGTGCCCTTGGCCAGGACCTTGACGGCCATCGGCCCCCTTAGGAGGATCCTGACGCGGCCGTGGCTTTGATCGACGATGTCGGCCTTCGCCTTCACGGCCGTTTCCAGTGCGGCGAGCGTTGTCCGCGGCAAGGCTGTCTCTCCGACGGCAAACCACTGGCCGGGCGATACGGGCCGCAGCGACAGTCCGGCCACTGTCGTGTCTACGTCATGTCCAGGCATGGCAGATGCAGAAGGATTGCCGAGGAGATGAAGCAAGGCCCCTTCGGGCAGTGCCTCTATGCTGACGCCATTGCGGATCACGGCCGGTTTTCCGGCCAGCGCGGGACGGAGGGTGATGCGATATTCGGTCATGCCGATCTCCCAGGCTCAAAGGTACAGTTTCGTATTGTCTGGATCAAAGAAGACGGGGCTGCACAGCCGGCCGGCGGTGAATTCGCCTTGCAGGCCGTTCCATACCTGCACCTCTTCGCCATGCCGGGAGGCGCCGCGACGCACGAGGGCGAGGCCGATCGTCGAACCGAGATGCGGCGAATAGCAACTTGAGGTGACGTAGCCCTGGTCGTTTTCAAGGGTGGCTTCCACGTCCTTGCCAAGGATGTGAGAGCCGCTGCGAAAACTTGCCGCCGAGTCGACCGGCACGACGCCGACCAACTGGTGGCGGCGTGGATCATTCAGACCGTCGCGTGTCAACATCCGCCTGCCGATGAAATCCGTTTTGGTGGCCGAGACCATCTTGCCGAAGCCGAGATCGCCGGGCACGACCGTGCCGTTGATCTCGTTGTGCGTGACGTGGCCTTTCTCGATGCGCAGAACCGAAAGCGCCTCGATCCCATAGGGTTGGATGCCGTGGTCGCGTCCAGCTTCCATAATTGCGTCAGCGACAGCCTCGCCATAGCCGGCCGGCACCGCCAGTTCGTAGGCGAGTTCGCCCGAAAACGAGATGCGAAACAGCCGGCCATGCAACTGCCCGCCGAAAAGCGAAACTTCGGAAGCGCCGAGGAATGGAAAAGCCTCGTTCGAAATGTCCGTGTCGACGATCTGCTGCAGGATCGCTCGCGATTTCGGGCCGGCGATCGCCATCTGTGCCCATTGATCGGTTACCGATGCGAGACGCACGTCGAGGTCCGGCCACAAGGCCTGCGCGCAGAATTCCAGATGATTCATCACACCGGCAGCGTAGGCCGTGGTCGTGGTCATGAAGTAGCGAGTTTGGTCCAGACGGCTGATGGTGCCATCGTCATAGATCATCCCGTCTTCGCGCAGCATCAGGCCATAGCGCGCCTTGCCGACCGGCAGTTTGAGAAAGGCGTTGGAATAGATGCGGTTGAGGAATTCGGCGGCGTCGCCTCCGGTGATTTCGATCTTGCCGAGCATCGAAACGTCGCAGAGGCCGGCGTTAATTCGCACGTTCTTCACTTCTCGATCGACGCTTTCGCGCCAGCCGGTTTCCCCTGCGCGCGGGAACCAGGAGGAGCGATACCACAACCCCGTCTCGACGAAGACTGCGCCGTTCTTCTGTGCCCAGTCATGCAGCGGCGATTTGCGCACCGGCTGGAAATGGTGCCCGTGCGAGGAACCGGTCAGCGCGCCAAAGGAGACGGGCGTATAGAAGGGTCGGAAGGTCGTCGTGCCGACTTCGGCCGGCGACACGCCACGTGCCTCGGCAAGAAGTGCGATAGCGTTGACGTTGGACAGTTTGCCCTGATCGGTCGCCATGCCGTTGGTCGTGTAGCGCTTGGCAAGTTCGACGTGGCCGTAACCTTCCTGCACCGCAAGCCCGAGGTCCTTTTTGTGGACGTCGTTCTGGTAGTCCACGAAGGCCTTGCCGGTGATGCCGGCAATGGTCCAGAGCGGCTTTGCCGGAGCCGGCGCAATCTCGCCCGACACGCTGCCGAACCGAGGGCTTTCAGTGCGGAAGCCGAGCGCTTCGACAAGTGCCCCTCCCTTGCTCGCGCCATCCTCAAGGCAGGCGACGATACCGTCGACGCCGGCGCATGCCCCTGCGAGCGCGAGGCCATCGAGACTGGACGGTGCCATGAAGGCGGCGTGATTTTCGGACCACTGTGGTTTGCCGCCGCGATGGCAGGCAAGATGGATGATCGGGCTGAAGCCGCCTGACATGGCAAGTGCGTCGACTTTCAACACTTCCCTGCCATTGCCGCTGTTAACGGTAATTGCCGACAAGGTTTTGCCGCCCGTTGCGTCGCTGACCACACCGCCGAAGATAATGCGCGTGCTGCCGGAATAGGAGGCGGGGGCAGGGCCGGGCCGACTGTCGATGATCGCCACCGGACGAATGCCGAAGGCCTCCAGGTCGCGCGCCAGCGCATAGCCGCTGTCATTGGTCGTGAAAATCGCAACGCTGCGGCCCGGCGCAACGGCATAACGGTTGAGATAGATACGCATGGCGCCGGCCATCATCACGCCGGGAATGTCGTTGCCGCCGAAGACCAGCGGCCGTTCTTCCGCGCCGGTTGCCAGAAGCGTCTGCTTGGCCACGATGCGCCACAGCCGTTCGACCGGAAGATGCGCTGCCGGAACAGCGACATGCTTCTGCACCCGTTCCACGGCACCGAAGACATTGCCGTCATACCAGCCGAACACCGTGGTGCGCGGCATGAGGGTCACGTTGGGAAGAGAGGCCAGTTCGGCCAGCAGTCCTGCAACCAAGCTGGGGCCGCCCTTGCCGTTAATGGTCGCGGTTTCGGCCAGCAGTCCGCCGCCCGGCTGCGCGTGTTCGTCGGCAAGGATCACGCGCGCGCCTGCGCGGCCCGCCGAAAGTGCTGCCGCAAGGCCTGCAGCCCCGCCGCCGATCACCAGCAGGTCGCAATGCGCCCATGCCTTCTCGTAGGCGTCGGGATCGGCCTCGTAGGTTGCCCGGCCAAGGCCCGCGGCGCGACGGATGAATGGTTCGTAAAGCTTTTCCCAGAGGCCAGCCGGCCACATGAAGGTCTTGTAATAGAAGCCGGCGCCGAGAAAGGGCGACAGCAGGCTGTTCATCGCGCCGATATCGAAATCGATCGAAGGCCAACGGTTCTGGCTCTTCGCCTCGAGACCCTGATACAATTCTTGCATGGTAGCGCGGGTGTTCGGCTCCGTGCGTCCACCCTGGCCGATGGTCATCAGCGCGTTCGGCTCCGCAGCGCCTGCGGTCAGGATGCCGCGCGGCCGGTGGTACTTGAAGCTGCGGCCGACGAGCAACCGGCCATTGGCCAGAAGCGCCGAGGCCAGACTGTCGCCTTCAAGGCCGATCAGACGCTGTCCGTCGAAAGAGAAGGAAAGGGGCTTCGAGCGATCGACGAGGCCGCCTGCAGCGAGACGATAGGGGGTCATGCGTTCACCTCGCGGCGGCCTGCCGCGTCCTGGCTTTGGTAGATCTCGTGGGTGGCGGTATCGCGTGTCACCACGAGCCAACGCCGGCATCCGGATGTGTGGTGCCAGTATTCGTCGTAGCGCCCACGCGGATTGTCGCGCAGATACACAAAGTCGAACCAGGTCTCCTGCGGCGCATCCGGCGCCGGCCGGCTCAGCGCCGCACCCTTAACGGTGAATTCTTCCTTGGGTCTTGCGCCGCAGTGCGGGCAGGTGACGAGGCTGGCCATGTCGGTATCCTTGGGTCCGGCGGATCAGTGCAGATTGGGTTGGGCGCCCTGGCCCTTTTCGTCGATCAGGTAACCCCGTTCGAAGCGGTCGAGCCGCATCTGGCGGGTCGTCGGATGCGGTGTGTCCCTGGCGAGGAGATGGGCGAAGCAGAAACCGGAGGCAGGCGTCGCCTTGAAGCCGCCATAGCACCAGCCGGCATTGAGATAGAGATTGTCGACCGGCGTTTTGTCGATGATCGGTGTGCCGTCCATCGACATGTCCATGATGCCGCCCCAGGAACGCAGGACGCGCACGCGCGACAGCGCCGGGATCATCGCCTTGCCTGCCTCGGCGACATGCTCGACCGTCGCCATGTTGCCGCGTTGAGCATAAGAATTGTAACCGTCAATGTCGCCACCGAAGACGAGGCCGCCCTTGTCCGACTGGGACACGTAGAAATGCCCGGCGCCGAAGGTGACGACATTGTCGATGAAGGGCTTCAGGCCTTCCGAAACGAATGCCTGCAACACATGGCTCTCGATCGGCAGCTTTAGGCCAGCCATTTCGGCGACGCGGGACGAGTTGCCCGCCGCAGCCAAAGCGAGCTTTCCGCAGCCGATGAAGCCTTTCGTCGTCTCGACGCCGACGGCGCGGCCGTTCTCGCGGCGGATGGCGGTGACTTCGCAATTCTGGATGATATCGACGCCCCGCATATCGGCGCCACGTGCATATCCCCAGGCCACGCCGTCATGACGCACGGTGCCGCCGCGGCGCTGCATGAGGCCGCCCTGTATCGGGAAGCGGGCGTTGTCGAAATCGAGGAAGGGCAACATGGACTTGATCGCCTGGCGATCAAGGAGGTCGGCATCGACGCCGTGGAGCCGCATGGCGTTGCCGCGACGCGTATAGGCATCTCGCTGGGCATTGGAATGGTAGAGGTTGATGACGCCGCGCTGCGAAACCATGGCATTGAAGTTGAAATCCTGCTCCAGTCCTTCCCAGAGCTTCATCGACAACTCGTAAAAGGGATTGTTGCCCTCGAGCAGGTAATTCGAGCGAATGATGGTGGTGTTTCGGCCGACATTGCCGGAACCGATGTAACTTTTCTCGAGGACGGCGACATTGGTGATGCCGTATTCCTTGGCGAGATGATAGGCGGTGGCCAGCCCATGGCCGCCGCCCCCGACGATGATCACGTCGTAATGCGGCTTGGGCTGCGGGTTGCGCCATGCGGCACTCCACGACTTGTTGCCCTTCAGGCCGTTCAGAAAGATCGAAAGAGCGGAATAGCGCATCGGCGTACCTCGATAATATGCTTGCAGGATAGAAGCGTCATGCAGGTTCTGACTTGCAGAAAAGAGACGAATAAATGTAAAAGTGGGCCATGAGGCCGCCTGACACCAAAAACACGCAGAGAATAGGCTTGCTCCTGGTGCCGAATTTCGCGCTCATGTCTTACGCGTCGGCAACCGAGCCATTGCGCGCCGCCAATCTGATCGCCGGTACCGACCTTTATGATGTCGTGCAGCTATCGGTGGACGGCAACGCCGTCCTCAATTCGTCGGGCCTGTCGGTCGCATGTGCGGCTTTGGCGGAGGGCGGCCCATCCTGCCACACGATCTTCGTTTGCGCCGGCGGCTCACCGCGCGATTGGCTTCCAGCCGAGGCTGGCCATGGCACGTTGCGCAAGCTCAGTCGGCAGGGTGTGCGGATCGGCGGCATTTCCAGTGGCGCCTATGTGCTGGCCGCGGCCGGTCTTCTCGACAATCGCGACTTCACCATCCACTGGGAGCATGCCGGTGTATTGCGCGAGGCGTTTCCCCATCTTTCCCCGCGCCAGGCGCGCTACGTCATCGATGGTGACCGGGTGACGTGTGCGGGCGGCATCGCGCCGCTCGATATGATGCATGCAATGATCTCCGAGCGTATGGGATCGCATTTTGCGCGCCGTGTCTGCGATTGGTATCTGCATACGGCGGTGGCCGAACCGGGCGCGCCGCAGCGCGGTTCGGCGCCGGAGCGTTTCGGCACGCACCATCCGGCGTTGCTGGCGGTTCTGGAGAAAATGGAGGCTTCGATCGAGCATCCGCTCGGACGCCGCGAAATGGCGAAGCTAGTCCGCGTCAGCACCCGACATCTGGACAGGCTGTTCTCCGAGAATCTCGACAAGGGGTTCCTGGAGACCTATCGCGACATCCGCCTCGACCACGCCCGGCGGCTGGTGGAGCAAAGTCCCCTGTCGGTGGGCGAAATTGCTTTTGCCTGCGGTTTTTCCAGTGCGGGACATTTCTCACGCGCTTTCAAAGCGCGCTTCCAGGCAACGCCTTACGCGCTACGCGAGAAGATTTCCTCTGAATAAAAAGATTATTCCTTTAAGGAATGTCTTTCGATGAACAAATATGGGGTGAAGACATGGGTGGGGACAGATCCAACGACGCGGTAAATCAGGCGTCCGCTGCGGGAGCATTATCCCAAGATCCCCATGCGACCCGCGAGGCGCGCGAAAACAATCTTGAAATGGCGATCGGCCACGAGGTACGCACCTATCGAAAGGCGCTCGGTATCACGGTGACCGATCTATCCACGGCGACCGGCATATCCGTGGGTATGTTGTCCAAGATCGAAAACGGCAATATCTCGCCCTCGCTAACGAGCCTGCAGTCACTCTCGAAGGCGCTTGGCGTGCCGCTTACTGCTTTTTTCCGCCGGTTCGAAGAGCCACGCAACGCGATCTTCGTAAAGGCCGGCGAAGGGGTGAATATCGAGCGTCGCGGCACTCGCGCCGGCCACCAGTACAGTCTTCTCGGCCATATAGACAACAATTCCAGTGGTGTGACGGTCGAACCGTATCTCATTTCGTTGACGGCGGAATCAGATGTGTTTCCCACGTTCCAGCATGATGGAATGGAGTTTCTCTACATGCTCGAAGGGGAGGTCGTTTATCGTCATAGCGACCAACTCTATCAAATGAAGCCGGGAGACAGCCTGTTCTTCGATGCCGATGCGCCCCATGGCCCCGAAGAACTCGTAAGGCTGCCCTGTCGATATCTCTCGATCATCTCGTACCCGAAACGCGACAAGGCCTAGATGCCATCTATCCGCAGCATGCCCAAACCGACGGCGTGCCGCCGGAAAAATCGGATAAAATCTAGGCAGTATGCTCAATGCGACGCCGAAATATTCCTTTAAGGAAAAAAATATTCTTTTGAGTTGATTTCCCTCCATCCACTTGCTAGCTCTTCATTCAGCAACGAATGGAGGCGCCCGTTATGTGCGGCATTGTTGGACTATTCCTTAAGGACAAAAGCCTGGAACCGCAGCTCGGTACGCTGCTTTCCGATATGTTGATCGTCATGACCGACCGCGGTCCAGACTCTGCCGGCATCGCCATTTACGGCGGAGCCGCCGGCGGCCGGGCCAAGGTGACGATCCAGTCGGCCGATCCGTCGGTCGATTTTGCCGGCCTTGCGGACGCGCTGAGAAATGAGGGTGTCGATGCATCCGTCGTCGTCAAGAGCACGCACGCGGTCCTCGACATTCCCGCTGATAAGATCGGTAGCGTGCGCGATGCGCTGTCGCGCGTTCGTCCGTCCGTGCGAGTGATGGGATCCGGCGAAAGCGTCGAAATCTACAAGGAAACAGGTTTTCCCAAGGATGTCGTCGCCCGTTTCGACGTCCGCACCATGTCCGGTACGCATGGCATCGGCCACACCCGCATGGCGACGGAATCGGCAGTGACGACTCTTGGCGCGCATCCGTTCTCGACGGACGCCGATCAGTGCCTGGTGCATAATGGCTCGCTCTCCAACCACAATAATCTGCGCCGCGAACTCGTTCGTGAGGGCATGACGTTCGAAACCCAGAACGACTCGGAAGTTGCCGCCGCCTATCTCACGGCCGAAATGGCCAAGGGCAAGGATCTCGGCCAGGCGCTCGAAAGTGCGCTGGATGATCTGGACGGGTTCTTCACCTTCGTCGTCGGCACCAAGTCCGGCTTCGGCGTCGTTCGCGATCCGATCGCCTGCAAGCCTGCAGTCATGGCCGAGACCGACCAGTATGTCGCTTTCGGGTCGGAGTACCGCGCGCTGGTCAATCTTCCCGGTATCGAAAACGCCCGTGTATGGGAGCCCGAGCCGGCCACCGTCTATTTCTGGGATCACGAGAAGGCTGCCTGAGATCATGCCGACATTTGACATTTCCAACACGCCTCTGCGTGACCTCAACAGCGCGCTGCACCGTCTCTCCGCCGGCGCCAACGACACCGCCTTCGAAGTCGTGAATCCACGCGGCAGTCATGCCGTCGCCGTTGGTATCGACAGCCCCGTCAAGGTCGAGATCCGCGGCTCCGTCGGCTATTACTGCGCTGGCATGAACGATGGCGGCACCGTGACCGTGCATGGTTCAGCGGGACCTGGTGTCGCCGAGAACATGATGTCGGGCACCGTCGTTGTCGAGGGCGATGCCTCGCAATATGCCGGCGCAACCGGCCAGGGCGGCCTGCTCGTCATCAAGGGCAATGCCGCATCGCGCTGCGGCATCTCGATGAAGGGCATCGACATCGTCGTCAGCGGCTCGATCGGCCATATGTCCGCCTTCATGGGCCAGTCCGGTCATCTCGTCGTGCTTGGCGATGCCGGCGATGCATTGGGCGACAGCATATACGAAGCAAAGCTTTTCGTACGCGGCACCGTCAAGAGCCTTGGTTCCGATTGCATCGAGAAGGAGATGCGCCCGGAACATTTGGAAAAGCTCGCCGAGCTTCTCGAAAAGGCCGGCATAGCCGACGCTCGGCCGGATGAGTTCAAGCGCTACGGTTCGGCGCGCAAGCTCTACAATTTCAACATCGACAACGCAGACGCATACTGAGCGAGGGACGATCATGAGCTATCACAACCCCCATACCCCTCCGCGCAAGTCGGCGACGTTCGACGATGCGACGATGGCGGAAATCCGTCGCGCCGCCGCTACCGGCATCTACGACATCCGCGGCGCCGGCACCAAGCGCAAGGTTCCCCATTTCGACGACCTGCTGTTCCTCGGCGCTTCGATCTCCCGCTACCCGCTCGAGGGCTATCGCGAGAAATGCGATACGACGGTGACGCTCGGCACCCGCTTTGCCAGGAAGCCGATCACGCTGAAGACGCCGATTACCATTGCCGGCATGAGCTTTGGAGCGCTGTCCGGCAATGCCAAGGAAGCGCTCGGTCGCGGCGCTACCATCGCAGGAACCTCGACCACCACGGGCGACGGTGGCATGACAAACGAGGAGCGCGGCCATTCGCAGACGCTCGTCTACCAGTATCTTCCCTCGCGCTACGGCATGAACCCCAGAGATCTGCGTCGCGCCGACGCCATCGAAGTGGTCGTCGGGCAGGGCGCCAAGCCTGGCGGCGGCGGCATGCTGCTCGGCCAGAAGATCTCCGACCGCGTTGCCAACATGCGCAACCTGCCGAAGGGCATCGATCAGCGCTCGGCTTGCCGTCATCCCGATTGGACCGGCCCGGACGATCTGGAAATCAAGATCCTCGAACTGCGTGAGATCACCGACTGGGAAAAGCCGATCTACATCAAGGTCGGTGGCGCCCGCCCCTACTATGACACGGCACTTGCCGTGAAGGCCGGAGCCGACGTCGTGGTGCTCGACGGAATGCAGGGCGGTACGGCTGCCACGCAGGACGTCTTCATCGAGAATGTCGGCATGCCGACCCTCGCCTGTATCCGCCCGGCTGTTCAGGCCCTGCAGGATCTCGGGATGCACCGCAAGGTACAGCTGATCGTCTCGGGCGGCATCCGCTCCGGCGCCGACGTCGCCAAGGCAATGGCGCTCGGTGCTGACGCAGTCGCGATCGGTACGGCGGCACTTGTGGCGATCGGTGACAATGATCCGAAGTGGGAAGCCGAATACCAGAAGTTGGGCACCACGGCCGGCGCTTACGACGACTGGCACGAAGGCAAGGACCCGGCCGGCATCACCACACAGGATCCGGAGCTCGCAGCCCGCCTCGATCCGGTCGCCGCCGGTCGCCGTCTGGCCAACTATCTCAAGGTGATGACGCTGGAAGCGCAGACCATCGCACGCGCCTGCGGCAAGAACCACCTGCACAATCTTGAGCCGGAAGACCTCTGCGCTCTGACCATGGAAGCCGCGGCGATGGCACAAGTGCCGCTTGCAGGCACCTCCTGGTATCCCGGCAAGGCCGGTTTTTGATCCGAAGTTCGGGCGCGTTTGGGAGGAGGCGCCCGGCTTTTCCAACAAAAGTGTCTGAGATTCAAGAACAAAGGGAACGACATTGACACTGGACCTCTCTCAGTATGCCGCCGAAAAAGACATCAAGTATTTCATGATCAGCTACACGGACCTGTTCGGCGGCCAGCGCGCCAAGCTGGTGCCGGCCGAAGCGATCGCCGACATGCAAAAGGATGGCGCCGGCTTCGCGGGATTTGCGACCTGGCTCGATCTGACACCGGCGCATCCTGATCTGTTCGCCGTGCCGGATTCGGATTCGGTCATTCAACTTCCCTGGAAGAAGGATGTCGCCTGGGTTGCCGCCGATTGCGTCATGGACGGCAAGCCGGTCGGTCAGGCGCCGCGCGTCGTGCTGAAGAAGCTGATCGCCGAGGCGGCAAGCCAAGGGCTGCGGGTGAAGACCGGTGTCGAACCGGAATTCTTCCTGATCACGCCTGATGGAGCGAAGATTTCCGACGAGTACGACACGGCTGAAAAGCCCTGCTACGATCAGCAGGCGCTGATGCGCCGCTACGACGTCATCGCCGAAATCTGCGACAGCATGCTGGCGCTTGGCTGGAAGCCCTACCAGAACGACCATGAGGACGCCAACGGCCAGTTCGAGATGAATTGGGAATATGACGATGCATTGAAGACCGCCGACAAGCATTCCTTTTTCAAATACATGGTCAAGTCGATCGCCGAAAAGCATGGCCTCAAGGCGACCTTCATGCCGAAGCCGTTCAAGGGCCTGACTGGCAACGGCTGCCACGCGCACATCTCGGTCTGGGATATCGAAGGCAGGACGAATGCCTTTGCCGACAAGGAGATGCCGTTTGGTCTCTCTGCGCAGGGCAAGACCTTTCTCGGCGGCATCATGAAGCATGCGTCCGCGCTTGCCGCCGTAACCAACCCGACGGTCAATTCCTATAAGCGCATCAACGCGCCGCGCACGATTTCAGGCGCGACCTGGGCACCGAACACGGTCACCTGGACCGGCAACAACCGCACCCATATGGTGCGCGTGCCGGGTCCAGGACGCTTCGAGCTGCGCCTGCCTGATGGTGCGGTCAACCCTTATCTTTTGCAGGCGATTATCATCGCGGCTGGCCTCTCGGGTATGCGCTCCAAAGCAGACCCTGGTCCGCATCACGATATCGACATGTACCGCGAGGGTCAGACGGTGACCGACGGGCCGAAGCTGCCTCTCAATCTGCTCGACGCGCTGCGCGAATATGAGAAGGACGAGGAGCTTCAGATCGCCCTGGGCAAGGATTTCTCTAAAGCCTATCTCAAGCTGAAACACGGCGAGTGGAACACTTATTGCTCGCAGTTCACCGACTGGGAACGCGCGACCACGCTCGACATCTAGCTTTCCCAGCCGCCCCGTTCCGTTCGGATCGATGCGGCCCACTCCCTGCGTTTCATAGGCGCGGGTATTTTTCAAATCGTATAGAAAGCCTCGCCATGACGACCTATGTCCTAACCGTGACCTGCAAGTCCACCCGTGGCATTGTGGCCGCCATTTCGGGCCTGCTTGCCGAGATGGGGTGCAACATCATCGACAGTTCGCAGTTCGATGATCTCGGGACGGGAAAGTTCTTCATGCGGGTTTCCTTCATTTCCGAGCAGGGAAAGCCAGCTGCGGATCTCGAAAGCGGCCTGAAGCCGGTTGCGGAAAAGTTCGAGATGGACGTGGATCTGCACGATCAGACCGGCCGGATGAAGGTGCTGCTGATGGTGTCGCGCTTCGGTCACTGCCTGAACGATCTGCTCTATCGCTGGAAGATCGGCGCCCTGCCCATCGACATTGTAGGCGTCGTTTCTAACCACTTCGATTACCAGAAGGTCGTCGTCAACCACGACATTCCCTTCCACCACATTCCGGTGACGAAGGAGAACAAGCCCGATGCGGAAGCCAGGATCATGGACCTAGTCGAAAGCACAGGCACCGAGCTGATCGTGCTTGCCCGCTATATGCAGATCCTGTCCGACCGCATGTGCCAGCAGATGTCCGGCCGGATCATCAACATTCACCACTCTTTCCTGCCTTCGTTCAAGGGCGCCAACCCATACAAACAAGCTTACCAGCGGGGCGTGAAGCTGATCGGCGCCACGGCGCACTATGTAACCGCCGATCTCGATGAAGGCCCGATCATCGAGCAGGACACGGTGCGCATCACCCATGCGCAGTCCGCCGGGGATTATGTCTCGCTTGGTCGTGATGTCGAGGCCCAGGTTCTGGCCCGCGCTATCCACGCTCATATCCACCATCGTACCTTTCTGAACGGCAACCGCACCGTGGTCTTTCCACCAAGCCCGGGCAGCTATGCCTCCGAGCGAATGGGCTGATGGTCCAACCGTTTCGCATTGTGGGTTGACGCTAACACTAATCAATTGTTTAGCGGTTGCTTTCACGCACAACTGCCGCTATGTTTTTGGTACGCCATAATACAAGTTTACACCGCAAGGTTCCAGACTTAACTCTCAAAGGATGGCGCGTGACGCAGTGTTGAGAACGGAACGTGCGGTGAACTCAGGCGCTACCATGAAAGTTGAAAGACCCTCCAAGACCCTGCGCGAACTGGCGCTCGACAACCTGCGCGAGGCGATCGTCAGCGGTCGCTTCAAGCCTGGCGACCGGCTGGTGGAACGGGACCTGTGCGGGCAACTGGATGTCAGCCGCACTATTGTGCGCGAAGTCCTGCGCCATCTCGAATCGGAAGGCTTGGTTGCAAGCCTCGCCAATCGCGGCCCGATCGTCGCCACGCTCGACCTCAACGAAGCGCGCCAGATCTATGAAATTCGCGGCGCGCTCGAAGGGATGGCGGCGCGTCTTTGCGCCGAGAGGCGCGATCCCGAGATTGTCACGGAATTGGAAAAATCGCTTGCCGGCATCCGGCAAGCCTATAGCGGCAGAGACATGCCCGGCGTTCTGGCAAACACTTCGGCCTTCTATCAGACGCTGTTCAGCAAAGTCGACCGCACTGTTGCCTGGGGCGTGGTGAATTCCCTGACGGTGCGTATCAACCATCTCCGTTCGATGACGATCAAGACCGAAAACCGTCATATCGAGGGACCGGCGCAGATGGAGAGGATCGTCGAGGCGATCCGCACTGGGGATGGAAACGCAGCCTACAAGGCCGCCATCGACCACGTCACCCGAGCCTCTGCCATCGCGGAAGCCGTACTATCAGCTCAGCCGAAAATTGACTGATTTTGCTGCCGAGTGACGAAGCAAGCGGCGCTCCGCTACAGTATAATGGGCGTCGGGAATAATAATAATTGCTACTGGCAGACATGGTTTGAGTCACGCCCAAACTCAATCTGTATGATGGCATGCCATTGCAAAGACAGGTCTGAGAACTCGGTGAAATGCGGGAACTTGCCGAGATGGCTTTCTATGCCGCTGGTTTCTGCGGCAATCCCTTCGCCGCGGCTGGCATGACAGGACGGTCTGGTCGCGCTTGGCGGGGCATTGCATACGGCCAAGGCTGCGGCGATCGTCGCCACCATTGGCGATGCGCTGCCGTCGCTGAAAGTGCCGCGGATCGTCGACGCTGTCGTCATGCCGGTCATTGCCATCCGCACTACAGCGGAATCGGATCGAAAGTCTCGTTTACGCTGTGTTCGCCGATATGGTCGGGCAGGAACAGATGCTGATCCTCGGCGCGGCGGCCCTGCCAGCGGCCGCGATCGCAGATTACGATGACGACGACCTGCCTGTCCCGGGTCGACGTTTATACCGGCATCGACCTCCACCCACGCATCGGAAGCTTTGGTGAATCTCAGCGGAAACCCGCATTCGGAGACGCTTGGACTGTCGGCACTGAAGCTAACCGGCGATGAGCTGCCGCGGGTCGCAGAAGCGCCAGATGACAGGCCCGCGCGCGAAGTGATCATGCTGGGGCACTGCATGCCGGCCAAGCGGCCTCGAACAATTCACAGTGTAGATTTACCGGACGAAGCGCAAATGCGGCGTCGGTATGCGCTCTGATATGGAAGCGTCTCAATGTTCGAGTGCTTTGCATCGCTCAAATGCGGAGAAATTCGCACCCGGAGAACGAATGCACTTGACTGGAACGTATGATGGCATACCATAACATAAAGCACAGGAATGAGGGAGCCATTATGAGCATCGAAATCCGTAAGACACTTGTTCAGATCGAGACGACGCTGATCGAGGGCGGTCGCGCCGCTCCGACGCCGCTCAAGTTTTTTTCGGCCTTTGCCGTCGTGAAGAACCCCTGGGCGGGCCGCGGCTTCGTCGAAAATCTGAAGCCAGAAATCCATGCCGCAGCACCGGTCCTCGGTGAATTGCTCACCCGCATGATCATCGAAGCAGTAGGGTCCGGCGAAGCGGTGGAAGGCTATGGTAAGGCTGCGGTCGTCGGCCTTGACGGTGAGATCGAGCACGCTTCGGCGCTGATCCATACGCTGCGCTTCGGCAACCATTTCCGCACCGCGGTCGGCGCCAAGTCCTATCTCGCTTTCTGCAACACACGTGGTCCGGCCAACGCGCCGATCATGATTCCGCTGATGGACAAAAACGACGAAGGCCGTCGCTCGCATTACATGACGATCCAGACGTCGATCCCGGATGCGCCGGCGGCCGACGAGATCGTGGTTGCGCTCGGTGCCTCGGTCGGCGGGCGCCCGCACCACCGGATCAGCGATCGCTACCAGGATCTAAAGGATTTGGGTCAGGACGTCGCGAACCCCGCAGGCGTTTAAGTGAAGGGTTTTGTCATGCCGAACCCGACCGATACGCCCACTGCCACCGCAGAAATTCAACGCCAGCGCTATCCGCGCAGCATCAACGCAGCCGGCGTTGCCTATCATGAAGCGGGGGAGGGCGAACCGCTTCTGCTGATCCATGGCGTCGGCATGCGGCTGGATGCATGGGAACCGCAGATTTCGGAACTGGCCAAAACCCATCGCGTCATCGCGGTGGACATGCCGGGCCACGGCGAGAGCGCCAAACTTCCGGCCGGCAGCACGATCAAGGATTTCGTTGCCTGGGTCGGTCGCTTTTTAGACGACAAAGGTCTTGATCGGGTCAACATCGCAGGGCACTCGATGGGTGCGATGATTTCCGGTGGATCAGTGGCGAGCTTTCCCGAGCGGATCATTCGAGTGGCTTACCTGAACGGCGTCCACAGGCGCGATCCCTTCGCCAAGGCAGCGGTGCTGGCGCGAGCC
This sequence comes from Rhizobium sp. NPDC090275, assembly GCF_044772225.1. Lineage (NCBI taxonomy): Bacteria > Pseudomonadati > Pseudomonadota > Alphaproteobacteria > Hyphomicrobiales > Rhizobiaceae > Rhizobium > Rhizobium sp. NPDC090275. The sequence goes on along the minus strand of NZ_JBIVYL010000009.1, from coordinate 273,361 downwards.
GCAGCGATCGCCACCATCGGCATCGACAAGGAAGGCCCGCTACTGCGCTGGTTTGGCGACGATCCCAACAGCAACCGCGCTCGCGAATTGACGCGCGGCTGGCTTGGCGAGATCGATCAGGAAAGCTATGCGACAGCCTACGGCGCCTTTGCCGGCGGCGACGACGTCTTCTGCGATTGCTGGGCCGCCGTGAAATGCCCGGCGATGTTTTTGACAGGGGACGGCGATCCCAATTCGACGCCGGAGATGGCTGAGACCATGGCCACGATGGCTCAAGACGGCTGGGCCAAGATCATCAGGGGCCATCGCCACATGGTCAACCTGACGGCTCCCCAAGCCGTCAATACATTCATGCGTGACTGGCTGGCTAGGGAGGAGAAGCACAGATGACGCTGCAACAGATCGAACCAAGGCTTCTGCGCGATGCGTTCGGCGCGTTCCTGACTGGCGTGACCGTCGTCACGACTTTCAACGACGAGATGGCGCCGATCGGCTTTACTGCCAATAGCTTTACCAGCGTGTCGCTAGATCCGCCGCTGCTTCTGGTGTGCCTCGCAAAGACGTCGCGCAACTACCAGACGCTGATGACCTGCAAGGGGTTTGCGGTCAACATACTGGCCGAGGATCAGAAGGATGTTTCCAACACCTTCGCCCGCCCTGTCGAGGACCGCTTTGCTGTGGTCGACTGGCAGACGGGACCCTTCGGCTCGCCGGTCTTTGCCGATGTGGCTGCCTGGTTCGATTGTTCTGCACATGATCGTGTCGATGCGGGCGACCACATCGTCCTGGTTGGAAGGGTCGAGTCCTTCGAAAATTCCGGCAAGACGGGACTGGGCTACGCACGCGGCGGTTACTTCACGCCGGCGCTGACCGAGAAGAACTTGCTCGCCAACGTCGACGGCAGTCTGGCGGTCGGCGCAGTCGCCGAGCGCGCAGGTGAAGTGTTGCTGATGCCGGGTCCGAGCGGCGGCTGGACATTGCCTTTCGTCGACAAGGCGGAAAGCGAAGGCGTGGATGCGCTTGAACCACAATTCACCGCCGAGATCGGCCTCACGATTCAGACCGGGCTGCTCTACTCGATCTACGAGGACACCAAGACCGGACGGCAGCATATCGTCTATCGCGCGGCGCTGGGCGAGGGCACGCCGAAGGTCGGCCGTCTTTTTCCGGTCCAGAAACTGCCTCTCGACGAAATTCACGATTCCGCGGTCCGCGAGACCGTCAAGCGCTATGCTCAGGAGAGCATGCTCGGCAATTTCGGGATCTACTTCGGCAACCAGGAAAAAGGCCGCGTCCATGCCGTGGCCAAAAAGGGTGAATTATGAAATTCTCGCTTTTCGTCCATATGGAACGGCTCAATGCCAGCCAAAGCCATGAAGAACTCTACGAGGAATTCCTGAAGCTGTGCGAGATCGCCGACAAGGGTGGCATGCATGCCATTTGGACCGGCGAGCACCATGGGATGGATTTCACCATCGCGCCGAATCCATTCGTCAGCCTCGCGGACCTTGCCAACCGCTTCGAGAATGTGCGGCTTGGCACCGGCACGGTGATCGCACCGTTCTGGCATCCGATCAAGCTTGCAGGCGAAGCGGCGATGACCGATATCATAAGCGGTGGTCGTCTTGATCTCGGTATTGCCCGGGGTGCTTACAGCTTTGAATATGAGCGTGTCCTGCCGGGCCTCGACCCGTGGGGTGCCGGCCAGCGCATGCGCGAACTCATCCCGGCGATCAAGGGTATCTGGGCAGGCGACTATGCTCACGAGGGCGAGTTTTGGAAATTTCCGTCGACGACGTCTGCGCCTAAACCGGTGCAGCAGCCGCACCCTCCAATCTGGGTGGCTGCGCGTGATCCCAACAGCCATGAATTTGCGGTCGCCAATGGCTGCAATGTGCAGTGCACGCCCCTTGCCAATGGTGAGGCCGAGATCGCCAGCCTAATGGAGCGCTTCAACGCGGCCTGCGAGAAGGCGCCCGATGTAACGCGCCCGAAGATCATGCTGCTGCAGCATACCTATGTCGGTTCGAATGAGGCCGATATCGCCCAGGCAGCGAAAGAAATCAGTACCTATTACAATTACTTCTTCGCCTGGTTCAAGAACGAGCGGCCGATCAGTCAAGGCTTGATCCAGACCCTGAGCGATGAAGAGCTTGCGGCGAACGCAAACCTCTCGCCCGACAAGATGGCCGCCAACATGCCGGTCGGCAACGCGGCAACCGTCATTGACCGCCTAAAGGTTTATGAAAAGCAGGGCTGGGACGAGTATTCGTTCTGGATCGATACGGGCATGAGCTTCGAGCGCAAGAAGGCGTCGCTCGAACGCTTCATCGCCGACGTCATGCCGGCGTTCCGGTAAGCAGGCTCCGGAGAGGATGGGATGCAGAACTTCCAGCAATATGTAGACGGCGTTTTCGAAGATGGTTCGGCGCGGTTCGACAGTATCGATCCTGCGATCGGAAAGGTCTGGGCTTCCATGCCGGAGGCTCGGGAAGCGGATGTCGACCGTGCCGTGAAAGCAGCCGAGCGGGCGCTCTGGAACGGTGCATGGCCGGCGATGACCGCGACGGCGCGCGGAAAGCTCCTCTATAAGCTGGCGGATCTGGTCCAGGCCAATGCGCAAAAGCTCGCCGAACTTGAAACGCGCGATACCGGCAAGATCATCCGCGAGACCTCGGCCCAGATCGCTTATGTCGCCGACTATTACCGCTATTATGCGGGGCTCGCTGACAAGATCGAAGGCTCGACGCTTGCAATCGACAAGGCCGAGATGGACGTCTGGACGCGGCGCGAACCCGTTGGAGTCGTTGCCGCCATCGTGCCATGGAACAGCCAGCTCTTTCTGGCCGCGGTCAAGATTGGCCCGGCGCTCGCCGCCGGCTGCACAATGGTCGTCAAGGCTTCTGAAGACGGCCCGGCGCCGATGCTCGAATTTGCCCGTCTCGTGCATGAGGCAGGCTTTCCCAAGGGTGTGCTCAACGTCATCACCGGCTTCGGCCCGTCCTGCGGGAGTGCACTCACCCGGCATCCTGATGTCGCCCACATCGCCTTCACCGGTGGACCGGCCACCGCATCGCATGTGGTGCGCAATTCGGCGGAAAATCTTGCCAGCACGTCGCTGGAACTCGGCGGTAAGTCGCCGTTTATCGTGTTCGCCGATGCCGATCTCGAAAGCGCCGCCAATGCCCAGGTTGCCGGTATCTTCGCCGCCACCGGACAGAGCTGCGTCGCTGGGTCCCGGCTGCTTGTCGAGCGCTCGGTGAAAGACAGGTTCGTCGCGCTCCTCAAGGCAAAGGCCGAGGCAATCCGCATCGGTACGCCGCTCGACATGGCAACCGAGGTCGGCCCGCTTTGCACCAAGCGCCAGCGCGATCATGTCGAAAAGGTCGTGTTAGCTTCTGTCAATTACGGTGCAAAGGTCGTGACCGGTGGCCGCGCCGGCGAAGGCGATGGTTTCTACTACATGCCGACCATTCTGGACTGTGACGGCATCAATGCCGCCTCGGTCGAAACCGAGCTCTTCGGCCCAGTACTTTCGGTCGTGTCCTTCACGAACGAGGATCAAGCGGTCACCCTGGCAAACGATACCCGATACGGGCTTGCATCCGGCGTCTTCACCCAGAACCTGACCCGGGCACATCGGATGGTCAAGCGTATCCGCGCCGGCATCGTCTGGATCAACACCTATCGCGCCGTCTCGCCGATCGCCCCGTTTGGTGGATATGGCCAGTCCGGGCACGGCCGAGAAGGTGGGATGGCCGCAGCGCTCGATTTCACCCGCACGAAGACGGTGTGGCTGAGAACATCCGACGAGCCGTTCCCCGACCCCTTCGTGATGCGGTGAGTGCGATGTTTTACGAGATCAGGACCTACAAACTGAAGAACGGCGCCATTCCGGAATACCTGAAGGTAGTTGAGGAAGAGGGCATCGAAATCCAAAAAGGCCACCTTGGCGCCCTAGTTGGCTATTTCTTTTCCGAGATAGGCACGATCAACGAGATCGTTCACATCTGGGCCTTTTCCAGTCTCGATGATCGCGAAGTACGCCGTCACAGCCTCATGGCTGATCCGCGATGGCAGGCGTTTCTCCCCAAAATCCGTGACCTAATCCAGGTGGCGGAAAACAAAATTATGAAGCCAGCGAACTTCTCTCCGAAAGGAGCTGAGACGCCGACGGCATAAGGAATGCGTGGACACTAAAACAAAGGATAAGGGAACATGAAAATCAAGTTTGCATTCGCGGCAATTGCCGCGCTCGTCTCGGTCTCGGCTACCGCGAAGGCGGATACCCTGACATTCTCAAGTTGGGGAGGTACAACGCAGGACGCCCAAAAAGCCGCATGGGCCAATAGCTTCACTGATAAGACCGGCATTCAGATTCTTCAGGATGGGCCTACCGACTATGGCAAACTGAAAGCCATGGTTGAAGCGAATCAAGTCACTTGGGACGTGGTCGACGTCGAGGGAGACTATGCTGTCCAGGCAGGTAAAAAGGGAGAGCTTGAAAAACTCGACTTCAGCGTAATCGACAAGTCGAAGCTCGACCCGCGCTTCGTCACTGATTACTCGGTCGGTAGCTTCTATTATTCGTTCGTGATCGGATGTAATTCGGACGCCGTCAGCGCGTGCCCGAAAACCTGGGCCGACCTTTTTGACACGCAGAAATTTCCCGGTAAACGAACGTTCTACAAGTGGTCTGCTCCGGGCGTGATCGAGGCGGCACTGCTCGCCGACGGCGTACCGGCCGACAAGCTCTATCCGCTCGACCTTGATCGTGCCTTCAAGAAGCTAGACACGATCAAGTCGGATATCGTTTGGTGGTCGAGCGGGGCTCAGTCGCAACAGCTTCTCGCCTCGGCCGAAGCGCCGTTCGGTAGCATCTGGAACGGCAGGATGACGGCGCTCGCGGCGAGTGGCGTGAAAGCCGAGACCTCGTGGGATCACAACATCACGGCCGCAGATTCGCTCGTCATACCGAAGGGTGCGCCCAACCTTGACGCCGCTATGAAGTTTATCGCCACAGCGACGTCCGCCCAACAGCAGGCCGATTTCGCCAAGGCGACGGGCTATGCGCCCACCAATCTTGGTTCTGGTAAGCTGATGGATCCAGAGACCGCAAAAACCCTGCCTGACCAGCAGACGACGAGCCAGGTGAACGCCGACATGTCGTACTGGGCCGACAATCGCGACGCCATCGGTGAGCGCTGGTACGCTTGGCAGGCCAAATAGACGGCGCCGTCCGCCTGACACGGGCCAGTCTCTGGCCCGTTTACTTCTGTGAGGAACCGGGAGGTTTGAAATGGTTCTGTCGGTAGCGACTGACAGTGGACGGACAAAGATCACGCGCAACGGCAGTTTCGGCTATGTCGTGCCAGCTCTGTTTCTGATCGTGTTCTTCTTCGTCGTCCCGGTACTTATGTTGCTGATGCGCAGCGTGCTCGAACCTGCACCAGGTCTTCAGAACTACCGGGAGCTTCTCGGCTCGACGACCTATCTGCGCGTCTTCCTGAACACGTTTACGGTCGCCGGTCTGGTCACGGCAGTTGCCGTGACGATTGGCTTTCCGGTGGCATGGCTGCTTGCCATCATGCCCGACCGTTGGTCACGACTGGTGATGGCTATCATCGTACTGTCGATGTGGACCAACCTCCTAGCTCGCACCTATGCCTGGATGGTGCTCTTACAGCGCACCGGCGTCGTCAACAAGATGCTGATGAGCCTTGGCGTCATCGATACGCCTTTGGCGTTGGTGAACAATCTCGTCGGCGTCACGATCGGCATGACCTATATCATGCTGCCGTTCGTGATCCTGCCGCTGATCGGCATCCTGAAGTCGATCGATCCGGCCATCCTGCGGGCCGCGGCACTTTGCGGTGCCAACAAACGGCAGTGCTTCACTCGCGTACTGCTGCCGCTTTCGCTGCCGGGCATTGCCTCTGGCGCGCTGATGGTCTTCGTCATGTCGCTCGGCTATTACGTCACGCCGGCCCTTCTGGGCGGCACGTCCAACATGATGCTGGCCGAACTCGTGGCGCAGTTCGTGCAGTCGCTGGTCAACTGGGGCATGGGAGGCGCTGCGGCGCTCGTCCTCCTCCTCGTTACCCTGGCGCTCTACGCCGTACAGCTCAAATTCCTGAACCCCGATCGGGCGAGGTGACGATCATGCTGCTCGATTTCGACAAGCTCGGCGGTTTGAAGCCGTTCCTGGTCGGCCTCACGGTCCTGGTGTGCCTGTTCCTGATCCTGCCGATCGTCTTCATCGCGGCGCTCTCCTTCGGTTCGTCGCAGTGGCTGATCTTTCCACCACCGTCGTGGACGATCAAATGGTATCAGGAGCTCTTTGCCGATCCGCGCTGGCTCTATTCGGCGTGGGCGAGCCTGAAGATCGCGGCCATCGTGACCGTTCTCTCGGTCGCGCTAGGCTTTCTCGCCGCCCTCGGTCTCGACCGCGGCACGTTCTCCGGCCGAGAAGCCCTGCGGGCCCTTTTCCTCACCCCCATGATCCTCCCGGTCGTGGTGCTCGCCGTCGCGCTTTACGCGCTGTTTCTGCAGCTCGGGCTGGCGGGCACCACGATAGGATTCGTCATTGCACATTTGCTGATAGCGCTGCCGTTTTCGATCATCTCGATCGGCAACGCACTGCAAGGTTTTGACAAGTCGATTGAGGACGCAGCGATCCTGTGTGGCGCAAGCCCTTGGGAAGCTCGTATACGGGTAACGGTTCCCGCCGTTAGCCATGGTATCTTCGCCGCAGCGATCTTTTCCTTTCTCGCCTCGTGGGATGAGGTCGTCCTCGCAATCTTCATGGCCAGCCCGACACTCCAGACACTGCCGGTCAAGATCTGGGCCACTCTGCGGCAGGATCTGACGCCCGTCATCGCCGCCGCCTCCACCATTCTTATTGCCTTCACCATCCTTCTGATGGTTCTGGCCGCACTCTTCCGCAAGGGACGTAAAGCATGACGCAGCCGTTTCTCTCCATTCGTGGAATTCGCAAGGCGTTCGGGCTGGTCACCGCCGTCAAGAACGTAACGATGGACGTCGCCGAGGGCGAGTTCATGACCTTCCTCGGGCCCTCCGGTTCGGGCAAGTCGACGACGCTCTACATCCTCGCGGGTTTTCAGGACCCGACGGAGGGCGATATCCTTCTGAACGGGCAAAGCCTGCTCGCGACGCCCTCTCACAAACGCAACATCGGTATGGTGTTCCAGCGCTATACGCTGTTTCCGCATCTGACCGTGGGCGAGAACGTCGCCTTTCCGCTGCGCATCCGTCGCCTCGGACAGGCCGAAATCGCCGAGCGGGTGAAGAAGGCGCTGAAGCTGGTCCGTCTCGAGGGTTTTGAAGACCGTAAGCCGGCCCTGATGTCCGGCGGCCAGCAACAGCGCGTCGCACTGGCCCGGGCACTGGTCTACAATCCGCCTGTGCTCTTGATGGACGAGCCGTTGTCGGCACTCGACAAGAAGCTCCGTGAAGAAATCCAGTTCGAGATCCGCCGTATTCACCAGGAAACCGGCGTGACCATTCTTTACGTCACCCATGACCAGGAAGAGGCGTTGCGCCTGTCCGATCGTATCGCCGTGTTCAGTCAGGGTGAGATCGACCAGATCGGGACCGGGCAGGAGCTCTATGCAAATCCAGCTACGCATTTCGTGGCGGGCTTCATCGGCGACAGCAATTTCATCAATGCCGAGATACTCTCAAGCGTCGACGGCAAGGCAAGGCTCTCGCTGCCGGGCGGCACTGTTGTCGACGGCGTACCTATGCATTCCGGCAAGGCGGGCGCCAAACACGCTTCTCTGTTGTTGCGGCCGGAGCGGCTGTCGCTCTCAAGCGCCAAGCCTGACAACGGCCTTGCCGTGACGATCAACGACATCACGTTCCTCGGCAACAATGTCGAAGTCAGCACGCGTACCGGCAATGGCGAAAGCCTTTCGGTGCGCCTCCCGTTTGGTCATGAGGCGATCTCGAGCATTAGCCGGGGCGATCAGGCCTGGCTGAGTTTTGAGCCGAAATCGACACATGCATTCGTCTGATCCTGATACCGCGGCCAGAGGAAACTGGTCGCGATCACTGCAGCAGATATCAGCCAATTGAGGGAAACCCTGCCATGGCTCTGTCCGACACACTTCTCAGCCGACTGAAAGATCCGTCGCTTGCCACCGACAAGGGTTTGATTGCCGGCAAATGGCAGGCAGAAGGTGACGGCGGGGCGACGTTCGACGTCACCAATCCGTCGACCGGAGAAGTGATCGCCACCTTGCCGGACATGACGCGAGCCGATGCCGCTAGTGCCATCGGTGCAGCGTACGCGGCGCAAAAGCTCTGGGCGAAGAAGACCGGCAAGGAACGCGCGGAAGTGCTGCGCAAGCTCTACGACCTGATCGTCGCGAATGTCGACGATCTCGCGGTGATCCTCACCATGGAAATGGGCAAGCCGTTGGTGGAGGCGAGGGGAGAGATCCTCTATGGCGCATCCTATGTCGAGTGGTTCGGCGAAGAGGCCAAGCGCGTGTACGGGGACACGATCCCTGGCCACCAACAGGACAAGCGCATCATCGTACTGAAGCAGCCGATCGGTGTCGTCGCCTCGATCACTCCGTGGAATTTCCCTAATGCCATGCTGGCGCGCAAGTTCGCACCGGCTGTTGCCGCCGGTTGTTCCATGGTCTCAAAGCCCGCGGCTGAAACGCCGCTTTCCGCCCTGGCGCTGGCGCTCCTCGCCGAGCGCGCCGGGCTTCCCGCCGGTGTCTTCAACGTCGTCACGTCGAAGAAATCCGCCGATATCGGCCTGGAATTCACCGAGAACGACAAGGTTCGCAAACTCACGTTTACGGGTTCTACCGGCGTCGGAAAAATCCTGATGCGCCAGGGCGCCGAGCAGATCCTGAAGCTTGGATTGGAACTTGGCGGCAATGCACCCTTTATCGTTTTCGACGATGCCGATGTCGATGCTGCGGTAGAGGGCGCGATGATTTCCAAGTATCGTAACAACGGTCAAACCTGCGTCTGTGCCAACCGGATTTACGTGCAAGCACGTATCTACGATTCCTTCGCCGAGAAGCTGGCGAAAAAAGTGTCGGCCATGAAGGTCGGCGACGGCTTCGAGCAGGGCGTGGTCGCCGGGCCCCTTATCACCGAAAAGGCCGTCGAGAAGGTCGAGGAACATATCGCCGATGCGCTTGAAAAGGGGGCCGCGGTGGCCGTTGGTGGCAAGCGCGATGCGCGAGGAGGGCTGTTCTTCCAGCCGACCATCCTGACGGGCGTGACCTCGGTCATGAAGGTGGCGAAGGAGGAGACCTTTGGACCGGTGGCGCCACTCTTTCGTTTCGAAACCGAGGACGAGGTGATCGAGATGGCCAACGACACTGAGTTCGGTCTCGCGTCCTATTTCTATGCGAAGGATCTATCGCGTGTCTTTCGCGTCGCCGAGGCGATGGAGTATGGCATGGTCGGCATCAATACCGGCGCGATCTCCACGGAGGTCGCGCCCTTCGGCGGTATCAAGCAATCGGGCCAAGGTCGCGAGGGATCGAAATACGGGATCGACGATTATGTCGAGGTCAAATATCTGTGCCTCCACGTGGATTGAATGCACTGATGGGTGTCAATGACGGTAGCATTCGTGACAGTTATTATAGCGTTTTCACAGTCTGCGCCGCGTCGATCGCAGGGTAACGACAGCTACGGGCCCTCCTTTACCTATCGAGACACCAGCGATGTGTTTGCACCTCGATTTACATCCATGAGAAAGGCCTCGGTCCGCTCAAATCCCTGTAGCATGTGACCCCTTATTTCAGCGGTCATCATTCCAAAGTCTGCTCCCATGGCTAGCCGGACATAGTTATCATGGCTTTCACGCTTCGGGCCGCGGCGTTCGTGCGCGCGGTGATGGGCCGCCCAATAGAGTTGCAGTTTGCCCCGCAATCCCCGCCAGATGTCGAAGAGTATCTTGTGGCCGCACGCCTCATAAACGTAGGAGTGCAGGGCGAGCTCGGCTTTGATGCTGCCCTCGTCGTTGCCGCTGTCAATGCAGTTCAGGAGCCGCTCGTGCCGTATGATCATTTCTTGCGAAAACGCGGGCGTGCGGTTCTCCCAAATCAGCTTAAATGCAAAAATCTCCAATTCTGTCCTAAGCGAAAATATCTCATGTATATCCTCCACTGACAGGCTGATGACGTGCGTGCCGGTATAGGGAACGGTCACCAGCAGACCCTCTTCGATCAGGTGGCGGAGCGCCTCACGTAAGGGGCCGCGGCTGACGCCGAAGCGAACCGCCAGATCGGACTCCACGACGGCACTGCCGGGTGGAAGCTGGCCATTCATTATCGCGCCGCGCAGTTCTTCGACAATCTGCTCTCTGAACGTTTGTTTTCGTACCGGACGCAATTTGCTCTCCGTTATTTCGGCGAACGGCCGTTCCCGTTCTCTAGGTGACGAAGCTCAGCCGTTTCAAAACATTCTTGCTAGGCGGAAAATTTTTCCTTGAATTATGAATGTTGTTAATCGATTGTCAACAATACTAAATGGTGCGTCCACCTGCAATCCAGTGAGGGAACAAGGACATGAGCTCAAGGCGACAATTTCTACAGTATGCGGCGCTAGCAGCAGCGTTTCCGGCGCTCCAGATGCCTGGAGGCGCGTTTGCGGCGGCGTCACTGAATTCCGTCAAAACCCTGGGCAAGTTGCGCGTCGGCGTGACCGCAGCCGACCCATGGTTCGCCAAGGACCCGATGTCGGGTCAATGGAGCGGTGTCTGTGTCGAGATTGGCAAGAAGATGGCCACGGAACTGGGTGTTGCTTTCGAGCCCGTCGAGACGACCTGGGGCAACAGTGTTGCGGGCATTCAGGCAAATCAGATCGACGTGATGTTCGTTCTAGACCCGACGGAAGCACGCAAAAAGGCCATCGACTTTCCCGAAGCGCCACTCTTCTATTATGCTATGGGCGCACTAGTGAAGGATAATACACAGGTCAAGACCTGGGAGGATCTGAACAAGAGCGGTATGCGCATCGGCGTGACGCTAGGCACAAATGTCGACGCGCAGCTGACCGAAAAATTGAAGAAAGCCGAAATCGAGCGGTTCGCCAACAATGACGAAGCCATTGCTGCCTTCGCGGCAAATCGTGTAGACGTGGTTTCCCAATTCCATCCCGCGCTGATCGTGCAATATTCCCGCCTGAAGATGGGCAAGGTTGTGCTGCCGGAAGAGGTCATCGCCATTCCGACGAGTGTCGGCCTCATCAAAAGCGACGATCCGTCCTTCCGCACATGGGTGAATGACTACATCGACAAGCTTTACTCCAGCGGCGAAACGTCGAAGATCTTCGAGTCCTACTTGGCTTCTAAGGGGATCGATCCTAAGACAGTTCCCGGCCTCGTAAAGGAGCGGTGGACCTAACCAGCCAAGCAGCATCGGAGCTGTCGCGTGCCACTCAGAGCACGCAACAGCAGGCAATTCTCGAGCCTATGCATCGGTCTGGTCGCGGAAGCAGGCGGTTTGCGCGGCGTGGCGAAGCTTCGTGGTGGCGCATGAATTATCAATGGGATTTCAATGCGGTTCTCGAGCACCTTCCGATGCTTGTGGAAGGTCTCGTCGGAACGATCACCATCGGCGCAATCTCCATCGCGCTCGGTGTTCTTCTGGGCGGAGTAATCGCCTGCATGCGCATGTCGCCCACGGTCCTGCTGCGCATACCCGCGACCCTTTATGTGGATTTCTACCGGAATACGCCGGGCATCGTCCATTTCTTCTGGTTTTATTACGCGCTGCCCGTGGTCGCCAATATTTCCATGGGACCGCTGGAAGCAGCAGCGCTGGCGCTGACGACCCAATCGGCCGCGTTCTATTCGGAAGTCTTTCGCGGCGGCATCGTATCGATTGCGCCGGGACAGTGGGAAGGCGCCAAGGCGCTCGGCATGCGGCGCAGCCAGGCGCTTCGGCGCATCATCCTGCCGCAGGCCATCGGCCGCATGATCGCACCCTTCATCGAGCGATCCTTCGAGATTATCAAGACGACATCGCTGGCGTCCACGCTCGCCTATGGTGAACTGCTTTACCAGGCAATGCAGGTCGCCTCGATCACCTACCGTCCGCTGGAGGTCTACACAGTGGTGGCGGCAATCTATTTCCTCCTTTTGTTTGGTCTCAGTTCTCTGGCGAAATCGTTCGAGAACCGGGTCAGGATCGTCTGAGGCCGCGATGAACTATCAATGGGATTTCAGCATCATCTGGCGCAGCCTGCCGGTTCTCTGGAGAGGCGTCATCGTTACGGCGGAACTCTGGGCCATCAGCCTGCTGGTCGGCCTCGTCCTGGGTTACTTCATCGCGCTGCTGCGGCTTAGCCCGAACCGTGTACCCCAGATACTCGGCCGCGGCTTCGTCGAATTCTTCCGCAACATTCCGGCGCTGATCCAGCTTATCTGGTTCTTCTACGCCTTTCCGATCCTGATCGGCGCGCAACTGACCCCGTTCGTCGCCGCATCGCTCGGTATCAGCCTGAACACGGCGGCGTTCTGCGCGGAAATCTTCAGAAGCGGCATTCTCTCCATCGAGCGTGGCCAGTGGGAGGGCGCCAAGGCTCTCGGCATGACCCGCAGCGAAACATTCCGCCGCATCGTCCTGCCGCAGGTCGCCCAGCGCATGCTGCCGGCCTTCACCAACCGCGCGGTCGAAGTCGCCAAGGTCACGTCGCTCGCCTCCGTGCTCAGCGTCCAGGAGTTGATGTATCAGGGGCGGCTGCTCAGCGCGACCTTCTACCGGCCCCTGGAAATCCTGACGGCGGTCGGCATCGTCTATCTCATCATCATCTATCCGCTCAGCCTCACATCGATGGTGCTGGAGCGTCGGATGGCGCGCAATCGCTGATCCAGAGGGCAATTCATGAACAGTCCCATTCTCCGCAGCGCCGGCCTGCGCAAATTCTTCGGCCCGCTGGAAGTTCTCAAGGGCATCGATCTTGACGTCATGCCGGGCGAGCGCATCGCCATCATCGGCGGAAGCGGCTCTGGCAAGAGTACGTTTCTTCGCTGCCTGAACTTTATGGAAACACCGACGGACGGCCGTATCGATCTGGATGGCCGGCAGATCGGCCGCGTGAAACGCGATCGCAGCGGCAAGGACACCGTCGTCTATTCCGAGGCCGAGCTTTGCGATGTGCGCAAGCGCATCGGCATGGTCTTCCAGCAGTTCAACCTCTTCCCACATATCACGGTGCTGCAGAACGTGATGGAGGGGCTGGTCACGGTCAGCCACTTGCCCAAGCAGGAAGCCCGCGAACGCGCCGTGGCCGAACTCGACCGGGTTGGCCTTTCGGAAAAGCTCGACGCTTTTCCGGCACGATTGTCCGGCGGCCAACAGCAGCGCGTCGCGATTGCACGCGCGCTGGCGATGCGCCCGGAAATCCTGCTGTTCGACGAGCCGACCTCGTCGCTCGATCCCGAGCTGGTCGGCGAAGTGCTGCGCACCATCAACGCGTTGGCGGAGGAGGGCAGGACCATGCTGCTCGTCACCCACGAGCTTGGCTTCGCTTACCGCTTCGCGACGCGTGTTCTCTACATCCTCGACGGCGTCATCCACGAAGAAGGCACGCCGGACCAGATCTTCAACAATCCTCAACGCGAAAAGACACGGGCGTTCATCGAGCGCTCCTCTGAATTCTCACTGAAGGCAATGCAATGACCACGCAACACAGCGCACAGAGCTACGTCGGCGACAAGAAGAACGACGACGTCATGATCTATCTGAACGGTGAGTTCGTTCACCGCGACCAGGCTTCCGTTTCGGTGTTCGACAGCGGCTTTGTCCTTGGCGATGGCATCTGGGAAGGGCTGCGGCTGGTCAACAACCGGCTTCTTTCGGTCGAGCAGCACATGGATCGCCTGTTCGAGGGCGCGCGCGCCATCAATCTCGATATCGGCATGACGCGGCAGGAAGTGGTCGATGCGATCCTGGCGACCTGCGCCCGCAACGGGCTGACCGACGGCGCCCATATACGCCTGATGATCAGCCGCGGCCGCAAGGCGACGCCGAACCAGGATCCCCGTTTCATCATTGGCGGCGCCACCGTCGTCATCGTCGCGGAACTGAAACGCCCGATCTTCGAAGCATCGGATCGCGGGCTGAAGCTCTTCACGTCGACCTATCGCTGCAGTGCGCCAGATGTCTTCGATCTGCGCCTCAACTCACACAGCCGCCTCAACCTCATCCAGGCGCTCATTCAGGCCATTGCCGCTGGCGCAGACGAGGCGCTGATGCTCGATCCGCTCGGCTTCGTGGCGAGCTGCAATTCCACCAATTTCTTCATCGTACGCAAGAACGAACTCTGGACGTCGATGGGTAAATACAGCTTCAACGGCATTACCCGAGGCCATGTCATCGACCTCTATGGCGAGCATGTCGGTCCCTCGCGGCAGCTCGAATTCACCCTCGCGCAGGCATATTCAGCCGACGAGGCATTCGTTACCGGCACGCTTGGCGGCGTCACGCCGGTGACCGAGATCGACGGCCGGCCGATCGGATCCGGCAAGCCCGGTCCCGTAACCCGGCAGATCAGCAAGATCTACTGGGATTATGTCAAGACGAGCTGCGATGGCTGAAAACACCATTTAGGTGATACGAGGTGTCGCACAGATGCGTGGCTTCCGATCTGGCCAAAAAAGGACTAAATTGTTCGAGCCCCCGATCTACACGCTGGCGGCTATCGCACCACTGGCGATCATCAGTTTCTACGGCGGTCGCGCGGGCGGTTTTTCTACTTAGGTCTGCTTTGGATTTTCTTGGCGCTTGCCAGCACCATCGCCCTGCCAAAAGTCGCAACACTGCTATTGTTGCTGATCGATCTTGTGGGATCGCTACCAACCCCGTTCCAGCCTGAAGATAGGCGCAGCGCGGCGCAAACCTGATCATGTCGTCGGACGGCCTGCTGGGGTTGCCCGATGAGACCGGCCAAACCGAGTATCAACGCAAACTTTTCGATAGCAAGGCGACATGCCGAAGCCTCTGGCGAGTACTTAGATATTTATAAGCGATACGATCTCCGCGGCAAAAACGTCTCCACGATACAGACCTGCCGCGTGAAGGAGGTGCGCTCACCGCTACGTGAACAGTTCGGCGCTCTCCTTTCTCGTCAATGATGAGTGTCTTCAGCAGTCGGAACACAGGCGGAGGGCCGAGCGCGCGGCAATGCCGTATGCACAGATCGTCTCTTGAGATGGCGACAAGAGCCGGCGGTCCTACGTCGCTATGGTCTTTGTGGCAATTGGTTAATGTTGCTGGCGCGTGCCATTCGCCAAGCGAAGTCGCATTCAAGATTTTGAAGAACCGCTTGCATGGAAGGGGCATGCATACATGGCCTGGGGGAACTGATATCCATTGAGGAATGGCTATCAACACGAACGCGTTTGACAAGTAGAACTTGCCGAACTGGGCCATTTCTTGATTTGTCACGCCCGGCAGCTCCGACATTATCTCCAACAACTTTGGAGGCTGAGCATGAACAGGGTGATGGTTACCGGAGCAACCCGCGCCCCTGGGCGCAATGTCGCCACAGCGCTGGCCAAAAAAGGCTGGGAAGTCCATGCCTTGGGGCGGGATCGCATCGCGTTGGAAGAGATGCGCGGTGACTTCGGAATTTGTCCCATGGCCATGGACCTGACAGACCGTGACTATGTAAGGCTTGTCGCCGAGGGGTTGCAGCTCGATGCGATTGTGCATGCGGCGCTTCGGTGGCCAGAAGAAGGTAGCTTCTTGCGTCTTGCAGAAGCGGATATCGACATGGCGCTAGAGGTCAATCTTTCAGCGACGCTGCATCTGACGCGAGCAATTGTACCTTCTATGATTGCTCAGGGCTACGGTACGGTCATCATGATCGCGCCGAGCAGTGCCGACCGCTCGACCTTTCTTGAGCGAAGCTTGGCATCGGCTATCTCGGGCGTTTCAGACGCACTTCGTCACGACCTGGTCGGCACGGGAGTCTCCGTTCACAGCGTTAGCTTTGACGGAACCAACGCGGAAAGTCTCGGCCAGGAAGCAATTGCTTTGCTGGCGGGCGCGGATACGCCAGCTAACTACGACACAAGAAAACTCATCTCTAATCAACGACAGGAACGAAAAAATGGAACGTAATGGGGGGCAGCTGCTCGTCGAGAGCCTGTTGGCGCTCGGAGCGAAAAAAAGCTTCGGCGTGCCGGGTGAGAGCTATCTGGCTGTCTTGGATGCGTTGCACGATACTAAGGGGCGTCTGGACTTCGTGCTTTGCCGAAACGAAGGGGGCGCATCCTTCATGGCAGCAGCGTATGGCAAGCTCACCGCAACGCCAGGCATTTGTTTCGTTACGCGTGGACCCGGCGCCACCAATGCATCGATCGGCGTTCACACAGCCATGCAGGACAGCTCTCCGATGATCCTCTTCGTAGGACAGGTTGGCACAGATATGAAGGGGCGTGAAGCGTTCCAGGAAGTCGATTACAAAGCGGTTTTCGGAACGATGGTGAAATGGGCGGTCGAGATCGACCAGGTCGATCGCATTCCGGAAATCCTGTCGCGTGCCTGGACTTTGGCGGTAACCGGTCGCCCCGGCCCTATCGTTATCGCTCTTCCGGAAGATATGTTGACATCGTTGAGCGAGGCCGAGCCGCTCTCGGGTCCTTTGGAAGTCGCGGAGCCTGCCCCCTCTGCTGCTGCGATGCAGCGCCTTCGTTCTCTATTGGAAGGGGCCAAACGGCCTGTTATTCTTTATGGTGGCTGCAATTGGGCCGAAGACTCTGCGCGAGCCCTCCAGCATTTTGCAGAAGCATCCAACATCCCGGTGGTTTCGGTTTTTCGCTACCAGGACCAGTACGACAACCATTCTCCCACCTTCTGTGGCGAAGCCGGCGTCGGTATGATGGCGTCGGTGAAAGAACTGCTGCGTGAGGCGGATGTCATTTTGGCGATCAATAATCGGTTCGGCGAAAACTCGACAGATGGCTACACGCTTTTTGATATGCCGCAGCCGAGGCAGCAGATCGTACACGTACATGGCTCCGATCTTGAGATCGGCAAGGTTTACCGTCCTGTTCTGGGTATCCATGCAGGCCCAAATGCCTTTGCGCAAGCACTTGCAAGCCTCGAGCCCGTTAAGGGCGAATGGAGCGAATGGTGTGCAAAGGGACGGGCTGCATATGAGAAGGGCTTCGATCTTCCCGATCTGCCATCTCCTGTCGACATGGGCAAGGTGACGGCATTGCTCAACGATATCCTGCCCGAAGACGCGATCCTCACGAACGGCGCCGGAAATTTCACGGTCTGGCCTAACAAATTCATCAAATTCGGACCCAAGGCTCGTCTCCTCGCACCCCAGTCGGGCGCGATGGGGTACGGCGTCCCAGCGGCGGTCGCAGCCAAGGTTGCCTTTCCCGATCGGAGCGTCATCTGCTTTGCCGGCGATGGGGACTTTCAGATGAACTGCCAGGAACTGGCTACGGCCCTCCAGCATGATGCGCAGCCGATTATCTTGTTGCTGAACAATGGGATCTACGGGACGATCCGAGCCCATCAGGAGCGCCATTATCCCGCCCGTGTTTCGGGGACGACCATGATCAACCCGAATTTCGTGGCCCTTGCCCAATCCTACGGCTTCCACGCAGAGCGTGTCGAGAAGACCTCGGATTTTGCTGCTGCCTTCGAGCGTGCCAGGGCCTCGAAGACGGGAGCCGTTCTTGACCTCGACATTTCGCCCGAAGCGTTGACGCCTCGCCAGACATTGACCGCAATGCGTCAGGCAGCGCTTGCAGCAAAGGAAACCGCATGACACAGCGTCACGAAATTCGCCTTGGCGCCGATATCGGCGGGACGTTCACCGACATCGCCCTGGAGGTGCAAGGAAAGCTTTTCTCCACCAAGGTGCTGACGAACTATGCCGCTCCGGAGCAGGCGATACTCGACGGTATTGAGATCGTCACGCAGGATGCGGGCATCGCGCCCTCGGCGATCGATATTGTCATCCACGGAACCACGCTCGCCACCAACGCGCTGATCGAACGACGCGGCGCTAAGACGGCTCTCGTTACCACCGAAGGTTTCCGTGACGTCCTGGAGATGCGAACGGAAAATCGGTTCGAGCAGTATGATCTGGGCCTGGTGCTTCCGACCCCTCTAATCCCGCGGGAGGATCGCTTTCCCGTCAAGGGCCGTATCGACGCGCAGGGGCGGGAACTGCAGCCGCTCGACGAGGCAGCGTTGGAAAGGTTGGCGGATGCGATCGCGGAGCGCGGCTTTGGTGCCGTCGCCGTCGGCTTCATCCATTCCTACATGAATCCCGCACATGAACGGCGCGCTCGCGAAATCCTGTCGCGCAAGCTTTCGATTCCGATCTCGATCTCGGCGGAAGTCTCGCCCCAGATGCGCGAGTTCGAGCGCTTCAATACCGTCTGCGCCAATGCCTATGTTCGTCCGCAGATGGCTGACTACCTTTCTCGCCTGCAGGTTCGCCTGAAAGAGATGGGAGCGGAATGCTCGGTCTTCATGATCCATTCCGGCGGCGGTCTCATCTCCGTCGAGACGGCATCTGAATTTCCGGTTCGTCTGGTCGAGTCGGGTCCTGCGGGCGGCGCAATTTTTGCCGCCGATATCGCCCGCCGCTTCGGCCTCGACCGTGTGGTCTCCTATGATATGGGGGGCACCACCGCAAAAATCTGCCTCATCGAGGACTATCAACCCCACACCGCGCGCACCTTCGAAGTGGCGCGGACCTATCGCTTCTGCAAGGGCTCGGGCATGCCGATTTCCATTCCGGTGATCGAGATGATCGAGATCGGCGCCGGCGGCGGGTCGATTGCCTGGGTTGACGCCATGGGCCGGATTCAGGCCGGACCAGAATCAGCCGCGTCAGAGCCAGGTCCAGCCTGCTATCAGCGCGGAGGCGAGCGGCCCGCGATCACCGATGCCGATCTTGTTCTCGGCAAGCTCGATCCTGACAATTTTGCCGGTGGCAAGATCAAGCTTTCGCTAGAGAGTGCCAGCGCCGCCATTGCGCGCGATGTCGGGGAAAAGCTTAAGCTTGCTCCCGATGCGGCCGCCTTTGGCATTGTTGAAGTCGTGGACGAAAATATGGCCAATGCCGCTCGCGTGCATGCTGTCGAGAATGGTAAGAACATTTCAGACAACATCATGATTGCATTTGGTGGGGCTGCCCCGCTGCATGCTGCCCGTCTATGTGAAAAGCTCGGCGTCGATCAGTGCCTTATTCCGACAGGGGCTGGCGTCGGGTCCGCGATCGGCTTCCTTAAAGCCCCGTTCGGCTACGAGGCGCTCGCGTCGAAGATCATGCGGCTGTCGAGGTTCGACGCCGCTTCGGTCAATGTCATGCTGGACGACCTGAAGTCCACTGCCGAGGGTTTCGTACGTGCCGGCACGGATGGGGACATCGTGCGTGAGATCACCGCATTCATGCGCTATGCCGGACAGGGATGGGAAATCCCGGTCGCGCTGCCGGACCGTGCCTTCACCGCCGGCGATTCGGCGATGATCGAAGCAGCCTTCAAGGAGCGTTACGCTCAGTTCTTCGGGCGGGCGGTCGAAGGGCCTGAAGTCGAATTCGTGACCTGGTCTGTCAAGGCGCAGGACGTTCGTCCCGAAGGCGAAAGCTTCGCACTTGAGACAGAGGGTACTCCCGCCGCCGCGCCGGTTACGCGCGCCGTTTTCGATCCCACGTCGGGCAAGACGCTCGAAACCGCCATCATTCCGCGCGAGACCCTGCGGCCTGGCGCGCGCGTGGACGGTCCTGCCGTTATCGTCGAGCGCGAGACCTCGACCATCGTCACATCTCCCTTCGATGCGGTCATCCAGGCGGACGGCACCATCCTTCTCGTGCGGAAAGGTCTTTGAACCATGAGCGACATCAATGAAATCCGCATGCAGGTCATGTGGAACCGACTGATCTCGGTCGTCGAGGAGCAGGCGCTGACGCTGCTGCGCACCGCATTCTCCACTTCCGTGCGCGAAGCCGGGGACCTTTCGGCCGGCGTCTACAATGCCAAGGGCGAAATGCTCGCCCAGGCAGTTACGGGTACGCCCGGCCACGTCAACACGATGGCTGAGGCGGTCCTTCACTTCATCGCCGAAATTCCGCGCGAGGAGATGTATCCTGGTGACACCTATGTCACGAACGACCCGTGGAAAGGCACGGGCCATCTTCACGACATCACGATGGTCTCGCCGTCATTCAAGGGCGACGAGCTCATCGGTTTCTTCGCCTGCACCGCCCATGTCGTGGATGTCGGCGGACGTGGCTTCGGCGCCGACGGCAAGTCCGTCTACGAAGAAGGCATCCAGATCCCGATCATGAAATTTGCCGAGCGCGGTAAGGTCAACAAGGATCTCCTGAAGATCCTGCGCCTCAATGTGCGTGAGCCCAACCAGGTCATTGGCGATTTTTACTCGCTCGCTGCCTGCAACGACGTCGGTCACAAGCGCCTGATGGAGATGCTGAACGAGGTAGGCTATGACAACCTCGACACGCTTGGCGAATTCATCTTGTCGCGCACCCATGCCGCGACGATGGAACGTATTGCTGCCCTTCCGACCGGAAGCTGGTCGAACGATATGCTGACAGACGGTTATGACGAGCCAATCAAGCTGACTGCGCAAGTCACGATTACCGATAAGGATGTCAATGTCGATTTCTCCGGCTCTGACCCAATGAGCCGTTGGGGCATCAACGTCCCGCTCATCTATACCAAAGCATACGCGTGCTATGCGCTGAAATGCGTTGTTGCGCCTGATATTCCGAACAACGCTGCCTCTCTTGCCGTCTTCAACGTCTCATCGCCGACAAACATCCTCAATGCCGAGCGTCCCGCACCAGTATCTGTCCGCCACGTCATCGGCCATATGGTCCCAGATCTAGTTCTGGGCGCCCTTGCCAAGGCCCTACCGGGCAAAATCCTGGCAGAAGGCGCCGCCGCGCTCTGGAACATCCATATTTCCGCTCGCCCGGTTGCCGGCGCCTCTGGACGGCGCGCAGAAGTACTGATGTTCAATTCCGGTGGAATGGGTGCGCGCCCCGAGATCGATGGATTGTCGTCGACGGCGTTCCCGTCCGGTGTTCATACCATGCCGATCGAAGCTACCGAACATACAGGCCCGATCGTCGTCTGGCGCAAAGAGTTGCGGCCCGACTCCGGTGGTGCCGGGAAGTTCCGCGGCGGTTTAGGCCAGATCATCGAGATTGCCCCGGCCGATGGTCACGAGTTTGATTTCTCCGCGATGTTCGATCGGATATCGACGCCGGCGCGCGGACGAAATGGCGGCGGCGAGGGGGCCACGGGATCTGCTCGGCTTGACGACGGCACAAAGTTGCGCCCGAAGGGCTGGCAGCATGTTCCCGCTGGCCGCAAGCTGGTTCTGGAACTTCCCGGCGGTGGCGGCTTTGGCGATCCGAACGAGCGGTCGAACGAGTCTAAAGCCGAAGACCTTCAAAAGGGATATGTGACGGAGAAAAACCAATGAGCCATATCGCAAGCCGCCTTGCGGCGGTTAAACCGTCGGCCTCGATGGCCGTATCACAAGCGGCAAAGGATCTGGCTGCGACCGGCGTCGACGTGATCGACCTGGGGCTCGGCGAGCCGGATTTTCCGGCGCCCGAGCATATCACACGGGCCGCTTTCGAAGCAGCATCCAGGGAGCGGATGCTCTATACAGCTTCGCTTGGCACGCCCGAGTTGCGAAAGGCGATCGCGGCGAAATTCAAACTCGAGAATGGCCTAGAGTTTGCGATCGATGAGATTACGGTGGCCAACGGCGCCAAGCAAATCATCTTCAACGCCCTGATGGCGACGATGGAAGAGGGGGACGAGGCCATCCTCCCGACGCCGTATTTCGTTTCCTATCCGGAAATGGTGAAGCTTTTCGGCGGAGTGCCCGTAACCCCGGCATGCCCGGCAGAAGTCGGGTTTCGCTTGACCCCTGACGTGCTCGAATCGGCGATCACGCCGAGGACACGTTGGTTGTTCTTGAATATGCCCGGAAACCCGTCGGGCGCAGTATACAACGAGGAACAGCTCAAGGCGCTCGGCGCGGTTTTAGAAAAGCATCCGCAGGTGCTGGTTCTGTCCGACGAAATCTACGAACACATCATCTTCGATGGTCGCAAGTTCGTTTCCTTCGGCGCTGCCTGCCCCGCACTGCGAGACCGCACCTTGATCGTCAACGGCATGTCAAAAGCTTACGCTATGACAGGCTGGCGCGTCGGCTATGCCGCCGGCCCGAAGGATCTGATCAAGGCGATGGCGACGATCCAGAGCCAATCCTGTACATCGGTCAGCCAGCCGGCTCAGATTGCAGCAAGGGCAGCCCTTGAAGGGTCGCAGGACGATGTTGGCACGTTTCGCGCCGCATTTGAACGGCGCCGTGATCTCGTCGTAGCGGGCATCGCCAAGATCAGCTCGCTTACACTCGATCCTCCTGAAGGTGCATTTTACGCGTACATCGGCTGCGCGGGGGTCATCGGCGCGAAAACGCCGTCCGGCCAGACACTCGAGGACGACGTTGCTGTGGCAAAGTACCTGCTCGACGAGGGCCATGTCGCAGCCGTTCCCGGAACGGCCTACGGCTTATCACCATTCTTCAGAATTTCGACTGCGACGTCGGAGCAGGTTCTGTCCGAGGCTGTGGCGCGCATTGGCGCTGCTGTCGCCAAGTTATCATTTTGATTGGGCATGTAATGGCAAAAGACTATGATACCATCCTGATTACCGGTGCCGCAGGACGCCTTGGTTCGGAGCTGCGCAAGGGTCTTGCGCCCCTCGCCAACAGGATTCGCCTCGCCGACCGCACCGAAATAACCGACCTCGCCGATCACGAGGAAGCGTTCGTTTTCAATCTCTCGGACGCTGAGGCCGTCGAAAAAGCGGTAAAAGGCGTTGACGCCATCGTTCATTTTGGCGGCGCTCCCCTTGAGACCGCCTGGAAGAGCATCCTCGCCTCCAACATCGAGGGTTCTTACAATATTTACGAGGCTGCCCGCCGGCATAGCGTCAAGCGTGTTATCTATGCATCCTCGGTGCATGCGATCGGCTACCACAAGCTGACAGATCGGATCGATGAGCGTTCGCCAGTCCGTCCCGACAGCCTCTATGGCGTTTCAAAATGCTTTGTCGAAGCGCTGGCCAACCTGTATTGGGACAAGTTCGGAATGGAGAGCGTATGCCTGCGCATCTTCTCCTCATTTCCCGAGCCGCCGGAACGCCGCATGTTGTGGTCTTGGCTTTCCTTCGCCGACTGCGTCAGGTTGGTTGCCGCGTCACTGACCGCGCCGCATGTGGGCTGCACCGTCGCCTACGGCTTATCAAGAAACAAGGTTTGCCCGGTGGACACGAGCAACTGGGGCCTGCTTGGCTACCAGCCTCAAGATAACACCGAATTCGTGCGTGAGAAGGTGGAATCGAAGGTTCCGCCACTCGATCCGCATGCGCCGGCAACCCAGCATCTTGGTGGCTGGTTTGTAGACCTTCCCCATCCCGACGACGAGGCAAAGTGATGAAGGATACCTATGACGTAGTCATCGTTGGTGGGGCCGTAATAGGCTCTGCGGTGGCCTATTATCTGTCGGCGAACCCGGATTTTACCGGTTCGATTCTCGTGATCGAGCGTGACCCGACTTACCTTAAAGCGGCAACGTCGCTGTCGTCGTCGTCGATTCGCACGCAGTTTTCCAACCCGATCAATGTGAAGATCAGTCAATATGGCTCGGAGGTCATCCGAAACTTTGGCCAAACGATGCAGGTTGGCGACGACAAGCCCGATCTAGCCTTTCATTCGGGCGGTTACCTGTTCCTGGCAAGCACGCCTGAGCAGGTGCAGATCCTTAAGGAAAACCACGAGGCGCAAATTTCCTGTGGCGCCGATGTCGTCCTGTGGAACCGTGACGAACTGGGAAACGCTTTCCCGCATATCAATGTCGAGGGCATCGAGCTCGCGTCCTATGGCCGCTCGGGGGAGGGTTGGTTTAACAATACCGGCCTGATGTATGGCTTCAAGAACAAAGCCCGTTCGTTTGGCGCCGAGTATTTGACGGACGAGGTGGTTGCGATCGGCCGTAACGGCGGCAAGGTGACGGCGGTGACCTTGAAGTCCGGTGCTACGATCAAGGCCGGGACTATCGTCAACTGCTCGGGGCCGCGCGCGGCGTTGACCGCGCAAATGGCCGGTCTCGAGGTTCCTGTCGAACCCCGCAAGCGCACGCTTTTCGTGTTTGACTGCGCAAAGACACCGGAAGGAACCGCCAACGTCAACAATGGACGTCTGCCGTTGATGATCGATCCGTCGGGGGTCTTTTGCCGACCGGAAGGAAAGTTTTTCCTGACCGGCTGCCCGCCAGTCGAGGACCCTGCCACGGATTGGGATGATTTCGAACCTCGGTATGACGAGTTCGAGGAGATCATCTGGCCGGCACTTGCTGAGCGATCGCCAAACTTCGAGGCGATCAAGGTCGTCAACCAGTGGGCTGGCCATTACGACTTCAACACGCTCGATCACAATCTGATCGTTGGCCGACATCCCGAGGTGAAAAACTTCATCTTTGCAAACGGTTTTTCCGGACACGGCCTACAACAGGGTCCTGCAACGGGGCGCGGCGTTTCCGAGCTCATAATCTACGGCGAGTACCGGACACTTGATCTGTCGGAAGTTGGCTACGAGCGCATTATTGCCAATCGTCCTTTCCTCGAAAAGGCGGTAATCTAACTCGGTCTGGCCCGGCATTGCGGGGCCAGATTGCAACCGTTTTGAGTTTTTGGCGGAGGTTAAATTGGCTGGTCAGCATACACGTCTTCCGCCACTTAACGCTTTGCGGGCTTTTTGGGCCGTCATGCGTCAGGGCAGCTTTCGCAGTGCGGCCGACGAGCTCCTCGTCACCCCGCAAGCCGTTAGCCAGCAGATCAAGCTCCTCGAAGATATTCTGCATGTGCCATTGTTCGAGCGTAAGGCTCGGATCATCGAGCCGACCGAGCAGGCGATCGTTCTCTCACATTTCATCGAAGCTGGCTTTGACGAGTTCACAGAAGGTATCCGTCGCGTCACAAATTCGACCTATCGCAACCGTATCAATATCAATGTCAGCCCCTATTTCGCCACTCGGTTCTTAATGGAGCGTTTGGAGCGATTTCGCGAATTGATGCCGGGCGCCGACATCCGCCTGACCACGATGATCAACATCCGCGATTTCGCAGCAGATGAGGTCGACGTTTGTATACAGTGGGGATTTGGAACCTGGAAAGACTATGATGCGCAACTCCTGGTTCATGACCCCAAGATAATCTGTTGCGCACCAAGCTTGGCGGCCAAGATTAAGGAGCCGCAGGATCTCACGAAGCTCACTCTGCTGCACCCCGTCATGGCGCGCAATCTATGGGGAAAAGTTCTCCGTCACCTAGGCCTCGAAGCACCCGAACTTGCCGGAGAAATCGAATTCCAAGATGCGGCCACCATGCGCCGCGGAACGGTCTCGGGCCTCGGCGTCGGTCTTGTCTCCACCTTAGATGCGTTGTCCGACATCAAGGCCGGTCGACTCGTGGCACCTTTCGGGATCGGTCGTCTTGCCGATATGGACAAGAAGGACGTCCCGGGCTTCTACCTCGTAGTGCCTAGAGCCCACAAGCGGGTCAAGGTGATATCGACCTTTTGCGAATGGATTTGCGCCGAAGACTGGTCAGTGCGAAGCGATCTCGACTGAGAATGAGACATTCGATGCAACGAAAGTAAATCTTGTCTATCGCCGCTCTTTCTTGGTTTGGCCCTTCACTCAACTGATGCAGTCTTTCTATGGCCGGAAGGAGATGGGCGACCCAGCCGCTCAGCACTGACCGCCCGTCGGAATGACAAAGGTATCGCCCTTGAAGGTGCTATCGGGAGGCCGGCGATACAGGTAGTCACACTCTTGGGTGTGCGCTTGGGTTTCATCGCTGGGGACTAACCAGGGGAATCTCTATGAAAAATATTTCCAAGCTCCTCGCATCGGCACTCATCGCCACGGCGGTGTTGTCGCACGGCGCTTACGCAGCAGAAGTAGTGAAGATCGGCGTTGCCGCTCCGATGACCGGGGCCAATGCCACATTCGGCGAGCAGGTCTGGAGCGGTGTCTCCGCTTACATCAAGAATGTTAACGCGGCCGGGGGCATCGATGGCAAGCAGGTCGAGTTGGTAAAGGGCGACGACGCCTGCGAGCCAAAGCAGGCTGTTGCAGTTGCCAACCGTTTTGTCGATCAGGACAAGGTACAGGCGGTCGTCGGACATTTCTGCTCGTCCAGCACCATTCCGGCTTCCGAAATTTATAACGATGCCAACATCCTAACCGTCACGCCCGCATCTACGAACCCAGTCGTCACCGATCGTGGCTTCGAAACGATGTTCCGCACCTGCGGTCGCGATGACCAGCAGGCAGTTGTCGCCGGTTCCTTTATCCTTGAGACGCTCAAGGTCGACAAGGTCGCCCTGATCCACGACAAAGACACCTACGGGCAAGGCTTGGTGGACGCGCTCAAGAAGACGCTAGCCGATCGTGGTATCCAGCCGGTTCTTTACGAGGGTCTGACCCGCGGCGAGCGCGACTTCAATGCCCTGGTTACAAAAATTAAGAGCTCCGGCGCCAAAGCCGTGTATTTCGGAGGCCTCATTCCTGAAGCCGGCCCACTGATCCGTCAGATTCATGAGCAGGGGCTCAAAGTCGCTTTCGTCAGTGGAGACGCTCTGGCGCAGGCTGAAATCGTCGCCGCCGCCGGTGGTCCGCAGAATCTCAAGGACGTGTACTACTCTTCAGCTGCCGATCCGAAGGACGATCCTGCGTCGGCGGAGGCGTTGGCCGATCTGAAGAAGCAGAATATCGCTCCGGATAACTACACGCTCTTTGGCTACGCCAGCGCCCAGGCAATCGTGGCCGCGTTGAAGGGCACCAAGGACGGCAGCGTTGAAGAACAGATCAAGTGGCTTCGCTCGAACAGCGTCAAGTCCGCCGTCGGTGATCTCGCCTGGAATGAAAAGGGCGACGTCAAGGACTTCAAGTTCGTCTTCTACACCTTCGACGACAAGGGTACGCCTGTTCGTAAGTAAACTGTCTGACTAGCATGACCGGTCGGCAATGCCGGCCGGTTCACTTACCAAAAACAACAAAAAGGGGTTCGCCATGGATTTGTACATCTTGGCGCAGCAGCTGATCAACGGGATCACGCTGGGAACGATCTATGGTCTCATCGCGGTGGGGTACACTATGGTCTATGGCGTTATTCGCATGATCAACTTTGCCCACGGCGACGTCTACATGGTGTCTGCCTATATCGCTGCGATCACACTTGCTGTGCTTGGTTTCTTCGGTGTTCAGTCAGTCCCATTCGCTCTGATCTCCATACTAGTAATTACCTGTTTGATCACCGCCGTTTATGGCTGGGCAATCGAACGCGTTGCGTACCGGCCGCTACGGGGATCGACCAAGCTGGCGCCTCTGATATCGGCGATCGGTATCTCGCTCATGTTGCAGAGCTACGTTCAGATTTCGCAAGGGGCGCGGGACCAGGGTGTGCCAATCCTCATTCAGGGCGCTTTCCGCTTCGGTACCGAAGAGCATTTTGCGCAAATCACCTACATGCAAACGGTCATTTTGGTCGCATCCCTTATCGCGATGGGCATACTCACCTATGTCATCAGCTACACCAAAATCGGACGCGAATGCCGCGCGACGCAGCAGAACATCCGCATTTCGGCGGTTCTTGGGGTCAATACCGATCGTATTATCTCGACGGTTTTCGTCATCGGAGCTTCGACAGCTGCCGTCGGCGGCACGCTCGTGACGTTCAACTATGGCTCGTTCAACTTTTTCATCGGGTTCGTGATGGGGATCAAGGCATTCACTGCCGCCGTCCTCGGCGGGATCGGTTCGCTGCCTGGCGCTGTACTAGGCGGAGTCTTGCTCGGTCTGTGCGAAGCGCTTTTCGCCGGCTACGTCAGCACCGACTATAAGGATGTCTTCGCTTTCGGTCTTTTGATCGTTCTGCTGTTTTTCCGGCCCTACGGTCTACTCGGCCGGCCGGAAATCCAGAAAGTGTGAGGGAGAAGCGTGATGGAAAGCAACAAGATTTCTGGCCTCATGAAGCAGGCGCTCCTGACGTTCACCATATCCCTTATCCTGTTTGGTCCGATCTCGGGTCTCATCCTCGAGGGCTTTTCGTTCCGCAACGAACTAATGCGGGCGATCATTTTGGCATTGGCTGTCACGGCCGGCAGAATAGCCCTGTCTCTGATCGGAATGACGTCAATTGGCAAGAAACTAGCCGGGCGGTCTGCCGCAAGCAGTCATGGCGTCACTGTCATGACGGGAAAAGAAAGGTCGCCGGCGATCATCCTTTGCCTGTTGTTTGTGGCGGGGTTAAGCGTACCCTTCTTGGCCGACAAATACATTCTTGGCATTGCTATCCTCGCTTTGATCTATTGCCTTCTGGGTCTCGGCCTGAACATTGTCGTCGGTCTCGCTGGTCTGCTGGACCTTGGCTATGTCGCATTTTACGCTGTTGGCGCCTATTTGCTCGCTTTGGGATCTCAATATCTTGGCATCGGCTTTTGGGGCGCGCTTATCATCGCGCCGTTCCTGGCTGGCCTATTCGGTATGATCCTGGCCTTTCCGGTCCTAAAAATGCATGGCGACTATCTAGCGATTGTCACTCTGGGTTTCGGAGAAATCATCAGGCTTGTGCTCAATAACTGGCTTGATTTTACCGGCGGGCCGAACGGCGCCCCGGTGCTCCCGCCGACCTTCTTCGGTCTGGAGTTTACGCGGTCAGCCCGCCAGGGCGGCGTTCCGTTCCACGAATACTTTGGTATCCCCTACAGTGCTGACTACAAGTTTTGGTTTATCTATCTGGTGCTTTTCCTCGTTGTCTGCCTGGTCATCTATGCAGTCGAACGCCTGCGTGTCATGCCCCTTGGCCGGATGTGGGAAGCGCTTCGCGAGGACGAAATTGCTTGCAGATCGCTCGGCGTGAACCATGTCTTCACCAAACTGACAGCATTTATGCTTGGAGCATCCACGGGGGGATTGGCCGGCGTATTTTTCGCGGTTCACCAGGGCTTCGTTAACCCGACCTCATTCACCTTCTTCGAATCCGCTCTGATCCTTGCCATCGTCGTGCTCGGCGGTCTTGGGTCGACGGTCGGCGTGATTGCTGCGGCGCTTGTGCTTACTGTCCTGCCGGAACTGTTGCGTGACTTCGCTGAGTACCGCGTCCTCGTATTCGGTATCCTGATGGTCGTCATGATGATCTGGAAACCCCGCGGTCTGGTTCGAGTCAAGCGACCCGCATTTTTTCCAAGTAAACCCGGCGAGACCGCCCCATT
This sequence comes from Rhizobium sp. NPDC090275, assembly GCF_044772225.1. Taxonomy (NCBI): domain Bacteria; kingdom Pseudomonadati; phylum Pseudomonadota; class Alphaproteobacteria; order Hyphomicrobiales; family Rhizobiaceae; genus Rhizobium; species Rhizobium sp. NPDC090275. The sequence goes on along the minus strand of NZ_JBIVYL010000009.1, from coordinate 244,001 downwards.
GCCACTCGCAGTGAGTTCGGAGATTGCCCAATGACTACACCTCTTCTGGACGTTCGCAATGTGACTATGCGTTTCGGCGGCATCGTCGCTAATCGCAACGTCAGCTTCACCGTCGAGCTCGGCACCGTCACGGCCCTCATCGGCCCCAACGGCGCAGGCAAAACCACTATGTTCAACTGCATAACTGGATTCTATCGAGCTAGTGAAGGTCAGGTCCTGCTAAACCAACACGACCGGTCGATTGATATCGGCACTTTGGTAACGGCTCCGATCAAAGGCGGATCACATCTTGTCACGCGCGCAGGGATTGCGCGAACTTTCCAAAATATCCGCCTGTTCAAGGAAATGTCCGTCATCGAAAACCTGCTGGTTGCTCAGCACAGGATAACAGCAAACAACGTCGTCAGTGGCGTTTTGAGAACGCCGGCTTTTAGACGCGCCGAGCGCGAAGCGGTGGATCGCGCCTACTTTTGGCTCCGCGAGATGAATCTTGCCGATGATGCCAACAGACTGGCTGGTGAATTGCCTTACGGTCGGCAGCGTAGGCTCGAGATAGCACGGGCTATGTGTACAGGTCCGCAGCTGATCTGCCTTGATGAGCCGGCGGCGGGGTTGAACCCGTCTGAAACACGGGAGCTGTCAGAACTCATTCAGCGGCTTTGCAGCGAGCATCATCAGACGGTTCTGGTGATTGAGCATGACATGGGCCTTGTTATGCGTATCTCCCAGCACATCGTGGTCCTCGACCACGGAGAGGTAATTTCCGATGGATCTCCCGATCATGTGGCGAATGATCCGGCCGTCGTCGCCGCCTATCTCGGCGTAAGTGAAGAAGAGGTGAGCGGATGACGAAGCTTCTGGAATTTTCGGGCGTTCACGCCCATTATGGTCCGGTGGAGGCGCTTAAGGATGTCAACGTCTTCATTTCCAAAGGCGAGATTGTTAGCCTGATTGGTGCCAACGGCGCTGGCAAGACGACACTCCTGTCGTCGATTTTTGGCGCACCAAGGGCTTCTGCAGGCCGGATCATGCATAATGGAGAGGACATATCCAAGCTTGCGACCAACCGCATCTCCCGGCGCGGCATCGCGTTGGTGCCAGAAGGACGGCAGATCTACCAGGACATGAGCGTAGAGGAAAACATGATGATGGGCACGACGCCCATCGGCATGGCGCATTTCGAGGAAGACCGGGCGACGATGTTCGAACTGTTTCCACGTCTGAAGGAACGCCGCAATCAGACCGCTGGTACCATGTCGGGTGGCGAGCAACAGATGCTGGCAATCGCGCGGGCAATGATGGCGCGTCCGGAGTTGATCCTGTTTGATGAGCCGTCGCTGGGACTGGCGCCACTGGTAGTTAAGCGCGTTTTCGAAGTGCTCGGCGAGATTGCGGCTATGGGCAAGACGATCTTTCTTGTCGAGCAAAATGCCAACCATGCGCTGAAGCTCTCGCAACGCGCCTATGTCATGGTCAATGGGCGCATCCATCTTTCGGGGGAAAGCGCTTACCTCCTGGATAACGAAGAGGTCCGCAAGGCCTACCTTGGCCTGCATTGAGCGAGGAGAATCCATGCTACACAAGAACCTTATCGCGGGAGAATGGGTGGGAGGTGATGCTTCCGCCAACATCAACCCATCGAACACCAACGACGTGATCGGAGAGTATGCTCGCGCATCGTCGGAACAAACGCGTGCAGCGATCGCTGCGGCCAAGGCCGCTTTTCCGTCTTGGTCACGCGCTCCGATTCTCGAAAGGCACGCGCTGCTGAAGAGAGCCGGTGACGAGATCATGACCCGCAAGGAAGAGCTTGGCCGACTGCTTGCTCGGGAAGAGGGAAAAACGCTTCCCGAAGCGATTGGAGAAGTCACGCGGGCAGGGCAAATTTTCGACTTTTTTGCCGGAGAAGTGCTGCGTCTGACAGGGGAAGTGCTGCCATCGGTTCGCCCTGGCGTTGGCGTCGAGATTACGCGTGATGCGATCGGTGTCGTCGGTGTCATCACACCGTGGAATTTTCCCATTGCAATTCCTGCCTGGAAGATCGCCCCCGCGCTCGCCTACGGGAACACTGTTGTGTTGAAGCCAGCCGATCTCGTTCCCGGCTGCGCATGGGCTCTGGTTGACATCCTCAGTCGAGCGGGCGCTCCAGCCGGCGTCGTCAACCTGGTGATGGGCCGGGGCAGTGTCGTGGGCCAGACAATGCTTGATAGCCCTGATGTCAACGCGCTCACTTTCACAGGATCAGTCGGCACCGGAAAGCGCGTTGCGCTCGCCTCAATTGAACATAATCGAAAATTCCAGCTGGAGATGGGCGGCAAAAACCCGTTCCTCGTTCTCGACGACGCCGATCTTTCCGTTGCCGTCGAGGCGGCGGCGAATTCATCCTTCTTCTCGACCGGTCAGCGCTGCACGGCGTCATCGCGCCTTATTGTCACCGAAGGGATCCATGACCGATTCGTCGCGGCTTTGACCAGTCGCCTGCAAGGTCTGGTGATCGATGATGCGTTGAAAAGCGAAACTCATATTGGCCCTGTCGTAGACGAAAGCCAGCTGAAACAGGATGTGGATTATATCGAGATCGGTCGCAAGGAGGGGGCGAAGCTCGCCTTTGGCGGGGATCGCATCGAGCGAGACACGCCCGGTTTCTTCCTGCAACCGGCACTCTTTACCGAAGCGACCAACCAGATGCGGATCGCGCGTGAGGAAATATTTGGTCCGGTGGCTGCGGTTATTCGCGTGAAAGACTACGACGAAGCCCTTGCGGTGGCAAACGATACTGATTTCGGGCTTTCTTCTGGAATCGCGACTACGAGCTTGAAACACGCGACGCATTTCAAGCGCAATTCGGAAGCTGGTATGGTCATGGTCAATCTGCCGACCGCCGGAGTCGATTTCCACGTTCCGTTCGGCGGACGAAAAGGTTCTTCCTTCGGGCCTCGCGAGCAAGGCCGCTATGCGGCAGAATTCTACACATCGGTGAAGACCGCGTACACATTCGCATAGGTAAAGGACCCCATGAAAATTCTCGTCCCAGTGAAGCGGGTGGTTGATTACAACGTGAAAATCCGCGTCAAGCCGGATGGTACCGGTGTTGAGCTCGCCAACGTCAAGATGTCGATGAACCCATTCGATGAAATCTCCGTCGAAGAAGCGCTGCGCCTGAAGGAAGCCGGCAAGGCTGAGGAAGTGATCGTCGTCTCGATCGGTCCGGCCAAGGCCGAGGAAACGCTGCGCACCGCGCTCGCCATGGGCGCCGACCGCGCCGTTCTCGTCGAGACCGACGACGCCGTCGAGCCGCTCGCTGTCGCCAAGATCCTGAAGGGCGTTGCTGAGGCCGAACAGCCTGGCCTCGTCATCGTCGGCAAGCAGGCGATCGATGACGACTCGAACCAGACCGGCCAGATGCTCGCTGCCCTCCTCGGCACCGGACAGGCCACCTTCGCCTCGAAGATCGAGATCGGCGACGGCAAGGCGACCGTGACCCGCGAAGTCGATGGCGGCCTGCAGACGATCGACGTCAAGCTCCCGGCTGTGGTCACCACCGACCTTCGCCTCAACGAGCCGCGCTATGCCTCGCTGCCGAATATCATGAAGGCGAAGAAGAAGCCGCTCGACAAGAAGAGCCCGGCTGATTTCGGCGTCTCCACAGAGCCGCGCCTCAAGGTGCTGAAGACCGAAGAGCCCTCCGGCCGCAAGGCAGGCGTCAAGGTCAAATCGGTCGCCGAGCTTGTCGAAAAGCTCAAGACCGAAGCTGGTGTCCTCTAAGGTTCGAGAAAGGATTTACGACCATGGCCATTCTTCTTCTGGCTGACCACGACAACGCAACTCTTTCCGACCAGACCGGCAAGGCACTGACGGCCGCTTCCAAGATCGGCGGCGACGTTCATGTGCTGGTGGCCGGCAAGGGCGCCAAACCTGCTGCCGATGCGGCCGCAAAGCTTGCAGGCGTCTCCAAGGTTCTGCTCGCCGAAAGCGACGACCTCGCCAACAATCTGGCCGAGCCGCTCTCCGACCTGATCGTCTCGCTGGCCGGCAGCTACGACACGATCATCGCGGCCGCGACCTCGACCGGCAAGAACGTCTTGCCGCGCGTTGCCGCCCTGCTGGATGTCGCGCAGATTTCCGAGATCATCGAAGTCGTCTCCGCCGACACTTTCAAGCGCCCGATCTATGCCGGTAACGCCATCCAGACCGTTCAGGCAACAGACGCCAAGAAGGTCATCACCGTCCGGACAGCTTCCTTCGCCGCGGCTTCGGAAGGCGGCTCGGCTGCCGTCGATGCCATCCCGGCCGTTTCGGATCCGGGTCTCTCGACCTTCGTCAAGGACGCGCTTTCGGCCTCCGACCGTCCGGAGCTCACCTCTGCCAAGATCATCATCTCCGGCGGCCGCGCACTCGGCTCTGCCGAGAAGTTCCAGGAAGTCATCCTGCCGGTCGCCGACAAGCTCGGTGCTGCCGTCGGCGCCTCGCGCGCTGCGGTCGATGCGGGCTACGCTCCGAACGACTGGCAGGTCGGACAGACCGGCAAGGTCGTCGCCCCGCAGCTCTACATCGCCTGCGGCATTTCGGGCGCTATCCAGCATCTAGCCGGCATGAAGGACTCGAAGGTCATCGTCGCCATCAACAAGGACGAGGAAGCGCCGATCTTCCAGGTCGCCGATTACGGTCTCGTCGCCGATCTGTTCGAAGCCCTACCGGAGCTGCAAAGAGCGCTTTGATGGTCGAGCTTCCGGAACGCGAAAGCATGGAATTCGACGTGGTGATCGTCGGCGGTGGACCGGCGGGCCTGTCGGCCGCTATCCGCCTGAAGCAGGTCAATCCGGATCTTTCGGTCGTCGTATTGGAGAAGGGCGCCGAAGTGGGCGCGCATATCCTTTCGGGCGCCGTCGTCGACCCCATCGGCATCGACCGCCTGCTGCCGGACTGGCGCAGCGAAAGCGACCATCCCTTCAAGACCGAAGTCAACGCCGACCACTTCCTGGTGCTCGGCCCGGCCGGCTCGATCCGTCTGCCGAACGTGCTCATGCCGCCGCTGATGAACAACCACGGCAACTATATCGTCTCGCTCGGCAATGTCTGTCGCTGGCTGGCGGGCCACGCGGAAGCGCTCGGCGTCGAGATCTATCCGGGCTTTGCCGCCACCGAGGTGCTTTACAACGACGAGGGCGCCGTCATCGGCGTCGCGACCGGCGACATGGGCATCGAGCGGAACGGCGAGCCCGGCCCGAACTTTACCCGCGGCATGGAACTGCTGGGCAAATACGTGCTTGTTGGAGAAGGCGTGCGCGGCTCGCTCGCCAAGCAGCTCATTGCCAAGTTCGATCTGCAGAAGGATCGCGAGCCGCAGAAATTCGGCATCGGCATCAAGGAACTCTGGCAGGTCAAGCCGGAGAACCACCGCCAAGGTCTCGTGCAGCATTCGTTCGGCTGGCCGCTCGGCATGGCGGCGGGCGGCGGCTCGTTTCTCTACCATCTCGAAGACAACATGGTGGCCGTCGGTTTCGTCGTGCACCTGAACTACAAGAACCCCTATCTCTATCCTTTCGAGGAATTCCAGCGCTTCAAGACGCATCCGGCGATCCGCGGAACATTCGAGGGCGGCAAGCGTCTCTCCTATGGCGCCCGCGCCATCACGGAGGGCGGCTGGCAGTCGGTGCCGAAGCTGACCTTCCCCGGCGGCGCGCTGATCGGCTGCTCGGCCGGTTTCGTCAATGTTCCCCGCATCAAGGGCAGCCACAACGCCGTGCTATCAGGGATGCTCGCGGCCGAGAAGATCGCCGCTGCGATCGAAGCGGGACGCGCCAATGACGAAATCATCGAGATCGAGAACGAATGGCGCAAGACCGATATCGGCAAGGACCTGAAGAAGGTCCGCAACATCAAGCCGCTCTGGTCGAAGTTCGGCACGCTTGTCGGCATCGGCCTCGGCGGTCTCGACATGTGGACCAACACGCTGTTCGGCTTCTCCTTCTTCGGCACGCTCGGCCACGGCAAGACCGACGCCCAATCGCTGGAACCGGCCTCGCAGCACAAGAAGATCGATTACCCGAAGCCCGACGGCGTCCTGACCTTCGACCGTCTCTCCTCGGTGTTCCTGTCGAACACCAACCACGAGGAAGACCAGCCGGTGCATCTGCAGGTCAAGGACATGGCGCTGCAGAAGTCGTCGGAGCACGACATCTACGCCGGTCCCTCGACCCGCTACTGTCCTGCCGGCGTCTACGAATGGGTGGAGAAGGACGGGCAGGAGACCTACGTCATCAACGCCCAGAACTGCGTCCACTGCAAGACCTGCGATATCAAGGACCCGAACCAGAACATCAACTGGGTCCCGCCCCAGGGCGGCGAGGGGCCGGTCTATCCGAATATGTAGTAAATATTGAATTTACTTGGCCGCAAACCATACAGATCAATTGGCTCTAGAACCGCCGTGCTCAACGACGTCCTCGAGCAGTGCACGATATCGGTTTAAGCTTTCAGACAGATGCACATCCATAGCATGTCGAGCAGCCTTTGAGTCACCTTGCGTGATTGCAGCAACGATCGATCCATGTTCGCGATTGATTTTCTTTACATAGTTCGTATGGGCTCGACCCGATTGCCGAAGTTTGAGCAAGAGATCGAAGTTAATGCTTTCCATAACCGCTATGAGAAAGCTGGGGAAGTGTGGGTTGCGCGTCGCACGCGCGATCGAAAGATGAAACTCAAAATCCGCTCGCGCTTCCGCTTCGATGTCGTCGCTCTCCAATCTGTCAAAGGAATCAAACGCACGGGCTATCTCCGCAAGTGCTTCAGGGGTTCGACGCGAGGCGGCGAGAGCCACGGACTGAAGTTCGACACCGAGACGCAGTTCGAGGATCTGCATCGCCGACCGAATATCTTCAATGCGACTGATCTCGAAGGAAATGGTGTTGCCGTCTCTGCCAGTGACGAAGACGCCAGCGCCTTGTCGAGTAGTCACTCGCCCGGCGACTTTCAAAGATGTCAGCGCCTCGCGGATTACCGTGCGCGAAACGCCGAACTCCTCGCAGAGTTGCAAGCTTGATGGGATCCGCTCGCCCGGCCCGTATTGTCCGGTTTCGATACGATCTGTGAGTCTTGCAACGACAATTTCTGCGAGGTTGCCCCGCTGTGTGATAATTGACAAAAAAATCTCCTTACGACTTGATCGCTGTATACGCGCCCGCATCGCTCGTCTCAACAAGCTCGGCTACTATCTCCAAGGGATGAGGAACTCGCTTCCGCTCCATCAGCTTGACCTGAGATCGACATGAGTAGCCGGTCGCCATAAGCACATCGGTGCCTCCTGCACGCGCCAGGACAGGACGCCAACTCATATCGTATAGCTTTTCCGAGATTTTTCGGTTGCGCACTTCGTGTCCGAAAGTCCCAGCCATTCCACAGCATCCGACGTTTTCGACGGTAAGATCAATGCCAAGCGCGGCGAACACAGCCTGCCACTGCGTTGCCGACGACGCTACGTTCGACCGCTCGGTACAATGGGTCATGAGTTTGAATTTCCTTCTGTCCGCGTCTCGTGACCTCTCGCCGCGGAGACAGTCCATTAGCCATTCCTGCGGAAGAAGGATCGACGCGCTCAGTGCAATCTCCGGCGAACTCTTATATTCACTGCGAAACGCCAAAGTCATAGAAGGGTCGAGTCCAACAATCGGGATGCCGAAATCGCCGAGTTCGTTCAGTTTTTTGGCAGTCCTTCTTGCTTCGGAGGCGAATTTGCCGAGATAGCCGTGAACGTGAAGTGCCTTGCCGTTTGTGAAGGTCGGAGCAAGTAGCGCGATCAGGCCAAGCTTTTCCGCCAGGATCAATGCAGCCTCGACAACCTGTGGATCGAAATACGCAGTGAAGGCGTCCGGAGCAAAGATGACGCAGCGATGTCGATCCTCCTTCGACATGGTTGCCAATAGGCCTGCGTCGGCGATCGCGACATTCCGATTGGATGTGATTTTGGCAAGCGAAACCGTGGGCAATGCCGGTAGTGCGGTCAGCCCCATCAGCCGCATAAGACGCTGGCCGACCGACGTCGTGGCAACGAAATTATAGATCGGCCGGATTTTCGCCATCCATGGAAGCGTTGTCTCGATGGCCGCGACCAATGGATCCTTGAGCGGCCGCACATAGCGGCTATAATACAGTTCAAGGAATTTGGCGCGAAAGGATGGGACACTGACCTTGACCGGGCATTGACCAGCGCAAGCCTTGCACGCAAGACAAGTGTCCATGGCCTCGCGAACCTGGTGTGAAAAGTCGGTGCGGTTGGCGGGATTTAGAGAGTTGAGAAGCCGACGTGGAAAAGCCGAAAGAGTGTTCTTCTTTCGTATCGCCTCTGCTTGCCTAACCGGATGGACGTTTTGGGCGACAAGCTGTTTCAGCCATTCCCGCATGAGAGTGGCGCGGCCTTTTGGCGAATACCGACGATCACCCGTGGCTTTGTAAGAGGGACACATCGGGCTGGTCTCATCGAAATCGAAACATGCCCCATTCCCGTTGCAGTAAGTTCCATTGTCGAAGGCCGCCCGTATCTCTTTGCCCAGTGACCTATCGACGGCGCCGCGAAAGGGTACCTCGTCAATCTTCAAAAGAGGCGTGTCATCTGGTGTCGCGATCTTTCCCGGATTGAGTCGGTTGTCTGGATCGAAAGCACGCTTGATGTCTTGGAGGCATGGGTAGAGATCGTCGAAAAATTCAGGAACATATTCTGACCGCACGCCCTTACCGTGCTCCCCCCACAGTACACCGCCGTATTTGCGCGTAAGCGCAACGACGGCGTCCGAGATGTCGCGGACCAAAGGTACGTGGTCTTCTCGCGAAAGGTCGAGCGCCGGGCGAACATGCAAGACACCAGCATCGACGTGACCGAACATTCCATAGGAAAGGCCGGCGTCGTCGAGGAGGGCGCGGAATTCACGAATAAAGGGTGCGAGATGTTCGGGAGGAACGGCCGTGTCTTCGACAAATGCAACTGGTCTGACTGGCCCCTCTACGTTCCCAAGCAAACCGACGGCGCGTTTGCGCATCGCCCAAATTGCCTCGGCTTCCACATGCCCATAAGCCACGGTATAACCCAGACGGCGGGCGAGGGGATCGCCGTCGAGCGAACGCGTCACGCTTTGAAGTTTCTCCTCAAGCTCTTCGGGAGAATCTGCCAGGATCTCGGCGATGTTGATCCCACTTGAGGGGACCAAGGGGTCCTCGGGAAAGAAGCGGTCGATCGCGCTCCAGACAATATCCCCTTTGGCGAGTGTGAGGACTTTTTCATCGACGGTTTCGACCGACGCTACGCTGAGAACGGTTAACCGGCGCGCGTCCTCCAGCGCGCTACTGAAGTTGTCATACCGGATGTTGACGAGCGCGACATGTTTTGGGAGCGGCAGAAGGTTGACTTCCACCTCGGCGATCATTGCCAGAGTGCCTTCGGAGCCGCACAAGATGGCGTTGAGGTCGAAGCGTCCATCCCGCCTGCGAATATGTGCAAGATCATAGCCGGTCATATAGCGGTTCAATTTCGGAAAGACTTCGGCGATGCGTTCGCCTTTGTCCCTCGCAATCAAGGAAATCGTCCGGTGGATTTCGCCGACCCGGTCCTTGCGGGTCAGGACTTCTTGAAGCGCGCTTTCTTCTAAAGGACGAGACCACCAGTCCGTGCCGTCGGTCAGAACCACGCGCAACCCCAAGACATGGTCTGACGTCTTGCCGTAAAGACACGAACCCTGGCCGCAGGCGTCAGTCGAGACCATGCCACCGATGGTAGCACGATTTGACGTAGACAGTTCTGGTGCGAAGAAGAGGCCATATGGCTTTAAAGCTCGATTGAGTTGGTCTTTGACGACTCCGGACTGGACACGGGCTACGCGCGCGACCGGGTTTATTTCGAGGATCCGGTTCATGTGCCTAGAACAGTCGACAACAATGCCGTTCGTCAGGGATTGTCCGTTGGTCCCGGTGCCGCCGCCTCGCGGCGTGACGGCTATACCGGCGAATGTCGGTTCGTTCAGAACCCTAGCAATGATCTGCAAATCCTGCGCGTGCCGTGGGAAGACGGCGGCCAAGGGCTCAACTTGGTAAATCGAGTTGTCAGTCGACAGAACGGAGCGAGTGCTCAGGTCAGTTTCAACATCGCCGGTAAAACCAATCTCAATAAGCCGCTCGGCAAGCGTAGGAGGAGCGAGGGCGGTGGAAGTAGACGCGAGATAAGGTATCATGAAAGCAACTCTGTTATGGGCGGCCCCGGAGCGGTAAGGGACAATCTCCGAAAGCTACCACGGAAAGAGCAAGGGCGGCACTTGTGTCAAAAAAAATTTGGCATATAAGTGATAACATACAAAATGAAACCTTCAATGAAAAAGAGGCGTGGCATGAAGGGTCAAACTGTTGTCATTGTCGGGGGCGCATCGGGTCTTGGGCTCGCCACGGCTAAGCTAATGGCAGCGCACGGGGCGGCAAAAATCGGCCTGATTGATCGAAATGCTGAGCTTCTTTCCTCATCGTCCGAGATGCTGCGCGCCTCAGGGGTTGAGGTCGCAACCGCGGTTGCCAATATTTCGCAAGCAGGAGCCGCGCATAAAGGCTTTGCCGACATCGTAGAGAAGCTTGGCAGGGTAAATGCGGTGGTCAACAGCGCGGCAATATATCCGCGGCGGCCAATTCTCGAAATCACCGATGACGAGTGGGATCTGGAAAACGCCATCAATGTCAAGGGTACCTACCACATGATGGTGGCAGCCGTCCTTCACATGCGGCAATTCGTCAATCCACCCGACGTGACCGGTCGCATCGTCAACGTCACTTCCGTGGACGCATTCAAGGCTCATCCACAAAATGCCCATTACGCGGCAACGAAGGCGGCGGTCGTCAGTCTCACAAAATCTTTTGCGGCAGAATTCGCCAAAGACCAGATTCTCGTTAATTCAGTAGCTCCCGCAGGTTTCGCAACCGACCGGGCAAAGGAACTGGGTTTCCTTCCGGAGCTCACGAAGGCTAGCGCGCTTGGACGAGCGGCGGAACCCGTCGAAATGGCCGAATGGATCGTCATGATGGCGTCGAGCCGCAACACCTATGCCACTGGCGAGAACGTCGTCATCAGCGGTGGTTACATCTATGTTTGATACCTACCGCAACGCCGTCGTGACGGGCGCGACAAGCGGTATCGGCAGAGCGACGGTACTTGAGCTGAACCGCCGAGGCCTGAGTGTCTATGCCGTTGGCCGCAACCAAGAACAGCTCGACGAGCTCTCGGCGGCCAGTGGGGTCGTCACGATCAAAGCAGACGTGCGCGACACCGACAAGATTGCCAGCGCGCTCGAAGGCGTTGAAGTCGACATCCTGGTCAATAATGCTGGAATCCTCTCAACACGAGCGACTTTTCACGAGATGGATCCTGCCGAAATCGACGCAATGATCGACGTGAATCTCAAGGCGCCGATGCATCTGACCCGTGCCTTGCTGCCGGGTATGGTAAAGCGGAAGCGTGGGCATTTGATCTACATTGGCTCAAGCGGCGGTCGAGCACCTTATCCGAGCATGGGAGCCTACGGCCCCTCGAAAGCAGGTTTGAGCCTCTTCTGCGACAACCTTCGCTGCGATCTCTTGGGAACCTCAGTTCGGGTGACTGAGGTGGTTCCGGGCCGCGTTCAGACCGACCTCTATCGGACGGCTATGGCCGGAAACTCTGCCCGTGCACTGCTCTATGACGGATACCGTTCAATCCAACCAGAAAATGTCTCGTCGATCATAGCGAACGCCATTGAGCTTCCGGTTTTTGTCGATGTCGCTCGGATTGAAGTGTTGCCAACCGATCAGGCTACCGGCGGCGGTACGATGATCAAATTCCAAGACTAGAAAACGGATCATTCGAAATGCAAGCGTCGTCTGTATACACCGGCCCTGTCTTCGAGATGGCGAGCCGGCAATTCCACACTGTTGCTGATCATCTGGATATTCCGGTTCATGAGCGGGCCCGCATCCTCATGCCGAAACGAGTCCTTGCGGTGTCATGCCCGATCCATCGTGATGACGGTTCTGTTGCCGTCTATCAGGGATACCGGGTCCAACATCATCTTACGCTTGGCCCCACAAAGGGTGGCACCCGGTTTGCTCCGAACGTAGACGTCGGGGAGGTGGCCGCGCTGGCTATCTGGATGAGCTGGAAGTGTGCCCTAGCGGGCCTCCCGTATGGCGGTGCCAAGGGTGGCATTGCTGTGGATCCCAGGGCACTCTCGAAGCGGGAACTTGAGGCACTTTCGCGACGCTACATGCAGGAGATGATCCCGTTCGTAGGGCCTCACACTGACGTTATGGCACCGGATATGGGCACAAACGAGCAGGTCATGGCGTGGTTCATGGACACTTATTCCATGTATCAAGGCAAGACGGTGTCGGAGGTTGTCACTGGCAAGCCTGTCGATACAGGCGGGACGGTAGGACGACGCGAAGCTACCGGGCGTGGCGTGGCCTATCTAATCCGCCGCGCCGCAGACACGATTGGTCTGAACCTTGATGGCGCCACCGCGATCGTTCAGGGGTTCGGAAATGTGGGCTCTGTTGCAACCCTGACACTGGCTGCGTCCGGAGTCCGCGTCATTGGTGTAAGCGACCACAGTGCCGCCTATTATGATCCAAAGGGACTAGACGTGCGGTCGCTGGACGCCCACGTTGCAAAAACGGGTGCGCTCGCTGGATACTCGAAGGAAGGATTGTTCGACGCTGCCGAGCTGTTGGTCCAGAAGTGCGATATTCTAGTTCCAGCCGCTGTCGAACGGGTAATTGACGAGCACAACGCAGGCAAGATCGATTGCCGCATCCTCGCTGAGGGGGCCAACGGGCCGACAACGCCGGAAGCAGACGATATTCTGCGGAACCGTCCCGATATCTTTGTCATCCCCGACATCCTCTGCAATGCCGGCGGCGTGATTGTGTCCTACTTCGAGTGGGTCCAAGGGCTGCAGCAGCTTTTCTGGGACGAAAGCGAAGTCAACGATCGCTTGAACCGGACTTTGGAGAAGTCGTTCCAAGAGGTCGTTCGTCTTTCGAAAACACGAGGACTGACGCACCGTGATGCGGCGCTCTCGATAGGTGTCGAGAGAGTGCTCAGCGCCAAGCGCAAGCGCGGTCTCTTCCCCTGATCGAAATCAAGCGATGCCGAGAGGAGCGGGATCGATGACGTTTGAGACAATTGACATAGGTGCGGCGGCCCCTGGCTTGTCGCCGCATCAAGATAGGGCGACCGTCCTGAACGAGGTCCACGCGAGACCATTCCGGCCAATTGAGACGCCAGCTCGATTGATCCATTTCGCGTTTCAATCGACTTCCGCAGAACGTGATGCTGAAGTTACCGTACTGTCGGAATTTTCCGCCGAGAACGGGGGGAGCGGCGTTCCGTGTGATGCACGTCATCACCGACTATCGCTGGGTGACGTCCAACTGCGATGGGAGCGTCATAGCGAGTTCTCGAGCTACTGCTGGTACAAGAAGTGTCCGAACGACGAGGAGCTCAACATGGATGCGGCGCAGATCGCGCCGGAAATGTACTCGCTGGTTCAGCCCGGTCCGCACCTGGTTTCCATTGATCTTCGTATCGTAGACGCTGCGTCAGCTCCCGACCTTGAGGCCATGTTTGCCAAGGAGTCCCTATGTGTGATGACAGCCGAAGGGGGCGCAGCGACTGTCGCCACAGACTTCAAGGCGGATCCGCAGGGGTTCGTGAAGATCGTGATCGTAAATAGCGGGGTGCCTCCAATGAGGGTCGGCGCTCTGGCTCAACGTTTGCTCGAATTGGAGACCTATCGCGTCCTAGCATTGCTTTGCCTTCCTGAAGCCCACCGCCTTGAGCCGACAGTCCGGGAGATCGAGCGCTCACTTGTAGAGGCGACACAACAGATGACACAAACAGAATCGTTAGAGGATAACGAAGGCCTGCTAGACAAGCTGGTCATTCTTGCGGCCCGACTTGAAGCAGGGGCTGCGCGTTCTCTCTATCGGTTTGGCGCAAGCCGAGCCTATCAGAACATTGTCCACGGTCGGATCGCTGCCATAGGCTTCGAAGCCGTAGCAGATCGAGAGACATTCCAGGCATTCCTAAGCCGACGAATGGCGCCCGCGCTTCAGACATGCTTCTCGCTCGAGGAGCGGCAAATCAACCTGTCCCGCAAGCTTGCGAGAGCAACTCAGCTTCTTAGAGCGAAGGTGGATGTCGCGATGGAAAGGCAGAACAGGGACATCCTTCAGACCATGAACGAGCGCGCGCAGCTTCAGCTTCGCCTCCAGCAGACCGTCGAAGGCCTATCAATAGCCGCGGTCAGCTACTATGTTGTCGGTTTGCTCGGATACTTTCTCAAGGGATTGGCTCACCGCGAGCCTAGGCTGGATGCCGAGTTGGCCGTCGCATTGGCTGCACCCGTCATCGTGATCTTCATCGCACTCCTCGTAAGACACAAAACCAAGCACACAGCGGGTGGTGCCGTTCAAAGTACCCGCAGATGATTGTAAGGAGACAAATTATGCCCACGAAGCAGAATTCACAAAAGCCTTCTATCGAAGACCTCGCAGACAAGTATGGGCCTATTGCAATTAAGGCCGTTGCCGCAGCCGTACCGTTTGTCGGAGTGAAGAAGCTTGAGAGCGCCACAGCTGGAACATCAATCCCTGCTGTTCTCCGCCAGCACGATTGAGCCGCCACTAAGTGCCTTTGTTCCACGCGGCCAAAGCTTGTGCATTCTAAGGTTCTGGAGTCGGGACGGTGTCGCAGTCATCTAATTGGGAAGTCACGCGCAGGTCGTCCTGTCGATGCGCAAAGCTTCAACCCGCTCTTTTTTGGCCACTGCCAAAAATGGAAGTCAGCGCACATGATGCAAAATCCCTCACTTTATCAACATCTCACTGCATTCCACTGAAGCTGGTGGATAAGATCGTCGCGAATTCCCATTCGCAATCAAAGTGGGCTTGAAGGGCCGGAGTAGTCATCGGCCTTGTAGCGTGAGGTCTAAATGCTTTAATGCGTGACGCTTTATTATTCCTTGCAAAACTTTAGCTCTCGGCCGACCCTAACTCGACATTCCGCTGAACAAAGGCGGGAAGGGGGATCAGTCGGAAGCTTCGCAGATGTCATGGCGCCAAATGTCTCCTGACGGAGCGCGCCGCATCGTCGATGATCCGGAGAAGCTTCTGCACTATATCGACTGGTGGGGAGAACCTTGCGGCGCTCAACCAAGTGCGACATGAACGATGAGACATAGGTATGTGAAGCTTCTAGATCGTGGATGTAACGCTTTCCTTTAATGTCGCCTCTTGCATGCAGACTAGACACGATACCCTTGGGGTTGGCGATAATGAATTTGTTTCCTGGGAGACCGGCCCCGTCATGTGAAACCGATGATATAACTTTCGACTGTCCGAATTCTGCGACGACCTCCCAGTGCCTGGCTATTGCAAGCCGCTTAAAAGCCAATTTGCCTCAACTCATACAGCCTGTGCAACGAAGAGATTGTTCGTGCCCCCAGCGGTTGCAAACGGAAAACCGGTGATGATGACAATATGGTCCTTTGCTTCGGCAAGACCAGTGTGCAGCGCAATCTGTTTCGCCCGCTTGACTGATTGTTCATAGGTATCAATATTCTCCCAGCGATAGCTGACGACGCCCCACATCAGCCCCATTTGGCGGGCCACATGTTGCGATGGCGTCATAGCCAGGATGGGCAGCGGTGGGCGTTCGCGCGAGACCCGCGATGCCGTCGTTCCACCAACGGTGAAGGTAACGATCAGGGGAGATTTGAGCGCTACCGCAACGTCGGCAGCCGCTGCCGCAACAGCGTGGGGCGGCGTCTGGGCGATCGGCGGCTCGGTGGCTTCGAGGATCACCGGCTTTGCCGCTATACGACAGGCTCGGATGAGTTCTTTCTGCTTGCCCGGCACGTCTTCCGGCGGAATTTCTACGCCGAGATCGCCGCTGGCAACCATGATTGCATCCGAAAGCATGACGATGTCGTCTATCTCTTCCAGAGCCGAAGGCTTCTCAATCTTGGCGACAAGACCAGCGCGCTGGCTGATGAGCGAACGTGCCTCGATCATGTCGCTGGCTTTTTGCACAAAGGACAAGGCGATCCAATCGACGCCGAGTTCCAGCCCAAATTCGAGGTCTTGCCGGTCCTTCGGTGTAAGCGGTGACATGTCGAGAACCGTGCCGGGAACGTTGACCCCCTTGTGGTTAGAAATCGTGCCTCCAACGATAACTTGCGCTTCGATATCGCAATTTTCAACGCCGGTGGTTCGCACGCGTACCCGCCCGTCGTCGATTAGAAGATCGTCGCCGGGTTTGACCGCCGCAAAGATCTCGCGGTGGGGAAGGGGGATGTCCAGCAGTCCTGTCGCCGGGTCAGAGTGGCAGGCGAAACGGATGACCGCGCCTTTTTGAAGATCGAGCCGCCCTTCTCTGAGAACACCGATGCGGATCTTGGGTCCCTGGAGATCCTGCAGGACGCCGATCGCTGTTCCGCGCTCTTTTTCCAGGGCGCGGATACGGCGATAGACAGCAGCGTGGTCGTCACGGCAGCCGTGGCTGAAATTCAGCCGAAATGTGTCGACGCCCGCATCGAACAACGCTTTCAACATTTTCGGGCGTGTTCGACGCCGGGCCCACCGTAGCAACGATCTTGGCCCTGCGATTGGTGCGAATAAACATGGTGTTCCTATCCTATTAGGATGGCGCGAATGTCGTTGACATTGGTGAGAGTGGGGCCAGTGACGACGAGGTCGCCAATTGCCTTAAAAGCCGTGTAGCTGTCGTGTTCGGCAAGTGCCTGGCGCGGCGTAACCCCGGCTTCCCGCAGACGGGCTAGCGTATCGGGTGTAACGATGGCGCCGGCAGCATCCTCGACGCCGTCGATGCCGTCGGTATCGCCCGCAATTGCCCAGACGGACTTTGTACCGTTCAGGCCTATAGCGAGGCTGAGCAGGAACTCGGTGTTTCGGCCGCCCCGGCCGCTTGAGCCCGCCGGAAGCGAAACCGATGTCTCTCCCCCAGAAAGGATCACCGCCGGTCCTTTGATGGGCAACCCTTTGTCCTTTGCAGACTGGGCGATGCCGGCAAAGAGCGTGCCTGCTTCCTTTGCTTCGCCCTGCAGCGCATCGCCAAGGATAAGAGGCTGAAGATTGTGCGCTAGCGCTACTTCTGCCGCTGCATACAGCGCCATCGAAGGCGAGGCAATCAGTCTTACGTCAGAATTCACAGGCACAGCGCCAGCGGCGGATCCGCCCTCGGCAAGCAGCGTCACGGCCGCCTGCGGCAGGTCGAGCCTGTAGCGGGCAACGATTTCTCGGGCATCATCGACCGTTGTGTGGTTGGCGACGGTCAGCCCGGAGGCAATCTCCGATGGATCGTCGCCCGGCACGTCGGAAATGACCAGGGTGACGACCTTTGCGGGATAGGCTGACTCCGCCAGCCGTCCGCCTTTGATGCCGGAAAGCTGCTTGCGCACCGTGTTCATCTCGGAAATCGTCGCACCGCTAGTGAGCAGGCATTTGTTGACGGCTTTCTTGTCCGCCAGCGTCATGCCGGCTGCAGGCGAGACCAGAAGCGAAGAGCCCCCGCCCGAAATTAGGGCGATGACGAGATCGTCCGGTCCAAGATCGCGAAGTTTTGCAAGGATACGGGTTGCAGCCTCGACGCTCATACTGTCCGGGACCGGATGCGACGCCTCGATGATCTCGATGCGTCCGGCCGGTACGGCGTGGCCGTAACGTGTGACCACCAGCCCGGTCAATTCGACGCCGCTCCATGCCGTGTCCAGCGCTGCCGCCATTGCGGCCGAGGCCTTGCCTGCCCCGACGACGATGCAGCGTCCCTTCGGTGGATTCGGCAGATGCTTCGCGACGACGTGCATCGGGTCCGCGCTTGCGACGGCTGCGTCGAACATTCGGCGCAGCACGTCGCGAGCGGAAGCATCGCTCCAGGTCATCAGACAGCAGCCATCTTCAGTATGTTGGAGCCGGCGATCGCTTCGCAGACGGCCTCGGTGACCTGCTTCGTGGTGGCCTTGCCGCCAACGTCAGGGGTCAGGATACAGGCCTCGGTGACACGCTCGACGGCGGTCATCAGGCGTGCTGCCGCTTCCTTCTCTCCAAGGTGCTCGAGCATCTGCGCTGCGGTCCAGAAGGTGGCGATCGGGTTGGCGATACCCTTGCCGGTGATGTCGAAGGCGGAGCCGTGGATCGGCTCGAACATCGATGGGAAGCGGCGTTCGGGGTCGATATTGCCGGTGGGTGCCACGCCGAGCGATCCAGCAAGCGCGCCTGCGAGATCCGACAGGATATCGGCATGCAGGTTGGTGGCGACGATGGTGTCGAGGCTTTCCGGCTTTAGCGTCATGCGCACGGTCATGGCATCGACCAACATTTTGTCCCAGGTGACGTCCGGGAATTCCTTCGACACTTCCGCGGCGATCTCGTCCCACATGACCATGCCGTGGCGCTGGGCATTCGACTTGGTGACGACGGTGAGCAACTTGCGCGGCCGCGATTGGGCCAGCTTGAAGGCGTAACGCATGATGCGGCTTACACCGACGCGGGTGAAGATGGCCACTTCCGTACCGACTTCTTCTGGCAGGCCCTTGTGAGCGCGCCCGCCGTGGCCGGAATATTCACCCTCCGAGTTCTCACGGACGATGACCCAGTCGAGGTCGCCCGGGCCGCAATTGCGCAGCGGCGGGGTGATGCCGGGCAGTATCTTGGTCGGACGGACGTTCGCATACTGGTCGAAGCCCTGGCAGATTGGTAGGCGCAGGCCCCACAGGGTGATATGATCAGGCACATCCGGAGCACCGACGGCGCCGAAATAAATGGCGTCGAACTTCTTGAGAGTCTCCAGACCGTCTGCCGGCATCATAACGCCGTGCTTTTTGTAGTAGTCGGAACCCCAGTCGAAGGTTTCGGAGTGGATTTTGAAGTCGCCGCTGCGCTTTTCCAGTGCTTCAAGAACTTGCAGGCCGGCTGCGATCACTTCGGGCCCAATGCCGTCGGCAGGAATGGCGGCTATTTTGTATTCACGCATGGTCGTTCTCCTTATTTTTTGAAATCATTATTGGATAGAAGCGGTGGTCTGAGGATCGCGCGAGCTGCTCGTCCGGGCCAGAATGAGGGTGACGACGGCGGAGAGGACGAGCAGTGCGGCCACGAAATAGAGCCCGCCGGCAAAGCTTCCGGTCGTATCTTTGATCCAGCCGATCATCGAGGGACCGACGAAGCCGCCGAGATTGCCGATCGAGTTGATCGTCGCGATGCCCGCAGCAGCGGCAGGACCGGAAAGAAACAACGTTGGCATGCTCCAGAGTGGCGGTTTGGATGCACTGATCCCGATGTTCACGAGGGCCAAGGCGATGAGAACCGTGAATACGCTGGTTGCTCCCGTAGCGAATGCAAGACCTGCTGATGCGAGCAGGCAAGCTCCGACCACGTGCCAGGTACGCTCTCCCGTCCTGTCGGAATGGCGCGCCCAAAGGATCATTGCGATCACGGCAAGTATAGCGGGGATCGAATTGAGGAACCCGACCTGCATCGACGACAGGCCAAAGCTCTTGATGATTTGCGGAGACCAGATTCCCAGGGTGTAGAGACCCGCAGAAGTACCGAAATAGACAAGCGCCAGTGCAAGAACCCTAATGTCGGCGAGGCCGGCCCAGATGCTGTGGCTTGCCTTCGGCTTGCCGGCCTGTTCCTGCTCCATGGTGTTGACAAGCCATGCCCGTTCATCGTCGGACAGCCACTTGGCCTGCTCCGGGCGATCGGTAAGGAAAAACAGGACGACGACACCAAGAATGATTGCCGGCACGGCTTCGATGATGAACATCCACTGCCAGCCAGCGAGGCCCCAGATGCCATGCATCTCCAGAAGAGCGCCGGAGATTGGTGATCCAATCGCAGTGGCGAGCGGCGCTGCGGCCATGAACATGGCGGTGACGGCGGCTCTGCGGCGCGCTGGGAACCAGTAGCTCAGGTAAAGGATAATGCCCGGGAAGAAGCCGGCTTCTGCTACGCCTAGCAGGAAACGCAAGCTATAGAAGCTGGTCGGTCCCTGCACCAGCGCCATAGCGCCCGAGACCATACCCCAGGTTATCATGACCCGTGCGATCCAGATACGAGCGCCAACTTTGTTCAGGATCAGATTAGAAGGCACTTCGAACAGAAAATAGCCAACAAAGAAGATACCCGCCCCAACACCGAAAACGGTTGACGAGAAACCGAGGTCCTGATTCATCGTCAGTGACGCGAAACCGATGTTAACCCGATCGATGAAGGCGATGAGATAAAGAACCATAATGAATGGCACGATGCGCCACGTACTCTTACGCATAACGCGCGTTTCCAGATCGCTCGACATGGCAATCTCCTCCCTATGTTCGAATAAAGCGCGCTTCCTCCCGCGCCATCTCAAAACGGTAGCGAGGTCTCAATCTTTTACCAATGCCTATTCATTTATATAAATAATTGATATAGTCGCCGCCCATGGAACTTGAGCAATTGCGGTGCTTCGTGGCCGTCGCGGAACAGCTGCATTTTGGCAGGGCAGCTCAGAAGGTCGGCATGCTTCCAGCGTCGCTGGGACGGCATGTGCGGCTTCTCGAGGAGTCGCTTGGAACCAGTTTGCTGAACCGGACGACGCGCAGTGTCGCGCTGACGGACGACGGCCATCTTCTCTTGAGTGAAGTTGGGCCGCTGTTGACTAGGCTCGAAGATGTGGCTGAGCAGTTTCGCTCCTCACGGCGTCGCTCCGCGCCAACGTTGCGGATCGGCGCGATCGACAGTGCGGCGGCCGGTCTCGTCCCGTTGCTTCTGCACGATTTTCGCGAAGTTTCACCCGCGATCGTCACCCAGCTTGTTGAAGACAAGTCCATACGGCTTATTCCAAAGCTTCTCGCGGGCAGGCTCGATCTGATCTTCATCCGGCCACGCGAGGGAATGAGCCGCAATCTCGTTGTGATGCCGCTTTTCTTCGAAACGGCAGTGATTGCGATCCCCGCGGCAAATCCGCTGTCATCGCTGGAAGAGGTAACGATCGGCGCTCTGGCAGACGAGCCTCTCATCGTCCCCGAACGGCGGTCTCGCCCTCATAGCCATGATCTGACGATGAACCTTTTCGCCAAGACCGGTCTGCGTCCAAGGATCGCGCAAATCGCTGACGAAAAACAGACGATAGTAAACCTTGTCGCGGCCGGAATTGGCTCCGCGATCGTGCCCCGCTGGACGTCCAAGCTGAATGTCAGTGGTGTGAAATATATTCCAATAAAAATGGCCGAAACGGAACGGCAGGAGAGCCTTCCCCTATCTGCGGCGTGGATGAGGGCTGTTCGTGACCCCGCAAGGGATCTGATCGTGGATTTGTTGCGGGCGAATCTGGCCAGGTATTCCGAACAAGGCTAGGTGTTTAGTCGCAATCACCATTCGTAAGAATTATTTGGCGTCCCGAGGCACGTGTCATTGCTCACCTTCATGACCTCCTGCCATGGCGGATAGGGCGGGGATATCGCAGGAGTAATCTCGGGGGGACGAGTCTCGACTCGCACATCTATCAGAAACTAAATCCTGGCGCGAATTTCCTCGGCGACCTCAGGGGCGATCGCCATGCATTTGAGGTTTGTCTGTCACGTCGAGATAGGCTTCGTCGAGGGACAGGGGCTCGACCATCGGCCTATATCCGGCAAAGATGCTCCGGATTTACAGCGAGATCGCCTTGTAGATCTCGAAATGGGACCGAACAAAGATCATTTCCGGGCACTTACGCTGTGCTGTCAACGACGGCATGGCCGCGAAGACGCCAAAGGCCTGTGCCTCATAACTTGCGGCTGCCACCAGGCGGATCGACACTTGATAAGATCGGAGGGCCATTTCCACGCCAATTTGTTAAAATCATTTTTCTTTCAAGTTGCCATTAATGGAACGATTTCTTAATCGCCTTTACGAGATCAGACCCCGTCTGAGCGCCTCGGCAATTGCATGCCCTCTGTTTTTGGCGCCGAGTTTACGCGTTGCGGCCCTGATGTAGGTATTGACTGTATCCGGTGCGTAGCCACTTGCCTCGGCGATTTCCTCACTGGTCTTTCCAAAGCTGGCAAGCTTCACACAGAGCAGTTCACCCTCCGATAATCTCAACGTCTGGGCCGAGAACTTTTCCATGATCGGCCGGGTCAGAACCTTGTGGGTCACCTCTGCTACATCGCCGAGAAAATGCAATTCGCAATCCGTGAAGGCGTTCGATCGTGAGAAAGTGACTGCGCCGAAAAGGATGTCACCGCGCCTAACAGGGAAAAGCGTTCGGTTCAGAACGCCAAAGGTTCGGGCCAGATACAGGATTCGCTCGGGTGGCGGCTCCTTTTGATAGACGCGCTCCTCTATCACAACGTCCACCGCACTCATGGACGCCTTGACGAAGGGGTCGACCGCGAGAAGGCCGTCGCCATAATAGGCGTCGAGATAGGCTGGCGGAACATTTGTATCGATGGAGAGTCCGCTGCCAAACCGATAGCCGTCGAAATCGAGCCCGGATACGGCGAAGAAATCGAAAGCCACCGAGCGGCGCAGCATATCGATAAACGGGTGAGACGGGATGTGGCGACGGTTCGGCAGCGATCTCAGATCGACCGTTGCGTCCACAAGGTCTGTCTGTAAAGGCGATCGGGAAAAAGGCAATGTTTTCATCCAAGGAATAAGCAGCCGACCATAATGTGCAATTTGATAGTTGGTTGTAGTGTCATCCCGATAAAAATCTAGATTGCAAGGGGCGACGCCGCGAGATGAGAACAACAATTATCACTGCGGCGATGTTGGTCTTTCCCATTCGATAACGTCGGCGCAGATTTTCAGGTTCTCGGCCAGATCCCTGCATTGCTGCGGCGTCATCGAAAACTGGATGGACTTTGCGGCCTCGGGATTCTCTGCGTCATCAATCTTGAGCTTCAGAATGCAATTCATCCCGAGCTCGATGTACCGGTTGAACGAACGCAATGGCGGTTGGATGAATTTGCCCTGCTTGTCTACGAGTGGATTTGGCATCGGTTGGCCCCTGAGTGAATGGCTCGAACATCGTCCATAGAAATACCTGACAAACGCTAAATTTACTATTAACGCGGAATTAATATTCGAGTGCCAGAATTCAGACTATCGAAGTTACTTTCCTGGGAAGAGGAATGTCCGTGACTATTCTTGATCGTGGTGCCAATGCTATTGCGGTACTCGCCGCGCTCTCCAAGTCGCAGGCCATGATCGAGTTCGATCTGTCCGGCAAAATATTGACTGCAAACGAAAATTTCTGCCGGGCGCTCGGCTACGAGCTTTCCGAGATCGTCGGGAAGTCCCACAGCATGTTTGTCGATCCCGCCTACGCGCAATCGCCCGATTACAAGGCTTTCTGGTCAAAGCTGGCCGCCGGTCGGTTTGACCAACAGCAATATAAGCGGATCGGTAAATGCGGTAAGGAGGTCTGGATCGAGGCCTCCTACAATCCCGTCATTCGCCGCGGCAAGCCGGTCAAGGTCATAAAGATCGCCACAGACATCACCGCTCAGAAACTCAAGAGTTCTGAAGACGCCGGGAAGATTGAAGCGCTGTCGCGCGCGCAGGCCGTTATCGAGTTTACGCCGACTGGCGAGGTCGTGACAGCCAACGAGAACTTCCTTTCGGCGCTTGGCTATTCACTGCCCGAAATCCAAGGCAAGCAGCATTCGATGTTCTGCGAGCCATCTTACACAGCGTCAAGCGCCTACCAGGAGTTCTGGCGGAAGCTTGCCGGCGGCGATCTTGCTGCGGATGAGTTCATGCGGATAGGGAAGGGCGGCCGCAAGGTCTATATTCAGGCCTCATATAATCCGATCTTCGACATGAACGGTAAGGTCTTTAAGGTCGTGAAGTTCGCCACCGACGTCACGGGTCGCGTCGACAACGTCAATCAGCTCGCCAGTTGCCTGGATAATCTCGCCAATGGCGATCTCTCGCAGAAAATCGAAAAGCCGTTCATTCCGTCGCTTGAGCGGCTGCGCACAGACTTCAATGCTGCCTCCGACAAGCTGAAGCGGGCAATGGCAACAGTCGCCGATAATGCCCGCGCGATTGCATCCGGTTCGAGCGAGATCCGGACCGCAGCAGATGAACTTGCCAAACGCACCGAGCAGCAGGCGGCCTCCGTTGAGGAGACAGCGGCTGCCCTTGAAGAGATTACCACGACCGTGAAGGATTCGAGCCGCCGCGCCGAGGAAGCCGGCGAGCTCGTCGGGCGGACCCGTCAACATGCCGAGCATTCAGGTCAGGTCGTTCGAGACGCCATCAGCGCCATGGATCAGATCGAGCAATCGTCGCAATCGATCTCCAATATCATCGGCGTGATCGACGAGATCGCCTTCCAGACCAATCTTCTTGCGCTCAACGCTGGCGTCGAGGCTGCAAGGGCAGGGGAGGCCGGGAAAGGTTTCGCCGTCGTCGCTCAGGAAGTCCGGGAACTTGCACAGCGCTCCGCAACAGCTGCCAAGGAGATTAAGACCCTCATCACCGCATCAGGTAGCCAGGTGCAGAACGGCGTATCTCTCGTCACGAGGGCAGGATCCGCGCTGCAGGAGATTGCAACGCAGGTCCATGATATCGACACGAATGTCGTCGCGATCGTCGAAGCCGCTCGAGAACAGTCGACTGCGCTGGGGGAAATCAACCAGGCGATCAATACTGTCGACCAGGGCACGCAACAGAATGCGGCTATGGTTGAGGAACAAACAGCGGCAAGTCATGGTCTGGCTCAGGAAGCAGCTGCGCTATTTGAACTTCTGGAGCAGTTCAGGTTCGATGATGCAGTGCGAGCACCCGGTTCTCACGCGCGGGTCGCACAGCCCTCTGTCGCGTCGCACCCTGCGCGACCCATGCGCTCAGTCTCGCCGCCAGCGGCACGCGGATCCGCTGCACTTGCCACGAAGGAAGCGAACTGGCAAGAATTCTAGGCCTGCTAATCCAGGGTTAGGCGGCTGGTGTTGCGAACCATTGCCAGCCATCTTTCCCTTCTGCCTTAACGCGATAGAGCGCCTCCTGGGTTCTTTGCAACATGTGATAGGTCGCGCATATTAGGGAATTTTTTGGAGAAGCTAACCCAAGTGCGCCGTTCCTGTACTCTAGGGTGTGAGTTCATGGTGAACCGCGACTTTTGCGTCTCATCAAGCTAACCGGCATGTCTGATCTGCGCGAGCAGTTTCTTGCGGAAGACTTCTGCCGGTGTTCGATAGCCAAGGCATTTGCGGGGTGTTGCGTTGAGCCGGTTGCAAATCTCGATCAGATCGGCATCTGTAACCGACAATGGATCGACTTCTCTCGAAAGCCATTTCCTGACCCGGCCATTGGTATTCTCGACGGTGCCTTTCTGCCACGGCGATTGCGGGTCGCAGAACCAGGCTTGGGTACCGATGCTCGCCTGCAGATAGGGCCAGTCCGTGAACTCCGTGCCACGATCGAAGGTGATCGAGCGGCGGGCTAGATGGGGCAGGGCCTTGAGGGCCTTTATGAGACCGTCCATGACCGGACGTGACTGACGGTCGTTGTTACGCAGGAAGATCGCAAATCGGCTCACGCGCTCCACGAGCGACGTGACGTTGGCCTTTCCGAACTTCTTGCGGAACTGGATGAGATCGCATTCCCAATGCCCAAACTGTTTGCGGTCGGCGACAGTGTTGGGACGTCGCAGAATGTTCAGATCCGAGCTAAAGCGTTGGCCGTGCTTGCGTCTGGCGTGTCTTGGCCTGCGTCTGGCACGACGTTCCGGCAGGTGTCGCCACAGCTTGATGGCCTGGCCGTCGGCGGAACACGCGAATTTGTAGATCGTCTCGTGGCTCACCGAGATCGGATGGAGCTCCAGACGCATCCGTCCGGCAATCTGCTGCGGTGACCATCGGTGTACGATCCGCTCGATCACCGATTGCCGGACATGCAAGAAGCGCGCGAGCTTGCGCAGCTTCAAAGGGCGTTCACAGGCCATCTGATGCGCTGTCACGCAGTAGTAGCCGCTGAGATCAGGAACTTCCTTGTCGACGAATATGTTGCGCTGGACTTCGCGAAAAATCGTCGAACGGTGCCTTCCGAGTTTCTCCGCGATGGCGTCGATACTGAGCCCAGCCAACCGCCAGCGGGCAATCTTACGGCGTTCGTCCAAGCCAATCTGAGAGTAGGTGCGCTTCATTGCATCGTCCTTGCAATTGATAACCCATTGGGATCATTAGCAAGTCGCACTTCATTCTAGAACCCACCCCTTACATCCGATGTCAAAGCCGGTTCGCGAAGTCGGCATGGGCGACCTGATGCAGTCCATCGGCAAGATGCGGATCAAGCTACTGGTCTTTAGCAAGCGCAGCGTTTTGACCGACTGAGAAATGCAGCATGTCCTCTCCTATCCAGAGCCGGGCCCCTATATCGGGCGCCTACCTGATAGTCTATCGTGGCGGATGCAAGCGCACTCCCCAAAATTGTTGCGTGATTGATTTCGCGGAGGTCGAGGGGGTTCACATGACCGCTGATACAAGATAAATGTCTTCATTGACCGGTCGCAGCCCACCCGGTTCAACAAAACAAGGGATCGAGATGAAGAATTTGACTTTCAATGGGATCGGTGCTCGCCCGACCGCGGCGTTGAAACGATTGCTCCACTTTGAAAACAAAGATCAGCCCTCACGTTGAAGCAACACCAAAGTCGCCCGTGCCCGCGTGGCGGGTTTGTCGCCGCCTCTGCACGACTGTTGAGGAGGATTAAACGGGACCAACCGCGTTGGATGAGGAATAATTTGAGCACGTGAGCCATTGGAAAAAAACGGCAAGATTTTTGTCGCACCACCTAAAGATGGGCGCGACTTCAAGGAACTGTTTAAACATCTCGCTGCTGTGGGTGCCGGGCGACCATTGGGCGTTGACGGGTTTCCGCAAGGTCCGTGGACACCTGAGCTCCTGGCAGAGGCAATTTCGCAAATCGACGCGAACCGGGGCGGGGTCGATTTGCGCACGGTGCAGCTTTGGTTCCAAGAAAACGATAAGGGGATAAGCGCGTCAAACATCAACTGGTTGGCACGGGTCCTCGGCTGCGGCGATAAGGAAGCGACGACCGAGTGGCTCCTCGAGTTGCGCGAGGCGCAATCACGCCTCACCACCAAGAGGCGAGAGTCCAAGAAATCGGCCGCCACCACATCGGTGCTAGGAAAGCTCGGCGTTGAGAGCTACGACGAGCGGGCACACAGTGTCAGCGCCCCGTCACACATGAGTCAGGTAGCTCCGCCGAATAAAGGCTTCAGCCTTGCCCAAGCGTCGGAGGCTCTCTTCGGTACTGGATCTCCCTTGAACCTTCCTGCGTCGGCATTCGCGGGCGTCACTGCTCTCGGATTTTTGTCGTACATCATTGGAATCCACAGTGCCACTTACAGTCGCTCGGATGGGGTAGCAAAACAGGTGGGCTTCTTGTGGGCACCGAACTGGACGGTTCTGTTTATGGTACTCCTACCGCTATTTTTTGCATTCGTGACCGAGTTGCTGTCCTTTTGGAAAAATGAGGCGCGTCCCACACTATTGGCGGCGGTTAGCTTGTCGAAAGGCGACCCAGCGTGGACGGCCAAAGTCCAAGCATATGCTTATACATACTGGGCAGTTTTCGTAATTTGCGTCATGTTCGCGGGTATTTTCCAGTGGATTGGAGTGTGCTTGATACCGCTCCTGAAAGGCGGCGATGACTACGCGACAAGTTGGGGCACGATAGCGCTTGTGCAACCTCGTCTCGTCACGGTGCAGGTGGAGATAATCTTCACGGCGCTGGCATACCTGTATATGTGCGTTTGTTTCTATCTTTTCTTCGCGGGCCTCATCTTGCTCCATACGATCGCCCACGATCTTTGGAAAATCGAAGAAGGATTGAAAGCTCAATTAGGGATCGAACATCGGCACGAGAGCGACGAAATCACCTTGAGAGTTATCCGGGAGATTTTCCGATGTACCGTAATTGGTATCCTTGTCGCAGTATGTATGAAGGTCCAAAGCGCCTATCTGAGCTCGAATGGAGGGGATGTTGTGAGTTGGATAGTCCACGATTTGCTTTCAGTTGCTCATCAAAGCAATCATAGCGCCAATGGCTTTGGCTACAGAATGCCAACGCATTACAGCAGCCTCCTCGTCGCCATTTCGGCCTGTGTTGTTTTCCTCTACGGTACGGTCCGACTGAATGCCGAAGAGCTGCTTCGCGAGGCTTTATGGAAGATGTGCGCCGTCGTAGGTCTACTCGTTATCGCCTACCTGTTGATCGACTCTTTTGATGGCTTTTCGATCCTACTCGTGGCCAGCGTGCTCCTCGCAACATACAGCCTGTTTGATCCCGAGCTCGGGCCATCGCGAGCGCGCAAATCAGAAAGCAATCAGAGTGTATCATAGTTGGCTTGATTCTTGGGACGAACTTCGGGCCCAGCGCGGCGACGAAGCAAAGATAGCAACAGATTTTATCCTCGATGCCGGCCTGGCATTTCCAGGCACCCATGGGATAAGCATTCTCGAAGAGTTTTGTGTACTTGCTTATCAGGCTGTGTCCGATGGCGGTTTCTACGATGGCCCAGGCGGGAGCAAGCAGGATTTTGAAAGGCATAATGGATGGCTCAAGTTTCCTTCGGAGATTGCCACGGATGTTGAAGAGAATAACACTGTTCGGGCAGAGCTCGCCGAAAGTGGCTCGCGCGATCGGGTCTTGGTGATTTTTCATCATTGGAACGCCACCTCGCGAAGTCGCTCGATCGCAAGGTTTCTCTCGCGGCGTGGGGTCACGGTCGTTGAGATTGCCATGCCCTACCACTTCGAACGCAGCCGGCCCGGCGCGCGCTACGCCGACTACATGCTCAGCGCAAATCTCGGACGCACGATCCAGTCGATGAGACAGGCCGTGTTGGATGGGCGCAAGATCATCCGATGGCTGAAAAGCGAAGGCTACCAAGAGGTATCAGTCTTGGGAATAAGCCTTGGGTCGTGGGTGGCTGGCCTGATTGCTGCGCATGAACGCAACGTGTCGAAGGCCTCGCTATTTTTGACCGCTGGAAGTCTCGCAGACATGGTTTGGACGGGGCGCGCGACGCGATCAATCCGCGACACCTTGGAATCCGCGATCGCGCTCGCTGATCTGCGAAGGGCGTGGGCACCGCTGAATTTGGAGAATTTCGCTCATAAGTTAGCGCGACCGGAACTGTCACTACAGGTAGTGTTCGCGACGAGAGACAAAGTAGTCCTGCCAGAGATAACGAAACGCTTTATCCAAACATTGGACCGAGAGGGAGCAAAGCCAGAGGTCCTCGAGTTGAACTGTGGGCACTATTCACTAGGAAAACTGCCGTACAATTTGTTGGCACTTTGGGCCCTCAAGCGTTTTCTAACGCGGCTGCCTGCCCCCATCCCCCAATGAGGGATCAAGGATCGCGACGCTAATGGCAGATCATTGGGGTGGATCTGCATCATGGCTTGCATGTCGCTCTCACACTCGTGGGTGATTTGATCGTATCCCGGGAAGTGGTGTAGCTGGATTTCATAGCCATCGGCGTTTTCTGGTATGGTCGGGTTGCTTAGAACCAACCTGAGGGATACCACCGATGACCGATGACATGATGAACCTACGCTCACTCGTTGAAAAGAGCGCCGACGCCGATTTGCTGCACGAGATGATCGGCTTTGCTGCCGAAAAGCTGATAGCCCTGGAGGTTGGCACGAAGACCGGTGCGGGCTATGGTTAGAAGAATGGCTTCCGACTTGCCAAGCGACCGGGATTGGGAGACACGGGCGGGCAACCCAAGCTTCGTACTGGCAGCTATTTCCCAGTTTCCTCGAGCCGCGCCGGATGGCCGAGAAGGCTCTGACGGCTGTCATTCAGGAGGCTTACATCCAGGGCGTTTCGACCCGATCCGTCGATGACCTCGTCAAGGCCATGGGAATGAGCGGCATCTCCAAGAGCCAGTCAGCCGCCTGTGCGAAGATATCGACGAGAAGATCGAGGGCGAGTGGCCATACCTCTGGATCGATGCCACCTACTTAAAGGTCCGGCGCGGCGGTCGCATCGTCTCTGTTGCGGTCCTCATCGCCGTGGGTGTGAACACCATCGGCACGATGACCGATGATCTGCTCATCAGCCTGCCAGCCGCAAGCTGACACTCATCCGGCCCTTGGGATAAGCCGTGGTCGTCAAAGCTACACCACGTCGTGGGACAGGATAGGTGGTGTGATATTTCGAGCGCGAGCCTGAACAGACTTAAACCAAGGGAATTTTTCCGAGTGATGTCGTCAATTTTTGACGACGATCGCTCCGCTTGGTTTGGAATGGGCCGGATCCGGCCGGGATAGCGAACTGAAGCCGTGGCTGCAAGAAATATCGCGAAAAATGACCGGAAAAATTCCTTTTTAAACAGGTACTTGCGAGCGAAATTTTCGTTTTATTTCGTTTGATCTCGTTTTATATCGTGCAATTTTTGGCCGATTCACCGATAGGATCTAACGCTCTCATAGATGGTAGTGCGAAACTCTCCCCTGGCGCCCGGTTGTTTTAGTTCTAAATGCATTTCCGAATTTGCCTTGGACACAAACGTAAAGAATTTCCGTCGCCGTGGAAGAGCTCTTTTGACCAACATATCGTTCCCTTGACTTAACGAAAAGGAAGCTGGCTGTGACCGCCTCTATCGGAAAACAAGCGCCAACCGCGAGTAGCTGGCTGTGGCGGCCTCGGACGAGCCCGCGCGGCGTCACATTGCGACAGTCCATGATTTGTCATGCTTCAGCCCTCGAGTGTCCTTTCCCGCGAGGCCCATTATAGGGGTTACGATTGCACGGCGGACTTAATAAGCCTCCCGATTTCCGTACCCCTGCGACTTTATCGCAAAATCCGTCCGTTTCGGCCGGCTTCATCCACCTAACCGGCTTTACCGCTTACTTAATCATTATGGGATGCGTGCCAAAATGCTGGAGACCTTAGCAACTCTTACGCTTGACGTTCCTTATGACGGTTTTTCGAGTATCGCGGGCATGGGTTTTGCTCTCGACCAGTTCGCTCGCGCTCACGGATGTCACAGTTTCGGAGAATGGGCTGCGGAACAGTTTCAGAAGGGTCGCTCGATAACAGCTTCGGTCGTAAAGTCCGACGAACTCGATACATCGAACGGCCCAGAGCTCGGTCGGACCATGACTGCGTTCGGCTACGAAGTGACGATGTGGATCACGCCATCCGATGACGAGTGACAGCCATTCAAAATCAGGCCGGCGAAAGAGTGAGTTCCACGCCGCAGCCTCCACTTAAATCGCATCAGCAAATATTGGTCGTCCCGTGGCGCTTACATGGACTTTGCCCAGTTCGGCTACCGCGTCGGCCCGGATCTGGAGCATCTTTGCTGCTCGGCCTTTTTTCACATTTGGCGTGTGGATGCGAAGCAGCACGTTGCGATCTTCGAGCGCCTGGGCAAGTAGCATAATTTGGGATGGGTGATTGCCGGTAAGCTTGGCGATGGTGGAAACGCTCGGTTTTTTGCCGGCGGCCGTTTCGACAGCTACTGCCGTGACCATTGCGCATTGGCGCATGCGGGCAGCACCATTATCGTCCGGAAAACGCGAGCTAAGGATCGACCGGCAGAGGTCGTCAACGGAATTACTATACGACGATCCGCCTGCGTCGCGCGCCATGACGGCTTGCGGCGTCGCCTCGATCCTCGGCGTTTCCTCCACACCGCGCTCATACATCGTCAGCGCCGAGATCACCAGCTTGCCCACCAAAACAGGAAGCTTCTCGCCCAAAAGACCGGCCAGGACCTTGATCCGGTCATGGCCCTCGCGCGGCACGGTTGCTCGGCACTCGACGAGATTCTCATCGAGGGTGACCGACCACCATTTTTTCCGAATGTCCAGTTTGTGGGAAGCTGCAGTCATCTCCGGTCCATTGGCTCGGCGTGGGTCTTCGCCCCTTGTAATGGAGTTCGGAAGGACGCGCCATTCGATTTTCCGAGTCGAGACCAACAGTACTGTAAGTTCGGAGTGGTGTTGGCTGATTTCAGTGCAGGGGCTTTGCCAACAGAATAGCGTTGGGGTGGGGCAGGTCGGGGAAAGCCCAAAAGCCCTTGCGCGCCTGCTGAGCTATGTCTTCCTCAAGAAGGTAGGGAAGATAAACCGGGTGACTGCCGTTATCGATGGCCGCAAAAGCAAAGCCCTGCGTGATCATTGTGGCTCCGAGGTCGAGTTTCCTGCCGTGGACATCGCCCGTGCAGATTACAAGAAGCGTCGCCGGGTCCGTTTGTCCGGCAGCGACCTGCGCAACAGCCGCGCAGAGCGGCTTCAGATCGCGCACGAGCGCGGCGAGCATCGCGGTAGAAACCGCGCCGCAATCCTGATGCTCGCCCGCTTTGTCTGTATAGAAGGTACCGCGCAGGCAAGACTGCACGCCGTAGAGCCGAAACCGCTGTCCTGCCTCCTGCCAGCTATCACCCGTCAGAAATGTGATTCCCATTCGCGCGATCGCAAATGTTTTCGTCGCGCTCTCGGCCGATGCGGAGAAGGCGGCCAACAGGCTAGCAGCGGCTATGAACAGGAACCCATTTGGCTTGTGCATGGCTTATTCGTTCTTTGTTCCGCTCTCGACGGGCAAGCAATCGACACCGTCATTCGAGTTGGTGATGCAGCTCACGTTGTAACCGGCGCCGGAGATCAGATAGGAGCAGACGCTCGTCCCCGCGCCGTCCTTCGTTCCCGGGGCGCTGCAGTCGAACCCGGATTGAACGAGATTATAGAGTTTCCCGCCTTTGCCGCATCCGAACTGACAGGCCTTCAGGATCGAGGACTGCGAGATGACAGCGCAGGTCCCGTTGTAACAAACCTGTTGGCCAACTGCGCTGGTGAGGCCGAGCCGGCTGGCCTGCGCCCACTGATTGTTTTCATATTTCTCCCAGGCCGCGACCTGGACGGAAGGGTTGGCGAGAAAGTCGTCGGTCGATCCCGACCAGTAGGATTGCAGCGTGCCGCTGTCGCAGAACTGAAAGGCGCCGTAGCAACGCGTACCATTCACCGCGGGCGAGACGCTGCCAAAACTTCCCTCGCTCTGTGTGACGTTCGATGCGTATTCGGCGCAGTCGGCGGGCATGCCCGCGGCCAGCAGGCTGACCGCGGATTCGCCGGCGAATGCAAAGGACGCAATGAAGCCGAGCACGAGACCAGTATTGGCGCTGACGTCGCGTCGCCCCGGCCGCAACCTGCGCAGGATGGAAAATGCGGCTGCGGTGCTCATCGGATCGGCGCCACGTCGTAAGAGCCATCAAAGGGCCGGCCGCTCTGGTCGACTTCTTTCGTGGCAAGTTTCTTGTAGTTGAGCGAAAGCATCGCAGTACCACCAAGCGGGAGCTGGGGATTGGCCATCGTAACAGGTGAGGCACCTGGCTTTTTTAGGATGAGCAGGGCGGTACACATTCCCTGCATATTGCAGTCGCCATTGGTCTGGGAAAGGAGCCACTCCCCTGAAGGCGTGGTGATCCGGGCCGTATAGATCGTCGGCATCTGTCCCTGTTGCCGGATGAATGCAAGGTCGTCATCACTCCAGACACCGTCGGGATCGTGGCGGGCATCCGGCGTCGTCCGCTGCAGCTGAAAGGCATAACCCTGCTGCGCATGGCTCTGCCCGGCGGGCGCAAGGGCGGCGAACACGATCCCGGCAGCAACGGTGCCCGTAAACAGGAGGTGGCTCGGTATCATATGGATTACATCCTTGTTCCGGAGAGGCGATTGCGGATCTTGCGCAGCAGGCCCACCACCAAATCGGCGAAGGCGAGGATCATCGCGCGACCAACAATGAACAGCCGGCGGAGAATTCGAAAGGCGCTCCAGACGAGCAGGCCGTGCGCAAGCGCGAAGATTGCAAGGACGAAGAGCGAGTATAGCGGTGCCTCAAACGGATGGTGGATCACGGCGCCAGCCTCCCGCCACATCCAACTCAAGCCCCAGGACACCAGTAGCAGGACGATGACGGCGAGCCAAAGCAAACCCCAATATTTGGCACCTTCCGGATCGGCCTTCCTGACTGGTTCGTAGATGACGATCCTCTGGTCTCGCATATCGGATACCCTTCGCAAATCAACTTCACATATATAAAATTATTTGCTCAATGGTTCAAGTCGAACCAGAAGCGCTGCGTCGCGCCGGACGACTGCCGGATATCGAAGTAGTAGGGCTGCCCCCGCACCGGACGCGGCTCGGAGATCGTCTCAACGCATCTACCACCGTCGTGGCCAAAGTAGGACCGCGATCCGCAACGGTTTACCGTTTTCACACAGAGATTAGGCTCGCCATTGTAGCTGTGGTCGCCGCCCGACGACGTGTAGCCGACGCTAAAGCCCGCCGGGCAGTCGGCATATCGCTCATATCCAGGCGCCTTGGTCCCGGCGCCCGAGCAGACAGGCCAGGAGAAGTGCGGCTTTGCCATCTCCGTGATGAGCTTGACCATTGGCGGCACGCAATAGGGAACACCCTGCCATGACGGGTTCGACGAAGCCGCGCAGAGAAGCACCTGACATCCCCATTCCGCATCATCTGCATGCGCCGGCGACGCGTCCGGGAAGACTGTAGCCAGACAAGACACCACGAACATGGCAGCCAGCGATCTGTTCATCATTAGTTGCTCCATAGCATTTTTACCGGTTGCTTCGGCTAATCAACTTTGTATATATAAAATTAATAACGCGGGCAACACCATGAATCACCCTTTCCTTCCCTTGGCACTCATCGCTCTGGCGGTCGCGGCGAACCCGGCGGCTTCCGCAGACGTCAAGGCCGTTCCCGGCACCGTGACCTGCATCGACGGCGCTACCGCGCCCGACACGATCAAGGAAATGATTCGTCAGGAAAGCGAGAAGCAACGCGTCGATACGCGTCTGGCGCTGGCGATCTCCGATCAGGAGTCGGGCTATGGCCGAAAGGTCAACTCGCCTTCCGGGGCACGTGGGCCGATGCAGCTTATGCCCGCCACGGCAGCACGCTATGACGTGACCGACATATGCGATGCAGCCCAGAACATTCGCGGCGGCATCGCCTATCTCAGGGACCTCGATGGCCTCTTTGGAGGCAATATCCTCCTTGTTGTCGCCGCCTACAACGCCGGCGAAGACCGCATCCTGCGTTCAGGCGGGGTGCCGGCGATCGCCGAGACGGTGAACTACACAGCACTCGTCGCCAATGCCTATTATGGTTTCGACAATTCGTTGAAGGGCGGCCTCCGTCGCAATGACGCCGTGCATTCGACGAGTGTTGCCACGGGCGTCGACCTCCTCGACAAAGGCGCCACCGACACTGGCACCGTCTCAGCCCAGCCGATCCCGATCAATCGAAGCAAAACAGAACCCTCCGTCCCCACCTGGATCGGCGGCTCGGTTCTTTATGTCCAATAGCAGGGAGTTATTCATGAATACCGTCCATGAACCCAAGAAGACGCTCGTTTCCCGCCGCAGCCGAGTGCTTGCCCTCCAAGGCCTGGCAATTGCCATCATCCTGTTCGGCCAGGCCGATCTCGCTCTTGCCGCGGGCGATGTCTTCCAGCCGATCAATTCGGTGTTTACGACGCTCCTCAACTTCATGACCGGTACATTCGCCACCACCGCCGCAACGATCGCCTGCGCGGCCGTCGGTTACCTCGCGCTCACAAGTCGCATTCCGTGGTCGTGGTGCTTCTCGATCATCGTCGGCATTGCCTTCATCTTCGGCGGTTCCCAGCTGGTCACCACGATGTCGTCGGGGCTTGGAAACTGATGCCTGAACTCGAAAAGCCGCAGATCGCACCGCTGGTGATCGCGCTGACGCGCCCCCGGATGATGTGGGGCGTCCCGATCGGTCTCTTCGTCGGAGAGCTGATGATCGTTGTCATGACCTTTCTCAACACCAAGAACCTCGCGACCTTCCTGCTCTTCCTGCCGCTGCACGCAGCGGCCTATGTGATGACCGTTCGCGATCCGCATCTCGCGAACGTCGTCAGGATGCGCTTCGTCAAATGCCCCTGGGTCCGGAATCGTCACTTCTGGGGCGGAAATTCCTACCAACCGTGAGGAGAGACGAATGCAGAGCGACGTCCACAACGGTCTCCGTTTCAGCGCCGAGATCGCCCGGGAAAAATCGATTTCAAAACATGTCCCCTACCTGCGCCACGTCGATGACGAGACGTTACGGACGAAGGAAGGCATGCTTGTCTCGGTCATCCGGATCGACGGTTTCTGCCATCAGACCGCCGACCAGACCTTCATCGACAACGAGGCGGCCAATCGCAATACGCTGCTTCGCGCTCTGTCTGACAGCCGCTTCGCAGTTTATTCGCATATCCTGAGGCGGCGCATCTCTCCGGCGATCGAGGGAGAATTTTCGCTCGACTTCTGCAGAGCGCTCGATGAACGCTACATGCAGGCGCTATCGACGACGCGCATGTACTCGAACGAACTTTATCTCACAGTTATCCGCCGGGGTTTCCAAGGCAAAGTTGGCCTTGCCGACAACATTCTGTCGCGCTTCCGCAAGGCGACTGGCGTATCCGCCCGTGCACTTGATCTTGAGGGGAGGCAAGAATTGCGCGATCACGTTGCCAACATCGTCAAGGGAATGGAGGGCTATGGCGCGCGCCTCCTGCGCGTGACCATGCGCAACGGCAGCGCCGTTTCGGAGCCTCTCGAGTTTTTTGCACGGCTCCTGAGTGGCGGGGTTCCTGTCAATATGCTTCTGCCCCGGATGCCACTCGACGAATATCTGCCGACCCGGCGCATCACGTTCGGTCGGCGCATGCTGGAGATGCGTGGCACCAACGATGCGGAAACACGTTTCGGCGCCATGTTGTCGGTCCGAGAGTATCCACCGTATACGGCGGCCGGGATGCTGGACGGGCTGCTAAAGGTCGCGGGCGAGTTCATCCTCACTCAAAGCTTTGCCCTGCAGGACCGGGCACCGGTCCTTTCCGAAATGGACCGGATCGAGCGTCAGATCAGCGTCTCGGACGAGCGTGGCACCAGCCTCGAAAGCGTGATCTCGATCGCCAAGGACGAGTTAGTCAACGGCCGCGCCGTGATGGGCTACCATCATCTCTCCGTCATGGCGCTCGGTAATTCCATCAAGGAGACCGAGGCCTGCGGCCAAGCTGTCACCAAGGAGCTGCAGAACGCCGGCATGGTTGTGGTGCGCGAGGACCTCAACGCCGAGCCGACATTCTGGGCGCAACTGCCTGGAAATTTCAGCTACATCGCCAGGCGCGCAATGATCTCCTCTCGGAACTTCTGCGGCTTGGCCTCCTACCACAACTTTGCGCTCGGCAGGCCGGCCGGCAATCGCTGGGGGCCGGCGATCTCTCTCCTCCAGACGACCTCGATGACGCCGTATTATTTCAACTTTCACAAGGGTGATGTCGGCAACTTCATCGTCACAGGGCCGACAGGCTCCGGCAAGACCGTCGGCCTGCTCTTCCTGTTGTCGCAAGCGATGCGCACCAGCCCGCAACCGCGCTGTGCCCTATTCGACAAGGATCGGGGCGGAGAGATTTTCATCCGGGCCTGCGGCGGGCAATACGAGGTGTTGAAGCCCGGCGTTGCTACCGGCTTCAATCCCCTGCAGATCGAGGATACCCCGGAAGGCCGGGCCTTCCTCCATGACTTGCTCGCCTATCTCGTGCGGCCTCGCAGCCAGGGCGACAAACTGTCCGCCGAGCAGGAAAAGATCCTGACGATCGCCGTCGGGCAGATCTTCGCTGCACCCATCCGCGAGCGGCAATTCCGTGATGTCATCCATCTCTTGCGCGGTGCCGAAATGGCCGGCCGCGACGATCTTGCTTCGCGGTTCGAAGTCTGGTGCGACACGCATGGCTGGCTCTTCGACAACCCCACCGATAGCTGGGACGCCGAGCGCGGCATTTTCGGCTTCGATCTCACCGCGATCCTTGATGATCCGGAGATCCGGACTGCAGCACTGGGTTACATCTTCTTCCGTATCGGCGGGATGCTCGACGGAGTCCGTCCGATGATGCTGTTCATCGACGAGGGCTGGAAAGTGCTCGGCGACGAGAAAGCGGCAAGCTTCCTCAACGACCAGCTCAAGACGATCCGTAAGAAGAACGGGATCATCGGACTTGGAACGCAGTCGCCGCGGGACATCACGACAGCAAAGATTTCCCACACGCTGCTCGAACAGAGCCCTACGAACATCTTCTTCCCGAGCCCGAAGGCCGACCGCGATAGCTATGTGGGTGCCTTCGGTCTGTCGGAGACGGAATTCGATTGGGTGAAGTCGACTTCATCCACCAGTCGCCAATTCCTCGTGAAACACGACCACGACAGCGTCATCGCAAGGCTCGATCTCTCGGCACTGCCCGAATTTATCAAAGTATTGTCCGGTCGCACCGAAACCGTCGCCGAATGTGAGCGGCTGCGGGAAAAGTTCGGTGACGCGCCTGAGGATTGGCTTCCCTACTTTTGCGGCTGGAGGCAAGAATGAACATGCGCCTGTCCCTCAGCGCCTTCGTCGCTGCCACCCTCTTCCTGATCCCCGCGCCGTCCTTCGCCCAGGTCCCGGTCACCGATGCGAAACGGGAGAAGACCGAGACCAACACCGCCGTCTGCATGCTGCGGGCAAGGACCTTCAAGCAGGGATCGGTCGCGCCAACTAAAAATATCCATGGCAGCGTCACGATCCAGAGCGATCTTGGCGGCATCCGGTCGGTGAACGGTCAGACTGTCATCGGCCAGGCGCTCACGGGTACCACGATCGGCGGCAACGATTTCGCGGTGTTGCTCAGCGTTGCGAATACCGTCCAGGCGATCAAGACGAAGAATGTCGGGCAGGCGGTGGCCTCGCTCGCCGCCGTCGCTGCGGCAATCTCCGCCAATACGACATCGCTTTCCACCCAGTCTTCCACGATCGGCCAGGCAACGACGATCAAAGGCGCGTTTGAACAGAATGCCGTCACCAGGCTCTCCAACGCGCAAGTCTGGAACCAGGCGATCCAGGCGGTCTCGACAGCCAATCAGCTCCGCAACCAGCGGCTTCTCGATCTCTCTGCGGCCGATAGCGCGACCGCCAAAGTGATGGCCTACGATCCCTCGAAAGTGAGCTTAACGACCCCGGAACATCAGGACCCACAACAGCAGGAAGGAAGATGAACATGCCGTCCTCGTCCGTTTACCGCGGCTGTGCCGCGCTTCTTAGCCTCTCGCTTCTCGCGGCCGCCGGGCCTGTGCTCGCGCAGGTTCCCGTCATCGACGAGGCGACGCTGTCACAGGCGAAAGAAACCGCCTCGAACACCGCCGAGATCATGAACAGCAACAGCGATATCCTGCAGACGGTCAACAAGACCCTGGCTGCCGTCACCGGCAACCGCTCGACCGCGGAGATCGCCGGCACCGCACTGGGCTCAGGTTTCACGATGGGCAACGCCCCGGATTTTTCGTCGTTGCTGTCCGGTCAGATGGCATGGGGCAAGCTCGGCTCCTACGGCACGACAGCCTCGACGATTCTGAACGGCCTTAATCTTGTAAAGACGCTGTCCGGACAGACGAACAGCGCAAGCTACACCCGCGGCGACAAATCCTACCAGGCTCTGGTCAACACGGCGACAGCACTAACCGCGGCAATATCGGGCACACAAGCGAGCACCCAGCAGCGGGTACAGACGTTCCAGGGAGTCGAAAGCCAGATCGGCACGGCGACCGACATCAAGGGCTCGATCGACCAGAATTCACAGGTCCAGACCCAGACGGCACAGACCGTCAACGAACTTGTCGGCGCGGTCAATGCCGGCAACGCAGCGCTTAACGCCCAGCAGATGCAGCAGATCGCCGCAGAAGCCGCCATCGCCGAGTTTATGACCTATGACAGCAGCAAAGTGACCCTTACGGGCCAATAGGACGTCCCATGCTTCGAGCCACTTTCGTCCTCGCGCTCAGCGCACTTCTCGCGACCATTTCCGGCTGCGCCGGTCACAAGGAGCTGAAGCCCCCGTGTTCAGCGGAAAATCAACCGAGCCTCTTCTCTTCCGCTGCCTTCGCCGCCGAGACCGACTGCGGCCCGCTGGTCCGGCAGGACGGCGTCACAATGTTCTGAGGGCACAGCGCCTATGGCCAACGACATATTCGACACCCTGTTCGGCAAGGTCGACAGCATGGGGACCTCGGCGGTGCAGAGCATGTACGAGGCGCTCGCCACCTATCTCGGCCCGCTCTTCCTTGCCGCACTCACCGTCTATGTCGTCTGGTGGGGCTATGAGATGCTATTCGGCCGGGCACCGATGACAGCTGGCGCCTTCGTGTGGAAATTTGGGCGTGCCTTCATTGCCTATAGCCTGATCGTCTCCTGGGCGACCTACCAGCCTCTGATCGTGACACCGCTTGTTCGGGCCCCCGAAGCCGTTGCCTCCGTTGTCTGCGAGGCAGCCGGCGGCGAGGGTTGCGGCAGCGGTGGTGCATCAATGGGACAGAGCCTATCCGATATCTGGCACGCTGGGATGGCAGGCGCCTCGGCCGTCGCCGCACAAGGCGGCGTCACCGCCTTCTGGCTTTACTTCATTGCCGGCGCGATAATCATCTTCGTGCTGATCCTTTGCGCCACGGCGGCCGTGATCCTGATCATGGGCAAGATGACCATGTTTATCCTGCTCGGGATCGGTCCGATCGTGATCTGCTGTGCGCTTTTCAACATCACGTCGGGCGTGGTTGACGGCTGGATCCGCTCGCTTGCGACCTATTCGCTGCTGCCGATCCTCGTCTATACGGTGCTCGGACTGATGACGAGCTTGCTTGGCAATACCGTGACCGCCCTGCAGTCGGGTGAACCGACGCTCGGAACGGTCACCCCCTTCATCTTCATGTGCATGGCGACGACCCTGATGCTGAAGGAAGTCGTCGGTCTTGCAGCAGCAATTGCAGGCGGAGGACCCCGCATCGACAGTTCGACCAGCTCCGGATTGCTGATGCTGCGCGCTGGCACCCTCCTTGGGGCTGTAGGCACATGGCGCGGCGGCCGCGCCTTGTTCAACCGCTTCTCGGGAGCCACCGCAACGGTTTCGGACGGCAGCGCTGCCGCCGCTCAGGTTACGTCGGCGGCGCTCAACGCCCGCAAGTGATTTCCAGGAGATCTTGAATGCAAGTAGAAGACAGTGCCGGAGCGACGGCGTCAACGGCGCGACCGGATATGGATCCCCGCTACTACCAGGAGGGCGAACGCTGGGAAAAATCCGTGTACCGCTCGGTGGCAGCCTCGCGCGCCGTATGGCGTGTCGTGGCGATCACGCTCGGCTTTGCGCTCCTCGCCATGATCGGGCTACTGTGGGCCACACTGCCGTTGAAGAGTTTCGACGTGGTCGTGCTCGAGGTCGATAAGACCACCGGCTATGTCGAGGCGAGCCGACCGCTCTCGGAAGCGGGAGATCTGACGCAGAACGAGGCCGTGACACGCGCCAATATCGTCCGCTTCATCCGCGCACGGGAAACCTACGATCCGAAGGGATTGAGAGATAATTTCGACCTTGCATCGCTTTATTCCACCGGCAAAGCAGCGCAGGATCTCGCCAACACATTCTCGGGCTCCAATCCCGATAACCCCGTCAAAATCTACGGCGCCGACACCACCGTCTCGGTCGCGATCAAAAGCATCATCTTCCTCAACGAGCGGACCGCCGCCGTGCGGTTCTCAACGACGCGCAGCGGACAAACAGGACCGACGGAGACGAACCACTGGGTCGCCAATGTTCGCTTCAAATACACGTCCGAACCGATGCGAAACGACTGGCGCTTTGACAATCCGCTGGGATTCCAGGTCACGGAATA
Organism: Rhizobium sp. NPDC090275; assembly: GCF_044772225.1. Taxonomy (NCBI): domain Bacteria; kingdom Pseudomonadati; phylum Pseudomonadota; class Alphaproteobacteria; order Hyphomicrobiales; family Rhizobiaceae; genus Rhizobium; species Rhizobium sp. NPDC090275. The sequence goes on along the minus strand of NZ_JBIVYL010000009.1, from coordinate 202,170 downwards.
TCGTCGTGATCAGGAAACCGTCTCCTCCACGGAGGATCGCCAGTGACCGCTTGCAGAGGGAGTTTACTGATCGTCGGCGCACTAACGCTGGGCCTCAGTTCGCCGCTGGCTCGAGCTGAAAGTGTGCCTCAGGCGGTAAAGGCGGACGCGCGGATCCGCACTGTGCCCTTCCAAAGGGACAACATCATCTATCTGGCGGGTATGATGGGGGTGTCTACCATGATCGTCTTCAACGACGACGAGAAGATCGCCACTGTCGCCATGGGTGACAGCGTCGCCTGGCAGGCCGTACCGGACCAATCCAAGCAATATCTTTTTATAAAGCCGCTTGAGCCGAACGCTGTCACCAATATGAACGTCGTGACCTCGAAGCGTGTCTACAATTTCATGCTGACGGGCGCGACCCCGGGCAACACCCGTAATGCCGTGATCAAGCTGCGGTTCGCCTATCCGGAGGACGCCGTTACAGCAAGACTTCTGGCGACAGCCAAAGAGAACGCCTCCATGCCGAATATCAAGGCAGCGCTCGCGAACCCAGCGGGGCTCAACTACGACTATGGCTACAAAGGCGCAGTCGACAATCGTCCGACCGCCATGTTCGACGACGGCAAGAAAACCTTCTTCCAGTTTTCAGGTGAACTTCCCGCCTTCTTTGCCGTGAAATCCGACGGGCACGAGAGCCTCGTGAACTTCCGGCGCGAGGGAGACTATATCGTCATCGACAAAGTGGCGAACCAGTGGACGTTGCGCAACGGAGACGTCGCCACCTGCGTCTTCAATCTCAGGAAAACCGGGCATCGGCAACCTGTGGTCACCGTTTCCGACGACAGTCATGGAGGCGGCAATGGCCATTGATTTCGAACAAGAGGCAAATATTACCGAAACCGTCGCGCGGCCTCCCCGCGCCAGGAGTGGCCGGATCGGACCCCTTTTGCTGGGATCTGCCGCACTCGCCATTCTCGGCTACGCGGCCTATGTCTCGTTCGGTAGCCGTGGGGCTCCAGCCTCCACCGAAACGCAGGAAGAGTTCAAGACTGCGAGCCGCTCCGGTCATTTGAACCTCGATCCCAAGGCAGTTCCCGAACCGGAGGATAACAGGCTCGTCATCACGCCGCCGGTCGTCGAGACGGAGCAAAAGGTCGAGCCTGTGGTGATCGCAGCACCTCCGGTTGACGATGGCGCAGCCCGCCGAGCCGCTGAAGAGGCTGAGCGTGCCCGAAAGGCCGAAGAGCTGCGGCAAGCCCGACTGCGCTCGAACATGCTGGTCGTCGATCAGTCGCAGAAAGACCCCGCTGACTCACTGATGAGCGCAAATACAAATTCCACCGCCGATATTGCCGCGGCCGACAACGATCCGAACCGCAAATTCGTCGCCGCCATTGGCGCCCAGGATGTCGAGACCGTCAGGGCGACCCGTAACGACCGCATCGATGCGCTGATCCCGCAAGGCACGCTCATTCGTGGCGTGCTGGAAACCGCGATCCAGTCCGATCTCCCCGGAATGGTCCGGGCTGTCATCTCGACCGATGTCTATTCCTTCGATGGCCGCCGCATCCTCCTTCCGAAGGGCACGATGCTGACGGGCGAATACAAGAGCGGGATAGCGCGTGGTCAGACCCGGGTTCTGATCGTCTGGACACGCGCCTTGCGCGCTGATGGCACGTCCGTCTCGCTCGGATCCTACGGCGCTGACGATCTCGGTCGCTCGGGCCTTCCCGGTATCGTCGACAAGCATTACCTCGAGCGCTTCGGCGCGGCATCGGTGCTGAGCCTGGTTGGCGGCGTGTCGTCCTTCATCGCCGGTCTCAACACCAACGGCAGCAGTTCGACCACGTCCTCCTCTTCCACGGCATCGGACGCGCAAACCCAGGCGCAGCAGACGATCTCCCAGACCATGGCTGAAATGGCCAACACCGCCCTGAAGGATTCAATCAACATCCCGCCCACCATCTACGTCGACCAAGGGACACAGATTGTCGTCTTCGTACGTCGCGACCTCGATTTCTCCGCCCTCTATCCCGATCCTGTGAAGGAGGCCGTCAATGAACTTCGCCGCAACCAGCTCATCGGCAAGCGGCGCTGAAGACGCCCCGCTTTGGCAAACCCTCCCGATCTTCTTTCGGCAGGCCGCGCATCCCATTCGGTTCCTGCTGGAGGATCCCGGTGTCATCGAGATCATGTGCAATCGGCCGGGAGAAGTCTGGGTCGAGCGCACGGACCAGGCGAGGATGGTCCGTCACGTGGTCGCAGCTCTTGACGAACGGGCGATCCGGGGTCTCGCCCAGATGATCGCCGGCTCGACGCAGCAGAGCGTCAACGAGGAGACGCCCCTGCTATCAGCCGCCATGCCGCATGGCGAACGGTTCCAGGCGGTGCTGGCTCCGGTTGCGAGCGCCGGCGGCGCTTTTGCGATCCGTAAACAGGTCATCCGTGACATGAGCCTGGACGACTATGTCGTTCTCGGCGGCTTCGATAGTATTCGCGTGTCCGGCCCGACGCGGATTGAAGGGGAATGTTCCGACCTTGATCGCGAACTTATCGAGCGGCTTGTCGATCCGTCGCCTCTGGCTCGGCGCGACTGGTTCCGCTTCGCCGTCGAGAACCGCGTCACCATGCTGATCTCGGGCGGCACGTCGTCGGGCAAGACAACATTCTTCAACGGGCTTCTCAAGGACGTCCCGATCTGGGAGCGGCTCATCTCGATCGAGGACACGCGCGAGCTGAGGCCCCCGCAGCCGAACACCCTGGCACTGATCGCCTCCAAGGGCGGGCAGGGCAGGGCGAAGACCACCATCCAGGATTGCCTCGAAGCGGCACTGCGTCTGCGTCCCGATCGCATCTTCATGGGCGAGATCCGCGGCGCCGAAGCCTTCTCGTTCTTGCAAGCCGTCAATACCGGCCATCCCGGCTCGATGTCGACGCTGCACGCAGACAGTCCCCTCGGCGCTTATGAACGCCTGGCGATGGCCACGATGCAGGCGGGTCTTGGTCTTTCCAAGTCTGAACTTCTCGAATTTGTCCGCTTCGTCGCGCCGGTCGTCGTGCAGATCAGCAGGGACCCCGTTACCTCAAAGCGCGCAGTCACCGAAATCTACTTCAACAGGTGGTCAGCGCCATGAAGCGCTACGAAAAGATCGTCCTGATCGCCGCAGGCCCGTTTCTCTTCGTGACGGCGTTGTTCTTCGCCTGGTCCTTCAACTACGCGGTAGCCAGCTTCTTCGTCCTGAAAAGCACAGCCATGTGGAAAAGTTTTACGGGCGAGGATCTGTTCATGCCGGCCAGGCAGGCGTGGGTCTATCTGGGAAATCCGACGGTCCGCAGGATCATCGGAATAGCTGCGATCGCGACGCTGGTCGAAGCGGCCGTTGCCATCGGCGGCATTCTAATCCTGATCATCCGTCCCTGGGAGGTCCGACCGCCGGGCGACGGCTCGCGATTTGCGACGCTGAAGGATCTGGAAAAAAGCGGACTGACCCAGGGAGAGCCCGGAAAATCCATCCTCCTCGGCACTTTCGGCACGGGCAAGAAGGCCGTCGATATCCGCTATAGCGGCGACAGCCATTTCTTCGTCAACGGACCGTCACGCTCCGGCAAAGGCCGTGGCTTCGTGATGACCAACCTGCTCGAATACCTGGGCTCGATCGTCGTTCTCGATGTGAAGCTGGAAACCTTTGTTCTGACCGGACCGGCCCGTCTTGCGATGGGCCAGGCATGTTTCGTCTTCGCGCCGGGCTCAAAGAATTCCCACCGTTGGAACCCGCTGGATTTTGTGCGGGACTGGCCGGAACGGTCGACCGACCTCATCAATCTCGCCACGACGCTCTTGCCGATCGGCGAGAAGGAGGAGGGTTACTGGAAGCAGACGGCGCGTGGACTGATGGCCTCCCTGATTGGGTACGTTCTCGAGTCCAAGACGATGGAGGGCCGGCGGAACCTGCGATCGGTGCTGCGATTGTTTTCGACGGGTAAGTCGTTTTCGGAGGTGCTCGAGGCGATCATTGCCAGCGAGCCGGGGTTGAACGATTTCATCGTCGCGGGGTTTCGCCAGCATCTCGGACGCGACGAGGATCAGCGACCCTCTTTTGAGGGGCACATCGTGACCGTCTTGGCTCCTTTCAACAACCTGCTGATGGCAGAAGCCTGTGCGGCGAGTGACTTCGATATCCGCGATCTCAGGCGCAAACCGTTTTCGCTGTTTATCGCCAGTCCCGTATCGGACTTCGGCACGGTTGAGCCACTGATCCGCCTCCTGATCCAGCAGATCCACGACGTTATGTTGCGGCGGTTGCCAGCTCCAGAAGAGCCGTACAAGGTCCTGATGATGCTCGACGAGTTCTACCAGTTCGAGCGACTTCCGGAGATCGTCAAACGGGCGCCGCTGGTGGCCGGCTACGGCCTGACGATCGCGCTTGTTGCGCAGAATATCCCCCAGATCGACGAGCGCTACGGCCAGAAGACCCGCGATGCGCTGATCGGCAATATGGACATCAAGCTGTTCATCGCCGTCGGCGACGAAACCACCGCGCGTTTCGTCTCCACTAACCTCGGCCGCAAATACGAGGAGCGGGAAGGGTGGGGACGCAATCGAGGCGTCCTGAGCTCGAAGACAGCATCGCAGGGCCGGTTCGAGCTCGTTCCGCTCATGGATCCCGATGCGGTCCAGCGCCTCGACGACGAGAAGACGATCCTGCAGATCCGCAGCGGCTATGGCGCCAGCCTCAACAAGTTGAACTTCTACACGCAGGATCGGTTCATCGCCCGCCGCCGGCAGGTGGAGGCCTATGCCAGGGATCTGTCCATTCCCGAGATGACGTTGCAGCCGGAATGGCCACTGTTTGAGGCAAGGCCAAGTACACCAGATCCGCAAAAGACGGAAAACGTCCCGCAGTCTGTCGCTGTTGGTCCTGACCATGATGCCATTGTCCTCGCGCGGGCACGTAGCGTCTTTTCCGAGCCCGCGAGCCTCATGCACGCCTATAGGCAGGCGATCACCGCAGCCGACGATCAGGCGGTCGCCGACCTGCTATTCCGGCTGAGAACCGCACCCGAGACAATCGCTGTGCTGCGTGGCAACCGGAGCAGGCTAGACAAGACAGGACGGCAAGCCCGCGCAGCGGCCCTGGACGCTGTGTGGCCATTGCGCGACGCGATCACAGCCGCCCGTTGGGCTGCGATCGCCGCGCGTCTCGAGCGGACGGCTAATGGGATAGAACTGTTCTTCTCTCCGGGCACGCCACCGACCCCGGCCCCGGTCGCCGAAGAAACCGATGACGACGAAGACAATCGGCTCGAGGTTTTTTTCCAGGATGGACGTGCCGTCCTCTCCGATATCGAAGAGTTTTTGGGCGATGATATCGATGCTGGCCGAGCCGCAGACGCGGGCGCGTTGTCGCGGGCTCTGACGAATCTCCGGACCGGCTACGAACAATCGATGAGCGAACTGGGAGAGGTGAACGAATTACGGTTGGCGGATGTCGCGACCGCCAAACAAAGCCTTTGAGCGAAGTCGGAAGGAGAAAACCATGCGCCGGTATCGGATCGACGGGATTGAACTTGCGGAGGCGACGGAACTGGCAGCAGCGCTCGCGGATGCCTTTGCTCGAAAACTCCGGCCGCTTTGCCTGTGCAGGCCTGATGGCGTTGCAATGTATATCGCCCGCTTTGACGGACAGCATCTCATCAAACGTATGCCGTCATCGGGAGGGAACCATGACCCTTCCTGCGGCTCTTATCAGCCGCCCCACGAGCTTTCTGGCCTCGGTCCGCTGATCGGCGATGCGATCCGGATCGATGAGGAGAATGGTGTCGCAGCGCTTCGGCTGGATTTTCCGCTGGCGAAGACCGGTTCGCGACCGGCGCCCGCTGCGGAAGCCTCGGCTGCCGATACAGTCAAGAATGTCAGCAAGCGGCTCTCGCTGCGCGCCCTGCTTCATTATCTCTGGCAGGAGGGCGAACTGACCGAATGGACAGCCGCCTGGGCCGGCAAGAGGGGTTGGGGCAGGGTGCGCGCAAGTCTGATTGAGGCGTCCCGACGGATGACCGTTAGCAGCGGTTCGCTTTCCGAAGTGCTGTTTGTGCCGGAGGTGTTCCATCCGGACGAAAAATCGGCGATCGCCGCACGCCGGGCAGTGTCTCTGGCGGGACTTGCAAACAGCGGAACTGGAAAACGCAAGCTCATGGTTCTGGTCGGAGAGGTCAAGGAGTTTGCCGAGGCGCGCAGCGGCCGCCGGCTGGTCGTCAAGCACATGCCGGACTACCCGCTGGTGATCGAGGAAGAAACATGGAAGCGATTGGAGAAAACCTTTGCCACCGAGTTCGCCTTCTGGAATGCCGATCCGTCCCATCACCTCGTAACCATTTTGACCTTCGGTCTCAACGCGGGCGGGCTCGCTGTGGTCGAGGAGATGGCGCTCATGATCACCACCGAAAACTGGGTTCCGTTCGAAACGGCGCATGAGCTGCAGCTGCTGGAACGACTGGCCCGCCTGCGCCGCAAGAGCGTAAAGGGGCTCCGCTTCAATCTGTCCAACGATAAACCGGTGGTGAGCGTCACCCTGCCGGAACCCCGGCCGGATCCGGTCGCCATGTTCATCGTTCCACCAGACGTGGACGATGATTTTGAAGTTGCCCTCGCGGAAATGATCGAGGCCCGGCCGGAAATGCGGGCATGGATCTGGCGTTCGGGCGAGGGGGACATTCCGAAGCTACCCTGAGGATTACCCCAATGCTGCCAGAGTTATCGTTGGTGGCAAAAGGATAGATGGAAGAGCGGATACAGCGCAAGCGCAGCACGCCCTCGGCTGCCCTTGAAATACACACCCTGTATGTACATCTGGGAAACGATGGAGTATGGTACATCCTCGTACACACAGGGAGAGCTTCATGCAAACCACTAGAGCTTTCAAAAACGGCAACTCGCAGGCTGTTCGCATCCCGGCCGAACTCGCATTTGACCGGACAGATGTCGAACTGGAAATCGAGCGGGTGGGCGACGAACTGCGCATCCGGCCCGTTCGCCAGTCGCTCGCTGGCGTCCTGGACGTCTTCGCGCGCTTTTCGCCGACCTTCCTGAAGAACGGCAGGGAAGACCACGAGCAGAGCGAGCGGAATCCAATCTGATGCCGTGTTACATGCTCGATACCAATATGTGCATCTACTTGATGAAGAACCAGCCGGAACAAGTGGCTCGCCGTTTTGCCAGTTGCTACGTGGGCGATGTCGTGATGTCAGCCATCACCTTCGCCGAACTGGACTATGGCGTTTCGGCTTCAGAGGATCCCGAACGGGAACGCACCAATCTTGATGCGCTGTCCAGCTTGATAACGGTGGAGCCTTTTGACTTGGCCGCTGCGCGCGCCTATGGGCCGGTTCGCATGGCGACGCGGGAGCGGAAAAGAGACCATCTGGATAAGTTGATTGCCTCGCATGCTATCGCACTGAGTACCGTTTTGGTAACGAATAATATTCGAGACTTCGCCGCCTATCCTGGGCTGGTCACCGAAAACTGGCTCGACTCATGATTGCGAAATGTTTCCTGCACAACCGAGGAAAGACAATGAGGTACATTAAAAAGGGCATATCATTATGGCCACGACACTTTTGATATCTTATGCTGAGCATAGACTTTTCCGACTCAGCTGCATAGGCCCAATAATCTCAAATAGATAATTCAGATACGCGCGGGTCATTATGCAAGTCGTCGGATAAGGGAGATGAGTGGACTAGATGACGCAAAGCATATCGGAGCCGCTCTCCGCCGGTCGCGGTGATGTTTTTCAGGAAATGGTGGCGAACTGGTTGTCCAGACCCGTTCCCGGACGGGCCGTGAACCAATGTTTCGATTTTCCTGCCATTTTGGCCAGCGACATCGGCCTTCAGCGTGAAGAAAACCAGGATCGGATTGCGGCTCTGCGTGTGAGCGCCAGACAAGGCAGCCAGCCGATCGTTGCCGTGGTGATCGCCGATGGCATGGGCGGTATGAGGGATGGCGCGAAATGTGCCACCTTGGCCGTGGCGTCGTTTTTCCATGCATTGGTGCGTCACCGGCATCAGGGACTGGAGCAGCGTGCGGCAGCGGCGATTTCGCATGCCAACGATACTGTTCATGCCTTCGCCGAGGGGCGGGGCGGGGCGACCTTCTCCGCCCTGCTTTTCGATGCCGGCGTGCCTCCGGTCATTATCAATCTCGGTGATAGCAGAATTTATGCCTGCGGTAAGGGCGTGAAGGTAGAACGGCTGACGGTTGATGATTCCCTAGAGGAAGCCGTCGGTGGTCATGGCCGTGAACTTCTGCAGTTCGTCGGGATGGGCAACGGCATGCGCCCCCATATTCGAGCTGTTCCCTCGAACGTCACGGAACTCGCCCTGACCACCGATGGCATCCACTACGTTGAGGCCCAGACCCTTGCGAGCGTTCTCTTCAATGCGCCTGACCCGAAAGCTGCGGCCGACAGGCTATCGGCTTTGGCGCGATGGTGCGGTGGCCATGACAACGCCTCTATAGCCCTGATTGACCTACCTGCTTTGTCGATACCGCCTGGGAGAAGCCAGGACGGGGGCGTGCAGATCTGGGATCCCTTCGGCACGATGGCAATTGGTTGGGTCCGCGAGTTCAGCGAGGCACCCCGGCCGCAGCCGGTTGGAGCGCCGGAAGCACCACCCGCCAAAGCCGCCGTCGAGGAGGCGGGCGTTTATCAAAAAGATCGCAAGGGCGCGCGTCGATCGTCAAAAAAGACCGGGCGGAAGGATAGACCGCCGACAGATGACGTCCAACTCGAAATCCACATTGAAAAATCCGCGGAAGCAAAGGACGGCGATGACGATAGCCGGTAGATATACGCCCACGGGGGGAACCGCGGCCGGCGGCATGGGCGAAATCATCGAATGCGTGGACACGCATTTGCAACGGCCGGTCATCATCAAGCGTCTCCAGACTGGAGTGGAGGAGCGACGATTGCTGGATGAGCAGAAGGCGCTCGCGAAGCTTCGGTCCAAACACGTCGTCCAGCTTTACGACGTCATACAATTATTGGATCGGCGTAAGCCTGAAACGGCGATCGTTTTGGAGTTCATCGACGGCGAGAATCTCGAGGTGGGATCCTTCAAACCTAACCGCAAATACATTCATACCCTCTGGCAGATCGCATCCGGGCTGCGGGATATCCACGACGCTGGTGTAATTCACCGCGACATCAAGCCAAACAATATTCGTCTCGACAAGGAAGGCGTTATCAAGATCATCGATTTCGGGCTTGCGCGATCATCGGATACGGCAAAAACCCGGAGTATTATCGGCACTCCTGTCTTCATGGCACCCGAGCTGTGGAGTGACAAGACTATCAGCTTCGACGCGTCCATCGATGTGTACGCGTTCGGCGCGACTGCCTTGGCACTCTTGAGCACAAACCCGCCGCGGGAGTTGGCTCAGCAGCCGCCTCAGCCGATCTCCCTGCCAGCGCTGTCGGCAGCCTTACCAGGGCTGTCGCCCGTCACGACGTCGCTGGTGCACGGATGCCTAGCCGGCAATCCGGCAAGGCGGCCGAGCATGGCCGAGGTCCAGACCGTTCTGCAGCAACAGCTGCTCGAGGATCAACACCGCGCACTTGTAGTCTTCGGCGGCAAGACACATAACCTCGATCGCAAGAACCGCAAGATCAACGTCAATGCCGGCACGATCGGCTCTATCGGTATCGAATACAACGGAACGGACTTCGCCGTGATCAGTGCGTCTGGCGCTGTCTTTCTCAACAATGCCATCGCAAAGGTCGGGCACATCGTTCCGGGGTGCTGCGTCGTCACCTTTGGCAATCCGGGCCAAAGCCGTCGCTTCGTCACGTTCGATGTTTCGACTCCGGAAGTCATGCCATGAAACAAGGCGACACAGTCTCAGGCCGCTATCATATCGCCAGACATATCGGGCGGGGTGGTATGCAGGACGTTTATCTTGCGCGCGACACGCTTTTGGACATCGATGTCGCTGTCAAAACTCCGCAACCTGGCCAGCAGGTGAAGCGATTCAGCCAAAGCGCCGTCATTGCGGCGCGGGTCAACCATCACAACGTCGCCAAGACATACGACTATTTCGAGGAAGGCGGTCAGCCGTTTCTGGTCGAGGAATACGTCGAGGGGCAGACTTTAGAGGAAAAGCTCGCGCGTTTCGGGGCTGTGGATCCGCACCTGGCAGCGCGTATTCTTAGTCATCTGGCAAAAGGGGTGGCGGCATCGCACCATGCTGGTGTCGTCCATCGTGATTTGAAGCCCAGCAACGTCATCGTCGAAATGGGCGTAAATCTCCACGAGCTTAAGATCACCGACTTCGGGATTGCCACTTTGACCGAGGAAGTGTTTGCTTTGGCGGCGCAGGATAATGGAGATCTGACGCGATCGACATCGGGAACGATCAAGGGCGCGCTGCCCTATATGGCGCCTGAAATGATGTTCCGCCGGCCTGGCGACCACCCCGGTAAGGAGGCCGACATTTGGTCGCTCGGCGCACTGATGTTTCGCATTCTTGCCGGCGATTTTCCATTCGGTGTGTTCCTAGATGCCGCCGTTAACGTCAAGAATCGTACCCGAAACGCATGGCCGGCGTTCATGACCGCAAACTCACAGTTCAAGCCCTTAGCGACCGAACTTCAGGGCATCGTCGATCGATGCCTCGATTACGATCCGGCGGCCAGGCCTTCAGCCGACGACCTCGTGGCAGAGTGCTCTAAACTCTGCTACATCAATGTCGACCGGACGGAGGGAAGCGTTCACCGGCTGATCCAGAACGGTTATAGCGGCTTTGCGACCGACGCCCACGGCCAGACATTCTTCAGCATGGAGAGCGTCTACGGAGCGCGGCGGCCCAATGACACGAATTATCGCAAGATCTGCTACTCTCGTTTTCCGGGACTGCCGCAGCATAGGGGCCATCCGATCGTCGTGCTAGACTGAAGGCTGTGGCCATGCTTTGGCGGAGCGGGGCGTATTCGGCCGGGCGATGCGATCAAAGAGAATTGCGCGTTTGTCGGCGTGATCCATTAGTAGATGTAATTGCGAGATGATGGTGATGCCGGCGCGCTGCCGAGATCCAGATGCTCGAGCGGTGATTGTTATGTTATAACGTATCGCATAACCTGAGTTATGGAACTAAGCCATTGATTTCAAACCAATAATATCTTCTTCATTAATAACGAACAACCCTGGTCGTCGCGGCCCTGATCTCGCAAAAGCCTGCCTTTCACGATACACTCTTGCGCGCTGGCCATATGCTTCGGTTGCACCAGCCGCCAGTATCCTCTAGGCCGGCATATGTCATTGATTCCAACCGGTACAATTCGCGAGATCACCTATGCTGAAGGCGTCTGTGTGCGATCCGATGTCCTTAAGCCGAGTCCGGCCAAGGTGGTGGCTAGCATCGCTCAGTATCAGGATAACAGTGCAATCCATTTCGGCGCTGACGTGGGAGGTAAATTGATCGCGGTCGCGTCATTCACCCCCTTTGCCGAAGATGGTAGCCGCGATCTCACTTCCTATCAGCTCCGAGGAGCGGCAACCCGAACAGACTTTCAAGGAAAAGGGATCGGCCGCACGCTGATTGCGACTGGCATTGAAGCGTGTTTCCAACGCGGCGCGGCGCTTGTCTGGTGCGATGGTCGCTCGGCCGCGAAGACCTTTTATGAGCGACTGGGATTCATGTCCCTAGGACCGGAATTTGACACGTCGTCGGGCCCGCATTACCGCTTTCGTCGCTCCAGTTAGGATTTCCGCGACGGTGACCGTCGGCGTCCACGCGTCAAATCTTTGCGCGTTCCAAGCTACCGGTTCGTTTCGGTGATTTCGTCCATTGCGTTTAAAATCCCCAGGTTTTGCTAGACATTCCACCCTTTTCACATCATTCGACATCGAATACCTCGGGCTTCAGCTGCCCTGCCCTCATAAGATGTTGCAGCGTATATGAAACAGAAAGCGCATCATCGAGCGCGTCATGGCCCTGCAGAGGGGGATGTTGGACATTGTAGTAGCCTGCGAGCTTGTTGCTCGGCGTCTTCGCCAGATCCTCAACCGGCATCCCGGCTGCGAGCAGGAGCTTGACAGCATTGTCGAAACGATGAGCCGGGATCGGAGCTTGAATGCCGGCGACATAACAGCTGATCGCCACCATGTTCAGTTCGTCCTTACCCCATGACCAGAATCGCGCGCCGCCCGAAAAGCTGTCGATCTGCGCCAATGCATCCTGCAGCGCCACGCCCTCGCCCTCTATATTTTCCTCGGTGATACCGGTCAGCTTCGTGAAAAAAGGATCGAGCGCGTACCTGTTGCCAAACCGATCGATCGGCCGGACATAGGCCTTGAAGGTATCTACAATCGGAAAATCGTCTTCAAGCCCAAGCTTTGCAGCACCGATCTGGGCGATAACGGGGTCGGGATCATGGGCGGCGCACCAGAATCTGCGTTGAGACCCCTCAAGGCAAAGAAATTCGCAGTCAAATATGATCGCAGTTTTCATAAGCTCCACTCCTTCTCAGGCTTCAACGTTAGCCGCAATAGCTCGATCGCCTCGCTGACCGAAGGTCCCTTGATCGCAGGCGGCTCGGCACGCTCGCAAAACTCCCGCCAGACAAACAAGGTCAATTCCGCGCCATCTGTCGGCGTATCTCCTGGTCCCTCTGCGAAGGTTTCAAGCAAACGATATCTCTCGTCTTTCCAGAACAATTCCTCGACCCAATCATAGATCGGGATCACATGAAAATGGATTGGATAGCCGGGAGAGTGCCCATAGCGGCCGATATAGACCCGTTCGGCATGCAAATTCTGCCTCAATGCCTTTTGAGCCGCCGCCAGCAATGGCCCGAGTTCGCCAAGCGCCATTTTCGACAACTCCGACAGATCATTCGTGTCCGATTTTGAGCTGACCATCAGGTAGCCTGGGAGGGCAGAGTTCAGCCGGTGACTTACCAGCCATTCACATGTTTCGCTGATATGAAAACGCTCCGGGATCTCCAAAGTCTGCTTTCCCTTCAGCTTTCGCGAAATTCCAGAGGTTTGTCGCATCTGACTCTGACTTCTGCCTGCCGCAAATAACGGATTTCCCAAAAGCGTGCATGCGGTGAATTTCGCCAACCGCACAATGATCAGGATTATTGTTTCTGTCGAGGCTTCTGCCGCTGCCTGGGTGCCCTAGCCTGCTTGTTGGCTTCCTTCTCGGACAGGAGTTCGTCCTGGACCTGTCGCTGACGTTCGATCTCCGGCGACTGGTTGATATCGGTCGGGATCGGCGTAGCCGGGTTCTGCTCGACCGATCGCTCGGCCCGCCTTGCCGCTGCGGATTCTGCCTTCGTCCGGAAGGCGTGGTCCTCCCCTCCTCCGTCGAACGGCCGTTCGTTCGTGCGCTCGGACCGTTGGGCCTGTCTGGTCTCGCGTACCGCCTCGGCCCGGGTGTTCTCCTTTACCGTGTCGAGCGCGATAGCGATCTCTGCATCGGTGCGTTGCGCGGCGACCGCTTCGTTCGTCCCCGCCACAAAGCCTAGCTGCTTGCGCTCACGGGCTTCTTCCTTTGCTCGGCGGTCCTCGACCTTAGCCTGCGCAGCTTTCACCTGATCCTGAAGTTCAGGGTTGCTGATGGCAATGCCGTGCTCGGCTGCGAGTTCGACGGCGACAGCCTTCTCCCGATCGGTTCCATTGACGGTGATGGTACCCCATTTCTCCGATGCGGCGCGCATGGCAACCAACATGGAATCCCGGCCGCGATCGGCTGGCTTGACCTTGTCACCAGTGTCGACGGGGAGTTTCGGCATCTCGACCGGAGCGGTCGCGGTCTGCGCCGACGCCGTTTCCTTCGCGATCTTCGCGCCGTCGACGAAACCGAGTTTTTGCTGCTCCAGCGCCTCCTCGCGGGCGCGGCGCTCCTCGACCACCGCCTGCGCTGCCTTCAGCTGGTCCTGAAGCTCGGGATTGGTGATCCTGAAGCCGTGCTCGGCAGCAAGCTCGACAGCGAGCGCCTTATCCTCGTCGCTGCCGGTGACCGCGATCGTGTTCCATTTTTTCGCAGCCTCCTGCATCGCCGACAGCATGGCGGCACGGTCGCGATCCGAAAGCCTGATCTTGTCGCCGGCATCGACGAAGGTCGGCGCCGGCTTTGCGGCCTCTCCGGCATTCGCTGCCGCGGCTGTTTCCTGCGTCGGCGTTCCGGCCGGAGTTGGATTTGCCTTTTGAGTCTCGACCTTTGTCTCAGTGGGCGTCGAGCCGCCGGCAGTGATACTTGCCTCCTTGGGACGCTGGCTCGCCAACCGGTCGCGGGCAGCAACCAGGGCATCCTGCAGCTCCGGATTGGTCAGCCTGAACCCATGCTCCGCCGCAAGTTCGACGGCGAGCGATTTGTAGCGGTCGGTTCCGTTGACGGTGAGCGCGCCCCACTTCTCGGCACCGAGCTGCATCGCGGCGAGAACCACTTCACGGTCCCGCCAGTTTCCGATCTCGACGCGGTCGCCGTGATCGGTGAAGGCTACGGCGCCGACCCGGCCATCGGTCTTGCGATGGTTGTAGCGGACATCCTCGCCGCGTTTCTCCGCGACGAAGCCTGCGAATTGATGCGGGACCGGCGTTACATAGGTTTCGCCCTCGATGCTGCCGCGCTTTTTCTCGATGTTCGTCTGCGTTTCGAGCATCTTCGTCTGGCTGACTTTCAGCTTTTTGCGCAGCCCGTCGAATTCCTGAAGCCGCTCCGGCGGCAGGTTCTGCCCGATCTGGTCGAGACTGGTTTCCATCTCGGTGAAGGCGTTATTCATCACATTGAGGTCCGGCATGTCCTGCTCCCTGATCGTTGCGGGTTTGGTGGTGGTCATGTTCTGTTCGGCCGCCGTTTCGCGACCCTGTGCGACGGCAACTGCAGCCCGGTCGCGGAAATTTCGAACGAGCGCGGGATCTGTCACGTCGATCACCTTGCTGCTGGCGGCGAGTGCCCTGGGCACAACGAAGACATTCTCCGGATCCTGCCGGGACGGCGTGAGCATCTGCACCGCATCGAGGGGGACATCGATATAACGAAGCGCCCCGCCGTCGCGAACAACCCGTTGGGCGGCGACATGACGATCACGCGTAAACAGCGGTGCCGAGGAACGCGCATCCTGCCGCTCCGCCCGATAGAGGCGAACAACGCCCGGACGCTGCTTCGGCTCCGGCCGATACGGTGTTGCTGCCACCCGTTCGGCCTCACCGTTCCAACCGATCGCGACCGCCTGTGCATGGCGCTTGCCCTCGTTGCGGCTCGGAATGTGGATGATGCCGTCGCGCACTGCCTCTACCCGGCGCCGCGTGTTTTCCGAAGCCTCACCGCGCTCGACACGTCTGATATCTTTCATCTTGTAACCGGGCGGGTTCGCTCGTTCGAAACGACTTACCGCATCCATTGGGATGTCCCGCTCCCGCGCCTCTTCGGCGATCGTCCTGCGCCAGCGTCGTAGATCCTCGATCTTCGGATGCAGACGCTCTCCCGTCTCCGACTGCATCTTCACCACCGCATGCACATGGATATGGCGGCGATCCTCGTGCGTCGTAAACAGATAACGGTGGCCGGCGAATTCGCGGGCAAGCATGGCACGCGCGGCGTCGACAAAGGCATCCTTGGGTGTTCCCGGCCGGGCGCTGAGGACAATGTGGGCCACATCCCGGCGCTCCTGGGATCGCAGATCGCGCTTCCACTCCTTCGCCTCGTCGAGAGCGGAACGGTCTCCCTCAAGAACATCATCGGCGCCCGGCTGACCGGATCGGTTTATCCTGTTGACGATGACACGGTGGCTGCCACCCTTGCTCAACTGGCCGAGATAGCGAGAAACGCCCTCGACACCGTGCGCGAACCCATGCACGTCGACCACCGTGTCGGGGCCGAAGGCGGCTGTCAGCCCATCGTCCAGGGCGCTTAAGGATTTCCGGTTGTCATAGATACGCCCGGCCCTTTCCTCCCCGGGCTGCCGGCGCCGCGCCGCGCTCACCACCAGTTCGATCTCCCTTGCCGCACCATCGGCGGACTCGACGCTGCGCCAGGCGATGCGATGACCAGCAAGCGCATCCTTAAGGGCTTCGCCAACGGCGGCGTCATCGGCAAAACGGGATGCATCGACCGTCATCGACAGTCGCAACACATCTTTCGAGGGCTCACGCCCGTCCGCTTCCGACCACTCGTCGGCCAGCTGGCCGATCCAGTCGCGTCCTTCCGAGGTGGCGCCGGCCTCATTCTCGACGGCGAGTTCGCCACCGCGGCTCTGGTAGGTCAACAACTTGCCGAGACGGGCGCGACCAGCGGCAAAGCTCACGAGCTTGACGACGGCAGGCTGGGAACCGGAGGCGAGAGCAATACGCTCACCGCTCGCACCACCGGGAGGAGAGCTCACTGCAGTTCGATCAAAAACTGCTCCACTGCCATTTCCGCGCCCAAGGCGGAGACCGGCGGCCGATGGCTTCTTACCGCCACCTCCTCCGATGCGACGACGCCTCTCGTCGTCCAGGAGGTCCGCCTGCGGCGCGGACGGCCCGGTCCAGGGACGTCCGCCAATGGCAGGAAGGCCAGTATCATCTGCGTCGGCTTGACTGCGCCTGCGCTTGCGTCCGGGGCCTGGCGCCTGACGGGACGCCGCAGGCTTCGAGCTTACGGCAGCGGTAGCCGACGGAACCCTGCGTTTCCGTTCAAGATCGTCCACCAATGTGATAAAGGCATCGAGGTCAAGCATCGGCGTTGACCCGCAGCCTCGCTTTCGTGCGGCCAGCGTCGCACATACCCTTCATATCCGCCGCCTGCGCAACGACCAGCCGAGCCAATCGCCCGACCCCGTCCAGCAGTACCTCGAACTGCGGCTCCCGCCTTCCGTTCAGGACGCGGGCGATCTGGTTGAGATTGACACCGACCCGGCGCAACTCCTCGGCATGGACGAGCATGATCTCCTTCAGGTCGTCATCGAATGCCGGCCCCAGACCTGCGGCCTGCCGCACGAGACGGCGCAGGACCTCGCTGACAGTCAGGTTCGCATCCGTGCAGAACGCCTCGAACGCCAGAAGCTCCGTTTCGCTCAACCGCACATGGACAACTTTCTGCCGGGAGGTTTGCTTTGCCATGGCCTCTTGCCTCTGCCTCTTTTTCTCTCCCGGTCGCGGTCTCGCGACTGCCGGGAGAGCCTCACCGCCCGCATCGGGCACATGTCAGTTTTCGTATCACGGAAACTGCTATCCTGCCAACCAAATAAATTCGAATTACCGTTTTCTTTCAGTAGCTTAGGTGGCTATATGGCCCTTGCTGGCTATGCTGGCTATGCTGGCTGCGGTGGCTGAACCGCCTCGAATGACCCACATGGCTGACGGTCCATGTCGGCCCATAATGGTCTCTGGGCCACGCCGACCATCTATGGCCAACCTGGCTCGTGGCTTCATTGCGGCTCATTAGCCAAGCTGGCCATCAGGGACAGAACTGGTCGTTGTATGACTGGTGGCCCACATGCCTCTCCAGCCACGAAGCAACCTGCTGGCCCACGAGGCCCGAAAGCCCCGCGGGCCAGAAAAGACCGACATGCCACTCCGACCTTTCGTGGTCCGACAGCCATTCCGGCCTTGGCAGACAGGGTCGATATTGATAAGTTGATATATATGTAGTTTTGGAAAACAGGGCGCGTTAACGTGACGATTATAGCATTGGCACACACAAAGGGCGGCGTCGGCAAATCGACCCTCTGCCTCCTCATAGCGTCGGAACTCGCTGGAAGCGGCACGAAAGTGCTGATCATCGATGCTGACCAGAAACAGCAATCGTGTCTCCAATGGGTCAATCGGTGCAAAGCGGCCGGCACACTGCCGGAGGGTTTGCAGGCCGTCGCTGTGACCAAGACAGAGGAGCTGAAGCAAGCCCTGAAGCGCGCTGACGCCGACGTTATCCTGGTCGATGTGCAGGGATCGATGAACGACCTGCTGATCGCCGCCATCGTCGCGAGCGATCTCACCCTCGTCCCGACGAAGGCCAACGTCATCGAGATGGTCGAAACCGTGAAGCTGTTCGAATGGGCCGAGACCAATCTCAAGCGCGCACCGCTTCGCCTCGTCCTCAATCGCGTCGACGGCATCGACACGAACACGGCGGCGTTTCAGGATGCCGTGCGCATGATCCGCGACAACAAGCTCCCGACGTTGCCGACTTTCGTGCGAGCGCGAAAGGTGTACGAGCAATTCGCGCGCGACGCCGGCACGCTGAACGGGATTGCGCGGGATCCATCCAAGGCCGAGCAGGTTGCCAAGGCGCAGAACAATATCATCGGTCTCATCACCGACATGACCTCGACCATCGAGCAGACGGCCTGATCCGGATCACCATGACGCAATCGCCCTCCATCCCGCGCTCACGCCGCAATCTGAACGATCTCGACTCGCTGATCGACGCATCGATCGGCAAGAGCGACACATACGGCACGGCATCATCGCCCCCGAAGGAAATCAAGCTCGATACTGAAGGCGGCCCCTGGGCGGAGGACAAGGCTCCCGCTTCCGCATCACCGGAGGCGCCAGATGCGGCTTCACCGAACGCGCCAAACGATGGCCCGGTCTTGGACGAGCCCAAACCCGAGCGGTTCAGGATCAGCATCGACGCTTCTGTCATAATGGCCACCAAGATGCTTGCCGTTCGGCAGAAGACCTCTCCCTCGGAGATCGTCGAGCGCGCCCTTCGCCGATATCTGAACTTGCCAGCCGATTAAGCGACGCTCCCGTTCCATCAACCGAGGAAAATGATCATGCATGGCTGGAAGAAGGATTGGTACGCGCTGATGGGCCCGCTGATGATATGGGTGGCCTTCGTGATTTTTGTTCCGTTCCTTGCCGCGGGAGCCATTATCAGCCTCAACATCCTCTCTGCTCTTGGCGAGAACGTCGTCAAAACCTCAGGCCTGTTTTGCGTCATGATCCTTGCACCCTTGGCGGCGCTCGCCGAGATCGCCCCCCCGTTTGTGACGAAAGCGGAGGTGAACTGGCGCAATAGGAATGCTGAAGCGCTGTTCGAGGGAGATGTCGCGTGGGAAGATGTGCCGTTTCTGCCGCCTGTCCTGAAACGCATCCGGTCAACCAACGGAAGGCGCAGGCGGCAGGAGGAAAAGGAAAAGGCTACATCAGTCGAAGGAAAGCACTCGGTCGCGTAACACTGCCCGGAGGGCTCGCGGTCGATATTGGGGATGTGTGGAGTAAGCCAGGGCCGCGGGAGGATCGTCGCCGTAGGCGGAGACCGCTTGCGGGCTCCGTGAGTGGACCGGGGGGACACGAATAGAGCCGCTCGCCGCAGGCGACCCGCCCAGATCTTGTTTGCTTGCGCCCGAGCGCCTCGAAAAAAATCCGATGCGATTAACCTATCCTAACCAACGTCCTTTAGACGAAGCTCATCCAAGGGGGGATCAGCGAGCTTGAACAACATCGTCAGATTTCCGAGGAAGCCTGTCGGAAGCCCGACAAAACCCGGCACCCATTTCCAGCGGACCCGCTCAACCCAGCGGCAACGGCGCGATCTGCTGCGATCGAAACGCCCCGCAAATCTCGCGATCCTGGTGTTGGCTCTTGGCGTCGCCGCAGCGATCGGCCATTCCCTTGCCCTCGGCGACCCTTCCAAGAATTACCTGCCGGCAGCATTCTCTTCGCGCGAACGACGATGATTGGAGCCGGCAACAACCGGCTCCAATCGGAGCGTCATTCGTCGTCCGGATGGGAATGGCATCCAAACTCTTCACCGCCGATATGCCAGCGCTTGTCGGACCATCGCGACGGCATGAACTCGGTGTCTGCAGGATCGCAAGCAATGACGATCTTGCCCGGCTCATGGAAGACAGCAAACTCAACCTTGTTTTCGATCGCGTAGAGCAGAGCCGCCGAGAGAAACGCCTTGTCGATATTGGCAGGCAGATGAACCTCGACATCGAAAAAAGCCCGCGCGCCTTGACGATCATCGCCGCGTTCCAAAGCTTCCGTTACTGCCTGCGCGGCGTTGTTTGAACTTGTCATCACAGAAGTCTCCTTTTGTTGATCTGACGAAAGGAGCCCACACCGTAGACGCGAGGGGTCAAGGATCGCATTGCGACCGCCAGCGGCGGCAAGCGGAGGAACCGGTTTTCTGACGCCGTCCGAACAGGATGGCGGCAGAAAATTGGCGGGGCCGCGCAGTCCTTGACACCGCAGCGGCGGGTGTAGAATGGGCAGTCAGAGAGAGATACCCCACGGCGCCGCCAGGCACCGTGACCGTTTGCCGAGCGCAGCCGGCCCCATCGGGCGGAAATAGATAAGCGCAACGCCAAGGACCCTGAGGACAAATCCATCACCGTCATGAATCGGTCGATCCCGAGCGATTCAGATAAGTCGTTGGACGACGCCTCGGCGGGAGGCGAAACCTGGGCCATGACGACACCGCATGATGAGCCCCTGCATCTCCGCCGCATCGATCCGTCGCAGAACATGCGACGGTTCTACTCCCTTTCGATCCAGCCGACGCTGTTCGGCGAGACGTCTCTGATCCGCCACTGGGGGCGAATTGGAACGAATGGGCAGGAGATGATGGAGACGTTCGACGAAAGCACGGCGGCGACGAAGGCGATGGCGAAGCTTGTGGGGAGCAAGCGCCGACGCGGCTACCGTGGACCGCCAGGCGGCGACAGCCGCTGAGCGGCCCCGATATCGCGAAGAGAGAAAAAGCCTCCTCAGAAAGGAGGCTCGGCTTCGACAAGGCCCTCCTGCTCGGCAATGATCACCGCCAGTTCGGCTCGTGCAGCTTCAAGCTCGGCAGCAATCTGTCGGCGCTCGGCGGCATCCACGCAAGCCTGGAACTCAGCCCGCAGCTCTTCGATCTGTTGTTCGATGGAATTCGTCATCGTCGTCTCCTTGACGTTTGTGAAAGATGACGGTCGCCGTCATGGAGGCATGACGGGGTCAAGGAACGCCGAAGGCGGCCGGCGGAGCCGGCGAGTGGGGGAGCCGATTTTGTCGGAGCGCAGGGAACCGGAGCGGAGGCAAAATTGGGGGAAACCACGAAGTCCTTGAGGCCGGCATGGCTCCATGACACCCTCGGACGAACTGAGCAGACACCCCCGTCCCGTATGGCACCAGAAAGCCGGAGGCGGGCTCGATGCCCGCTTCCGGCTTCATCGACAGGGGAGCGCCCCGCCTTGGCTGGCGGGGCATTAAGAGTCAGGATTCGCGCCTCGGGCGGTTCCAGATGAGGGCGTATTCGCCGTCTGCTTCACTCGGCCACAGTGCGGCATTGATCGGGGCGTTGAAGCTCGGATCGTCGAGGGTGACGGAAATGAAGGGTTCGCCATCGCCCGAGACTTTGTTCCAGCCTGCTCCGATCTCGACATTGTTGCCGGCGGTGACGCGGAAGTCCGGTGCGTCGCGGGAGGTGCGTTCGATCGGGTTCAGCCGGGCGCGGAGGCCAACCGTAAGAGTGCGAACGTTGCCGACGATGGTGTTGCCGTTGGTGGTGAATTCGCCGATGACTGCCATTTTCGTAATCCTTCCGAGTTGCTCGGATCGCGACCACCGCGACCTCGATGGCTGTCGAAAAGATCGGGGGCGATCGGACCGCACCCGCCGGGGTCCCCGTCGCGCTTGCGCAGCGGGGTGGCTTTGGGCCGAAACGGAGTGAAGGGCGGCTGGGAGCGGCTTTCTTGTTCCGCGCGGAATGCGAACGCAGTTCGCAGGGGAAGAAAGTTGCGGACGGCCGTTGCGGGATAACGATCGAGGCGCAGCCGGTCTTCGATCAGACATGCCACATCGAGGACGTGGTGGCCGCGTCCGGGTTGACCAACCAGGAAGGATTGCGGAGATGGCGTGGGCGTCGTCCGTTCCCGTCCGCCGACGACGACATCATCGCCCGCCCACCACGCGCCATGCGCCCCAGCACCCCCCTGCCCGGCGCAATCGAACGCATCTTCCAGACCGCGACTCTCTCCGCTCATGGCTGATGCCGACAGGGTCGACAGCAATGGAACCCCATTGATAACGGCGCTTGCAACCCTCTTTTCCGCAAGCTGCCATACGCAGCTTCTGCTCGCCTCATCGCATTCCTCCTGTGGATGGGCGATGCGGTTGCCGCGGCTTCCCGTCTGGGCCGTCGGACAGCGCCCGTGCATCTGCCCGCCAGGTGAGGCGGGGCGCTCCCCGAACCGCCGTGTGCGGGCATCGAGCCCTTCGCTGGCTGCGACCCAGCATAGGACCGCTGGGTATCAAGATTGGAAACCCGGACCGCGAAAACCGAACGGCCCCCGCGCGCAGCGAAGCGAGCGAAGGGCTATCAGGGAAGAAAGAAGAGTATCGGAGAAATCAGCATCGCGCCGGCTGCAGGCCGGGATTTCGGGAATTCTCGACGCGATGGGAGCGGAGACGGGCAGCCGCAGGAGGCTCAGCATAGCGGCCCATGGGCGAGCCGGGACCGACTGCCCCCGCTCCCAGCGCTCCACGTTGAGAAACAATGGTCGGATGAACGCCTGATCACTCGGTTCTGCTCACCCGCGCCGCCGGCTCTGCCAGGAACGGCCTGAACGCACTCGCGACCTTTGCGAGAAACCCCTTGCTGAAGCTGCCGAGCAGCTCCGCATTCGGATCGTAGTAGAACGACGCCTCTGCGATATCGTGATTGAATTCGCACACGGTGATCCAGGCATCCTTCCATTCGCGGATCCCGGCGCGCCGGCATTCGAGCTGCGGGATTTCGAGCGCGGTCTGGTCGGAACGCGGCGGCGTGCCGGAGATCGCCAGGATCACGAGATGGGTGTGCGCGCCCTTGGGAATGGCGAGCACCATGCAGACAGGACGGGACTTGCGGCCTTCCCTCTCGCCCTTGTCACGCTGCCAGGCCCAGAGATAAGGGTAGCGGAAAACGGAACCGCTGGTCGGACTTTCAACCATCGGCGTCCCTCCCTTCCGCGATCAGACGGTCAAGTTCGGGTAGGAGGATATCGACCAACTCCTGCGGAGCTTCGCCCGCAGCATAGACCCGCCGGGGATCGCCCCTAGTCTTCATGGCCTCGAACTCGTCATAGGTCATGAGCACATAACGAGGCTTTCGGTGCTGGGTGATCGCGACGGGTTGGCGGTCCGCCGCCATGGTGACAGTTTTGATATCGCGCAGCAGATCGACAGTCGAAAATTTCTGCATGGGCCACTCCTTCAAATAAGTCGATTTATACGAATGATTTGACTATTTTGCAACTCCTTCGACTTTTCCGTCATAGATACTTTTTTACGACGAGCCTTGGCGATGGACACTTGATTGTGGGACCAACTTGCGTGCCAATACTGCTCAGTCGTCTAGCGGGACGACATCCCGCAACTCGACGAAGACCACCTTTTCGCTACGCTCCTGCCCGACCAGGTCGAGATTGATGTATACGTAATCCTCAAATGGCGGGCCACAGGTTCGCCAGACGACGCCGACCCGGCCGACCCGCCTCTCGTTGCTGCCATCGATGGAGGGTGCCGAACCGGTGATCCGCACGCGCTGGCCCAGATGCAGCCAGTTGGCGGCGCTGGCGATCATCGCCGCCTTTTCCTCCGGGCTCAGGCGCTTGCGGGTCGTGCGCGCCCAGGGCGCGTACGGATCTTCAGCGAGCAGGCTGAACTGCTCCTCCGGCAAGATCCTGAAACCGCGTGATCTCGTAGTCGAGCGGCCAGTCTTCCGCGGAAGGCGGGTTCGGGTTGCGGTGGAAATGTTGGACGGCCGGCGCACCGAACAGGTCGGGCTGAATGCCAGCGCGCCGTCGCTGATGCTGCGACCTGCGGTAATCGAGGCGCCATTGCGCGTCGGCGCCTTGGACACGAGGGGCGCGGTCACCCTGCGGCTCTTCCAATTCTTCACCGTCATCCATTGAGGCCTCCCGCGTCTTTGCCAACCCGGTCACGCGGCACGGGCCCGTCGGTGTGTCTCAAGAATGCCGCCGCCTCGCGCCAATCGTTCGGCGGGCGCCCTCGCATCCTCGCTGCAAAACTCCATGCCATGCTGTCGGCGCTGAACAGGCGCTCCCGGACCCCGGGATGAACGAGGCTCGTCTTCTTCACGCCGAAACCGTGCAGGCGCAGGTCCGGACGTTGGCTGAGAATCGCCCGCAGGACGGCGATTATGGCTCGCGGATCGCCCTGCCGCTTGCAGATCGATCCGACGCCGACCCACATGCCCGGTTGGATGCGATCCCGATACTGGTAGAGGTGGTCGACATAGTCGATCGGTTCGACACCTTGTAGAACGGGCATGACGGGGACGGGAATGTCGCAGGCCTGTAAAGCATCATAGCGTTCGATCGTCAGGCGCTGGTGATCCCGGATCGTGAGACCCGTCTTTGCGAGCATCCAGGGCTCGCACATATAGTCCTGCGCGACGGCTGCGGTGATATTGACGATCCGGGCGCCGTGCAGACGACGAATGTCTGCGGCATAGTCGTCGACGGAGTGCCGATAGAAACCATGCCTCGCCAGTTCGGTGAACGCGCCGCTGTCGAGAAGCACATCCGGGCATCCGACTGGCTGGCGCCGCCGCCGTAGGCGGTTGATGCTGATGCACGCCCTGTCGAAATGACGAGCGTCTCCTGGCTGATGCAGACCAACATAGAATTTGAAGCGATTTTCGTCGGCCCGCGCCGGCAAATGACGGTCTCGCGTCGCCCAACTTTGCGTATAGTCGACGCAAGAGGGAACCACCGCACGGTGCGAGGCTGGAGCGCTCGTCATGGAGCCCCCACTTTCACGGCTCTCGTCGCGAGCAACGCGGCATAGCGCCGATGGATCGCGGTTCGGTCGAGATAGCGGGCGTTCAGGCAGAGCAGTTCGCTGACCTGGCAACGGACCTCCGCAAGAAGGTCGGCCTCCGCGTCGGACAGCATTCGCGTCGGCCATCCCTTCACATAGAGCATCGGCTGCAAGATCCGGCGTTCTACCTCGGCCCGGCGACGCGCCTTATCCTTGGCCGCCGCCAGCCTCTCACGCGCATCACGGCAGAGCAGATGGGGAGCGATATCGCCCAACCATCGCGCGCCTTGGAACGCGAAAGTGCTTCGGCATTCCAGGTCGACCATCCGCCGATAAAGGTCGTGCGCCTCCGACTGGCACGTTGCGGCTTGAAGATCGGCAAGGCTCGACATGATGCAGAAGCGGCAGGAGACGCGCGTCATCCCGAATTGTCGATAGGCAGGATGGGGCTCGATGTCCCGCGTATTAATGGAGCGGAACACCTCCTCCTCGTGCCAATCGAGGATCGGTCGCCAGGTCCAGATACCGTTGCGAGGATTTCGATCGGCGACGGCGGCGCGGGCGCGCTGACGGCTCTCCTCCCGCCTTACACCGACCACGCTGATGATCTGCCGCCCTTTGAAACTTCGGGCGAGTTCGCCCTGGATCTTCGACGTCTTAAGCTCGGACGTGCAGAAGCGCATCGCGGGCGTCGACCAGCACGGTACGAGAGTCACAGTGCGAAGATCCTCATAGCGCCAGACATTCGAATGCCATCGGCTCTCCCAGCGCTCCATCAGCCCGCCCTGCTTACGGCGGACGACCACAAGCTGTGTGCCGAGCGCCGACGCTAACCGTTCGCAAACCGGGAGTGAGTCGTGCCATTCGACCATGCCGAGATCGGCATGGATCAGAATGCGGGGACCGGCGTGACCGATGCGATCGAGGTATTCGAAGATCGCGATCGCCGCGGCCTGACTGTCCTTCCCACCGGAAACACCGACGGCGACCGCTGCCTCCTGACCGAGCAGGTCGGCAATTGCGGGCGTCACCGCTATCGGTGGCGTCCTTAAAACGGACAAAGGGCTAGAGAGTGAAGGGATCGTCATCACGCTGCCTCCCGCGTCATATCCGACCGGGGCTGCAGGCCATGCAGAAAGTTTACTGCGCGCTGGGCTTGGGCTGCCGCGCGGAAGATGGCGCGGGTGTCGTTGCCGAGAAAGGTCAGCCAGCTCGCGACATAGGCTGCATGATCAGGCCGAGGCTCCAGCTCCGGGACGATGCCAAGATCGGCGCAAACCAGCGCGGATCCGACCTCGGCGATGAGCTCCTCCATGGCGCGTTCGCACTTGTTCTTGGCGTATTGGCTGAGATCCCTGCCAACGCGATCGGCTTTCGCTGTCCAATGCACTTGCTCATGCGCGAGGACCGCCACATACGAAGCCGCGTCCCGGAACGCGGCACGCGGCGGCATCTGGATGTGGTCGCTAACGGGAGAATAGAAGGCCTGCGGACCACCGTGGCGGATGACCGCACCAGTATTGGCAAAAAAGCGCTCGGCATGCTCGATCCGCTTCACCGGATCGACGACAAGCGTCGGCTTGTCGTAGTAGCCATCAGGCAAGTCTTCGATCTGTTCAACGTTGAAGACAGAATATGTCTTGAGAAAGGGTATACCCTTCTCGACCTCGTCGCCGCGGTCGTCGACCTCGGTCCTTGTAAACTGACCAGCATAGACG
The DNA here is from genome assembly GCF_044772225.1 of Rhizobium sp. NPDC090275. Taxonomy (NCBI): domain Bacteria; kingdom Pseudomonadati; phylum Pseudomonadota; class Alphaproteobacteria; order Hyphomicrobiales; family Rhizobiaceae; genus Rhizobium; species Rhizobium sp. NPDC090275. The sequence continues at coordinate 175,723 of NZ_JBIVYL010000009.1, read as the reverse complement.
ACGAGGCTGCCGCGTTCACCCTTGCGAACCTGTCCACCCAGTTCGCTTGCCTGCCGGTACGTCATCCAGGTCGGCGAGGAAAATCCATGTGACATGGCCTCCGCCCATAGAAGCAGCACATTCATTCCGGAATAAGGTTCGCCATTGTGCCGCAACGGTCGCGTAACCGGACGGCTGGCGCGGGCGACACTCCAGGGCTGGACCCAAGGACGCACGCCTTTTTGCAGATCGGCGACGATGCGGTCGGTGACCCGTGCGTGGACGTCGGTGCGTTGCTTTTCCTGATTTCTGCTCATTTTTGAACCTCCGTTCTGGAGGCCACGCCCATCGCGGCCCCGTCACGGAGGTCCGAAGCCGGGGAAATCAGGCGGCGAGCGCACCCGGAGGGCCGCAACGCATGTGGAGGACGGCGCAGCCGTTGCGCTTGTCGCCGACCCTGGCAGGACCACCGTCCGGGACGGGCCGCGCGGGCGATCCTGCCATCCTCGCTTTTCTCCTTTCTGCTTTCCTTTTTTCCTCCCTGGCGGTGATGAGCCTGCAACGCAGAAAGGCCGGTTTCGCTGGAAACCGGCCTTCGGACGCGATGAAAGGGAGAAGTGAGCGAGGCCGAAGCCTCGCCCGAGGCGGCTCAATCGAAAGCCGCCATCTGCATTTCGGCCGCGCGCCGGTCGAGCGACTGGCCGGCGTTTTCGACCGGGCGTTCGAACGGCTTCCAGCGTTCGCCGACCACCTGTTCGTAGGCGGCGACGGCGCCCTCGGCCGCCATTCGGAGCGCGTGGCTCTGAAGGGCCATGTCGGCGGCAAATTCGCGCTTGCGTTGGGCTGCACTGTCGAAACCGACCGGGCCGTCGAGATCCTCGTCGCGAAGATCGCTGGCGGCCTTTGCCGTCGCGTCGCGGGCTTCCGAGACGGCGCGGCTGTAGAACTGCCCGGCACCATGTGCGCTGCCGACATAGGCGCCGACGATGCGCTGCAGGTGGATCTGCATCGCGCGGTCCGCCAAACCTTCGCGCAACGCGTCGGCGGTCTCGACGATCAGGCGCTCGTGCAGCTCGCGAATGCCGTCGCTGTCGAGAACGGGCAGTCCGAAGCTCTCCGAGATGAGGCCGGCCTGATGGGCGTCCGGGCACGAGAGGCGGACCATTTCGAGGGTCGTGCCCTTGCGGAGCTGGACGACGCGGCCGGTCTGGCGGGGCGTTTTTGCGGGCTTGGTCATGGTGGATTTCCTTTCCTTCGGTTTCCCGAAGGCTCGGACCGGCCCTTGCCGACCCTCCCTTCGGGTGCGAACGAAAAAAACCGGCGGAAAGACGGGGGCTTCAGGGTCCGGGGCTGCCGGATCGAGCGAAGCGGGCGTGCGGACAAGCAGGGCTCTCGAGCCCTCGCGCGGGACGCGGGTCTGCTTTGGCGAGATCGGCGGTTCCGGCCGCAACGCGGCGCGACAGCGGCCTTGAAGCGGCCGGCCGCCGGTTTACGGACGCAACCAGAACCGAAGGGGGGCCGGCAAGGGCCGGTGTTGACGGATGACGAAATAGAAAATCGCCACATGGCAGAGCCCGCCCTGCAGCGGCAGCCTGCCATGTCTATACGTCTGCTTTCAGGGATTACGCGGTCTCGGTCGCCCGAGCCCATGCCTCCGGTCGCCATTTCTGGATGACGTCCTCGATCTCACGGCGATAGGCCGTCGGGTATTCGGCGTCCGAGCGCGTGGCAAGCCAGGTAAAGACCCCGGCCATATCCGCTGCGATGGCCGGGTCGACACCGAAGAGATCAGCAAGATCGAAGCCGCCGCGACTGTCGGCGTTCCACCAGGCGAGAACGAATGCCGCGACTTTGCGCGACTGCCCGGTATCACTGCGGGCAACATCAAGAAGCCGTTCGAATGCGACGCGAGTTTGCTGGTCCATGGCTATCCCCTTCGTGCCGACCGTGCGTAGCACATCAGGACTCCGGCATAAAAGGACCGCCGACGATCGCGTCCGCTTTCGCAAGAGTGTCAAGCGCCCTTGGGAGCCAGTCGGCAAACTGATCGCGGGATAGGCCCATGACCCGCGCCGGCTCCCGCAGCAGGTCGACGAGAACGTCGAACAGTTCGGCCTTCCGCTGTATAGTGTCGCCGAACTGCTCCGGGATAGCAATGGCGGAGCCGGCATAAGCGGTGTCCGCCCCTTCCCAAATGCCGGTCACATAGGTTTCGCCGGATGACTCGTAGTCGCGCTTGGCGTCATCCCAGTCGTCCTCCGCCGCGGCGGCACGGCACGCCTCTTCGAGCGTATCCGCCTCATAGGTCCGCTGCCTATAGACCGGAAGATGATAAGTGGTCTCAATCGTATAGATCGCCACGGATGTCTCCTTTCAAGATGGTCTCTTGCCGCTACGCAGCGTGGCTTGTCTCGATTGCGTAGCGCTCGCGCAATGCGGTGATAGCGCGCTGCTGCCGGCCGAGCTTGCGTTCGAGTGCATCGATCTCGGACTGGCGTTCGGCGGTAATCGCCGCAAGGTTCGCACGATATCGTTCGAGGAACGCACTCGGCGCGGGCGCTTTGCCGCGACGATACCTCAGCTGCTTCGGCTGCAGCAGTGGGATAAGGGCTGTGATCCGGCGCGTGATTTGCCGGTTGATCTGGTCGAGCTGGCGTTGCGTCTGCCGCCGCGCCTCCTCCATCCGGCTAAGCTGTGCGAGGATGTCGGGCGGCGGGCTCATGGTGAGATCCTCTGCCGCCAGCCAATGAAATCGGACGGTCCGTCATAAGCACCGTGACGAGCCTCATCGATGACGAAGCCGAAGCGGCCGACCTTGTATTCGTCGCCGGGTACCAGGAAGCGCCGCTCCTCGGCACGCTCATCACGGTGACCGCCAAGGGTGGCGATGACTTCGACGAAGCCGCTCTGGTGCGTCGATCCGATTGCCGAGATCACGATCCAGTCGCTCTTATGCTGTCGGTCGAAGGCCCGGCGGTCCTTCTCGTGGGACTCGCCAGGATTGAGGACCGTGCCGAAGATCGTCTCCCACGCGTCGGGCCAACCGTCCTTCATCGTCTTCTCCGCACACCGCCGCTCGTAGCTCGTAAAAAGATGCGGAAAGGTGATGGCCACGATCGCCCAGGCGGCGTCCTCTTCGTACCATCCACCCTGCGTGCGCAGCGTTGGGTGGACCTTGCGGTTGCGCTCGGCCGAAAGCTTGAAACCGCCATGGCTGGCGGTGCTGTGGCAGGCTATTCCCTCGGCATAGAGGGTGGCGCCTTGGGAAGGTCCCCATGGTGTACTGCAATGAACCCGCATCGTCTGACGGGAAAGCCGCCGAAGCTCGCGCTTGTGCTCCGCCGTCTCGAAGACCCGCGAGCGGAACGCCGCTTCATCGGGAAGGGTCGACTCGTAGAAATAGAAGTCGGCACGCGTCAGTTCGGCGAGCGGGCGTGATATCGGCCATGCGCTGGCAAGGAGGCCGACGCCGTCTCTGCCAGGCAACATGGCAAGCACGATGTCGTCGACACGCGCGACCGGAAAATCCTCGGCGCTTCGAGCAAACTCCACCCCTGAATATTCAGGGGTGGTATCGACCTTGTTGTGAGTGTCGACCGAGTTCATGCCGCAGCCCTCCCTTCGACGACGGCGGCCGCAACCTCGTCGGCCGTCACGTCTTCCAGCACCGCATGCGGATAGCCATGCGTCCGCAGCCAAGCCTCGGCGGCCTCACGCGTTTCCGCGAGATGGACCAGGCTGCCATTCTCGCCCGGCCCGTCAAAGATGCGCACGGAGGCGATCGGAGGCCGCTGCAAGACCTTGAAGGTCAGGTCCGAATCAAGACCAAATCTGCGGAAAACGCGCAGGACGATGGTGCCGCTGCTGCCGAAATCGCCTTCGTGGATGGTGAAATCCGGCTGGGCGACATAGGTCCCTCTGGTCCGTTCATTCTGCTTTCGGACCAGGCGACCTTGGCTGTTGCGAGTTTTCCAGGCCGACAGCTTCTTCGAGTGGCGTTCCGGCGGCCGTGGGCTGCCATCGGACCAGGCGACGATGGAACCGAGGGGCGCGATGTCGAATATCAGTGACGCAGACATGTCTGCTCTCCTATTTTGAAGGTTACGGATGGTGGAAAAAGAAGCGCCGCCGGGGCTGCCGGCGGCGCGCAATGTCTGGCGAAATCGCAGACGCTATTCGGCGGCTTCGCGGAAACCGTCCGCATCACTTTCGGCAGGTTGCTCGACGGTGCCTTCGGCGAGCTCGCCGTCGGCTGCCGTCTCTTCTGCTTCCGGAACCACGTCGTCATGGTCGTCGTCCTCGACGACGGCGTTCTTCGCCAGCCATTCGGAAAGCGCCACAGCATCCGGTTCGAACAGTGCCGAGGCATGCACGAAGCGTTCTTCCTTGAAGTGTTCGACGAGTGCAGCACGCGTGTCCTTGACCTTCTGGCGCGGCAGCACCGGCGTATCCTTGCACGAGCCTTCCAGCGCCGGCCGCGACAAGCACGAGAGGAACTCGTCGGTGCCCATGTTCGGCAGGAAGCTGTCAGCACCGATCGCATCACCAGCGAGGCGGGCGACCAGGCCGCTGTTGGTCGCGTTTTCCCGGCACGAGAGCACGTCTATCAGCAAGCCGCGTATCGCCTGCTGAAGTGTCTCGCGATCAGCAACGAGCTTGCCATGGACGTCGAAGAGGCTGGCGGCATGTCTGCCGAGCTTCCGGGACGAATAGTGCGATGCGCCCGTTGGCGAGGTAACGGAGACATTCAGGGCGCCGAAGGTGAGCACGAGCAGCGCCGTCAACGTGTCGTCCTCGATCGGTGCGCGGGCGAGCGCTTCATGAAGCGCTTCCGTGCGATAGTCGCCGATCATCTCGATGCCCTTGCGCGTGACGTCCGGCCGGGTCTTCGGCATGACGACGGCATCGTCGGTGCTAGCCGTTCCGCTACCGTCCTTGCCCTTCTTCGCCTCGGGCATCCGGAAATGCACGTTCTGGACCTTGCCGTCACGATCGAGATACATCGCCGTGTGGTCGCCCTTCCCGGCCTTGCCATAGACCCGCTCGGCCTTGGCCGGCAGCTGCGGCTGACCCCAGTTGTTGACCTCGACGATGGCGCCCTTCTTCGGCAGATTGTTCGACATCCATTCCTGCTGGGCGCCGAGATAGGCTTCGACGTTGGTGGTGTAGCGGGCGTCGACGCCGGCGGGTTCGAAGAGTTCCTCGATCCATTCGATGCCGTAGGCGCGGGCGAGCTCATCGTCGAAGCTGGCGTCTCTGGCCCACATGCGGGTCTTGGAAAGCGCCTGCGCCACGCGCCACCAATCGACCTGCGGGTCCGCCTTGGACGGCTTGTTGGCCTTCCAGACCTCACGCTGGTCGTCGATCGAGGCAGAAGCAATGGTGCGCAGCTGCTGCTCGTTCGGCATCGAGCCCTTCGCCATGGCATTGAGCATGGCGGGGAACACATTGGCCAGCAACCGAAGCTGCTTGACGCGCCGGACGCTGAGCGTCAGAGCGATGGCGATCGCCTCCTCCGTCCAGTCGAGAGCGACCAGGCGTTCGATGCCGCGCCATTGGTCGACCGCGTTCAGGGGCTCACGCGCGATATTTTCCACCATCGACCGCATCGCGCCGTTGTCGTTGGCGGCTTCGACGACGATGACATCGATCTCTTCAAGACCGGCGGCAATCGCCAGACGCGTACGGCGGTGGCCCGCTTCGATGATGTAGTCGTTTCCGCCATCCTTCGCCGAGAAGATCACCGGGGGCTGGATGATGCCGACTGCCTTGATCGTCGCCAAGAGAAGCGCGTCGGCCTGCGGCGTCGATTTGGTCTGGCGCGTGTTGTCGGGATTGTCGCGGAGCGCGCGGGGATCGACTTTCATGAGATGCATGGGATGCTCCTGTTCGGGTTGCGGACGCGGCCCATCGCCGGTCCTTTTCCGTCTTCTTTCCGAAGACCCCTCCCAGCCCGCGGAGCGGGCGGGCCGGTGCAACTGCGCCCAGGCATCCCTGCCCGGCAGGACAAGCGGGGCATCAGCCCTGCGAAGGACGACGGGCCGGGATCGCGGCAGGCGGCGGTTGAGCGAAGCCGTCACCGGGCCGGCCGATCTGCGAGCAATCTCCTTTTTCTTTCCTTTTCATTTTTCATTGATAACCTTCCCTGCAGAGGTGCGCGGGGGTGCTCATGAAGCCGGCAGACAACCTCATGGCATCCTGCATCCGGTTTTGGGACCAAGTCTTGATTTGCCCCCTTTAAGGTGGCATATGAAGCTATGGAAAAGAAACGCCCGACCTATGATCTGGAGGCGGTCAAGGCCGTGCTGGGATCGATCGAGACGTTGGCCCTGACGTCGTCTGCGCTTAGAGACGCGTCGTCCCTAGGCTTCGACCGCAACGGCATTGCCGCGACGATCCAGAGCATGGACAGGCGGATGTTCTATAAGTCGATGACGACCTTCGCGGATCATCGGCTCTGGCAGGATGTCTACCATGTACCCACTGAAGGCATGGTGCTCTACATAAAATTCCAGGCGGACGTCGTGACTGAGTTCACGCTCATGTCGTTCAAGGAGAAGTGAGATGGCAGTCGCGGAAAGAATATATCCGGAGACGATGGTCTCTCCCGAGACCGGGGAGACGCTGCGGCGCGACGTCCGGCCGTTCATCGTCACCTACAAGGGCAAGAGCATCACCGTCGAACTGCCGGGATATTATCCCGAACACGGCGACGAAGGGGTTCATGTCGGTGACGACATGGCCGTGACCGATCTTGCGCTGCGGTCGTTGAAGGAAGAGATCGATGGCATTCCCTCGCCATCGACGATCCAGAGGATTCGTCGGAAACTGCAGCTCTCGCAGCGCGAGGCTGGCGGCCTGCTCAAGGTCGGGGAGAACGCCTTCGACAAATACGAGCGCGGCTTGATGGAGCCGAGCGGCCCGACGAGCCAATTGCTGCGGCTTCTGGACCGCCACCCCGAGATGGTCGAGGAATTGCGCCAGCCGGCGACATGAAAAAGGCCGGCCGCGCCGGGTGGCGCGGTCGGCCAAATGGCTATCGACGATCAGGCAGCTTTTGCGGCAACCCCGTCGAGACCTTCGATGTCGGCGGCAAGCGCCTTGTCGATCTCGGTCAACTGCCGGCGCTTTTCGGTGAGCTCGTTGGCGAAGGCGAATTCACCGCCGTCGCGCGCCTGATAGGAAGCAAGACGCCGGTGGGCCTCGGCAAGCCGCTGGCGCAAACGCTGCTGCTCTTCCTCGAAACCGTCGAGCGCATGCTCAAGTCGGGAGATCGCGCCGAGCGGCGTGACCGTGACGGCGAGGTCGACCTCGTATTCAGCGCCGGTCCGTTGCAACGAGGTTGTGTAATGATACCCGCCCTTGCCGAAGCGCTCGCCTTTGTATGTGAGGTCGAAGCCGCCGATCGTGGCAATCACCGTCGCGCCCTCCTGCTGCATCTGGACGAGTGTCAGGATTTCCTTCATCAGCGCCCGGCCGGCTTGCTTGCGCTCGTCATAGGCATCGCCGGTGACGGTCATGGCGAAGGCGTCGCCGTTTGTAGACACAAGACGCTCGATATCACTGCCGATCTCGCCGATCCGCCGGATGGCGTATTCGATATCGCGTTCGGCGTCGCGGATCTGCCATCGCACGGCATGCTGATCGTCGATATGGGCGGCGCGCAGCCGCTCCAGCCGAGCAATGTCCGCCTCCAGCCCGGCCTTCTGCATCAACCGCTCGTCGCCGGATGCAATCGCCTTCGCCATGGCGAACTGGCTGGCTGCCCCATCGCCCATATCCTCCAGCCGGCGGATCGACGTGTCGCCAGACAGGGCGGCGGTGATGAACCTCGCCTTGCGCTCGTTGTTCTGCCACATCTGAGCGTCAAGCGAGCCTTCCGTGGCATAGGCGAAGATGTCGACGACGTCGTGCTGGTTGCCCTGGCGAACGATGCGGCCCTCACGCTGCTCGATCTGCGACGGCAGCCACGGCACGTCGAGATGATGGAGAGCACGTAGACGCAGCTGCGCATTGACGCCGGTCCCCATGGTCTCGGAACTGCCGATGAGGAACCGAACCTTGCCAGAACGGACGTCTCCGAACAGCCGTTGCTTCGCTTCGGTCTTCTTGTAGTCCTGCATGAAGGCGATTTCCGACGCTGGTACGCCCATGGCGACGAGCTGATCGCGGATCCAGCGGTACGCCGAAAAGCCTCTCGACTTCTCGACACTGATCGTGCCCAAATCCGAGAAAATCATCTGGGCAGCACCGCAAAGCTCGAACGGCTTGCCGTCAGGCCGGACATAGGCGCGATCGGCCGTCTCCTGCCAGATACGGTAGGCATTGACGACAAGGATGTTGAGCTTGTTGTCGGGCTCATTGTCATTGTCTGGATCGACAAGGCGCAGGTCGATCGCCGCATGCCGGCCGTCGGTGATGACCGACAGCAGGATGTCGTCGCCCGGCTCCGGCGGCCGGTCGCGCATCTCGATGGCCTTGATGCGGGCGTCGAGCACCGTCTGGTAGCGCTTGAAGGCGGCCGTCGGCTTGGCGGTCAGGATTTGCCGCTGGCCGGTCGCGATCGCCGGAACCCTGACGTATTCGCGCAGGTCCGCCGGCATCACCACATCGGCGAAGGAGCGGAACATGGCGATGAGCTCCGGCACGTTCACGAAGCTGGCAAAGCGAGTCACCGGCTTGTACTTGCCCGACGGCTGCAGTTCGAGCTCGGTCGTGCTCTCGCCGAAGGTCGACGCCCATGCGTCGAACTCATGCAGCCGGCGCTCCATCAGAGCAGCATTGCCGAGCAGGCGCTGGACTGTGAACATCTCGCCCAGCGTGTTGCTGATAGGCGTGCCGGAGGCAAGCACCAGCGCCCTGCCGGGGTTTCTGGTCTCGATGAACCTTGATTTGACGAAGAGATCCCAGGCGCGCTGCGAGCCGTTCGGATCGACGCCTTTCAGCGTCGACATATTGGTGGCGAAGGAAAGTTTGCGGTATTCCTGCGCCTCATCGACGATGATCTGGTCGATGCCCAGCTCCGAGATCGTCAGCAGGTCATCCTTGCGGGTCGAGAGCGCCTGCAGGCGTTCCGTGAGACCCTCCTTGAGCCTTTCAAGCCGTTTGCGCGAGACGCGGTCGTCGCTCTCGACCTTGGTGAGCAGTTCCTCGTAGAGCTCGACCTCGTCCTGGATCATCTGCTGTTCGAACCATGCGGGGACGGCGATGAACCGGAATGCGCTATGGGTGATGATGATCGCGTCCCAGGTCGCGGTGGCTGCTCGAGACAGGAAGCGGGCGCGCTTGTCCTTGGTGAAGTTGGTTTCGTCGGCGACCAGGATCCGCGCATTCGGATAGAGCGCCAGGAACTCGCGCGCCGCCTGTGCCAGGCAATGTGACGGCACGACCAGCATGGCCTTCGCGATCAATCCTAGCCGGCGCTGCTCCATGATCGCCGCTGCCATGGTGAGTGTCTTGCCGGCGCCGACGGCATGCGCAAGATAGGTCGATCCGTCGGCGATGATCCTCCAGATGCCGCGCTTCTGGTGAGCGTAAAGTTGAAACGCGCCGCTGGCGCCCGGTAGCTGCAGGTGATTGCCGTTGAACCGGCGCGGCGCGATATTGTTGAATGTGTCGTTATAGACGCGCGCCAGACGGTCGGTGCGATCTGGATCGGACCAGATCCAGCGTTGGAAGGACTCCTTTATCTTCTGCAGTTTCTCCTTTGCCGCCTCGGTGTCAACGACATTGAGTACCCGGCGCTCGCTGTCGCCGTCCTTGACGACATCGAAGATTTGCGGGACCCGGCTGTTGAGCGCATCGCTAAGAAGCTCGCCGGCATGGCGACGATCCGTGCCCCATTCCGATGTGCCTGCGGCAACGTATCCGAGCTGGCGGGCTTCGACCGTCCACGATGCCAGTTCCGGCATATGGTGGATCTTGATCTCGGCGCGCATGATCTCCTTGACGAAGGCAACCACGTCGCTTGCCGGAATCCACGGCGCGCCGAGCCGCGCGGTGATGTCGGAAGGCCTGAGATCGGCCGGCTGCACCTCACGCAGCGCCCGGACGTTGCGTTCAAAGGCAGGATCGAGATCGGCGGCCGCTTCGGCGACCCTCAGCCTGCCGCGCACGGGGCCGGAGAGATAGGCATCGCCCGTCTGCCAGGATCCATCGGCAGGATCGCGGAAGATCGCATCGCCAAGCTCGGCGATGACATCGTCGGGATCACGATGCAGCAGCTCGGCGATATGGTCGAGATCGACGCGGCCACGCTCGTTCAGAACGACCGCGAGCCCATCCGCCGCACTGGTGATGATGGGCGGCGGCGGCGGTGCGATCACGCGCTCGGTAAAGATCTTGCCGGGTCTGGCCGTATCGGTTTCGAGATCGTAGTCCTCGATGGAGGCGACCAGCCAGACATCGGGGTCGTCGAGAAAAGGCTGCAGGTTCTGCCGCCGGTGGTTTTCCTTCACCTCGCCGGTCTCGGAATCCTCGACGATCGAGAGGGCGGTATGATTGATCGGTCCGAAGTCCCTGACGAAGCTCGACCAGGCGATGCGCAGTCTGACCTGAAGGTCCTTGTATGGCCGGTCGAGCTCCTGGGCTTTCAGGAGCTCGCGCACCGTGTCGCGGATGGGGATGAGCTTCTTGATGATCCGGACATGCTTTTCCGGAATGCCGTCGGCGGAGCGGCCCTTGCGCACTTTCACTGCGACCGGATCGCCGTCGATCGTCTGCATTAGGCCGTGTCTGACATCGATGAAGAAACTGCCCTCGCGGATCCTGCCACTGTGCGGCCTCAGATCGACGATCTCGGCAATATCGTCATCAAGATCGGGATCGATCTCGGTGGGCTCACCATCGTAGATGCCCTCTGGGAGACTATCGATCGCCACGGCGAGTGTCGTTTCCAGCTCCTCGTCTTCACGGCGAAGGCAGGTATAGGTCTCGCCGAAAGGACCGCTGGTCAGGGCATGGGTGCCAAGCACGAAATCAGGATGGCGTGCGAACCAGCGATTGACACGGATGGCGCCCTCGTCCGGCATTGCCGGCCTGATCTCGTCGATGTCGAGCCAAGCGAGATCGCCTTCAGGCTCGCCAGCCTTTCGCTTGCGGAAGAAGAGGATGTCGACCACGACATCCGTGCCGGCGTCGCCACGAAAACTGCCTTCCGGCAGGCGAATGGCGGCGATCAGGTCGGCCGACTTGGCGATATGCTCGCGCGCGGTGCTGTCGGTCTTGTCCATCGTGCCGTGGGACGTCACGAAGACCGCCAGCGCGCCCGGCTTCAAGAGATCGATCGAGCGGGCGATGAAATAATCGTGCAGCCGAAGGCCGAGCGATCGATAGGCGCGGTCGGAACGCACCGGACGGTCGGAGAACGGCGGATTGCCGATCGCGAGGTCGAAGCTCGCCGGCAGGTCCGTGCGCGCGAAATCGCCGTCGATGATGTGGGCGCGCGGCTGCAGGAGCCGAACAATCCTGGCGGTGACCGGGTCCAGTTCCACACCGGTGACATGCGATCGGTCACGCAGCGTCTCTGGCATCAGCGCCGGAAACAGCCCACTGCCGATCCCTGGCTCCAGGATCCTGCCGCCACGCCAGCCAAGACGGACGAGACCAGCCCACAGGGCTCTGACGATGAACTCCGGCGTGAAATGCGCATACTGGGTGCAGCGGGAAAGCGACGCATAGTCCTGTTCGCTGACGGCATCCTCCAGGTCGGCGCCGAGCGCGTCCCAGCCCTCGCGGAAATCGCCCTCGCCCGGCCTGCGAAAGACGCCATTGGCGAGATCGGTCGCACCGAAACCGGTGAAGCGGATCAGCCGCGCCTGCTCCCCCGGGGTTGCCGGACGCTCTGCCTGCTCGATCTCGGCGGCTAGCCGGATCGCCTCGATATTGTCTCGGGCGCGGTTCTTCCAGCCGGCGGCGAGCCCACGATCACCTTCGAGATAGAAGCTGGAACCGCGCTCTTTGGCGTTCGACGGCGCTGGGCGGGCAAGCGCGATCGGAGGCGCCGGCAAAGCCGGCGCGGATGGAGGCGGCGTGGACGGGTCCGGATCGTCGTCATTGTCGGGCTCGACGGAAAAGTCGCCGGCGAAGGCGGTGACGCCAAGGCCAAGCCCAGACGTCAATGCGGTGCTACCGAACATGTCGAGCGTGAAAGGGTCATTCTCAGCCATGAAGATGTCTCCTGGGATGTAGGCGCGCGCCATCGCCCGGCGGGACGATCCCGGCGGGTGCGATGGAGGCGATGGTTATTGGGGAAGATGCCGGTGGGCCCGGCGGGGTGTGCGGAGGCCGGCGCAAACGCCGGTCACCCGGCCGATCAGATGGGGGTGTCTTTCCGCATCTGTTCGAGGATCTCGTCGGTCGAATAATGCTGCATGGTATCGGCGGTGATCCGCGTGACGCTGCCGCCGAAACCGTCCCTTCGGATCGCCGTGCACATGAACGAGATATGCAGGACGATCTCGCGCAAGCTCGGCGACCGGCGGATGATGTCCTGCAGGATCTCCGCGATGCCGACCGGGCCTTCATCGAGCCGGACGTCGATGGTGGAGTCGCGCTCTTCCGGATCGCCGGCAGTGTATTGGGCAAGCAGCGCTGCCGCGACGGCATTCAGCCGACTGTCGCGGTCTTTCGATGCCGCCCAGGTGGAACGGAGATCGTCCGGGTCGATCGAGACGATGTCGCTCGCACCTTCCCAACTGTAGAAGGAGAGACCACCGTCGGCTCCCTGGCCCTCTTCGAGCGCAAGCGCGAGAATACGACGTTCGAGCGGCGTCACGTCAGATGCCGGGATTTCCGGGGCGACGACGGTCGGCATATGGTAATTGGCCATGTCCGCCTCCCCTCACGCCGCTTGTCGTTCGGGCAGGTGGCGAAGCTGGACTGGCAGCTTGGCGGCGATCTCAACATCGGTCAATTGCTCGAGGAGTTTGAGGAACGTTCCCTCTTTGCCGCCGTAGAGCAGCACCGTGCGTTTGCCGCGATCCGACACTGGCCACCGCTCGCCGGCATAACCGCGATAGTCGTCGTGCGTCGCACTCCAGATGTGCTCGAGGCGCTCCTCACGCGACATCGCCTTCACCGGGCGCGATTCGCGCTCGATAATCGCCGCGCGCATCCGATCGGGCGAGCCTTTGTCGGCAAGATCGCAGTAGGTGTGGAAATGTCGGGTCCGGTTGTCGATCCGCAGCGTAAAGAAGACACTGGTGACGGATCCGGCCATGAATTCGCGCATGGCGAACATCTCGCCGCGGATCCATAGTGGCGGCAGGAGATCCAGCATGTAGTCGCACTGTTGCTGGGCAATCTCGAACCACTCGCCGGCATAAAGAGCGCTCTTGTCGCCCTCGAAGCGATCCGGGCGCTGCTTGTGACGATCGAACAGACGGAACATGTCGGCGCGGGTGGCGACACCTTGGAGGATCTTGCGGATGGGGGATGCGGAGTTCATGGCGGGCTCCTTTCAGCCTCGTCGGACCGGAGCGCGGTTCATCCTTGTGGATGCCATCTTTCTTTAGCCCTTCCTGACCCCTCCCCCACAGCCGCCATCCCGGGCGGCCGGGTCAAGGGCCGGCCCAGGCCGGGCGAAGCTTCACCCTTGACGCGGCCGCTGGGCATGCGGCAGGTCTTCTTCATTCCTCCTTTCCTTCATGGCCTTCAGGTCTTCGTTCCAATCGCCGGCTGTCGGTTGCAGCCGCTCGTATCCGCAGCCCGTCTCGACAGCAATTGACGCCAGGCGGCGGGCATAGGCGGCCCCTTGCTGGTTATTGTCGGTAGCCGCCACCAGCAGGGCGTTGGGGCGCTCCGCCAACGCCCTGATCGCCGCTTCTGTCGCCGGCGCCCATCCACCGCCAGTGCTGAGATAGAGGCTGTCATCGCGAGGCCCTTCGATCTCGGCAAGGCTCATCGCGTCGATTGCCGCCTCCGCGACGCAGATACGACGCGCATCGAGCTGTCCGAGCCGGAACAGGACCTTAGCGCCGCCGGACGCGAAGCCGCGCCATTGTGGCCCACGCTCCTCCCAGCCGGTGACGAAGCCGTTGTCGTTGCTATGTGCCGCCCACATGCTCCCATTCGGCCCCTCGCGGATCCGCTCCTGCCGGATGCCATCTCGCAGCGTATTTCCCGACAGAGCGCGCTCTCCCGTGAGATAGCGCCATGTCAGTGAACCAGGCCACGGTCTGCGCCGCGCCTGCCATCGGTCCGGGACGAGCCGGTCGGCTTGCGCTTCGCGCAGTGGGCGTGTCCATGCGGGCTTTGCCGGTTCATAACCGACGAGACCCGCCACGTGATTGAGGCCTTCGGCGAAACCGACCCCGGCCAGATGTTCGACAAGCGAAAAGACGTCACCTTTCGCCTCGGCCTCGCCCAGGGGATCGAACCATCCCCGACCGTCGTGGATGACGATGATAATGTCGCCGCCCCGCCGGTACTTCACTGCCCGGCGCGTGCTTTCCTTCAGATCCACAACGAAACCGGCCTTGTCCAGGACAGCGCCGCAAGGCACCCTTGCCCTTAATTCCTCGACTTCATTTCTTCTCATCCTTGTCGTCCGGTCCGTCTCCGTATCCGGCCTTTCCTCTTTTCCATCGTTCCCACACCATGCGGGACAGACCGCGGAAGGCCGCGAAGAGCCAAGGGGGCAAGGGCTCGACTGGCGCCAGAAACTCAGATCATGCCACAGGCACGGTAAGCCAGGCGCGGCGCAGCTTCCCTTGCTGCCGCCGGCTCGCAAGCGGCAATGCAGCTGATCGACACGAAAAAGCCGGCCTCTTGGGCCGGCTTTCCAGGGCTTTGAAGTAATCAGCGGGCGAGCGCTGTGCGTCCGACCTCAATGTTTTGGATTGAGGCGTTCCTGCATTTCCTTGCCGGCACGGAAAAATGGCATCCACTTCTCCTCGACGAACACGGCCTCGCCATTGCTCGGGTTTCTGCCGGATCGCGATGGCCTGTGGCGGACGGTAAAGATACCAAAGCCTCTCAGCTCAACACGATTGCCATTTGCAAGTGCCTCAGCGATGTCATCGAGGATCGTTTCGACGATCCGTTCGACGTCATGATGATAGAGATGCGGGTTTCTGGCGGTGACGATGTGAATGAGTTCGGATCTGATCATTCGGTTTCATGACTCGATTTTCGAGCTGGGGAAAGGTTGGGGCGTATCGGTGCTTGCGTCACCTGCTTACATCGTTAACGTTTCTCAGCATACGATTACCGCACAGACGAGGATGGCATTGGAGACGAAATCCAAAAAACCAAATCCGATCGACGTTAAGATCGGTCGGCGCATTCGTCTTCGTCCATCTCTGCCTGGCCTCATGAACGGTAGACCTTGAGACGTATCCGCTCTCGCTTCAGAAGATTGAAGAAGTTCTCGGCCTACCGCATTGTCATGGCGATTGCCGCTTTGGCTCATCGAGTGAACCAGATCGGGGTGCTTGGGGAACGAGGCCCAATCCACGCTGGTGAACTGCGAGCCTCGGTCCGAGTGGATCAGTACCTTGTTCATCGGTTTTCGCCTCCAAACCGCCATGAGCAGAGCCTGCAATACGACATCAGTTGTTTGGGGGCTCTGGATCGCCCAGCCGATCGCCCTGCGGAAATAGAGGTCGATGACGACGGCCATATAAGCGAAACCTTCGCAGGTCCGGAGTGGAGTAAAAAGGGCATCTGCGCCTCTCTTCCCCGAACCTTACGGCACCTTTCAACGGATACGGCTCTCTATTCAAGCTTGGCCCATCGCGATAGCAACTCATGATAGTTCGATGTGACGTGATGTTCTCGATCCGGAAGATGTATGGATTCTCCTCCGGATTGCGCCAGCGGAACCTTGGGGCTTGAGACAAGCCATTTCAACGCTTTTCCGACGTGATCACCGCGTTCATTCTGACTAAACACGAGCCAGTCTGTCACTGTCTCTGTTTCCTGATCCTCATGGCTGGTTCTCCACCATTGCTTTAGCCTGTAGCAGGGCTGCCACCATCGGTCCAACGGTGAATTGCCTCTGTGCTGCCCGGGTGGTGAGGCTGCGCAGATATGCGCCGGCAGAATTGACCTTGTCTCCCCTCTCGAAGATGCATGCCATGGCGACGCTGGCGTTTTCTGGACCCATGATCTGGCAGGCGTCACGAAAAGCTGAGGGACTTATCTGGAGCATTGATTGCAAGGCAGCCGTGGCCGTAAGCAAGTCCCGCCACGTTCGGATATGGCCGCCGGGGCCATAATGCTGGATTTCCATGCATGCTCGCAGCACTATATCGAGAGTGATGCTGGGGCTCTTCCGGTCAGGATTGTCTTGCAACCCCGTGTCAGGGTGGTTCGTCGGGAGCGGCGGAGCGATCTTCTCGTAATCCAGACCTGCTTCAGATTCAGAAATGGATTGTGTTTGTGAATCCTGTGTGTGGCGCTCATTTTGAGACTCATTGGCGCACATTTTTGCTGAATTGTCTTGGTCCTCCAACAGTTTGACGATGCGGCTGCGAAGCTCAGCAAGCTGAGCGAGGACTCGCTGCAGGTCCTCAAGGTCTGGCCGGCGGGATATCGAGGAAATGAACGATCGGAACCTTTCATGAAGGTTGCTCCAATCGCCGTCGATATGGCTATCCTGGGCGGCCTGGATTAGCTTCGTGATCTCGCGGCGGCAGAGAGTGATCCGTTCGCGCGTTACGCGGACAAGCTCGCGGTCGGCTAGGATTTGACCGGCGATCCCTTCTATCTCCTGCGCGCGAGCCAGGAGCGGGGCAAGGCTGAACCCAAAAGCGTCGCTGATGTTCCCTCCCCTGCCTCTACGCGCGTAGCGTTTGCCGTTCGGACTGTCCTTTCGGAGAATGAGACCGGCATTGACCAGAGCGGCGAGGTGGCGTCTGAGCGTTGGCGCTGTCATGCCGCGAGCGCGGATGGAGAGCTGAGCGTTGGACGGGAAAACGACGAGAGCGCTTGAAGCGGAAAGTTCGTCCGACGGGTAGAAGGATAGGAGCGCGTCAAGAACGGTGAGCGACCGGTCACTTACCTCAAGCTCTGCTCTCGCCTCGCAAATGGCGCGAAACAGTTTCCATTTATTGCGCTTAATGTCGGGTACGGTCGTCTCGGCCTGCTTATATCTGGCAAGCAAGCCAAGCGACATCGCCCGCCGCCCAAAGGGCGTCGTTATGCATGCAGCATCCATGTTCTTCTACCTTTATCTAGGCAAAAGAAATTCGTTCACCAAAACGGTGCCGAGACTCTTGACGGGGATTCATGAAAATGCGATTCTCTGATTGCTACATACAGAGGAAGGCTTCCACGACGGCAACGTTAAGGGGGCCTTTTTTCTTTTGCGCGTTAGTCTCCTGTTTTGGTCTGGTCGTCTCGCTGAAACGTCTGATAGAGCGCTTCCAACTGATCTGATACGAATGCTCCAAAGCTTGCCGCATCTTTGGATGTCAAGGCGAGCGTGAATGTCTTTCCCGACGATTTCGTCGTGACGGAAACGGCCTTGGCAGCGACGTCGAACCGCCGGACCGACGGAGATGTCGCGGGCTTTTTGAGCTTTCTGCCGGTTTTCAGTTCGCCAAGTAGGATATTGAAGCGGTCCGCTTCGGATGCGCTACGAAACGTCTCTGACTGGAGGAAGTCGACAGCCCGTTGTGCATTCGCCGGAACCTGGACAATCTTCTTCAGCTCTTCCCAACGATCACGACCGACGCCCTTGGCGGCGCCGACCTCATCGAGGATGACCTCCGGGATAGCCTCGGCGACAGATAGCATTCTGGAAAGGAGCGTGTCGTCGATCGTAAGAGCAATCTTTACGACATCTTTGCTCATGCCATTCAAGACGAGTTTTTGGGCGAAGAGTGATTTTTCGATGAACGTGAGATCGGAGCGGGCGGTATTCTCCTGACCCTGCGCGATGATGTGGGCGATGTCCTCTAGTGGCTTGATGACAGCCCTGACGGGGATTTGGAGATCGCGCGCAGCGCGCGCGCGCCGGTGACCAAAAACGATCATGTAGCGTCCCTCGGCGTCCGGATGAGGACGAACAAGGATCGGAGTGGATTGGCCGGATTGGCGGATAGCTTCACGAAGCTGGACGTAATCGTCTTGGTCGTCTCCGATGCGATCGGTGACGAAAGAACCTTCGAGGAGAGACGGATCGAGAGCAACGACTGTCTCGCCCTCAAGCATACGGGTCGACGTTTCCGCCAACTCATCAAGAGATAGCATCATGGTCTTGGAAGCGCCACGCCGGGTGTATTCCGCGCGAGCATCAGCTGTGCGCTGTTGCTCTTCCGCAGCGGGCTGTATACGCGTCGTCAAGGCATGGTTTCTGGCCATTATTCCCCTCCCCTTGCGGCTGCAAGTCGATGATTTGCTACCGAAAATCGGTGATCTGCACGGCTGTCAAAACGTCCGGTCATTTGCGGCCCCAGGCTTTGTGGATGAGGCCCGTGACTTCACCATTGACGGCATTGAGGCATTCGAGCGCGCGGTCATAGGTTGATCGGGTAAACTGGTTCTTCTCGACCTCGTAGAGCGTCTGCTTTGTGATGCCCGCATCGCTGATCGCGGTCGATTTCAGCATGTGGTTCTGCAGCATGCGCTTGGAGAACATGGCCTGCATAAAGCCGACCATCTGGGCCTGGGGGCCATCCGTCGGCTCATATCGGGTGACCAGGTAGCGGAACCAGTTGAGTTTGACGCGCGCGCCAGCGCCCTTGATCGATTCAAGAATACCGCCGAGCATGAGCAGGAACTGGCTCATCGACATGATGTCGAGCATCTGCGGATGGACGGTGATAAGAACGGATGTCGAAGCCGTCAGCGCGGTCAGCGTGAGGTAGCCGAGCTGCGGGGGGCAATCGATGACGACGACGTCATATCGATTTTCGACTTCCTTCAGAGCATTTGAAATACGGGTGAAAAACAGACGGCCATCCGGAGAAGACTTGTTCGAGGCGGCTAGCGGGGTCTGGTATTCGTATTCCTGCAGCTCGAGGTTGGCCGGAACGATATCGAGGCCCGGGAAATTGGTTGGCTGTATGACTTCGGTGATAGACTTGCGCTGGTCGTCGTAGCGCAGCGTCTCGAACAGCGACGGGTTCTTGTCGAGCTCAGGCTGGATGCCATGCAAAGCCGTCAACGAAGCCTGTGGGTCGAGATCGATGGCAAGAACGCGATGACCGGTCAGTGCCAGATACTGCGCGAGATGAGCTGTCGTCGTAGTCTTGCCGGAGCCGCCCTTGAAGTTCACAACCGAGACAATCTGCAAGGGCTCGCCGCCCCTGCGATGCGGTACGTAGCGCTTGAAGTCGCTCCGGCCATTCTTATCAAGAAAGTGGCGAAGCTCCAGCATCTGTTCGGCGGTGTAGGTTCTCCGGCCGGACGAGGTTGTTGCAGGCACCGGTCCCTTGCCCTCGAGATGGAGCTTCTTGATGTGGTTTTGGGTGACGCCAAGATAATCGGCCACTTCGGCGAGGGAGAAAGAACGTAGGCCTTTTTCCGCGTCTGGCGGATATTGCTCCAACCGGAGCATATTCAGATTGTCAGAAATCAATTCTCCCTGTTGGAGAATTTCCTGATCGAAATCGAATGCCTCGATGTTGATTGCCATGTTCATTCAACCGAATCCAGAATAACGCTTTTAGCGAAAACGAAGTCCAATAAGCGTTATTAATACCGGTGATTCTACCTGCTCGGCAAACTCTTTTTAGTTAACAAAATCTTAAAGCTCACCTCCTCTTGCCGGCGTCACATTTCACGCGCTCTAAGCAGCTGTTTTTGAACAAAGAAACAGCATTATGCACGGCTGTCAAAACTTACCGGCGGGAGTGGGATGCGCGCTGTTGGGATTGGAGCCCACGGCGCCCTTAAAATGACCTCGAAAGAGCGTCGGGCTGGACTAATCCCTCTGGTGTTAACTGTTAAGGAATTGAGACGAGCTCTCGCACATGGCCGTGTGCCGATGGCTCTGCCGCTTCGTGGTTTAGAATGGCGATCCGGAGCCATGCGCTGGATGGCCCTCTCATGTGAACTTTACTTCAATTCCGATAAAAAGAATGCCATCGAAACGAGGAAAGTCCGCAATGCACCGTCAAACTATTTTTCACACGGCACGGGGATCGTCCGGCGATTGGCGCCGTTTGTAGCTTCCTGCCGGATCCACTTGGCCAAGCCGAGCAGTGTAAACATTCGGCAGTCCTTGCCCACGTTGTTCAGTCGATCCTTCAACACACACACTGATTTCTCTTTGATCATTAGCGGGCGTCGCCGGCGCTACAATGTGACAAGCACTCTAGCCATCGGGCCGCTTATCTCCTCCCCAGCTGCCTGCGTGACCGGCGTCACTCCTCCTCCCGCACCGGGCTTTTTCGATTCCAGTGAGGACGAGTGACCAATTGAGGACTGCGCGGCTACTCTACCAACGCGTTAGCATGGGCAGAGATATCTGCGATAGCGAGTGTGTCTCTCCCCAGCGCTTTGCTTCATACAGCAATGCAGTGTCCGTCGGCGTTGCCCAAGCGACCCCAATGGTTACGGTGACCCAGCCAAATTCGCTGCCGCGATGCTCGATTGCGAAGACCCTCGATCGCCGCGCAGATTCTCTCCGCAAACGCCATCGCATGAAGGGGATCAGTACCATCCACGAGAATGAGGACTTCCTCGCCGCCGAAGCGAAAGACAAAAGCATCGACGCCAAGTGTAAGGCGGATGCAATCCGCCACGGCCCGAATGCAGCCGGGCGGGCGGAGCGATACGACAAAGTAAAGGAACGCCGCGGAGTTGTAGGTCTGATAGACGAACAGGTATTCACTCGTGCTGCGCATGTCCGGGATCATCGGCAGGGTGGTGCTGAGCACCGCTGCTGTTACCGTCAGAGCGTCATAAAGCCTGGCGTTCGGCCAGCGCCGGACGATGAAGACGCATGCGACAACGAACGGCGTTAAGATCACGAAGCGGACGGCCATCAACTGTGGCAGCGCGTCCGGGACCATGTCACGGTCACCGAAGTACACAAGGTCGTAGATGACCACCCCGATGATGCATCAGATGGTGATCGGGCGAGCCCGCTCGGCAGCGTACTCCTGGAGAAATCGGTCTTCGATCTGGTGCAAATCGGAGATGGTGGAAGCCGCGTGACAATTCGCCTTCCACCTGAGAGAGTGTTACATGTCCCACGGCCAATTCTTCGGAAGAAAAGAAGTCCGCAAGGTATGTGCTCAGGCTGAATAATCAGCTAAATTGATATGCCGACTTGTCGCTAACACCTTCGATGCTAAGTCCTTTGGGAGGCACGACATATGTCCTGATGTGCCCGGGTTTGGGAAATCCTACATTCCGGCGGATGCCGACGACAGCCGTCATTCTTCGAAGCGCGAAAAAGCAGCGGCCCTGGTTGAGCTTATGAAGAAGCGTGGTCACGATTCTTTCGACGTCGTCGGCCATGACCGTGGCAGCTATTCCGCCTTTCGAATGGCTATGGATCATCCTGACATCGTACGAAAGCTAGTTGTTGTCGACTGCCTGCCGATCCTGGAGCACCACGAACGCGCCGACTGGAAATTCTCTCGCGACTGGTACCACGGGTTCTTCTTCGCGCAGCCGGAAAAGCCGGAACGGGTGATCTCCGCCGACCCGCTGGGCTGGTACGATAAACTTTCGCCCGATCGAATGGGCGCAGAGGCGATCTGGCGCAACTGGGCGGCGACGTCCAAGGCCTCGGGATGACAGCGGCCACCATGTTGCCGAAGAAAATCCCGACGACCTGTCCGACGCGATCTTGTCTTTTCTCCAATCAAGGTAAGCCGCGGGGATAGGTGGTGCTTGCGCTCCTCGATCGGGCTATCGGCGGTCTGTGGCTTAATCGGCGTACTGCATATCGCGTGGCCGGCCCGTTCCTGATGATCACCCCCGCAGTGGGTGCCGTTGCCGCAGGACGTAATTCTGCTAACAGGGCTTCCGAGCGTACGGGAGCAGCGGCGATCTGGACTAAACACCCTCGGCAAATCGGCTGGCATCGGTCTCACGTTCTAAGCCTCCAGCGTCTATTCGGCCTATATCAGGCACACGATCGAGGATCTGTCGGCGGCGTTTGATAGCTGTAGACAGGCGGCCAGGTGGGTTAGTATCTATTCAAAGATCGTAGGTGGACGAGGAGGATGAGTACTCGATTAGCCGGGCGGATATTTCGAAGAGGTTGCTTCTGATTAACCGTACTGATTTCCGCGATTGTAAGGAGAGGTGTATTAGAAGTCGTTCATCAGTTGATGGGCGGTCTTATGAATATAGAAGTTGCACGGAGCAGAATCCGAGGCTTCATGTCGGTGCAAAGCGAAAATCCCGAGCTTCTTAGAGCTCAGTATCGAGCTTTTACCCGTCAGATGCCGATGATGTATTTCATTTTGCTTTCGAGCACCTGGGCGCTCGCCATGACCCACATGAGGGTTGCGCCTTCCTGGTTGACGACTGGGGTTCCATCAGTCCTTACATTCGGTTGCCTGCTGAGGATGTTCTTCTGGCTCCGGACGCGAAATGTCGACCCTTCACCTGAGCTTGCGCATGCTGCGCTCAAGCGAACCAACCGGCTTGCGGGTGGCATCGCTGTTGCGTTCACCCTCTGGTCGTTCGCACTCGTCCCTTACGGCGACGCCTACACCCGCTCGCATGTCGCCTTCTACATGGCGATCACCGTCATCTCCTGTATCTTCTGTTTGATGTATGTGCGTTCGGCGGCCTTCATCGTGACGCTCATCGTCAACGGTGCGTTTATCGCTTTCTTTGTTTCGACGGCTCAGCCGACGTTCATCGCGATCGCGATCAACGTGTTACTGGTCTGCGCGGGGATGATGTCCATCCTGCTGACCAACTACCGGAACTTCGAGAGCATGGTCGTTTCGAAACAGCGGAGCGACGCGCTAAGCCACGAGAATTTCAGGCTCGCCAATCTCGACAGCCTGACGGGCCTTGCAAACCGGCGCGCGTTCTTTGCGGATCTGGAGGTCGAGCTCGAAAAGGCGCGGGCGAGCGGTCAGCGACTGGCTCTGGGTGTGATGGACCTCGATGGCTTCAAGCCCGTCAACGACCTTTACGGTCACTCGGTGGGCGACCGTCTCCTGGTCGAGGTGGCCAACCGTCTGTCTGGCATCCTGAAGGCTAGCACACCATTCAGACTAGGCGGCGACGAATTTGCAATCATCGCTCCGCTTCCGCCGGAAAATGATCAACTCGTTATCAACGCGAATGCCATCTCAGCGAGGTTGAAAGAGCCATATCATATGCCGGAAGGCACGGTACACATCTCAGCTTCTATGGGTATCGCGGTGTTCCCTGATCTGGCGCTGAGCCGCGAGCAACTCTTCGATCGGGCGGACTATGCGCTCTACCACGCCAAGAAGAGGCAGCGCGGTGGCGCTGTTCTCTTCAATGCCGATCATGAACAGCAGATCAACTGTGATGCCAAAATTGAAAGCGTCCTGAAACAGGCGGATCTGGAAAAAGAGCTATCGGTGGTCTTCCAACCGATCGTGGATATCCGCGACGAGACGACTGTCGGTTTTGAAGCTCTGGCGCGATGGGATA
Source organism: Rhizobium sp. NPDC090275 (assembly GCF_044772225.1). Lineage (NCBI taxonomy): Bacteria > Pseudomonadati > Pseudomonadota > Alphaproteobacteria > Hyphomicrobiales > Rhizobiaceae > Rhizobium > Rhizobium sp. NPDC090275. The sequence continues at coordinate 152,194 of NZ_JBIVYL010000009.1, read as the reverse complement.
GCCCGACTTTAGGGAGAGTGTCTCCAGCGTGCTTTATCCCGATCGCCGAAAGGGCCGGCATCGTCGGGTCTCTGACAAGGCCGCTTTTCCGGAAGTCGCTCATCGCAGCGAGTTGCTGGGATGCGCCTTTGCGCCTGTCATTCAACCTGTCGGCACATGACTTGAATACGAACGAGGGCGTTCTGGCAATCATCGGCATCATCGAGAGCAGTGGATTCGATCCGCAACGCCTTGACCTTGAGATTACCGAAACGGCCTTCACTCATGACTTTGAGCAGGTGACGCAATCCGTCGAGACCCTGCGTCGCCTCGGCTGCGGTATATCGCTCGACGATTTCGGAACCGGCTATTCGAGCCTCACGCGGTTACATGCGCTGCCGCTGACGAAGTTCAAGATCGACCGGAGCTTCGTTACGAATTTGCACCAGAAGCCCGCAAGCTACAAAATCGTTAAATCGCTTCTCACCCTTAGCGCCGACATGGGTCTGGATTGCGTTATCGAAGGTGTTGAGACCGAAGAGGAGCTTGCGGCTCTCAAAGCCCTGGGCGGCACCAGCGTGCAGGGGTATTTGTTCTCTCCTCCATTGCCTGAAGAGCAGGCCATGGAATTCGCCGCCCGAAATGGCCGCCAGTACAGCAAGATCGCGGTTTGATGGGCGTTTTCAGAGGCGAGACGTCTCATCGCTGATGAACGCTGCCAGCTCTTCGGGGGCGCCCTTAGGAAAGGATTCCCTCAGATATTCGAGGAAGGCGGAGACGCGCGCGCTCAACAACTGGCGCGACGGATATAGTGCCCATAGCCCGATGTCGGAAGCCTCGACGTCACCCATGTGAACCAACGTCCCCGCAGCGATATCGTGAGCCACGAGCGAAACCGGCAGTCGCGCTGCTCCGACGCCCGCGCGTACAGCATCGCGCACCATGACCAGTGACGACAAACGCAAAACCGGCTCGACTGCGATTCGGGTCCGACCCGCCGTCGCGACAATCTCCCATTCGATTGCACTGTCGCCCGCGCCCCTGACCACCGCTGGCGTGGCGACGTCGCCTGTGGGGTGCACGAGAGCCGGGCTCACGACGACGACCAGGCGATCATGCAGGAAGATGCGCCCGACGAGACTCTCGTCAGGAGTAGGGTTGACCCGGATCACCAGATCATAACCTTCCTCGATCATATCGACGGCCCGGTCCTCGGTTGTGATCTCGAGCCGCACCTCGGGATATTTCAATGCAAAGCCTGCTGCGATCTTGCCCATCGCTGTTTGCGAAAACAGTAGTGGCGCGCTGATCCGCAGCCTGCCCTTTGGTTTCTCGCCACCCGAGGCGATCGCGGCCGCCGTTTCGTTAAGCTCGGTCAACAAGGTAGCGGTTCGTTCGAACAGCGCCCGTCCCTCTTGCGTGAGCTTCAGCATGCGAGCGCCGCGCTCGAACAGGCGTAAGTCGAGTGCAGCCTCGAGCTCGCCGACCCGGCGCGACAGGGTGGCCTTCGGGCGGCCACTGGCTCGGGCGGCTTTCCCAAATCCGCCATGGCGGGCAACAAGGTTGAAGTCGGCGAGCGCAAGCAGATCCATAACGTTCCACCAGTGAGACAGCGAGTCTAATTTTAGCGTCTATTGGACCGCCTGTGAACCATCCATATTGGGGGTGTCAAACAAACCCAACCCTCGGAGAGATACCATGACTATTCTCGTTACAGGCGCTACCGGCCGCGTCGGCCGCCACCTCGTTGATCAACTCATTCAGCGCGGCGCCAAGGTGCGTGTGCTGGCCCGCGATCGTGCCAAGGCCACTTTCCCGGCCGGTGTTGAAGTCGCGCAAGGGGATCTGCTCGATATCGACGCACTGCGTTCAGCGGCGTCCGTACGCTGTTTCTGCTCAATGCAGTCACCGGTGACGAATTCACCCAGGCGATCATCACCTTGAACGTCGCCCGTGAAGCCGGTGTCGACCGGGTCGTGTATCTATCGGTGTTCAATGCCGACGGGGCCGTCAACGTCCCCCATTTCGCCGTGAAGGCCGGCGGCGAGCGCATGCTGGAGCAGATGGGCTTCAGCGCCACGATCCTGCGTCCGTCCTACTTCATCGACAATGAGGTCATGATCAAAGATGTCGTCTTCAATCACGGCGTCTATCCCATGCCGATCGGCGGTAAGGGGGTTGCCATGGTCGACGCCCGCGACATCGCCGAGGTCGCCGCGCTCGAACTGATCCGTCGTGACCAGGCTCAGGGGAAATTGCCGATCGAAACGATCAATCTGGTGGGCCCCGACACACTGACGGGCTCGGACGTCGCGGCAATCTGGTCCGAGGTGCTCGGGCGTCCGATCATCTATGGCGGCGATGATCCCAACGGGTTCGAGCAGAACATGGCGACCTTCATGCCGAAATGGATGGCCTATGAAATGCGCCTGATGGCGGAGCGCTATGTTAGCGACGGCATGATCCCGCAGCCTGGCGACGTCGAGCGGCTGACAACGATACTGGGCCGGCCCTTACACACCTATCGCGGCTTCGCCGAGGAGATTGCCTTGCAAACCACCAAAGGCAGTTGAACGCCACGGCGACGTTGGGCCAGGAAACCCCAGCAACATGCGACTGAACCGACCGAGGCAAAAGCCTTGGTCGGTTTTCTCATTGGTGCCGGCAGGGGAGTGGGGCCGGCTCCAACTTATGACGCTACGCCGTTCCGACCTTTAATGCGGCCGCGCGTCGAGCCCGAAAGTCCTCTTGCGTTGTATCGATCCATTCTGGTCGTGCAAAACAGCGGAGGCCACGCCGCCGTTTTGTTCAACAGCCCGGCCGGCGCGTAAAGCGGCCAAATAGGCCTGGGCCTGCGTCGCGTGGTAGGAAATCACCTTCGCTGCCACCGTCAAGCGCCACTCTGACCGATATGGTTTCGAATGATAGACCTTCGCCTTCATCGTCGCCTCCCTAATGGATTGTGATGAAAAGGGTAGGGGATCTCGAAGGACGGGCAAGTTTGCAGCGTCGGCAAGGTTAAAGAGACCTCACGTTCCAGACACTACAACGTTGGATTTTGAGACAACCCGATCTGACATGGGCGAGAGACCGATCCCAAGCGTCCAAGCCGTAGACGGTGGAGGTTCGTCGACGTCGGGATATTGGCGTTGCGAACGGGTGAGATCGAGGGAGGGTAGGGGCAAGCTGGAGGCTCCCGTCGATGGCTTCGTTAAATCCGTGGATGACTGTTACAAAACTGTCATAAAACATTGCCGCTCATTGAGGCGACCAAGAAACTTTGCGAACGTTGAGCGGCATGAAGCCGATCATCAAACCTCACAAAGCGGTGGCCGAGCAACCGAGAACGTTGCTGCAGCAACTCGCCGATAATCCGGATCGTCTGTTCGACAAACCCTTCGCCCGCCAATGCGGCGCGCTTTGCTTTCGGTATAAACAGGACAGTGGCGATATCGAAATTCTCGTCGTGACGTCTCGCGAAACACGCCGATGGATCATTCCCAAGGGTTGGCCGATGAAAGGTAAGGAACCGCACAAGGCGGCGGCGATAGAGGCATGGGAAGAAGCCGGCGTTCGCGGTAAGCCGAACAAAAAAAATCCGTTGGAAGTTACACTTATCTCAAGGATCTCGATAACGGCGACTTTGCGCCCTGTATCGTCGATGTATTCCAGATTGAGGTGACTGAGGTGCGAACTGATTTCAAGGAGCGGGGTCAGCGAGTTTGCGACTGGGTCAGTCCCGATGAGGCTGCGCGATGGGTACGCGAAGTCGAACTGAAATCTTTGTTGGTCAATTTTAAGCCCATTTCGAAAAAATCTCGCGCGAGATAGTGCGGCCGGTCCCGTTTGGGGACCAACCTCCTGGCCGAAGCCTCGCCATATCGGGAGCCTCGGAGGCCGATATTATTGCGCCGCAACATCTTCCTTGAAACATTGTGCGATGCAGCGCATTATCTGATCAGCAGAGCCATTCACCTCCTCCCGAGCGGCTTTGCACCACTGGCAACACTCCTCCTCCCATGTTGTCAGTCATTATAGAAGCCCGGAGCACCTCCTCCCGCACCGGGCTTTTCTCTACAGCGGGCATTGAAGAGGCGATCGGACGCTGTTGTTGGGAGAGTCGTGCCAGAAAACTAGGGTCCGGCAGCTTTCGTTAAATTGACTGTGAAGCGACCCCTCCGCCGCTGACACGTCGGCACTACATTCGACATTTTCCTGTGCATTGCCTATGAGTGGCGCCAACCACGTCCCTGCCGCAATGAGCTCCCCATGAAAAACACGCCTGCCTCTGACCTGCAGACCCGATCCCTCGGCCTTGATCCCAACGTCGCGGTCGGACTGCTCGTAACGCTAATTTTCTTCGTTGTTAGTGGTATCGTCGCGTATTTCAATCTCCAGGCATTGGAAGAGGGCAATCAACGCGTCGTCCAGACCCATGTCGCCATCGTTGCCCTTGATGAATTGCTCTCGCGCGTTCAGGACGCTGAAACAGGTCAGCGGGGTTTTCTGCTGACCTTCAAGGACCAGTATCTGGAACCATATAACTCAGCGCTTCAAGCTATTCCGGCCAAGCTTCAGGACATCGACCGCCTCACTGGCGCGAATTCAGGTCAGGGACAGCGGCTCGCGAATTTGAAGGCGCATGTCGAAGCCAAGCTCGCGGAGCTGAAGGAAACGATCGACCTGCAGCGCAATCAGGGTCTGGACGCCGCCCTTGCGGTGGTGAACTCCGACCGCGGCAAGAACGATATGGACGCAATCCGGGTTCAGATCGCGGCAATGTCCCAGCGCGAAAGCGAAGTTCGCGTGCAGCGAATAGCGGAGATGAAAAGTGCCCAAGAGACCGCATTGGCGAGCACATTGTTGTCCGGCCTGCTCGGGATTCTTCTGACGTTGGCGATCGGATTGCTGATCCGTCGCGCGACCATGGCGCGTCGCCGCGACGACTGGCTGCAATCGGGCCAGGTGGGGCTGGCTGCCGCCATGATGGGTGACCAGCCAATCGAACAACTCGGCAACAGCATGCTCGAGTTCCTGGTGCGTTATGTCGGTGGGGTAGCAGGAGCGGCATTTGCTGGAACGGGCGATGCCTATCAGCGGGTGGGCGCCTATGGCGTGCCAGACAGCGCAGGCGTGCCAAAGCAGTTCCGAACGCGTGAAGGCCTTCTGGGACAGGCCGCCGCCGAGGGGCGCCCGCTGTTGTTCGGGGAGGTCCCGGACGGCTACCTGACATTCGGCTCGGCGCTTGGGCGAGACAAGCCAAGGCATATCGCGATCTTTCCAGGCGAGGTCGACGGTCAGGTCAACGCAGTCATCGAGATTGGTTTTCTGCGCGCGATCGATCCTCAGGTCGGCACATTTCTGGAGCGTGCGTCCGAGGCGGTCGCCATTGCCGTGCGTTCGGCAACGTACCGAAGCGAACTGCAGAGCCTACTCGAGGAAACCCAGCGTCAGTCCGAAGAACTGCAGACGCAAAGCGAAGAACTTCGCGTTTCCAACGAGGAACTGGAGGAACAGGGCCGCGCGTTGAAAGAGTCCCAGACGCGTCTGGAGCAGCAGCAGGCCGAGCTTGAGCAGACCAATTCGCAGCTGGAAGAGCAGGCTCAGGAACTCGAATTCCAACGCGATAATCTCGAGCGTATCAACGCGTCTGTCGAACTCAAGTCCAGAGAGTTGGAGCAGGCGAGCCAGTACAAGTCCGATTTCCTCGCCAACATGTCGCATGAGCTCAGGACGCCGCTCAATTCCTCGCTGATCCTCGCAAAACTTCTGGCCGACAATCCAGAAGAGAACCTGACAGCCGAGCAGGTCAAATACGCCCAGACGATCCAGTCATCAGGAAATGACCTCCTCAATCTGATCAACGACATTCTTGACCTTTCCAAGATCGAAGCGGGCCATGTCGAGATCAGGCCGGAGACTGTTGTCGTCGAGCGCGTCGCCAACAATCTTCGACGCATGTTCCAGCCCATTGCGTCCGAGAAAAAGCTGAATTTTGCGATTGAGCTTGCTTCGGATGTTCCGGCTGCGATCGAAACGGACGCGCTACGCCTCGAACAGGTTCTCAAGAATTTGCTTTCAAATGCGATCAAGTTCACCGAAGCTGGTAGCGTTACGCTAAGCATTTCGCCCGCGGGCGCCGGACGGATCAGTTTCGCTGTGACCGACACCGGGATCGGGATTTCCGCCGATCAGCAGCAGCGGGTATTCGAGGCATTTCACCAGGCCGACGGCACCATCAGCCGTCGTTTCGGCGGCACGGGGCTTGGGCTGTCGATTTCGCGACAGCTTGCGCGGCTGCTTGGCGGCTCTATCGAGCTGAAGAGCGAAGCAGGGAAGGGGAGTACCTTTACCGCCGCGATCCCACAGACCTACGATCCGTCTGCTGTCGCATCGCAGGATCCGGTCTCCCGTGCCGTGCCTCCTGCTGTCGTCGCGGCGGACCATGCCGAGCCGCTACGTCACATGCCGGCAGTGCCAAAGACCACCGTCGAAGACGACCGTGCTACACTCAGCGGGGCGAAGCGCGTGCTGCTTGTCATCGAGGACGATGCCTCTTTCGCTGCGATCGTCAGGGATCTTTCGCGGGAGATGGGCTTCCAGTCAATCGTTGCCGGCACGGCGGAAGAGGCTTTGAGACTGGCCAAGGAATACAGGCCAAGCGCTGTTGTTCTTGACGTTGGCTTGCCAGATCAATCGGGTCTGGCAGTTCTTGACCGCCTGAAGAACGATGTCGCAACGCGGCATATCCCGATCCACATGATCTCTGCCGAGGACCACAGCGAAACGGCATTGTCACTGGGTGCCGTCGGTTATGCCGTCAAGCCGGTGATGCGCGAGCAGCTCGTCGACGTTCTGGAAAAGCTCGAGCTAAAATTGTCGCAGGATGTGCGTCGGATCCTGATCGTCGAGGACGATCCGGTGCAGCGTGACGCTGTCGCCAGGCTCCTTGGCTCGCGCGGCGTGGAAACGGTCACCGCTGGGACGGCAGCCGAATGCCTGGAACTCCTGAAGGATCAGACGTTTGATTGCATGGTACTGGATCTGTCGCTTCCAGACGCGTCCGGATACTCGCTTCTCGAGACCTTGAGCCAGGAAAGCGCATATGCGTTTCCGACCGTTATCGTCTATACAGGACGCGAATTGTCCCAAGACGACGAACATCGGCTGCGGCGATACTCGAAGTCGATCATCATCAAGGGTGCTAAATCGCCAGAGCGCCTTCTCGATGAGGTCAGCCTCTTTCTGCATCAGGTTATTTCCGAGTTGCCGGATGAACAGCAGAAGATGATCCGCAAGGCTCGCAACCGTGATGCCATTCTCGAAGGCCGGCGCATCCTCATCGTGGAAGACGACGTCCGCAACGTCTATGCCTTGACCAATATCCTCGAACCCCGCGGAGCGATCGTGGAAATCGCCCGCAACGGCCAAGAGGCAATCGATGCGCTCGAGAAAGCTTCGCAGGCAGGTGGGACTATGGTCGACCTCGTGCTGATGGACGTGATGATGCCCGTCATGGACGGCCTGACGGCAACGCGGGAAATCCGCAAGAACCCGGCCTGGAAAAAGCTGCCGATCCTGACGTTGACTGCCAAAGCCATGCCCGACGATCAGCAGCGATGCATCGAAGCGGGCGCCAACGACTATATGGCCAAGCCGCTTGACGTGGAAAAGCTGCTGTCGCTGGTGCGGGTGTGGATGCCGAAATGACCACAACAGATCGGGCAGAGAACGTAGAAGACATAGAGATCCGGCTGCTTTTGGAGGCGCTGTTTCTCACCTATCACTACGACTTCCGCAATTATGCGATGGCATCGATCAAGCGCCGCCTGAGGCAGGCGCGGCAGGCGATGGGCTTTCTGACGATTTCGGCGATGCAGGAGGCTCTTCTGCATGAGCCGGCGCTGCTCCCGCGGTTGCTGGGTTACCTCACGGTCCAGGTCAGCGAGATGTTTCGCGACCCGAGCTATTTTCGAGCGATCCGGGAGAGGGTGATCCCGCACCTGCGGACGTACCCGTCGCTCAAGGTCTGGATCGCTGGATGCAGCGGTGGTGAGGAGCTTTATTCGATGGTCATCCTCTTTCGGGAGGAGGGGCTAGAGGACCGCACGCTGTTTTACGCGACCGACATCAACGCTGAAGCCCTCGCGACCGCGGAAGCCGGTGTATACGCTCTCGATCGTTTGCAGCTGTTTACGGAAAACCATCGCAAATCAGGCGGCAAATCATCGTTGTCGGACTATTATCAAGCGGCCTACGGACGGGCGTCGTTCGACACGAGTCTCCGGCGCAACGTGGTCTTTTCTGACCATAGCCTGGTGACCGACGCGGTTTTTGCGGAAATGCATCTGGTCTCCTGCCGCAATGTCCTCATCTATTTTGACCGTGACCTGCAGGACCGTGCGGTCGGCCTCTTCCAGGGCTCGATGGTTCGCAAAGGTTTCCTGGGCCTCGGTTCGAAAGAAAGCCTGCGGTTTTCGAGGCATGGAAATGCCTTCGAGGAATTTTCGAGGGAAGACAAAATCTACCAGAAGCGAGGCGGCTGATGGGCGCGCGATTTGACGCTGTAGTGATCGGAGCATCGGCCGGTGCCTTGGAGGCGCTTTCGGCGATCCTTCCTTCGCTGCCGGCCGGCTTTCCTCTCCCAATCCTTGTAGTCGTCCACGTGCCTGCCGATCGGCCAAGCGCTTTGGCCGATTTGTTCTCAGCAAAATGTCGGATGGCCGTAAAAGAGGCGGAAGACAAGGAACCCCTGGTCGGCGGCACGATCTATTTCGCACCCCCCGACTATCATCTCCTCGTTGAGGTCGATAAAACTGTCGCACTTTCAAGCGATAAGCCGGTTCTTTTCTCCCGTCCTTCCATTGATGTCCTGTTCGAGACTGCGGCCGACGCATTCCAGGATAAGCTTATTGGAATCGTGCTTACCGGCGCGAATAGCGATGGAGCCGAGGGGCTGAAAGTGGTGGTCGAAGCTGGTGGTGTCGGTTTGATACAGGAGCCGGCAACAGCTTTCTCCGCCGCGATGCCGGAAGCCGCCGCCAAGGCGAGTTCGGGTGCGACTGTACTGACCCTCGCCAACATCGCAGATTTTTTGAAAAAGGTTTGAACGCATAATGAACCCCGTCCCCTTTCTCCTTGTCGACGATCTGGACGAGAACCTGCTTTCCCTGGAAGCGTTGCTGCGCAGGGACGACCTGCTCCTGCTGAAAGCGCGCTCCGGTGACGAGGCGCTGGAATTGTTGTTGAACCATGACGTCGCGCTGGCGCTTGTCGACGTTCAAATGCCGGGCCTGAACGGCTTCGATCTGGCCGAGCTGATGCGCGGCAACGAGCGCACCCGTCGTATCCCGATCATTTTCGTGACGGCTGGCAGCACAGATGGTCAACGCCAGTTTCGCGGGTACGAGGCGGGTGCGGTCGACTTCATCGAGAAACCGATCGAACCGGACATCCTGCGCAGCAAGGTTTCCGTGTTCTATGAACTCTATCGACAGCGGCAGCAGCTCGCCGCGCAGCGCGATGAATTGGCCGCGGCGGCGCGGCATAAGGATGTGCTCCTGAAGGAGATCAATCATCGCATCAAGAACCTATTCAGCCTGACAGCTGGGCTGATCTCCTTGAGCGCACGGCCGGCCAAGAGCGTTGCGGAACTGGAGGCGGATCTCCGATCCCGTCTGCATGCCTTGTCCCGAGCTCACGAATTGACGATGCCCGATCTCGCGTCGGATGGCATTGGCAGCCAGATCGCGACGACCGTCACCGCCCTCCTTCGAGCGATCTCGGCTCCGCATGATCACGCTGAAGGATCCCGTATCGATATTACCGGGGCAGACGCACCTTTAACGGGCACCGCGCTGACCTCCCTGGCGCTTCTCCTGCACGAACTCACGACAAACGCGGCAAAATACGGGGCGTTGGCTGCACCTGAGGGCAAGCTGACGATCGACGTCTCCGCCGCTGACGAGGTTTTGCAAATCGATTGGACGGAGACGGGTGTGTCAGGCATCGAAAAAGCCCCCGAGCGAGAGGGCTTTGGATCCACGCTGGAGAAGGCGGCTTTGCAAGGTCTGAATGGAAAGATGCTAAGGAATTGGACCGAGAACGGCCTGTCACTTCACTTGACGGTTCCTCTTCAAAGTCTCGTCAGGCCGTGATCGCTGCAGGGAACGGGGTACATCTCCGCGATGCACCCGAGCCGTCGCCGAACAGATTCTGAAGGGAATGATAGACAGACGAAAGCAGTGACTTAAAGGCTCTACAGTTTGCGGATCGGGAGGGAGAAGGGGAGCCAGATTGGACCCTCCGGCAACACGCTGAAAATGCTTCCAGTCGAAAGCATTCCCAGACGGATGACGAAGTTAGTCACGGCGAATCTGAACGCGGGTGAGGGGAGCGACAAGGTCCCATATGAGCGTATCACCGTCGATGTTCCATGTGCTCGTTCCCCCGAGTGCCGCGGCGACGATGCGCTTAAGGACCAAAGACCCAAAGCCATTCCCCCGCGCGAGGAGGTCCGGTTCGGTCACCCCGACTTCACGCCAGGTAAAATGGAAGTCGTCGCCGTCTGGGCCCGGCTCGATCGTCCATGACAAATCGACCTTCGATAGGTCGGCGTCTGCGAACTGCACGTGATTTACGACGAGTTCGTGGAGCGCCATACCGAGATTTAACACTGCATTGGCATCGAGCAGAATGGCAGGGCCGGCGGAAAAGATTTTTCCATTGCTGGCGAACGGCTGCACCTGGTGCGAGATGAGGGCGTTCAGATCGACACCGGCCCAATCGACCGATGACAGCAAATCCTGGGAGTGCGACAGCGCCATGATCCGCTCGCGAACGCGGCTCTCGAAGCGTTTGATATCCGGTTCGCGCGCAGCCGTCTGTGCAATAACGGCAAGGATAACGGCGTACTGGTTTTTCACCCGATGATTGATCTCCCGCAGCAGCAATTTCAGGCGACGCTCGTTTTCCTTGCTCTCTGATATGTCTCGAGCGATCTTGGAGGCACCGATGATGCGCCCGCGCCCGTCCTTGATCGGCGATATGGTAATCGAGACGGGAACAAGCGCGCCGTTGCGGGTTTTGCGGATCGTCTCGAACGTATCGATCTGTTGGCCAAGCTTGAGGCGACGAATGATTTCCACTTCTTCTTGGTGACGATCGTCGGGGATGAGGATGTAGATAGACCTGCCGATCGCTTCTGCGGCAGTGAACCCAAATACCCGTTCGGCCGCCTTGTTCCAGCTGACGATGGTACCGGAAAGGTCCTTGCTGATGATTGCATCGAAGGAACTGTCGACGATGGCTGCGAGCCGGGCGTCGCTGTGACTACGCCGTCTCTTGCCGGACTTTTGTTCGAACATGGGCATTCCCGCGTCACGTCAAAACATGAAAATCTGGGCGGCGGTTGTAATGCACGGCCGCCCGGTTCGATAATGCGGATGAGAAACTAGCGAGCGCTGCCTTTGTTTCAAGCCTAAATCCTGACTGAGTCATCAATGCTGGTCCCCAACACAGATGATGGCGCGGAACCAAGCCGCCGGCGCCTTTTCCCCATGTCGTTGAGCAAACGACGCGCCGGCAAGATCCACAGCCAAGGTTCTCTCCAGACTGGACATCTGTCCCCCTATCGACGTTTCAATGACCGGGAGAATTGGAGTGACTCATTGGCGTATCAATGGGATACCAGGAAGGCGCGACGCGCGCATCTGGTGAGATTGTGTTGCGTGATCTCGGCGACCATAATCAGCCTCGTCTTGCCGATCTTTATTTATCGGGTTGCCTTTGGATAGCCCACGTCGGACGTCGCTGCTTCGAGGTGGTAATTAGGCGCGGGCGATGGCGTCCATGGGTTCTCCTTTCCATTTCCGTGGATGCAACGGTGATGGCCGGTCAACCGATCGGGCTTGATGTGTGGGGATCGACGCTGCACCCTCATGGTCGTCGTCTCGGCGGCATCCAACGAAACCGCCGGGTCGCGGTGGTTGCGAATGTTCCTCGGCCGGTCCGGATCCCACCAAGAGCGATTAGAAACAGAAGAGCGGCGCAGATCAAAAGTAGATAGCCCTCGATCGTGCGATAGATAAGGACGCCGCCGACACCACCGAGGAGAAAGGCGGCAATTGTCCACGCATGAAGCTTCAGCCTCGCGCGGTTCTCGGCGGCGTGACCGTCTGGCTTTCGTCCACGCAGGATATCGATTGCGATACCGAGTTCGATGCCAATGTCGGTGGCCATGCCGGAGACGTGGGTGGTCCGAACGCGGGCATCGGAAATCCGCGTCACAGTGGCGTTCTGCAATCCCATCAGAAACGCGAGGCCCAGGATCAGCAGGGGAGGGCGCCAGACGCCCAGCAGCCAGATGTCAGCAAGCCCAAGCAAAGCAAGGAGGCATGCCTCCAGAAGAATGCTATAGGCGTAGACACCGGCAATGCCCCGTCGCCGCCCCGCATTGATCAACAGGCTGGATACGGTGGCGCCGACGATAAAGGTGAAAACGATCGCGAGGAAGAACAGGCCCGGCCGCCATTGCGCCGTTGCCAGATTATCGGACAGTGCGGACACATTGCCGGTCATGTTGGCGGCAAAGAAACCCACGGCATAGAAGGCTGCTGCATTTAGAGCACCAGCGATCAACGCCAGCGAGCAGGCGAGGTTCAAATTGATCCGCTCGTTGCGAGCCGCACCCTGGCTAATCAGCATAACCGCGCTCCAAAGCGTTCCTCACAGTCCCGCCGCCTTGGTCAGGTTCACCCTGAAGCGATCGCGCCGGCGCTGGTACCGCCGGGTCATTTCGGCAGAAGCATGCCCAAGCTGCTTCTGGACATAACGCTCGTCCACCTCGGCAGACGAGGCGAGGCCGGCGCGCAAGGAGTGACCGGAGAATTTGAACTGCCGCTCGAGCTCTGCCAGATCGCCGCGAATGCCGGCAGCCATGGCTGTGCGCTTGACCAGACGGGCAATTTCCTTGTCGTTCAAGCGTTCCGAACCGACGGATTTTCCCTGGCCGGTCACCCGACGGAACAGGGGACCATGGGCGAGCTTGGCAAACTTGATCCAGGTTTCGACGGTGGCGACCGGGCAGGTGGCGTCTGACGAGCCACGACCAATCTCGACCGTGCGCCAACCGGTCTTGCCGCGAAGCGTCACCAGCATGCCTTTGTCGAGGATCTCGATCCAGCCGCGACCGTCCTCAGTCTGATCCGCCTTGAGATCAAGACCGACAATCTCGGAACGGCGGAGCCCGCCTGCATAGCCGACCAGCAGCATGGCCCGGTCGCGCATGCCGCGCAGCGAACCGCGGTCGAGCGTCTCGACCATGGCGATGATATCTTCTGCCATCACCGCTTCCTTCTGGACCGGCGGACGCGCATGGCTGTTGCGGATGCCGGCCATCACCGTCGCAATGTGCCTGTCTTTGCGATCGAGCGAGAGACCGCGCTGGGCATAGCTCCAGCTGAGAGAGGAGAGGCGTCGTTCAATGGTCGAGACAGATTTGGCTTTGGTGCTTCGATCAACCGTGCCAGAAGCACAGGCTGTGATGTATAGCCCGACGGTTTGCGGATGCGGAGGGAGGGGAGCCAGATTAGACCTCCGGCACCATGCGGAAAAATGCTTCCAGTCGGCGGCATAGGCTTTGCGCGTATTGGCGGAACTGGCGGCTTCAACATAAGCCCGGGCGCGATCAGCAAGGCTTGCAAGATGGGCGGGCGTCTGGTCCTGAACGGCGCGAGAGGGGAGGGGGCTTTCACCCGACACCTCCGGCGCGGAAACATCATACCCGGCCGCCGTGCCGAGAGGCGGAGCAGAGGTCTCCTCGCCGTGATTTTCGCTGTTCTGCTCGATGATTTGGGCCATTTCCTTATAATGACAAAAACGTCCGATAATGCAAGATTATCGGACGTTTTATGTTGCCGACAGGCGGTGCGGTTTCGGTCGATATAGCTGGCATAAACCGCGCAACTGATTTATGCTCCGTCGCATGGATTCGTTCGTTCCTGTCACTCCAACGACGCCGACCTGGTCGGCCCGCTTGCCGGGCTGGACGCCACTGCGAACGCACGACATCACTGAAACCGACGCTACCTTCGCAGCCGGCATCGCTCTGAAATCCCTCGACGATCTGATCCGCGCCGATCCGCCATGGTTGAGCTGCTGGCGCGATCGCGTCGCCCTGAAATCGGCGGCTGTCGCCGCCAAAATGCTCGGTCGCAACGAGGACGAACACGCGTTGCGTGACGCCGTCCTGCTCACAACAACAGGCGACGATCCCGGCCCGGCCGGCAAGCTGTTTTTGGCCACACGAATGCTGGCGCGCCGATCCGGGACAATCACCACATCGGTCGTCAAGGAGTTGGCTGATCATTTTGCGCTTCGGTGGGATGATGCCCTTGCGGAGGTACCGGATCTGGTCGATACAGCGATCCAGTCCGGGCAAGCAGCACCCTTCGCGGTGGCGGACCTGATAACGGCGATCTCTGCCGTTCGCCCGGATGCCGAGGGGATGGCCCTTGGCCTCGCTGAAGCCGTGCTGGCTCAAAAGCTCAATTGGCCGAAACCCGTGCCGCTGCTGCTGCCCGAACGGTTTGGCCCGGCGTTCCGCACCATCGGTGGCCGCGGCCGCGTTCGGCCGGGTGAACCGGCCTATCCGAAAGCGATCTGCCTGGCATTAGTAGATGGCGTCGACGCCGCGCTGCGGTCCGCCGTTGAGATCGACCGCCGGGCGTCACGACTGCTGGCCGCCGCGCCGAAGGTGCGGACGAAAGGCGCCGAGCCGGTGATCCGCAAGCTACTAACCGAGGATGCCGTGCCGGCGTCCGCGCCGGGAAGTGATCTGTCGCGCTGGGCGGCCAACCGGCTGTTCGAGCGTCTGGAAAGCTTCGAAGCGGTGCGCGAGCTCTCCGGCCGCTCCTCCTTCCGAATTTTTGGGTTGTGATCATGGCCGGATCTCCTGCACTCAAACCATCTCGTCGAAAGGCGAACGCCGGAGACGAACTTCTCTATGATCGTGAACTGGATCAGTTCCCGGCGGAGATGCGCTGGCGGGAATGGATGATGCGGGTCGAGGCGGTGATCTTCGCCTCAGCCGAGCCGGTCAGCCGCGAGACGCTGGCGCGGGTGGTGGGAAAAGATTGCAGCATTGATCTGCTGATCGACGACCTCGTTGAGGAACTGCGGGACCGGCCTTATGAGTTGGTGTCGGTCGCCGGCGGGTGGCAGCACCGAACCCGGCCCCGTTTCGCCGAAACGATCCGCGCTTCGTCGGCGCCGACGCGGGGAGGGGCAGCAGCTCTCTCCGAGTTCGAGGCGATGGTGCTGATGGCGGTGGGATATTTCCAGCCGGTCACCCGCGGCGAACTGTCGAAGATTTTTGGCAAAGAAGTCAGCCGCGACGTCATTGGTCATCTTCGCGGTGCGGGGTTCATCGGCTCCGGGCCACGCAGCCCAACACCTGGTGCGCCATACACATACGTGACGACGCCGCACTTTCTATCGGCGTTCGGTATGGAGACCCTGCGCGACCTTCCGAACATCGAAGCACTCGAGGACGCCGGCCTGCTGAGCCGACATGCGGTTCAAAACGAAATCGCCGCCTCGGAAGTCGGCGAAAGCGAGACGGACGAAGAAGCGTCCGTTGTTGAATGATGCTCGAGGTCTCCAGCCGCTTGGCCATCAGCGCTGGGCTGACTACCTCGCCGTCGAGGCCAGCGCGATCGACAGGCAGAGCTTCACCGGTAAGAGCAGCAACTGATCGACCAGCGCGTTGTCGGAGGAGTCGACAGCGGCGCCGTCGATGTCTGTTGGAAAGACTGAACCCCACCTCCGCGGCATGTCCACCTCTGTGCTGCTGACCGGCTCAATACCGGGGAAACCATCTATGATTTCAATTTTTAGCACGCTTTATATTAGGGTAGGCCAAAACAAGATGGTAGCAATCAAAGGATTGAGAATAGGCCTTTCCCGCTGGAACTACCCGACTGTGATGCGAGACCCATGCAGGCTCCGATAGCAAATCTGTAATGGTAAAAAGCTCAGTTCCTAGTTTCTTCTGGATCGCAATTCGTGTGTCGTTGATCGTTCCTGAAAGAAGGAAACCGAGCATGGCGCCCGAGCTAGAAAAGGGCGCGTAGCGGCACGTTAGGAATTGTTCTTTGATGTCGCTCTCATATGCAGCCATCTGATTTGGTGTCTCGAGAATCTTCGCTTCTAGCGGCCACATCACACGCTCATCGGCGCGCAGCACGAAGGCAAGGTCATATTGAGGCGGTTGCGCAGGCTGCGGCGCCATCGTCTCGCGCTCATAGGGCCCGTGTTGGACGTAGAAAGGCTCATCGCCGGACAGCAAATCACGAATTCGAGGTTCCAGCAGTTGCGTAATGCTTCGTTCCGGATCGCGTCCATCGACAAACGGATTTTCCGATACCATCCGCTCATGCGCAGCCAACACGGGCTTGAGGATAATAATTGCCGGATTGCGCATCCAGCTGCAGGCCTGAGCGACAAATGCCGGGTCCACTGAAGAAAATCCGCCGGTCATTATTGGATAAACCCTTTGCCGGCGCCACTCTGTTGCCATCGGAAAAGATCCAGGGCGACTGCATCGCCGTCTTCAAGGGCCATGCTTCGAGTCCAAAAACGTGCCATATCGGGTTTGAGGATGAAAATCTTAGGTGTACCGCTGCTGCCATCATAAACGCGGGCCACCTTCCGAGCGTACAGTCCGCGCCGGGTCTTTTCGGAGATAAGATCGAGTGCTTCCATCTGCCGGATCAACTCAGCGCTAGTCACAGGATGAACATTGATAGAGCGCGGATCCGTATGTGTTTCCACAAGGCTAAAGGCGACGAGACGATAAGGCAGGGGCGCACCGCTCGCGGCTGTTTCAAAAATAGTCGCTTCAACCCCGCGATCATCTCCAAAGCCTGCCTTCAGAACGCGCACGAAATAGCGGCAGTAGTCTTCAAGCGAGGTGAAGCCCGATCCGGAACACTCGGTCGATTTGGTCCGCATCATGCCGGGCGATGAAGCGTCGCCACGAAAGTCTGGGACGACATAATTGAACATGTCTTCCACTAGGACGCGCTCGGCGTCTTTCAGCTCAAATGCCTTGAACACACGATCATCGACATCGGCAAGGCTATCGGCACCATCCAGCGCAATGTCATCAGGCTGGGGAAGCGGCATGTCGCGAATTTCGCTAATCAACGCTTCGGGCCGGTAGGCGGCGGTCCGCCCACTCGTCAGCTGCAAAAAATAAGTTGCAAGCATGCTATTGAAGGTAAGGCACGCCGCCTCGAGGACGCCCGTGGTTGCGTGGGCGGAGACGTAGCTTTGATTGCAAACAACCGCCTCCTGACGCGAGGATCGAGCAAGCCGCGCTTCAAATCGCGAGGAATGCGCCCGCCAGCTTCGCTTGATGATCAATTGCGGAAACGCGAAAGCGGCGTAATCGGTCGACATTCGGGCATCGAGCTTTAGAGGGCCGGCCAACGGCAGCCTATCGGCATCGAATTCCAGCAGACTTCCTGCTGCAAAATTCCGTTCGTCAAATAGGCGATGCTGGGCGAGGCTTAATACATCCTTCTTCTTGTCGCCATATTGAATGCCGCGGCTGCTTCGAACGCCTTCGGCCTCTAGTGATCCAAGCGTCGGATACCTCTGCAGTCGGCGCACAAGGGCGCGGTCCCGCGGACCGCCCCACATCAAGGTGGTCCATACCAGGGGATCCGAAACTGCTTCACGTACCGTCAGGGCACGGCGGTCCTGAGGCTCGATAACGATAGCAAACTCGTCCACAAGCGGTCTAGTGGACTTGGGGCTGACATAGACAATGCGATCGTCAAGAGAAGGCTCGCCAAGCTCCATGACAATCGCGCAGGCCGGCGACGTTGACCGTTTTGGCGTATGGGACTTACGTTTGAAGACTTTGAAGCGCAAGGCCGAGAGGTTGTAAATTTCCGTGATGCGGCGTCGCGAGAAAGTCTCCTGTCGAAATCGCTGTGCTGGCGGACTATCGTTGAACAGAATGGAATTAGCTGACTGAATCATCGCCAAGCGGCCGCCGTTGCGCAGCAGCATCGATCCCTTTGCTAAAAACAGACCACCGATGTCGTTGTTGGCAATCGTCCATCTAGGTTCCGTCGTCTTGGCCCATTCCTTGGCGTCTTCGGTCGCCAGCCCGTCGCCCCACGGCGCATTGCCAATAATGAGGTCATAACTCGCGCTTCCGACGGTAAAGCCGTTGCCGTCCTTGGCAAAAAAGTCGGAACATATCAGGCGGCGGTCGCGCATGGTTGGAAACACCACTTGCGTCCAGTAGTGGCGCGGCTCGATTTCATCGCACATCGCCAGATACAGGCTGAAGCACGCAACCCGAACCGCATGCGGATCCTTGTCGACGCCAAAAAGGTTGCGCTCTAGAAGACGTCGCAGCGTGTCCGCCCTGACCTGTTGGCCGGGATTGGCCTGTTTCCAGCGATGTACGAGCCGTTGAAACGCCTTAACGAGAAAGATGCCCGATCCGCAAGCCGGATCTAGAACCTTCAGATCCCAAACCGTGCCATGCCAAGGCAGGACCCGGTCAAGGACAAAGTCGACCAGATGCGGCGGCGTATAGAAAATGGCATCCCTGGCCGCACGCTCAGTGACGAAAGTTTCATAGATGCTGCTGATGAATTCAAGCGGAATGACGTCGAATGCGTATTGCGGCCACAACGCGCCTTGCCCCGAGGGCATATCAATTCGACCGCCGATAAAGTCCGAAAGCAAGCTGAGATGCTCCGCTCGGACGAGGCGCTGCTCGGTGGCCCAGCCCACCGCACGCGCCTCGGCCGTGTCGCCTTTGCCCGGGAATAGGTCGCCGTTAAAGCGGACATTTAGCCACTCAAACAGGCGATACGTATCGTCATAATGCTTCAGCAATTCCGAGAAATTACTGTAAACATGATTCAGCGTCCCGTCCTTAGAAAGGCGGGCGAGCTTGGCAGCATCTAGGGCTGCCGCCCCGTCCGTATCCTTGCGGTCGAACAAGAACTGAATGAAAATAACCCGTGCCAGCAAGTCATGGCAGACGTCGTCGTTAACAAGCCCCTCGGCGTAAAGTCGATCGCGTATGAAACGCAGATTGCCGAGCAGCATCTGGTCAGCACGACCATCGCGATCGAAGCGTTCGGCATGAGAGGCGTAAAAATCCCCGGAAACGAGGCTGATCCAGTGCAGCGCTCGCGTGGCTGCAATTTCGAGAGGAGTGGACCTGTTAAGCGCCTCGGGGGTCAGCGTATGGACCAACGCGTCACCGACGAGGCGTCCAGGCGTCGGCGCTTCGCAAGCGGTCCATACGCGCAGTAGATGCGGCTCGATCGTGATGAGGGTCGGGCTGTGCGAAAAGTTCCAAGCCAGCCTTTGAAGCTCCTGCAAGGTATTGTCACTGACGCCAGACGTAAATTCGACGACAACCGCCAAGGGCGGTTCGGTATCCGAGGATGCATGATCGGGCGTCAGAATGCCCACCTGCGCGTCCCGGCCATCTGGCCGTCTTGCGAGCACGCGGCCGATCTTCTCGCGAACCAAGGCAGCATAGACTGCTGGTCCCGCCCCAGTTGGATTCAGGACATCCTCCCGCCCTGGCCAGCCGAGCACTTGGGCTGCACGATCCAGCGTGATGCTTTCTTCCGCCGTCACGGTGTCAAATCCAGCGGTACTTGGCGATCTCCGCCGAACTGACCCGCACGCGCTCCGCCGCGTGGCTTTTTAGGATCCACAGCGACTGTGGCAATTGCCTGGCGAAAATCAAGTCCATGCGTATGCATGTTGGCAATCAAAGCGGCGATAAGCGCAAGGTGCGTTGGGCACTCGCCAGTGCGAGCGTAGTTGGAAATCGAGTTCGGGTTCATGCCAATCATAACTGCAAACGCGCGCACCGTAAGGCCAGCTTTTGCCAAGTCGGATAAAAATTCTGCATAGGCCACGCGGTAATGTCTCGGCACAGGGTTTTATGTAGCGTAGCACATAAATCTATGTAAGCAAGGTATCGGCGAGTCCCCGCGCTGTCGAAACTATTTATGGTCCGACACACACCAAACAATTTTCGAGGCTTTCTCAAACATCATTTGCAAGGGTTTTTCGATCGTATTCGTAGTGCCCTACAGCTCGGTGACGCTGAACTAGCCGTTGTGAACAGTGTAAAGTCAGACTCGGCAGGCCTCTTTTCTATCTTGGGATATGCTGCTGGAAATCAGCGTGAAGCTTTTCGACTGCATCAATCGCACCGTGAACTTCAGCAGCATTCAGGCTAACGGGAGTAGAATGCGAAAATGGGTTGAGTACAACCTTGCGCCAGAGCTTCAATGAGACGATTGCCGGATCAATGAGCGGTTTCATAGCGGTGCGACTGGCGTCGTTAAGCCAGGTTTCGATGGACGTTAGCAGTTCGTCCGAAGATAGTTGGCGTGGATCAATTCTGAACCGCACTGGGATGCTTTTGCGCTCACACAATTTCTTTAGGGCTAACTCGAAAGCAATTCGCGCATGCACGGCGGCAGCCGCATATTCGTTAAGACCGTGAAAACGACGTGCGGTTGCAAGGTTTGCAGCGATTGCATCAATGTTCGCTGGCCTTAGAACTGGGCGCGGTATCCCATCAGGCAGTTTCTCTTCAAACATCTCAACTGCCCCCCATTTCCCTTGGTCGGCAAGATGGAAGCGTGCCATCTCATACCAGACGCGATCATGAGTGAGCAGCACGATCTGCCACATGTCGAACTGCTGATCGAGCATGCGCAACACCGGCATGCGGTTCGATTGGTCCAAACCGATCAGCACGTCATCGAGTACGATTAAGCGCGGCGTGGTGGCTTGCTGTGTTGTTGGGCTGGCTTGTCGGCCGGAAAAATAAATAGCAAGCGCCAGCGCTGAAAGACGTGCCTCGTTTAGGAAGTTTTGCGGTCGGTCAATAGGCTGACCCAGGAATGTCAGCGTAACACCAATGTTCTTCGTTTCGATCCTTTGCAAAGGCGGAATGGTAGCTCGGTCTCGATAGGTTACCCCCGCAAAATCCAGCGATATGATTTTAATGTCGTCCCACCCAAGCTCCTCGAGCAGGGGGTTGATCTGAGGCTGCACTGCCGCGATGGCGTCGCGGATGCCCTGATTGATTGAGGGTAGCAAGGCCAAAACCTTCGGCTTCTCGGTTTTGCCGAGCTTCGTCCGCCCTCGCGCCTCGACATCCAACAACCGGATCAACTCCATCCAGAGATCGAGCAGTCGCCATTCACGGCCATCGTGCAGGACGGGATAGTCACGCAGAAGAATGTAAACGCACACGTCGAACAAATTCACCGCGCCATTGCCGTGACGGTAATTTGTCTCCAAAAGCGAACGGTAGTCGAGAACGGCTTTGCGGTAGGCCGAATTGACGACAAGCTGTTGGCCGCCTGTCGCGGTATCGATCGGGTGGCTTGTCTGATCCCAACGCACGGTCGCCGAATTGTCCGTAAACGCCACCTCAACTGACGCCGTATTGTATCGCGACACCTCTTCAAGAACACCCGACTTCAACGCTTCCAGCGCGAAGACTTCGCGAACATCAATCTCCAATCCAGCAGTTTGTATCACTCCTAGTTCATCCTCGAAATCGCTATGCACCTTGCAACGGATTTTTTGCGTGAACCGGTTCGAGAGGGAGGCCAGCCGGCTGCGACGTGTTTCGCTGTTTGCTAAAGGGCTAGGCAGTGCAAAAAACTCATCCAGCGCATGGAATACCGATGATTTCCCCGCGCCATTCTCCCCGTATATCAACAGGTTCTTGCCATCGAGAAGGAAGGTCACAGGTTCTGGGCCTGCGAAGGCGCGGAAGTCGCAGAGGGTAAGGGTTTTGATCTTCGGTGGGTCGATGGCAGGGGGTACGGCGGGTGCCGCGACTGGCGGCGCTATTGCACTCATTCCCGGCCCTCAATAATGCGAACGACGTCCAGGGTAGCAAGGTCGGAGAGCATGGTTCTTAAGGTGGCGCCGGGGACGAGGTGTGTGGCTGCGAAGTCTTCCGCCGCCTTCACCAGTTCCGTCCTTTCCAGGTCCGCGAGGTTGCTTAAGCCCGCCCGTTCCGCCTCATCGAAGAGAGTCAAGCCGCGGGCGTGCAGGTCGTCCTTGAAGAACAGTTCGTATACGAAGCCGTTGAGCAGCTGTTCGAGGCGGTTGTCGGTCCCGCGAGCCTCAATCGCTCGAATAGAGCAATTGACGAGCATTCGTTGAATCTGAGAAGCGGCGGGAATTGGTATCGGAGTTTGGTTCGTCAGAAGCGCCTGAATGAAGCCATTCTGGAGATCAGTACTCGTGGCCCTCAAGAACCACCAGTTCACAGGGCTGTTCAATATCGCAAGCACGTAACGATCGACGTTAGTGACAATGAAAAGAGCATCGTTTGTAAAATAGCCCTCCTCGTCGTATGCGTAAGTAGGCTTATCCATGAAGCGGCCCATAATTATCTTTGGCCGCAAAAACTCGCGCCAGTAATCCCTAAACCGCGCCATTGCATACCATTCATAGCGTATCCCAGTTTCAGCCTTATCTCGCGTAGACAGTTTTTCACGATGCTTCAGGAGATGCGCGTATACGGCCGGATATTCCTCGGAAAACGCTAATTCGGCCTCGTCAGAAGCAACTTTGATTTTGGGGTCGTCGTGAAGCGGGAAATGCCAGGGGATAAAGATAATCCAGCTGTCTTTAGATTCAACGCGCCATCTCTTTAGGTCACGCCCTCTCAAGTAGGGCTTGATCACTTCTGACGAACTTGGATGCTCAGAGATCAGCCGCTGTCGAGTTTCTGAATCGATTACGTAGGCTTGATTGAAGCCACTTTTCACTCCAGGATAAATGTGCCCCCCGACATATTGGCCGAGTGGCATTCCTGCCGCGCGTATGCGCTCCAGAAGCCCGCGCCTGGCCTGTGGCTCCAGCTGCCAGCCATCCAAAGCAAGCGCTTTCTGGGGCATGTTGAAGCCGATCTCGTCCACCAGTTCGGGGAAGCCGGGAATATCCTCGCGTGTCAATTCCGCCGGCCAGTTCATCACGCGGACCACGTCTTTCTCGCGCGGTGCAGGCACCGGAACCTCCCGCCTGCTGGCAATGAGAATGGTGGGATAGGCGATAGCGTCAAACACTGGAGCATCGCCAAAGTCGATAACGCGGCGCAATTGGGTATGCCGGTTCAGCCAGCCACGGAGATTCGTACCATATTTGGCACGATACCATTTATTAGAAGTGATAAAAGCAAAGGCTCCACCGGGGCTGAGCAGCTCAATGCCGCGCTGGATGAAATAGACGAACAGGTCCGCCGTGCCGGCATAGGCGCCAAGCACATTGCCCTTCTGGTCCTTTCTACCGTAAAATTTCTGCAATTGCGGCTTTTGCTCCTTGATCGCCTCTTGCCGCACATAGGGCGGATTGCCGATGACCAAATCAAACGGTCCGACACGATAAGAGTAGGCTGTCGCCTCAGTTTTCGGCTGCTCAAGAGCGAACATCCATTCTGGATCGAAAAAAGGTGCTGCTGCATTCTGGTCAAACGGGTCCCATGCCGCCATCTGATTAGCGTCCTGCTCGGAAAGACCATGGTCGGACTTTAGCAGATCGGCTAGCTCATCGCGCAGCGCGCCAATATTCTCGCGCCGGGCAAGCTTGGTCTTTGAGTTGCGAGCGGAGAAATAGCGCCCATTCATTACCCGCAGTTCGGCTTCTTTTTCGGCGATCTTGGTGTTGCGGAACAGATCGGCTTGGGCCTTTCGCTCGATTAGGATGAGGCTATTGGCGGCAACGAGCTTGGTTTCAAGGTTGGGCAGCGCTGTGATGTTGAGGTTGTCTGCATTGTCGAAATCAATCTTCTGGCTCACCACCAGAGAGATGAAGAAGCGCAACTTGGCGATCTGAACCGCGATAGGCTGGATATCGACGCCAAAAAGGCATTTGTCGATGAGATAGAGTTTTCGCGCGTAATCCGGCTTGTTAGTGTCGGAGAAATCCCGGTCGAGTTTGGCAAGGGCTGATTCAGCTTCCTCGATCCGCTGTTCCCTGTCGGAGGGGTTCACCGTGGCATGGGCCGCCTTCAAGCTTTGCTCCAGCGGCTTGCGGTTCTGTGACTTCCAGCGCACATTGTCCGGGTCCAGCCGGTGCAGCACATGGATGAGCTTCTGCAACAGGCCCATGGGGAATGCGCCGGAACCGCAAGCCGGGTCCAAGGCTTTGAGGCTGTCGATGGCTGCGATCAGCTGGTCCGTCTCCGTTGGCGTGAATGGATTGCCGCTCTCCTTGTACGAGAGAAGATTGCGCAGGCGCTTGCTGAGATCGCTAGTGTCCGCCGTTAGGCTGGCCGGATCGCCGCTGGCAGGCTTACTGAGATCAAACTCGCCTGGCATCGCCATATCCATTGCCTGCTGGCGCGGTTTGCTAGGCGTTGGCCGTGCCGGTGCTGCCGCCAGTCGCCGCTCGAAATGCGCGACCAGTGCCTCATCGACCATGTAATCGACGACTTCGCGCGGCGTGTAGAACGAGCCGGACTTCTTACGAGCCGTGGTGCGGGTATCGGCATTGTAGCTCGCGAGCAGGTTCTCGAATACCTTGCCCAGCAGTTCAGGATCGAGCGCGACCTCTTCCTCGACAGGGGTGTTCTCCTCGACCGTAAACTTATACCGGGAAAACAGTTCGATCAGGCCATCGGCCTCATAAATCTTCCCCTTGGTGTCGTAGTCTGCATTGAGATCGACCTTTTCCTTCGCCGCGAAGAAAATCTTGTTTGGTACTTTCAGCGGATTTTCGACTCGCTCGGAGAAGCCATCGATCCGGATGACATCGTGTTTACCTTCCTTAACAAGACGCTTCTTCAGATCCGGGTTGCGTTCAAGATCAGGAACGGACACTTGGCGGTCGAGGCACTCGAACAGGCCGCCGTTGAGGAATGGTACCGTCCTGAACAGGCGGAGGGCTGTATCCGGGTCGCGGAAGGCATCACGGAAGCGATAGACCGTATGGATGAGATATTGCCCGTCTAGCCCGCCGCTTGTACCCTTTGTGCGCCAATCGCGGTTTTCCGACATCTCAGTGTTGAGCGTGGCGAAAAACAGGTTTTGCAACACCGCCTTGTAGTAGGTACTGCTGTCGCGCTGGCTTACCGGGTCTTCGTTCAATAACGCTTTAAGCTCGGCCTGATCGAATAGCGCATCGGGCACCAATCCCTTTTCCTTGATGAACCAGACAAAGATCAGCCGGGTGAGCAGCCTTATGACGGCGATCTGGTTCTGCGCCTCAAAGGCTTCCTTCTTGGCCTTTTCAGTCGTCTCGTTCTCGTGCGCTAGAACTGCTGCCGGAAACTCGACGATCTTCGTTGACCAGAAAAACCAGTTGGCAAGTTCACCATAGAATTTCTTGTTCAGCGTCTGCGCCGACAATGCCTCCATCCAGCCATCATAGAGATCGCGGAAGTTCGTTGGCGTACCCTTCCCACGCACCTTCACGCTAGCCAGTGCGATATCGCAGAGGATATCCACATGGGCACGATGCGGGTCGGTGAAATTGACGTCCTTCACGATCGAGATGCGCTTTTCGATCACGTCGCGCGAGCCATCCTTTTTGTTCGGACGGCGGTCGATGACTGCGAGCGACACGAAACGGCCGTGCCGGAACAAAATGAGCGCAGGCATGGGGAAGATTCGGTTGATCTCGCGCGTGACGCCGGCAAGCTCGGTTCGGCTCCACTCTTCGCCTTGCAGTTCGATGGTGAGGAAGACGAAAGACTCGATGATCGAATTGCGGTAGTCCTGCTTACCCGAAATGAGGTCGGGATTGCCTTGAACCAGCATCGGGATTTCGTCGTTGGTTAGCTGGAACAGCAGATCAACGCGGTTCCAAGCCTCGACTCTGGCATCCCGTTTCGAGTCCAGCTTGCCGTCGCTGTCGACTAAATTCAGGAATGATGACGGCTTTCCATCAAGATCGACGGTTTTGCGGCTTGCATAGCCAAGCAGTCCGAATAATTCGGTTCCGGCTTCCTTCGTTGTGGTGGTGGCAAACGCTTGCAGCGCGGTCCGAACCTTTGACCGAGTTTCAGTCATTTCCGGTCTCCTCGGTCTGCATGATCACCAACCATGTGACTAGATCGAAATCAGCGGCCGTTTTCGGCAACTTGGAATCGTCTACCAGCTTGCCACCTCGGCCCGCAAAGAGGTTCCCGAGGTTCTTTCTGTCAGTCTGTGATGCGATCGCGCTGATCGCTGAATCCAACAGCGTGCTGTAGCGTTTCATGTCGCGCCCATCGTCTGTCTGCGCATCGAACAGTTCGCACAGCTTGGCGTAGGGCGCGCTCTTGCCCTGGCAAAGGGCACGGAAGATTTCAAGCACCTGCTTTGGCGCTGTGAAATTGTAGCGCACTTCACCATCGTCGCGGACATAGACGAGAAAATAGGGCTGAAGCGGATTGACCGCCTCAGCGCCGGCCGACGTTGCTCGTTGCTTCAAGCAGTAAATTGTTCCCGGCTGGACGATTGGAAAATTGATGTTTGTAGGGACAACAGCGTAGAGGCCGAGAGGAGCATCCTCCAGCCGCTTACGGTTTGCCTCGATGAAGCCCATGAGTTCTGCGCGGAAATCATCGAGCGTGAATTCACTGAGTGCGACTGACTCGTTGAAGTCTTCAAGATCAAGGACTTCATCCTTCAACCTAAGCAATTGCTTGTCGCGATATCGAAGGTCATCGTGCACAAGTTCCTCGATTTCCTTGGCGTTCAGAATGTTGTCCTCATTGGTCGCTGCGATATCAACGAGTGCCATGCGGGCCTCGACCCGGTTTTTGAGGTTTATGTATTTGTTGAGATCGGGTGTCGGCCAAAAGTTCACGAGCTGGATTTCGTGATTGAGGCTGCCGATACGGTCAATGCGTCCGAAGCGCTGGATTATGCGGACCGGATTCCAGTGGATGTCATAGTTGATGAGGTAATCGCAGTCCTGAAGGTTTTGCCCTTCTGAGATGCAGTCTGTGGCAATCAAAATGTCGATCTCCCCCTCTTGCGGCATGGACTTAAGCTTTTCGCGCTGCTTGGCGCGAGGGGAGAAGTTGGTCAGAATCTGAGAAAAATCGGGCTTTCCAAATGTAGTACGGTTGGGTCTCGCCCCACCTGATACAAGCGCGATATGAAGGCCCAAAGCTCCACGCGCCCATTCTTCCAATGCCTCAAAAAGGTAAGTCGCAGTGTCCGCAAAAGCGCAGAAAACAATAACCTTGCGATTATTCTCGCCTTTCCTATTGCGGTCTGGGTGCCGAACCTTGTTTTCGATCAATTTTTTAAGCTTCGCCAATTTGGCGTCTCGAGAGGTATCGACTGCTTGAGCGGCGTCGGACAGCAAGGAAAGCTGCTGTTTGTCGGTCGCGAGGTCCTTGAGCCATCGATCAACATTAAGGTGAGCCATATCGAACTTAAGCTTGGACCCGACCTGGAACGCCTCGGTCAGATCGTCATCGTCTTCATCCTCGACAGCGAACAGGTCTGGTTGAAGAGCCTGCTCGGCTGCCTTCGCATGTGCCTGATACGCGCGGAGCCTCTCCTCCAACACCTCAATTTTGGCGACAGTCCTCTCCATAGTGATAGCGAACGCGTGGACCGAGCTCTCCAAGCGCTTTAGGAAATTTACTTTTATCATCCCGATAAGAAATTTCTCGCGATTAGCCTGCGAGAAATTTCTGACCTTCCGTTCTTCATATTGGGCGGCGTAATCGGAAAGAACGTAGCGAGAGGGGTTGAAAAGAGAGAGTTCGTACTTGGAAATCTCATCGTTTAACCGGTCATACGAGAGAAAACGGCCTTTAAGGTCTATTTCAGAAAACACCGATTCCGGCTTCCGCCGCTTCGGAAAGTGGCCAATTTTTTCGAGCGATGAACGGTAGTATTTCTTGATGTGGTTCCGGGACCGAGCGATCGTCAATTCGTCTAGCAACGTGAAGAACGAAGCTGGCAAGCGATCCATGAGATCTCGCGCTTCTCGTTCTCCGCTTCGACGCGCCCATTCCATGAATGTCTTCTGGGCGATTGAAAGCGTATCTTTGATACTGTTAACGGCCAAATCCGGAGCAAACGCGGCGTCACGGCCTTCTGTAACAAAATAGATTTGATTGCGAAGATCGGCCAGATCGTTGTTTACTGGCGTCGCCGATAGCAAGAGAACCTTTGTCTTAACGCCTCTCCGAATGACATCGTCCATCAGCCGTTCGTATCGGCTCTTGCGGATAATGTTTCCGTCGTCGTCACGCCTACCTTTTGTATTGTTTCTGAAGTTATGAGACTCGTCGATCACGACCAAATCGAAATTGCTCCAGTTGATCGAAGATAGATCGACTCCGTCAACCCTTCCGGATTCACGCGAAAGATCAGTGTGCGAAAGGACCGTGTAACTGAAACGATCCTTGAGAAAAGGGTTCAGCTCACTGTTGTTTTGCGCCAAGAAAACGGTCCAGTTGTCGCGCAATTTTTTCGGGCAGAGGACCAGAACTCTGTGATTCCGAAGTTCGAAATACTTGATGACAGCCAGCGCCGTGTAGGTTTTTCCTAGACCCACGCTATCCGCGAGAATGCAGCCATTATGCGCATTAATCTTGTGGATCGCTCCTTTAACTCCATCTTTTTGAAAATCAAAAAGAGCCTTCCATATTTCCGTGTCAATGATTGCAGTCTGCTCGAACAGCGCAGCATCTGCATCCTGGCCTGAAATAAACCGCTCGAAGACATGATAGAGTGTCTTGAAATATATGAACTCAGGTGCGTGGTTTACGTAAAGCTGCTCGAGGTATCGCAAAACCTCGTCTTTAACGTCTGATACAAGGTCTTTATTTTCCCAAATAGTATCGAACCATGCCTTCAAATCGGTGCGGTCTCGATCGCTATCAACGACGAGATTCAGCTCTAGGTTAGGCGATTTTGAAAGGCCCAACCCACGTCGCGTGAAATTGGAGCTGCCGAGCAGAGCGTGCTCGCGGCGCCCGTCGTCAACGTGATACATCTTTCCGTGCAAGAAATTTGCATCAACAACGGACCGAATTTGCACCTTTTCTCTTAGCCAGCTAGCGCAGTCGAACGCAACCTTACGCTGGGTAAGGCGATTGACAAGTTCCAGGCCATCGTCGTCGATGGAGAAGTGCTTTCTCTCAGTTTTTTCAGGGTCGAGGGATGCAACAAACCGTGGTTCGCCGAACAAAAACTGTAGGCTTTCAATGCCCTCTAGCCGAGCACTCAAAGCCTCGTATGCGTGTATTGTAAAGTAAGCCGACACGATCGAGAGCTTGCACCCCTCAGCTATTCTGAGGTTCAGAAAATCAGCCACGCTGCCGCGTGAATGGTTGTCTCGAATTCCGCTAAAATGTCCCTGCACGTTTCCCCCATACATACTGCAACAAAAGAATCTCGCGGGTATGCTTCTTTGAGTTAAATTTGTTTCTTTTTTTGTTGCTCAATCCAGGAGAGTAGATCTGTACGTTGGAACCTCCATTGGCCACCCACTTTGAAGGCAGGAATGTCACGGCGTTTCACCATGGTGTACACCGTCTTTTCCGCTACTTTTAGCAAATCGGCAACCTCTGGAAGAGTCAGGATTTCATCGTTCAAAGTCGTATCCTCGCCAGAATTAAGCACTGCTTACCAGAGTTTGGAAGTCATTTCTATTAAACGTCTGCAGAGATGACATCTTTCCAAGCGTGAGTGGATCGACCTACAGTCTGCGCGATCGAGATGGTTATAGGCCTGAACGCGACCATCGCCTGGGGATGAAACGGGATTCGCACCTTGCATGCTTCGTTTCTGAGATAGGTTTTTTCTAATAAAGACGATTGGCTGCTTATCTAACCAATCGACGCTGGACGTCCGCAATAGGATCTGGAGAACCCGCATCCTGCTTCGCTGTGTTGCGACGGTCGCTAACACGCCGAGCTTAGCTTGCAAAAGTCGGTAATCTCGCACTTACGTGCTCAGACTGCGTTCGGATCCTCTCCTTAGCGCGTATCAGTCCAGCAGCGCTTTGATCAGGTCGACGTTAGAGCGAAGGCTCGACGAATCCAACCCTCCACGCTCGTCGTCTTTAGAGGTGAAGAGCGAGCGGCCTAAAACGAAGCCATTGGCTTCGTACCACGCCTTCTTCCACTCCCAGCCCTTCCGGTAGTCCTCCCGCCCCATCATGCCGAGGTGTTCCCATAGAATAAGGTCGCCATCAGCGGTGACGAACGAGAAATCCGGACGGAGGCGACCGGGTTGGATCCCACCGTCAACGATGCGCTCGTACTCGTATTCGACGCCTGACTGATGCAGCATGTTGGCGATCACCAGCTCCGACTTGCTGCGGACTAAGTGACCCTTCACCGTGCGGTGGATCAGGTTCTCGGCGTACGGCACCTCGGTCTCGGTGCGCCGAAGTATGCCCTGGAAGAGGTTGGTGTTTCGCCGCGCGGTTTCAGACCGCTCGGGTCGGGTATAATCGAAGAGGATAGACGAATCGTCACCCTCGATTAGCAGCACGAGCTGACGGCGCGATCGGGTCAGAGCCGTATATAAGAGTTCACGTGAAAGCGGCCGGCAGTTCTTAGGCAGGACAACGAACACTTTTTGGAACTCGCTGCCCTGCGACTTGTGCACTGTGATGGCGTAGGCGAGTTCCAGCGGCCCCGAGCCGCCGGGGAAGTCGCGCCCGCTGTAGCCGAAGCGAAGGTTGGGTCGCCCTGCGAAGACGACGTTCAACCAAGGTGCCTTTCCATTGGCCACGAGCCCCACCTCTCCATTGGCCACATAATGGTCTCCTGACTCGCGCCCATCGAAGGCGCCGCGCCACTGGTTCGACACCTGGATGACCTTGTCGCGTAGAACGATGCTTTCATCGCCGAGACTGATCACCCAGGGGTCCGAGGCCGCATCGAGCTCGCGGGCACGATAGCGGCGCTGTGTCCAGCGGTTCAGGTCGTGCACGCCGTGCGAATGCATTCGGACAGGAGACAATATCTGCCACCGCTCCGAGCCGTCCGGATCGTCGAACGGAACCCATCCGCGTTCATCAATGCCGAGCGAAGCATTGAAACCGGCGACGTCGCCCGCCTGCGAAAGTCCGAGATGTTTCTGAAACGCCTCACTCAGGCGGCTCCGCAGCTCGTCGGGTGTCCTCCAAAAGAAAAGATCGAGGTCGTTGAAGGGCCGGCCCGTCTCTAGGTCGCTAAGGACGCGGTCGGCATCGACAGGCTGCGTCTCTCTGGTGAACCAGGATGCAAGCCGAAGCGTGTCCGACGCTTGGTCCGCCCCCGCGACCGCTCGGACCTCAACCGTCAATTGGGCGAGCGCCTCGCCGAGCGCCAGACCGGTGTCGCTCTTTGCGGGTGTGGTCTGCATATAGGAAGTAAGGTCGGCGAACGGGCGTCCAACGCCAATCGGGGGCAACTGATTGGGGTCGCCGACCAGGATAAGCCGCTGGACGTGCGCCAGATCGAGTGCGTCGAGCACAGCCGCGAGGTCGTCCATGGTGAGCATCGAGCACTCATCGATGACGACCGTCTTCTCCTTCCGGTACTTCTCCTTGCCCTCGAACCGCGGACGCTGGCGAATTCCGTCGTAGCGACCGAGTTCGTTCAGGAACTGGGCAACGGTCATTGCTTCAGCGTTGGCAGCCTTCCCTAGCCGGACGCGGGCCTTGCCGGTCGGTGCGAGCAGCAGGATACCGTCCCGAGCGAGGGCGGCGTTGAGTAGCAGGGCGCCCATCACAGACGTCTTGCCCGTCCCGGCCCGCCCGACGAGCGCCGTCAGACGCCGGGAGGTCACGCGCGCGAGCGCGATGGCCTGCTCCTCGATGGCGAGCACGTGCCGCGCGTTCTTGGGATCAAAAGCGCCGCCCGCTGCCTTGATCGCGTCGACCAAAAGCTTTTGCCAGTCTGCTGTCACGATCGGCGCGGCCTTCCCCGCTCGCTTCGCGAGCACAGAACGGAGGCGGTCTTCACGCGTCTTCAGGTCCGAAAGCTGGACCGCGGAAATTCCGCCCGCTTGCCCCTCCTGCGCCGGAAGCTCGATAAGCTCGACGACGCCAATAAGCGCAGAGGCGTTCGTGGTGGGCCAGTCGACACCAATCAGACAGGGGTGCGCCATCTCAATTGTAGCCGCCTTCTCGACGGCCTCTGTGACGCTCAGGAGCGCGTCACCATTCTCCGACGCGCGCCGCAGGACAGCGACGAGAACGGCTCGCAGGCGGCGCGCGTCACCCACGGACTGGACCCGCGAGGGTTGGGGCGCAGGGTGCTTTGCGGCGATTGTTGCGTCCGGGAGGAGCCCGCGGTCAATCGTTCCGACCGAGACCGGCGACTCTTTCGCGTCACCGAGATCCACCTCGCTGATCCGGTATGGGTTCGTGATCAGCTCGGCATCCGTTGTGAATGCCATGCTCGCGGCGGCGCGTCTTGTCGGATCGAACCAACGTGCCGCTTGCGCGGGAGTGAGCGCGAAACGCGACAGCAGTTTTAGTAGGATCCGCCGCTCATCCGCGAGATTGACCCAAGTGTCGCGAACGGCCTTTAGGTCAGCGTCGTAAACGGGCTGCGGCGGTTTAACCTTGCCGCGAAGGAGAGCGTCGATGTGGGGCCAAGGGTCTCCATCGGATGTGACCGCGCCCGACGCCAGCAACTCCAGCGTCAGAGCGGTCCCGAGGCGCATTCCTAGCGCCTCGAGGACAGAGCCGAGCCCCGGAAAAGCCCCACGGTCTTTCCAGGCAAGCCCGATCTGGGTGTTGAGCCATTCCTCCCGCCTCTCCCAGGGGCCTTTGGCGATCCCATGGCCCCGGATCTTCCGAACCGCTTCAAGGCATCGAATCAGGGTTGAGAGCGCGATATCCGCCGGCGCGAGCTCCGCAGCGTAGGAAAACACCCTCGTATGGGCAGGGTCGGCGGGAACGGCGATCTCGGCGAGGAGCGACGCCCGGCGCGCGTCCTCTGCCGCATCTCCCGTTGGTTCAAGGTAATCGTGGTATGGCAGCAGGAAGCCATCGAAGCCCTCCGGCCTGATAGAGTGCCGGAGCAGCCGGTCCCACATCGGGTAGGCGTCTTTACCGGCGGGGGCGTCGTACTGCTTCACCGGCACGATCGACTGGATGCGGCCGACGCCGACCACCAGACGTGAGATCGTGTCTCCAAGCGGTTGACCTTCCTTACAGTAAAAGAAGACGAGCGATCGCTCGGGCTTAAGGCGATCGAACACATGGTCAACGAGCGCCGTCTGGCGGGCGCGACCGAACACCCAGGGGCTCGCGAAAGGAGAGGTTTCGTCCGGCGGCAAGGGTTTGGGCAGTTTTGCGTCGATAGCGTCCTGCTCGCTGCGCAGCATCCAGCCGAACGGCACAGCGAAGGCGGCGAACGGCGGAACTTTCACCACAGTGGGCTTCAGGTGGCCGTGCGTCGCTGCCGCCTTCTTGATTGACGCGTAGGGGTGCTCGAAGCGGCGGGTCCACTCAGTCTCGTTCATGAAAGCGCCCGACTCGGCCTTGCAAGGAGGCAACTGATCCGGCGCCA
Source organism: Rhizobium sp. NPDC090275 (assembly GCF_044772225.1). Classification (NCBI taxonomy): domain Bacteria; kingdom Pseudomonadati; phylum Pseudomonadota; class Alphaproteobacteria; order Hyphomicrobiales; family Rhizobiaceae; genus Rhizobium; species Rhizobium sp. NPDC090275. The sequence continues at coordinate 118,656 of NZ_JBIVYL010000009.1, read as the reverse complement.
GCTCATGCCACGGCCTTCCGGCCAGCGCGTCTTGGGCGGCGTCGTCCTTCTCCTCACGGATACGGTCGAGTGCGACGCAAAACGCGTTCGAGGACGGTGCCGGGCAGACACGTCCGTTCCAACGCGATCCATGCCACGCCACACGCATCGTAAGATGAAACACGCTCGCCCCCCTAGATATGCCACAACGTTGCCGGGAACTCCTTTATCAGAAAGGCGTATAATAGCGAGCCCGTCGGCACTATCCGCCGATTTTCGCATCGCTTGGACTTTGCCACGTTGGTTTCGGTATTAAGCAATCAGCTGATACGCGTCCGGGTTCGCATCATTTCGCCCATTGAGTTCAACCCGATGGAAGTCTGGAGAGATTTGAGGCGGGGGACTTTTGTAACGTCGGGTCGGCGGTTCGAGTCCCATCACATCATGTGAATAGCAGGAGGGCGGTTTTTGGTTCCGAAACTCCCGGGCCAAAGTGGGTTCATTGGATAGCGCGGGGGCGGCCCTGAAACGCTTGTTGGGCCCGTCCGCTCGCCTGACGAGCATTGGGTATTCTTGGGTCGCGATGTTCTGTGCCGGCTTCACTGGCGAGGCTGAGCAGTTGCGCAAATCCATGGCGACCTGCATATTTGTCTATGTTGCTTCAAGGTTACTTTTTTCACTGTTCACGGCCTTGGAGCTGCCGATCGACGTAAACGCTCGCCAGGTCAATTTGCCAACCACGTCGGGCTAAATTGGATGCAGTCCCGACATATCGATCTCAGAGGCTCCCCGAAGCGCCTCAACCATGGCATCGAGGAACACTCTCGTTTTTCGGGGCATCGTCTTGCGGTCCGTAAAAAGAGCGACGACTGCGGCATCGCCGGCATGCCAACCAGGGAGTATCTGTTTGAGCGCGCCGGAGTGAAGCTCCTCTGTTACATCGACCCGGGATCTAAAAGTAATGCCCAATCCGGCAACGCACCAGTCATGGATAGCATCGCCATTATCAGACTGCAGGCGCGCGGGGGCGGGCACCAAATGCTCGCGCCCGTCGGCCCCGAACAACCGCCATGGCCCGACAAGGTCGCTGTATCGAAGAAGGTCGTGTGAGTTAAGGTCGGCGGGTAAAACGGGCGCGCCTCGGCGCGCGAGATAGGAGGGTGCAGCAACCAGGATCCGTTGACTGTCGACAAGCTTGCGCATCGCCGCACCGCCTGCAGAAGCGAGCCCACCTATGCGGATCGCAATGTCGATCGACCCGCCGGCGACGTCGACCAGACGATCGTTCAGCGACAGAGACACGAGTAGTTGCGGGTAGCGTGCCGCCAGCTCTCCAACGACAGGCGAGACGCGGCGTCGGCCGAATGAGACAGGTGCCGAGATCCGCAGCGTTCCCACTGGCTCGTCCCGACCAGTTGACAACAGTTCTTCGCCTTGCGCGATCGCTTCCAATGCGCGACCTACCTCCACAAGCAGGCGCTCACCGGCTTCCGTCAGTGACAGGGTGCGGGTGGTGCGATTGACCAACCTTACGCCAGCCCGCTTTTCCAAAGTCGCCAAGCGTTTGCTCACGACAGCGAGGGTGACGCCAAGCGCTCGCGCTGCTCCAGTCAGTGTGCCGTGTTCCACGACTTGGTGAAACGTCTTCAACTCGTTGAGATCGTCCAGCATGTTGCCTCAAAGTTGATACTGCCTCGCCTCGGGCCGAGCTTATCTTCCCAAAGAAACACACTACTTCTTCAGTCAATGTCAACAGAGCGTGTCTCGCAGCCTGCCGGCGTGACACGACACCAGGAGCTTCCTGCATGCCCGATAAACCTTTTTGGCCAGGAGGTGCGCGCTTCGTTCCAAGCTTTAGTCTCATGCTCGAGGGCGGTGGGCAGCCGATCTCCGGTGCAGCGGGTGTCACATACAATATCGATGAACCGAGCCTAGACGAGCCGTTTATCGGGCCCTTGTCTAAGGGCGACTTCGTAACGGTACCTTATACCTTTCATATGAACGACATTTCGTCCTTCCCCTTCGAGGGCTGGAATCCAGCCGCGTACGGGCAGGCGTTACGGGACGAGTTCGACCAACTCTATGACGAAGGCGCGCATCGCCGGCGGATGATGGTCGTAAGCCTGCACGACCGCACTCGGATCATCCTGGGCGCGTGTGCCTGCTTGATCGCTTTCTGTCGTATGTCCGATCCAGCCCTGGCATGTGATTTGCGCGCAAGGACGAGATTGCCCTCTACGCTACCGAGACAAAGGGATTAACACCAGTGATCCAGCGCGGGCTACCCACAGAAACTGACATTCCCGGCCCCAATACATAAGGAGTTGATACCATGCCCATCGATCTAAATGGAACCCGTGTACTCGTGGTTGGCGCATCCGGCGGCATTGGTCGCGCCACTGCCGACGCCTTTGCGGCTGCCGGCGCTGAGGTAGCGCGCCCTGGCAGAAACGCGCTCGACTTCACCGACGATGCATCGGTTGAAGCCTATTTCGCCAATGCATCGCCGTTTGATCACGTCGTCATCAGCGCAGCGCAGACCAAGACCGGCCCAGTCGGCGCGCTGGCGCTCGCGGACGCGCAAGCTGCGATGAACAGCAAGTTCTTTGGCGCCTACCGTATCGCCAAGTCAGCAACCATAAAGGACGGTGGTTCGATCACCTTTGTCTCGGGTTTTCTATCGCAGAGACCGAGCGCCACATCCGTGTTGCAGGGTGCGATCAATGCCGCGCTTGAAGCGCTAGCACGCGGCCTTGCGCTCGAGCGTGCACCGATCCGGGTCAACACGGTGTCGCCGGGGCTAATTGACACCCCGCTCTACGCCAAGATGGACGATGCGGCGCGCCAGGCGATGTTCGACAAAACCGCGGCTCGTTTGCCAGCCCGCCGGGTCGGTCAGCCGGTAGACATCGCCCAGGCCATCCTGTTCGTCGCCACAAACCCGTTCGTCAGCGGATCGACCGTGACTGTTGACGGCGGTGGTACGATCGCAAATTGAGGCGGTACGTCGTGATCACCGCTGCGGCCGCAGCGGTGATCGAAAAAGAAATTGCCATAGCCATCCAAACCGCAGCCAGCTTTGATTGTCTGGGGATCTGCGACGCTCACATTACCAACAGATGGCACTGGGGGAAATTCCGACGTTCCAAAGGCGCCTTCGAGCGGTGTGATGAGCCTTTTGGCGTAGACAGCTCGACAATGAACGAAATTATCTTTGACTAAAGAAAATCAACCAACCTGACATGCCTCAGAGCTTCCATCAAAGGAGAACATCACGATGCGCCTGCTATGCTTCGCCGCTTTACTTCTTGCTAGCACACCCACCCTTGCAGCATCGCTCGACGATCAAACCGCCATTGCTCTTGCCAAGCCGCAGGAGTTGATCGTCGACAAGAGCCTCTCGCAGGCCCAGGTTACGGAACTGCTCAAACCGGTCGATGCGTTCTACGGCTTCTGGAACAATGTCAGCCAGCATCTTTTGGATCAAGCGATCTCGCCGCAATTCAACGATCATGTCCGGCCCTTTGGACGGCCTCAAGGCCCGACCGGGCCAATGATCGCAAACAAGGCGTTCCGTGCCGCCGTTCCCGATCTGCGCTTCGCAGTTCCGCAGCGTATTGTAGTTGGCGACCGCGTCATCAGCCACCTGCGAATGACCGGTCACTTCACCGGAAAATATCAAGGCATTGAGGGGAAGGGTCAGGAGGTCGATTTCATCGCGGTTGACGATCTACGTGTAAAGAACGGCCGGATTACTGACAATCGGCATATTGAAGATAATCTGACGTTCCTGAAACAGGTCGGTGCGGTCAAATGACGTCTGATCCGTTCGCGGCGAAGCTCTGGGCGACGCAAACCGCCTAAGCCTATATTTGCGCCAAACGCCAGTCACGCTATGACCAGCGATGACCAACAACTTCCCGCGTCAGGATGAGCGAGCCTCTTTAGAGCATCCATGGCTGAGCGTTCTGCATGCTAGAGATTTTACCGTTCGAATTCGTGCCGAGTTCTCGTCGAATCTTCTTGGCGGCGATGTGACCGCGTGACCACGAGCGTCCAGCGCCGGCATCGGCAAAGAGATGTCGAAGGCATCACGCTCAGCTTTGACCGCGTTTACAGGTGGTACAGATCTCGTGATCTCCGTTTGCACAAGATTTCGCCTGCAGGATTTGGCATGCATGCGGTTTCGCAGACGTGCGGTCTTAGACGGATATGATGCTTGAGGCTGTGCTGTGCTGTGAAGGCCACACTGCGACTGTCGGCCAGCTCGGTGGCCCAATTTCCCGAACATCTTCGGTATTCTCGCGACCGCGCGTTTACGCGGCCGCGGTAACGCTATTCGTTACGATCAGCGCGTTTGTGCGGCAGGTACTCCCAAACGATCAAGAACCTGGGAAAGAATGTCAGAGCACGCTTTCATGGGTTCATCGTCGGCGCATTTGATGTCGATCACCGTCTGACCATTCTCAATCCGGAAATGCGCTGCCTTGGACGGCGGAGGCGGTGGAGGAGGGCGATGGCCCCGAGGACCCATATCGCCTTCTGGTCCACGCGGCGGAGGTCCAGCGCGGTCACCACCCGGTCCTTCCGGTCCCCCCGGAGCCGGCGGTGGAGGCGGGGGAGACGCTGTGTCGACAGCCGGAGCGGGTCCCCCAGCAGCGGGAGGGGCGGGCGGCTGTTGTGCGATTGCTGTACCTGTGAGAGCAGCCAGAGCGACGGCCGAGAGAATGTATCGTTTCATTTGGTCGGTCCTTCCTGAGTTTTGGTAGTAACTGATGGGACTAATATCGAGCACTTAGACTTTAGGGCTTTGCGTCCACGTCACGCGGTCCAGCGTGTGGTGGCGGCGGAGGACCGGGCGGCAAAAGAGCTTCGGTCTTGCCGTCTTTGTCGACAAGGTAAGTGGCATGGACAAAGCCATTGTCAAACCGGCCTTGAACCGTAACGGCTTCGTTCGGGCTTACGAGGCCGCCGCCTTCGCCTGCCCGACCGGTTTCGACCAGGGCCTTCCCACTTTCATCCTGCAGGATGAACTTGTTGCCGTAGATCTCCGCGACCGTACCCTTGACCGTCACCAGGCCTGAGCTCGGCATCTTGGCAATTGCAACTGGTGTCATCGGTGCCATTTCAGCTCCGGGCCGGATCATCTTCATGGCCGCCGCGCCACCTGCAACGCCAACAGCGAGCGCAACAGCGATGGCAGGCAGGGCGACCCAGCCGAGATGGAGCGTCTTCGTCGTCTCACCGTCGCGACCGCTGACTGGGCCGTCTTTGATACTGGTTCCGATCGTCATCTTGAATCTCCTTGATAAGTGACAGCAGCAATCTACGTGCTATTTGCCATCACCAGTCTGAACCTGCTGGTTCAGATTCAGTTCAGGCATTTTCGATACGAGTGACACATCTTTTTAGCTGGAGATCAGATGATGCGCGTGCTGCTTGTTGAAGATGACGATGACCTGAGTGGTCGCATCGCCAGCGCCCTGCGGTCCGAGAATTTTGTGGTCGATATTGCTCGAAACGGTGAGGATGCGTTGCACGCCGGCCTCACGGAAATCTTCGACGTGGCGGTGCTCGATCTTGGTTTGCCTAAGCTTGATGGTGTCGCCGTGCTCAAGGGGTGGCGGGATAGCGAGCGTAACCTGCCGGTCCTGGTGCTGACTGCTCGGGACGGATGGCCTGACAAGGTCGCGAGCTTCAAGGCCGGAGCCGACGACTTCCTTGTTAAGCCATTCAAGCTTGAAGAATTGGTTCTTCGCCTTCGCGCTCTGGTCCGGCGCGCCACCGGTCATGCTGCGTCACGCGTCAGCTGCGGCGACCTTGCATTCGATGCACAGCTCGGTGTGTTCGAGCTACACGGCCTTCCTCTCAAACTGACTGCACTTGAATGGCGTGTGCTCTCCTGTCTGATGCTGCGCAAGGAGACAGTGGTCGACCGCCGCGAGTTGAACGAGCGCGTCTATGACGGAGATGCGGAAGTTGATTCCAACTCTATCGAGGTGATCATCGCGCGACTGCGCAAAAAGCTCGGCCCGGATATGGTTGAGACTGTGCGCGGCCGAGGTTACATGCTGACAGCGGCGGTCTCGTGATGAAATCGACCGCCGTCCAACAGCCAAAGTCGATCGCCGCACGACTGGTGCTTTTTTCGTCTGTCTTTGTCACGCTCGCAATCCTCGTCGCATCGGTTATCTTGTGGGTTGCTTTGAATTCGGTAATTCGAGAACAGGTCGATCAACGCCTGGACACGCAGATCGCTGCTCTCGCAACGGCATTGAAACGCGACGGTGATGGCAAGCTTTCTCTTTCCAACCCGTTGGACGCACCGCCATTCGATCGCCCTGGTTCCGGTTGGTATTGGCAGATAGACAGCGACGACAACCAACTCGCATCCCGTTCACTACTTGACGGCACGATCGAAGCGCCGCCACCACGCCTTAGCCTCTTCCAGATGCTGACCGCTACGCCGACACCGGGCGAAGGAGTGGAGCGTGGCCGCAGACTTTACCTCCGACAGAGTTCACGGTATGTCGATGGACATCCCGTCATGTTCACGGCAACCGCGCCAATGGCTGCACTTGTCGACCCCGCGATACGGGCTTTGCTGTGGCTCGTGCCCTCCATGCTCTGTCTCGGCCTCGCCCTGCTCGTAGGCACCGTATGGCAGGTGAGGTTTGGTCTCGCTCCTCTCAAGACAATGGCCGACGACATCGAGGCAATCAATCGCGGTGAGCGCGCCAGAGTGCCTAGCCAAGCTACTGCCGAACTTCTGCCTCTGGCAATGAAAACGAACGAGCTCTTAAAAACCAATGAGGATCGGCTTGCTGCGACGCGTATCCAGTTTGCCAATCTGGCCCATGGCCTGAAGACACCAATTGCAAGCCTTTCGCTCGCGCTTAGTGACGCCAATGACCCGGACGGATCGCTTCGAGACGTCGCTCGTCGGCTGGAAAGCCGCATCAAGCATCATCTCAGTGATGCCCGACGCATCATGACGTCGTCCGGGATAGCGGCGTCAACAGATGTGGGTCAGGCGGTTAGCGATATCCAGAAGGCATTGCGCCGCATTTACGCTGAGCGGGAGATCGCGTTTGAGGCCGACGTCGGTCTTGGACTGTCGGTTGCTTGCGAAGAGAGTGACGTCGAGGAAATGTTGGGAAACCTTTTAGACAATGCTTTCAAATGGGCTGCGACCTTGGTCGCTGTTTCTGCCAGTCGGGAAGGTCCATTCGTGCGAATTGTCATAGCGGACGACGGGCCGGGGATCCCTCACGATCGTCTCGACGCAGTGCTGGAAGCCGGGGTTCGGGAGGATGAACGCATGCCCGGCGACGGCTTCGGCCTGTCCATCGTGACAGAACTGACTGGTCTTTATGGGGGATCGTTCAGGCTCAGAACCAACGCGCCTACCGGACTTTGCGCGGTTCTAGACCTTCCAGCCGCCGTTGGTCGCACTCACTCTTAAAAGGGTATCCAAAGAGCTTCAGGGTATTTCACTCGCAGGTTTACAACACGGCTCCGCTATTTGCGCAATAGGCTGAGAATAGGTCATGCTTAAATCGAGCGCATTAGCCGCAATAGAAACATACTGTTGCGGCGAAGCCGAACGGACCTTAGCGCTTAGGAGCGGTGCGAAACAATCGATGATATCTTTTACATGTCGGCGCATAATTTCAGGGGTTCGCGATCGTCGCATTTGATGTCGATTTTGGTCTTATCATCTTCAATACGGAAATGTGCTGCTTTCTCAACTGGTGGCGGCAGTGGCGGAGGACGGTGGCCGTCAGGGCCTCCGTCTGCCAGACCTCGCGGACTCGGTGCTTGCTGCATCGCTAGTGCTCCCCGGGCTCAGCTGCGAGCCTGGGGCGTGGATGTCTTCATGGTCGGCATCTCCAGCAGACACCGTGTGCTAAGGAATGATTTCGGCGATATCACTGATCTGAAAGAGCGAATCGCTCGAGTGGTCCAGTCGATTGTGGACGGCACGCACCCGCATTCAAGCTTAGACTAGTGCAAATCCTGTTCAATCCAGATCATATCCTGCTGACTTGAAGTAATTTGCGCATTCCGGTGCACCAAATCACCGACCGTATCCCAAAGGGCATCGATCGATCGTTCTGGCCGCCCTCGTAAAATGGCTTTCAGCTTGGAAAATGCGTTCTCGATCGTGCTGCATGATGACTCTCCGGTCCGGTTTCCTGTTGAGATTGGGGAAGGCTTAAAAGGCGGATACCTTGTATGCCACTTCGGCGATGCGCCCCTCGCCAACCACTGCGGGTACCGCCAAGCGCGACGCAAACCGATCGCAAATCATCCCTAGCGGCGAGCCTGCGGCGCGAATCGATAGTTGGCGAAAAGGGCGAGCAAGCTTTGCGGCGCTTTGTCATCGAAAAAGACTGTTTGATTTCGAGCCGCCTCTGCTGCGGCTGCGGCACTTCGCGGAAACAGAGCCGTCTCGTAGGCATGAAGCGCTTCGTCGAGTTCCCCGGGATTGAAAGCGATCGCGTTCCCGAGTTCCGCGCCGTCGAACATAGCGAGATTTGCGCCTTCGCCGGCGAACGGTGACATGAGATGGGCGGCGTCGCCGAGGAGCGTCACGCCGCGCATCCGCTTCCAGCGATGCTCGATCGGCAAGGCGTGGATGGGACGCAGGATCGGAGGTGTATCGCTATCAACGATGAGCGCGGTCAGCTCGGGCGCCCAATTCTTGAATTCGTCAAGTACGCGCGCGCTTACTTCGCCATCCCGGGCGAGATCGTTGAGCCAGTTTTCCGGCTTGTTCAGCGCGATGTAGGCATGCAGCACGCCGTGAGCCTCGCGATGAACGAGTAAGCCTTTGCCTGGAGCGAGTGCCAGCATGCTTCCACCACCGACGGCCATGGCGGCGGATTTGTGCCAGACGTCGGCATCGTGCAGAAAGGTCTCGATGAACGAGACGCCGGTATAGCTCGGCGTTGCGGATGATAGCAGGGGCCGGACTTTCGACCATGCGCCTTCGGCACCGACGAGAAGATCGGTGTCGGTCGTCGTGCCTTTGTCAAACATCAGGCGGTGCCGACCGTCCCCGAGTGATAGCACCGACTTAAGTCTGTGACCCCAGCGAATCGTCTCGGGAGGCAGTGAATCGAGCAGGATGCGGCGGAGGTCGCCGCGCTGCACCTCCGGGCGCGTTCCGGTGCCATCGTCGGGCTCGTCGAGCAGGACGTTGCCGTGCCTGTCGAGCACGCGCGAGGCCTCGCCACCGACGTGGATAATGCTGCGGAACTCCTCGAAAAGTCCGGCCGCCTTCAGCGCGAGCTGGCCGTTGTAGTCGTGGATGTCCAGCTGGCCGCCTTGCGGACGCGAGTCGGCGGACGGCTCCGCTTCGTAGATCGTGGCAGGGATGCCGTGGACCTGAAGCACGCGAGCGAGCGTCAGCCCGCCGAGACCTGCCCCGACAATGGCAATCGATGGTGTCTTTGTGGCCACGTTCTCAACCCTCCAGCCTGATCCAGTCGAGCATCGAGTCTCGCTTGGGCCGCCACTCCAGTTCGGATCGCGCCCGCGTTGCGCGCACCCGGCAGTTGGACGCGAAGATGAAGGCGAAGGTCGCGTCGACCCCTTGCGTCGCCTCCTCGACGGACCACGACTGCGCTTGGCCGAGCCCGAGGCGGTCGGCGATGGCTTGGGCGATATCGGCGAAAGCGCTCTCTCCGTTCTCCGCAAGGTAGCGGCTGCCCGCCGGCGCCTTATCGAAAGCGAGCATGTAGAGGTCGACCAAATCGTCGATGTGGACGTTCGACCAGATGTTGGCGCCACTACCGATGTAGCGGGCAACGCCATCCGCTCCCGCCTGCCGCTTCAGCCGCGGCGCCATGATGCTTTCGCGGTGCAGACCTTCGCCCCAACCATAAATGCAACTGTTGCACAGCACGACCGAGCGCACGTCGCGTCCTGCGGCGTCGAGGATCTGCTGATCTATGTCGGCGCGCTCGCCGAAGACCGGCTCGGAGACGAGCGGGGTGTTATCGTCATAGGTCCGGTCGGATGCTTCGCCGCGCGTGTTCTCCGCGACTAGGCCGGTGCCGCTCGTCTGAAGCAGCGGCTTGCCCGACCCGTATAACCCTTCGAGCAGTGCCGTCGCGGCGCCGTGATGGTCGCTGTCCGCGGCGTTGACGACGCCCTCGGAAGCACGCGCCTCGCGCGTCAAGAGCTTGGCGTCGTCGAGGTTGCCCAGCACCGGAGCGATGCCCTTTTCTTCCAGTCGCCTGGCCTTCTCTTTGTTCCGCACCAATCCGCGCACTTTGTGCCCATTGGCGACAAGCCGAGCCGCGACGGCACCACCGATGTAACCTGTTGCTCCGGTGACAAAAATCGCCATGACGAACCTCCTTTAGCGGCTCCACCCGTTGAACTGTACGCTGCGGAATGATATTCCAAGACAAAAATGGAATGGCGTTCCATGTTTGTCAAGATGGAATGTCGTTCCAAGTTTGATCGAAGGGTTTGATGATGGAAGCGAAGCGGAAGGTTCGGGGACGGGATGCGGCGCTCTCCCGTACTCAGATCGTAAAGGCCGCGATTGTAATCCTGGATCGCGATGGTGAGGCGGGCCTGACATTCAAGGCTTTGGCCGAGCGGCTCGCCACCGGGCCTGGAGCGATCTACGGGTACATCGCTAACAAGGACGACCTTCTGGCCGCCGCCTGCGATGCTATCGTCGCAAACGTTATGCAGGGGCGCAAGGAATGCGCCGATCCCTTCGACTCGATCAAGGCGTTTGCTGTCGGCATCTTCGATGCGATCGATGAACGCCCATGGGTAGGCGCGGCGTTGGTGAGATTGCCGGGCCAGTCGCCGCTTGTTAGAGTTCTCGATGCGGTCGGTCAGGACATCCGTGCTCTGGACGTTCCTGCCGACAGGGAGTGGGCCTCAACTATGGCGGTATTCAACTACATTGTCGGCGTTGGAGGCCAGCACGCGGCAAATGCGCGGCTGGCGCACTCCAAGCACTGGGACAGGACCGAAATGCTGGCGTCGCTCGCGCGTTCCTGGTCTGATCTCGATGCTGAAGAGTATCCTTTTGCGCAAAGCGTTGCTCCACAGCTTAGCAACCACGACGATCGCGCCGACTTCTTGGCCGGAATTGAGTTCATCCTCGTCGGCATCCGCACTTGCAGCAGGTTGATCGTCTAAGTATGCAGCTCGCGATTTGATCAATCGGTCGAGGTCATCCAGATTTCCAGCTCCTGATGCATCGAGACGGCTGAGCTTGTTTTAACCGATGAGGATCAATTCAAAAGGGTGATGGCGATCTTGGAGGCCGAGACACCAGCACCATAAAACCACCTTGCGACGAACTAATTCGCAGCCGGCGCTCTCGTTTTAGGGGTTATCGCATGGGTATGATGGAGGCCCCATCATGAACACTGACACCAAGCGTCGGCAGTAATCGCTCATGAAGCCATGGATTATTGGCTGAAAGCATTCCCTCAATATATCGTTGAAGCGGCCCATTAACCAGACCAGTCTTGAGGTTCGAAGGTCGAACGTCTGATCGGGGTTGGTTCCAGGTAGCCGTATCCTGGACGCTTCGAAAATCGAACACGCAGACCTTTTCTACAGTAGGCGCTTAAAGCCAGCCGGTTCTTTTAAACCTGTAGTACAGGCCGGAGCAGACAACCAAGATCACGGCGATCACAACATAGTAGCCGTACTCGGTTTTTAACTCTGGCATATGCTCGAAATTCATACCGTAAATGCCTGCTATGGCGGTTGGAACCGCAAGGATTGCGGCCCATGCAGCCAGTTGCCGGGTGATGGTTCCTTGCCGCTGCTGCTCTAGAAGGTTCGAAGCTTCGAAAACCGAAGTAATGACCTCGCGTAACCCCGACAACATAAACTCAACGCGCCTGACATGGTCATGGACGTCCCGAAAGTAAGGCCTGGCATTTTCATCAATGCAAGGTAGCTCCAGATTGGTGAGCTTGCCAATGATCTCCGCCATAGGACCAAGAATGCGCTGGCATCGAATGACCTGGCGGCGCATTCTGAACAAGCGTCTGATCTGCTCGCGTTCCAGAAATGAGATCAGCATATGCTTTTCCATTTCCAGAACCTTATCTTCCAAAGTCTGGACCATCGGAAGGTAGCCATCCACGACGAAGTCGAGAATTGCATGCAGGACGTAGTCAGGACCGTGATCAAGCAACCGGGGCGATTGCTCAAGCTGTCTGCGAAGTTCACTATGCGCTACAGGCGAACCGTGTCGCACCGAAATGACGTGATGACGGCCGACAAAGATGGATGTTTCACCATAGGCGATCTTGTCGCCCTCAAGGTGAGCGGTCTTGACCACGACGAACAGCTGGTCGCCGTAGATGTCGACTTTGGGAACCTGCTTTCCGTTCAGCGCGTCTTCAATCGCCAACGGGTGAAGATTGAACATGGCCTTCAACTTCCCGAGCTCTTCATCGGTCGGATCGGTAATTCCGATCCATGCAAACTCGCCGTCAACAGCCGCCAGGGGTCTGTCGGTCAGCCGAAGTTCTTCGGCTCTCTTTCCGGCGCGGTACATAAATGATGCAACAACTGTCATTGAGTTTGCAGGCCTTTTGCGCGAAATGATTGTTTATATGAAGGCTCTGATGAGCATCCGCTCAACCCAACTTGAGACCGTTGGCATAGTCGGCGAACTCTCAGCTTCGATTTAGATTGTTTCAGCGGCGCTGCTTAAAGGAGATCAGGCCAGTGGTCGGCCATACTGAGTCACAGGTGAAGGTGTCTACGGTTCGTGCACATCTATCGGCTGATTGGTCACCTGAGATTTATCTTCGAAAGTGTTTCCTTAAGGACGTTAGCCGATGCCTGAAGCGCTGAAAGCTCTTCAGGCATCAAGTCCGGGGTGATAACGCGTTCTACACCGCCGCTGCCAATGAGACACGGAAGACTAAGGTAAACACCACTCACGCCGCAAATTCCGTCGATGTAACTTGACACTGGCAGGACAACTCGTTCGTCACGTTCGATGGCTTCACAGATCCTAGCAATCGCGGTTGCAACACCGAAGGATGTGTAGCCTTTACCGTGGTTGATCGTGTAGCCTGCCCGGACAACGTCGTGGGCTATTGCCTCTCGATCAATCGATGCGGCTTCTGCATATTTCTCAAGTGGAACACCGCCGACGCGAACGGTCGAGTAGGCGACCACTTCACTATCGCCATGTTCGCCGAAGACCATACCCTCAACCGCGCCGGGAGCGATCGACAGGTGGTCCGCAATCCGCTTGCGAAAACGATTACTGTCGAGCAGAGTGCCGCTGCCAATCACTCGGCTATGTGGCAAGCCGGACGCTGCCTGAGCGACCTGCGTCATGGCGTCCGTCGGATTGGAAGCGACCACCAGCATACCGTCAAATCCCGCCGCCATGGCATCGGAGATGCAAGATCGAACGATTGCCGCGCTCTTTTCGGCGACTGACAAACGGGTTTCTTCGCCATGAGTGGCCGCACCGGCAGTTATAACCATAATACTGGCTTGAGCAGCATCTTTGTAATCGCCAGCCCAGATCCGGACGGGTTTCGCAACCGGGTTCGCATCGGCGATATCTGTGGCTTCGGCAACAGCATGATCGCGTTTGGCATCGATCAGGACGATCTCGGAAAATAGGCCACGTAGCATCAAAGCATACGCAGTTGTTGCTCCAACGTTTCCGCTTCCGATTATGGCGACACGCGATGATTTGCGCATGATTGTTCCCTGTATTGATCTCGGGCCTAAATGTTGGATCCGTAGATAAAATTTCCAGGGGCTTCGCAAAAATGGCTTCGCGCCGGTGTCTACGCCCCAAGTTGAAATCGTGAGACTGAACGTTCGCAGAGCCATCAAAGGTCTGGACCAAGCTCCAAGCTCGCCGGATAACGGTCACTATGTAATCACGAGAAATATCGCTTGTTACCAAATCAGATATGGGGGAATGAACGGAGTTGTAGGCGTCGAACGATCACACAGGTCGCCGCCGGTATCGGATGTATGCAATTTATTGCGGTGTTGTTGGCCGCTCATGCTCGATAACCTGGGCGCACATTAGCAGATCCGCAGCGATTTGCCGACATTGCTGGGGCGTTAGCGAGAATTGGAAAGACTGCGTGCCTCCTGCTTCGGCATCCGCAACCAGCTTGACGATGGCAACCATGCCAAGTTCGATATAGCGACTGAACTCCCGCAACGGGGGCTTTTTCATACGGCCACTCGTATCAAAGTCTGGGGGTATCATGCGCGATCTCCGATCGTCGGGATTCGACGAGATGAGCCCTGATAAACGTTAAATTTATCATTAAATCCTGATTAATTTTCAAGTGCAACTATTCGGGTAGTGACATTAAAGCCGTCACAAATATTGGTCAGGGAAAACATCGTATGTCTATTTTGGATCGTGGTGCCAATGCTGTCGCGGTCCTTGCCGCGATCTCGAAATCTCAGGCAATGATCGAATTCGATCTATCAGGTAAAATCCTGACAGCTAACGACAACTTTTGCCAAGCGCTGGGATATCAGCTTTCCGAAATCATCGGCAAACACCATAGTATGTTTGTCGAACCGGAATACGTCCGGTCTCCAGACTACAAGGCGTTCTGGGCGAAACTTGCAGGCGGTCAGTTCGATCAGAGACAGTACAAACGTATTGGCAAGGATGGCAAGGAAGTCTGGATCGAGGCCTCCTACAATCCTGTGTTCCGCCGCGGCAAGCCGGTCAAGGTAATCAAGATTGCGACTGATATTACCAACCAGAAGCTAAAAGCGGCTGAGGATGCAGGCAAGCTTGACGCTTTGTCGCGAGCACAGGCGATCATCGAGTTCACTCCGGCAGGGGAGGTGATCACGGCGAACGAAAACTTCCTCCTCGCACTTGGCTACGCTCTTCCGGAGATCGCTGGCAAACACCACTCGATGTTCTGCGAATCCGCCTACGTAAACTCCACCGACTATCGGGAATTTTGGAAGAAGCTTAGCGCTGGGGAGCTTGTGGCCGACGAGTTCATGCGCATCGGCAGGGGTGGACGCAAGGTCTTTATCCAGGCTTCTTACAACCCGATCTTCGACATGAACGGCAAAGTCTTTAAAGTTGTGAAGTTTGCAACGGATGTCACCGGGCGGGTAGAGAATGTCGAAAGCCTTGCCGGCTGTCTGACAAATCTCGCGGATGGAAATCTTTCCCAGACAATCGAAAAACCGTTTATCCCATCCCTTGATCGGCTGCGGACCGATTTCAACGCCGCGTCGGAAAAGCTGAGGCAGGCCATGGCGACCGTTGCGGAGAATGCGCGGGCAATCGCATCCGGCTCGAGCGAAATCCGTTCTGCGGCAGATGAACTGGCAAAACGGACGGAGCAGCAGGCAGCATCCATCGAAGAAACGGCTGCGGCGCTTGAGGAAATTACCACGACTGTCAAGGATTCCAGTCGACGAGCCGAAGAAGCGGGCCAACTCGTTGGTCGAACACGCCAGCATGCGGAGCATTCCGGTCAGGTTGTTCGCGATGCGATCGGGGCAATGGATCAGATCGAAAACTCGTCGCGTGAAATCTCGAACATCATTGGTGTTATCGACGAGATCGCTTTCCAAACCAATTTGCTCGCTCTCAACGCCGGTGTTGAAGCCGCCCGGGCAGGCGAAGCCGGAAAAGGCTTCGCAGTGGTCGCGCAGGAGGTACGTGAACTGGCGCAGCGCTCGGCAACCGCAGCAAAGGAGATCAAGTCCCTGATCACGGCCTCCGGTGGACACGTCCAAAATGGTGTATCCCTCGTCACGAAAGCCGGGTCCGCGTTGCAAGAGATCTCTACACAGGTCAATGACATCAACACGAACGTCGTTGCCATCGTCGAAGCATCTCGCGAACAGTCGACCGCGCTTGGCGAAATCAATCAAGCCGTCAACACAGTCGATCAGGGCACCCAGCAGAATGCGGCAATGGTCGAGGAGCAAACCGCGGCCAGCCACAGTCTTGCGCGCGAGGCCGCAGCATTGTTCAACCTGCTCGAGCAGTTCAAGTTCGATGATATCTCTCGCGTAAGACCGCCGGCAGTTCCCGTGGCGAACAGACTGGCCGTTCGCCCTACCACTGCCAAGGTCCGCCACGCATCATTGCCAAGAGTAAGCGGGAATTTGGCGCTTGCAGACGATCGAGGCGAGTGGGAAGAATTCCGATAGCAGCAGGTTTATGTACTTTGCCCGAGTGGCAAGTAATGGCGCGAGTGTGAGGTGTAAAGCCTGACGGAGCCTTGCGGAGCAGCTGCCTGTACACGCGGCTGCTCCAGCTTAATGTAAACTCAATGCGCCGGCTTCGGCCCTTCTACGCGATCGAGAACCTGCGAAAGTATGTCGGAGCAAGCCTTCATCGGCTCGTCATCAGCGCACTTGATGTCGATCACTGCCTGGCCACTTTCGATCCGAAAATGAGCTGCCTTAGATGGCGGCGGCGGGGGAGGGGGGCGATGGCCGCGTGGGCCGATGTCGCCTCCGGGACCGCGGGGCGGGGGTGCGGCGTGGTCGCCATCCGGCTCGCCCGGTACTCCCGGAGCCGGTGGCGGCGCTGCTGGATCAGCAACCGGGGCGGGTCCACCAGCAGCGGGAGGGGCGGGCGGCTGTTGTGCCAAGGCTGTTCCCGCAAGAGCAGCAAAGGCAACAGCTGAAAGAATATATCTTTTCATTGGGTTGGTCTTTCATCAGATGTGAGGGTTAAACGTCGTGCTGAGCCTAAGCGCTCGGACGTCAGGGCCTTGCTTCACCGTCAAGCGGTCCGGCTTGTGGGGGCGGCAGTGGGTCAGGGGGCAAGAGAGCGTCAGTCTTACCGTCCTTGTCGACTAGATAGCTGGCATGGACGAAGCCATGGTCAAACCGGCCCTGAACCGTCACAGGCTCATTCTGCGTGACGAGTTGACCGCCTTCGCCGGCACGACCGGTTTCAACCAGCGCTTTACCGCTATCATCCTGGAGAATGAACTTGTTACCGTAGATCTCCGCGACGGTACCCTTGACCGTCACCAGTCCAGACGTTGGCATCTTTGCGATTGCGACCGGGGTCATCGACGCCATCTCGGGGGAAGGGCGTACCATTTTCATGGCCGCTGCTCCACCTGCCACACCCACAACGAGCGCGACAGCGATAGCTGGAAAAGCGACCCAGCCGCGCCGGCGTGACCTTCTTAAGCCATCCTCGCGACGGAGCTCGGGGGATCCGCTGATAGTGCTTCCAATTGTCATCTTTTATCTCCTTGATAAGTGACAACCGAAATTTACATGCCGGCTACCGACACCAGCCTGAACCTGGCGGTTCAGATTGAGTTCAGCTGTCTGCGAGAGGACCGCGCCTCCTCTTCAGCTCGGTGCCCGATGATACGTGTATCGCTGATTTGAGATTGGGATCACCTTAGTTGTCCTATCATCGGTGCCATAGTGCCCAGAAATTTTTACTATATCGTTTGAGACGGTAGGAATACGTCGCACACCGCCCGACAGAAGGTTGCGGCGTCGTTGTTCTCAGTCTCGATGCTCGAGGTCGCCAGCGCGTATCGGTATTCAAGGGGTCGCGAGAGGCTGAGGGTATGCGGTGAGGAACCGCGCAATCGTGGCTGGCGATGGATTTCCTGGACTGCCGGGAGTGAACCCGGCAGCCTTGGAGACAGCTTCATATATTTCACTGAGCAGGCGGTAACGCCGGTCGCAGGATTGCGAGACTGCGGCCTTCCAAGTCGAATTCGGCATCCGATGAAATCCCTGGATCAGCTAACGTGGGTGCCGTCGAAAGCTCCATCACCCACTCTCCCTTTTCCGGCTGTGGGATGTGGAATGGAACATTGCCCTCAAACGGATTGAACAACAGTAAGACTTCCGGCCATACGCCTTCTTCGTCTCGTAAGTCTTCACGAGCAAGGTATAGGCCGAGCGTTGTGCCTTCCTCCCAGTGATCGGCCTGTTGCTCACCGCCACCGGCGTTTAACCATTTGATTTCCATTCCGTCGCGCCAATTCTCGCGACGAAGAAGCGGTTGTTTCGCTCGGAGTTCGATAAACCGTCGTGTGAACTCGCGCAAGCTCTCACAGGTTTCTGGAAGATTGTCCCAGTGAACCCATGAGATCTCGCTATCCTGGCAATAGCCATTGTTATTTCCAACCTGACTCCGCCCAAACTCGTCACCCGCTAGGATCATTGGCGTTCCATGGCTCAGAAGCAAGGTCGCTAGGAAGTTGCGCTTTTGGCGCTCCCGGACTTCGTTGATACCAGCGTCTTCTGTGGGGCCTTCGGCGCCGTAATTGTAGGACCGGTTGTCCGAATGCCCGTCGTTGTTATCCTCTCCGTTGGCATCGTTGTGCTTCTCGTTATAGGAGACGACGTCATTCAGCGTGAAGCCGTCATGGGCCGTGATGAAATTGACGCTAGACCACGGCCTGCGGCCGCGAAGATCGTAAATGTCGCCCGATCCAAGGAGGCGCGCCGCAAAATCGGTCGACACGTTATTGCCCTTCCAGTACTCACGTACGGTGTCTCGATACTTGTCATTCCATTCCGCCCAACCAGGCGGGAAGCCACCGACCTGATAACCGCCTGGCCCGATGTCCCAAGGCTCGCCGATCAGCTTGAGCTTCGACAAAACGGGATCCTGCGTTACCGCATCAAAAAATCCTCCGCGCTGGTCGAACCCATCTGGCTCACGGCCAAGGATTGTCCCCAAATCGAAACGGAAGCCGTCGATATGCATCGCTTCAGCCCAATAGCGCAGGCTATCGGTCACGAGCTGAAGGACGCGAGGATGGGAGGTGTTGACCGTGTTGCCGGTTCCCGTGTCGTTAATATAATAGCGATGCTGGTCGGGCATGGTTCGGTAGTAGGAAAAATTGTCGATCCCCTTGAACGAGAGGGTCGGTCCAAGTTCGTTCCCCTCGGCGGTGTGGTTGTAGACCACGTCGAGAATGACCTCGACACCCGCGTCATGAAACGCGCGGACCATATCTCGGAAGCCCTGAATACGGTTCGGGCCATAGTAGCGAGAGGCGGGCGCAAAGAATCCCAGCGAGTTGTATCCCCAGAAGTTTTTCAAACCTTTGTCCAGAAGGTACTGGTCGTCCGGAAACCAATGAATCGGCAGAAGTTCGACAGACGTAACGCCAAGGTTTTTGATATAATCGACCGCCGCCTTATGTCCAAGCCCATCGAAGGTACCTCTCAGCTCCTGCGGGATGGAACTGTTCAGCTGGGTAAACCCCTTGACGTGCGTCTCGTAGACAATGGTTTTCGACCACGGGATGCATGGTCGCTTGATGTCCTGCCAGTCCAACGCATTGGGATCAATCACGCGCGCTTTCGGGGTAAACGGCGCGCTGTCTCGAGTATCGAATGTCAGGTCTTTGTCTTCCGACAGAAGTTCATAAGAAAAGTGCGCTTCATTCCACTCTATGTCGCCGACGAGTTCGCGCGCGTACGGGTCAAGGAGGAGCTTATTCGCGTTAAACCGATGGCCGTTTTCCGGGTCGTATGGTCCATGCACCCTGTAACCGTAAAGAGCCCCCGGCTTTAGACCGGGTACGTATCCGTGAAACACTTCATTCGTGTATTCCGGAAGCTCGATGCGGGCTACCTCCGTCTTGCGATCCTCATCGAAGAGGCAAAGCTCGACGCGCTCCGCGTGAGCGGAAAACAACGCGAAGTTAACACCACTCTCGTCAGGCGTGGCGCCCAGGGTGTGCGACCAGCCGGACTGGACATCGAATTTTCTATCATCGGCGTTCATAGCTGTGCTCCAGATGGCGTGTTTGAGATCAGGATGAGGTAGGGGCGCGGCGTCGCAATGGCGTCCGGCAGTTGCTCCTTGTTGTAAATGTCGCCGGTGAGGAGGTCGGTGTAAGAAGCTGCGCCAGGCGCGACCGTCACGCCGAGGTTCGCTGGCGGGGCTTGGCCCGCTGCATCGCCAATGTCGACGGCGGCGAGGTTTTTACGCGCGACAACGACGACTACCTCGTCTTCTTTCCATTTACGTGCAAAGGCTATCACCTTTGGTGCGCGTAAGAACATTGGTATGTAGCTGCCATATCGAAACAGCTCGATTTTGCGGCGACGCAGTTCGAGAACTCGACGGATCACACGCTGCTTTGTGGCCCCACTCCGTAAATCGGATTCTGACGAAAAGTCGATTTCATCACTCGACTCCAATGAATTTTCGAGCTGTGAGAAATCGGGCTCCCGCCTGTTGTCGGGATCGACTAGACTAAGATCGAGCATCTCGCTGCCTTGATAGATGTCCGGCACTCCGGGGGCAGTCAGTTTGATGATCGTTTGGCTGAGGCTGTTTAAGACTCCAGCTTCGATAAACGGCTGTATCGCGCTTTTGAAATCTGCCAGAAATTTCTGGTTCTCAGGCGAAAGCAGATGTGCGGCGTAATCGAGGACGGCCTTCTCATACGCCTCGTTGCTTTCGCCCCAATCGGTACGCAGCTTCGCCTCTCTGACCGACTTTTCCACATAGGCCAGAAACCGCTCCTCCAGCGCCTTCAGTCCGGCCGCGTCGTCTGGCTGCAGGTTCGGCGGCCAGACGCCGGCGAGCGCCTGATAGAGCATCCATTCTACGGACGGCTCCGGGGCGGGGCCGTCATCTAGAGTGACGACACTGGCACGGTTGATGCCGCGCCAGCGGGTGACGTGTTCGGCCCAGAGATCGGGTGCCTCGGTCAGGGTATAGAGACGCGCACGCGAATCCTCGCCGCGCTTGGTGTCGTGCGTCGAGGTGCTGGAGATCGCGTCGGGCTGACGTTCAAGGCGCGTCTTCATCTCAGCATGGAACCGGTCGATAGAGAACGTGCGGGGAAGAGGTTCGGCTCCGACTTCGTTCAGGGCCAGCGCCATGTGCTGGCGGAAGAAGAGCGTGTCTTCCACGGATTTCGCCATCAGCGGTCCGGTTAGCTGCTGGAAGCGGGTGCGGAATTCGGCGGCCTCGCCGGAGGCCGTCGCTGAGACGTCGCCCGCCAAGATGCGGGTGATGAGATCTAGCGCCTGCGGCTCCGGCGCATTCGGGCCGCTGGAAACCTTGGCGACGACTTTGCCCAGCATGTCGTGGCCTTCCTGCGTAAGACCCGATGTCGTGCCATAGGTGCGATAGACCGGGAAAGCGACGAGCAGTTCGCGCAGTACCGATTTGACGGACGCCTTGTCGATGGCAATCCCGTCGGTCTCGGCGATGTCCGTCGCCAGCTTCAGCAGCGTCGTAAATTCGCCCTCGAAGTTTCTGTCCGCCATCAGCGTCTTGGCGGCGCGCAGCTCGGTCTCCATATCGACCTTGTTGCCGGCGACATCGTCATAGGCCTTGCGCAGGTCGTCAATCCTGCCGCCATCCACCAGCGCATCGGAGAGCGCGGCTATGAACTCGTAGCCGGTCGTGCCTGATATCGGCCAGTCGGCCGGAATATGTTCACCTTCCCCGAGGATCTTTTCCACGGTGATGTAGCAATCAGCTCCGGTCGCCTGCCGCAACTGTTGCAGATAGGTCTTCGGATCGGCCAAGCCATCGACATGGTCGACGCGCAGTCCGTCGACGGCGCCGGAATGGACCAGTTCGAGGATCAGACGATGGGTGTCGTCGAACACCGTCTTGTCCTCGACCCGGACGCCGGCAAGCCCCGTGATCTCGAAAAAGCGGCGATATGAGAGATCGCGCGGCGCATCCCGCCAGGACATCAGCCGGTAGGGCTGGCGCTCGTGCAGGGCTGCGATGTCGGCCTTGGCGGCGAGCTTCAGCACCTCAGCCTCACGACCCTGATAGGTTTGTGGCGCAAGCGGGTAGACGCTCTCGAAGTAGGCGAGCGCCGGCTTTCCAGTATTCGGATCGGGCTTGACCGAGATGTCGCCGTTCTCCAGCACCGCCTCGAACGTATCGCCGAGGAAGGGCAGGGTGAGGCGGCGCGACCAGTCGATGTCGAAATGACGGGCATAGCGGCTGTTCTCGCCATTCTCGATGACGTCATGCCACCAGGGATTTTCCAGCGAGGCGGCCATGTGATTGGGCACGATGTCGAGAATCAGGCCGAGGCCGGCCGCCTTCAGCGCCTTCACCATGCGGTCGAAACCTTCGCGGCCGCCGATCGACGGGTCGATCTCGTTGGCATCGGTCACGTCATAGCCGTGGGTCGAGCCCGACGTCGCGGTGAAGACCGGCGAGGCATAGAGATGGCTGATGCCGAGCCGTTTCAGGTAGGGCACGAGGCCGGCCGCCCGGTCGAAGGTCATGCCGTTGCGGAACTGGATGCGGTAGGTGGCGGTCGGGATCTTCATTCTGCAACTCCCGGAGCAAGACGGACGATGATGGAATTCTGCGGCAGGTCGTTTGTCGCGGCCGGACAGGCGAAGATCGTCTCGCCCGGCTGGTCGGGCAGCGGTTGCGCGGTCTCGCCGATATTGAGCGCGACGGAGAGCGTGCCCTTCGGAAACGTCCAGGTGACGGCGAGGAACCCGTCATCGGTCTTCACTACTTTGCCGGCATGGCCGCCTGCGGTGCCAAGAAGCGGCACGATCTTCGCCTGGCGAAGGGTAAGCAGTTGCTTCGTCAGCGCCAGCCAGTCCCGGCCTTCGGCTCTTTCCGGCTTCTGCCAGTCGAGTTTCGAGATGTCGAAGGTCTTTCTCGCGTTCGGGTCGGGAACCTCTTCGCCTTCATGGCCGGCATGGCCCTCGAATTCGCGGGCGCGGCCTTCCCGGACGGCCTTGGCAAGGTCGCCGTGGAAATCGGTGAAGAACAGGAACGGATTGGTTTCGCCATATTCCTCGCCCATGAACAGAAGCGGGATATGCGGTGAGACGAGAAGTGCTGCAAGCAGGATTTTCGTGCGTTCTACCCCGGCAAGCGCGATCAGCCGTTCGCCCTGGGCGCGGTTGCCCACCTGATCATGGTTCTGGATGAAATCGACGAAGGCGACCGGCGGCTGTCCAGCACTTTTGACGCCACGCTTTTCGCCGGTCTGCGGCGACACTTCACCTTGATAGGCGAAGCCTTCGGCTAGAACCCGCGCCACCAGCTTTTCCGGCTCTTTGGCGAAATCTTTGTAATACGCATGAGTTTCTCCGGTCGCCAAGACATGCACGGCATTGTGGAAGTCGTCGTTCCACTCCCCGGTAAACAGCGGCGCTGCGCTCTCCTCGTCGCGTGGATGCAGGAAAATGACATTGCGGCTGTCCTCTGTCGTCAGGTGAATGGGCCGGTCGGTAATCTCGGCGCGGATGCGCTCTGCGATCTCGATCAAAACATGCTTTTCGGATGTATCGTCGATCTGATCGATCGCGTCGAAGCGCAGGCCGTCGAGGCGAAACTCGTGCAGCCAGTAAAGCGGCGCGTCGACAATATAGCGGCGGGCTGCATCGACATCGTAAGCAATCCCAGCGCCCCAAGGCGTAACGCGGTCTTCGTGATAGAAGTCCGGCGCCAGGAGCGGGAGATAGTTGCCTTCCGGGCCGAAGTGGTTGAGCACGATGTCCAGCACGACTGAAAGGCCGACGCTATGGGCCGCGTCGATGAACGCTTTGAAATCATCGGATGTACCGTAAGCTGCATGCGGCGCGTAGAGCAGTACGCCGTCATAGCCCCAGCCGCGTTCTCCGCCAAACTGCGCGACGGGTAAGACTTCGATCATCGTGATGGCGAGCTCCGCAAGATGGGGGAGCTTAGCGATCGCCGCTTGGAACGTCCCCTCTGCGGTGAAGGTGCCTATATGCACTTCGTAGACGACGGTTTCCTCCCAAGGCCGCCCTTTCCAGCCTGGGTTCCGCCAAACATAGCTGTCCGGGTCGACTACAATGGACGGGCCGCGAACGTCGCTTGTCTGCGCACGAGATGCGGGGTCGGGCACGGCCATTCCGTCAGCCAGAATGTATCGGTACTCACTACCAATTGTGACGTCCTGCAGTGTTTTTGTGAACCAGCCGTCCTCGCTGCGAGCCATGTCGTACTGCTGGGTACCGATCTCGAGAGAAAGACGCTGTTGACCTGGCGCCCAAAGGCGGAATTCCGTCTCTCCGGACGCATTGCGTCGAGCCCCCCAACCTTCTGAACCAGTTGAATGGGGGAGCAGGTTTGTGTTTGACTGCATGATCTGCCTTTCAGGCTTGAGAGAGCGACTGGCAAACGACCGATAACCCACGTTGTTCCGGCGTTTGACACGGTTGACCAAATTTTGCCACGGTCGGCCAAATAAAGGCGATCTGGAAACAAGCTCGAGTCGGTCGGGACTGACGACCTGCACATTTTTCGGTTTGAGGTCTGATCTTTTTACCCAGTCGCGCGTTAGGCGACGCCCCCAACCAGAGAAATTATTCATGCGCCTCTATCAATGCGACGTCAGCGGACTGCCACTCTATTTCGACAATCACTTCAGCGTCGGTGCTGACAACGCTCCTGTCGGCTTTCTCGCCGAAACAATGACGATGCACACTTTGATGCCAGCAGGTGATGATCTTTGGAGCATCATATCGCGCCCTGGTGAAACGTGGCGTTTCTGCGGGAACGCGCAGATTGACGGAAGCAATTGGTTGGTGCGATCCGACGACCCCAATCCATTGGCCATTCCGGCCCGATACAACCGCCTGATCCCGAATACCGATACGCCGCAGGGCTTGGAGCGGTTTCGAAAGATCGGCGCCGCACAAAGACAGTTGTTCTACTCTATCCTGCGGTTTGGTTTGCCTTGTCCAGGAAGAGATGCTGACCCGCAGGCCGGATTGGTCTTCGATTTTCTGGAGGATGCAATCGATGAGCTCGGTAACCTCATTCCGGCTATGACCGGTCACGAAGATGGCCTTATCAGCTTGCGCGCGGCTGAATCAGACGACGTCGTGCGCGAGACCGTCCGGGTGTCGATGGGCGAGCCATACCGAACGTTGCTTGGCCATTTTCGGCATGAGATTGGACACTTCTATTTTCAGCAACTCGTCGCAGACAGCGACTTGATCGACGAAGCGCGATCGCTTTTCGGCGACGAACGTGAGGACTACGATGCGGCACTTCAGCGTAACTATTCGGAAGGACCACCGCCAAATTGGCAGGAGAACTTCATCTCGACATACGCAAGCTGCCACCCTTCCGAAGACTTTGCCGAATGCTGGGCGCATCTCTTCCACATCGTTGATACTTTGGAATCGTCGCGCGCCTTCGGTCTTTCAATCGAACCAATGAGGCACCATGAGCTTGATGCGGAGGTCAATTTCGACCCTTACCGGGCCAAGAGTGCACAGCAGCTCGTCAATGCCTGGGTGCCCATCAGTCTTGCGCTCAACACATTCCAGCGCTCGATGGGGCAGGGTGACATCTATCCGTTTGTCTTGCCGCCGCCCGTCGTTGACAAGCTCGACTTTATCAACAGGCTCATTGGTCATGCAAGGTCGAACTATCGCGAACCGCTGCGTGCTCGTCCGAAATTTTCGGAGAACAAGTGAAAGCAACGAAGTTCGGGTCATGGGAGGAAAGCTCCCGTGACCCGCAAATCAATCTCTCATGGAAGACCATTTAACAATTCCGCAGCTTAGGCGGGTTAAAGTCTAGCATGGTCGCTTCAGAAGCGACTGCGTTCTCTGAGGTGAAAATGTTTCGTGTTGAGGAAACTCCCGAAATCCGGAATGCGCTTGTCTCTGAACTTGCTCAGACCACGTCGCCCACCACGGTGATGGGACTCACCATTCTAATCTTTGGTCTATTCTCATATGCGACCGTTGCGGATCCGCATCTGCTGGTCGCGACCGTCCTTGGTACGGCTGCGTCCTTCGCAAAGGTGGTTATCATGCACCGCCAGGTCAGAAGCAATGGGGGCTTCGTCAAGACGCGAGTTGAAACGGACCGCTGGGAAATTTCGCATGCGTCTGTGACTGCCGTCGTTGCGGCATCCGTGGCGGCCCTCTCTGTCATGATGTTTCGCAGCATCGATCTTCATCTCCACATGCTTGCCGCGGCCCTCCTGCTTGGATATTCCGCAGGTGTGGCGAGCCGCGTCTCAGTACGGCCGAAGATCGCCGCATCGGCAATCACCATTGCAGCGGTTCCGACCATAATTTCGGCAGCGTTGGTTGGCGATACCCCCCACCTTATCCTCGCAGGGATGTTTTCCGTTTTCTTTGCGGCGGGAATGCAAAGTGTTTGGCATGTTTACACCACTGCTAGGCGCCAGATCGTTCTTGCCCTGGAGATGGCGTCTCATGCCCGACAAGACGGCCTTACGGCTTTACCGAATCGATTTTCGATGCAGGAGACCTTTCGGTCCTACCAAAAGAGCCTTGGCACACTGGTCGGTGTCCATTGCTTCGATCTTGATGGCTTTAAGGCCATCAATGACAGACTTGGCCACTCGGGAGGCGACGAGCTACTACGCACGGTAGCTGGGCGCCTGCGGTCGTTAGTCACTTTGCCCAACGTCGCCGCGCGCTTTGGTGGCGATGAGTTCGTTATCCTTCAGGTCGGAATAACGACACCCCGTGAGGTCGCGGAGTTCGCTGAGAAGACAGCGGCGGAGCTTGTACTGCCATATTCGATTTTTGGCGAGGAGGTCTCGATAGGCGTCAGTCTCGGTTACACGATCAGTTCTGCTGATGAAGCCAATCTCGACGACATGGTTCGACTGGCAGATCTCGCGTCCTATCGCGCGAAGCGCCGAGGTGGAGGTATCGACGTTGAATTGCCAGGCGGAGCCCCTTCCACTCGGAAGATCGTCGTTTGATCAAAGATCGAACCGTCATCAAGCACTGTCTACTTTGCGTTTTGACTTGACCAAGGTGCGTAACGTCGCATAGCCTTTCGACATTCACCAGGGGTGTCCCGGCAAGGGGCTGAGATTCTGCTGAACAACTCGGTTTTGCCGATTGTGGGCGCAGTGACCCGTTGAACCTGATCCAGTTCATACTGGCGTAGGGACGGTGCAAGCGCTCGAAAAGCAAGGGTTTCCCGCTCGGAATCCGTGCCGGCGTCTTTCCATCATTCCGGCTGATGACTGGGTCTCCAACCGCAACTTGGAGCCTCAAACCATGAATATTGCCGCAAAAAGCCTGACCCCCACAGTGACCACCGGCCCGCTGCCGGCCTCGCGGAAGATCAATATCCCCGGAGAGATCCACGCCAACATCCGGGTGCCGATGCGCGAAATCAGCGTCCATCCGACATCAGGCGAACCGCCGGTCGTCGTCTATGATTCCTCCGGTCCCTACACGATCGAAGGAGCCGATATCCGCATCGAACAGGGCCTGTCGCAGTTGCGCCGCGACTGGGTTCTCTCCCGCGGCGATGTCGAGGCCTATGAGGGCCGCAACGTGCGCCCCGAGGACAACGGCTTCGTCAGCGGTGATCGGCTGACGCCCGAATTTCCGGCCAAGCGCCCGCCGCTGCGCGCCAAGGACGGCAAGGCCGTCACCCAGCTCGCCTATGCGCGCGCCGGCATCATCACGCCGGAAATGGAGTTCATCGCCATCCGCGAAAATCTCGGTCGCAAGGCGAAGGCGGAAGCTTTGATCCGCGACGGCGAGAGCTTTGGCGCCCATATTCCAGATCACGTAACGCCTGAATTCGTCCGCCAGGAGGTGGCCGCCGGCCGCGCCATCATTCCGGCCAACATCAACCATCCGGAAAGCGAACCGATGATCATCGGCCGGAACTTCCTCGTGAAGATCAACGCCAACATCGGTAATTCCGCAGTCACCTCATCCATGGCCGAAGAAGTCGAGAAGATGGTCTGGGCCGCGCGCTGGGGTGCAGACACCGTCATGGACCTGTCGACGGGCCGCAACATTCACAACATCCGCGAATGGATCATCCGCAACTCGCCGCTGCCGATCGGCACTGTGCCGCTCTATCAGGCTTTGGAAAAAGTTGGCGGCATCGCCGAGGACCTGACCTGGGAAGTGTACCGGGATACCCTGATCGAGCAGGCCGAACAGGGTGTCGATTATTTCACCATCCATGCCGGCGTGAGGCTGCATTACATTCCGCTGACCGTCAACCGCGTTACCGGCATCGTCTCACGCGGCGGATCGATCATGGCCAAGTGGTGTCTTCATCACCATCGCGAGAGCTTCCTCTACGAGCACTTCGAGGAAATCTGCGATGTCTGCCGGGCCTATGACGTCTCCTTCTCGCTCGGCGACGGGTTGCGCCCCGGCTCGATCGCCGACGCCAACGACGCCGCACAGTTTGCCGAGCTGGAGACGCTCGGCGAGTTGACGAAGATTGCCTGGGCTAAGGATTGTCAGGTCATGATCGAAGGCCCCGGCCACGTGCCGATGCACAAGATCAAGGAGAACATGGACAAGCAGCTCGCCGTTTGCGGCGAAGCGCCCTTCTATACGCTCGGGCCGCTGACGACGGATATCGCACCCGGCTACGATCATATCACCTCGGGAATCGGCGCTGCGATGATCGGCTGGTTCGGAACAGCGATGCTCTGCTACGTCACGCCGAAGGAACATTTGGGCCTGCCGGATAGAAACGACGTCAAGACCGGTGTGATCACATACAAGATCGCCGCACATGCCGCCGATCTGGCCAAGGGCCATCCGGCGGCCCAGGTACGTGACGACGCCTTGTCGCGAGCTCGTTTCGAATTCCGTTGGGAGGATCAGTTTAATCTGTCGCTCGATCCGGACACCGCCCGCAGCTTCCACGACGAAACCCTGCCGAAGGAAGCGCACAAGGTCGCGCATTTCTGCTCGATGTGCGGTCCGAAATTCTGCTCGATGCGGATCTCGCATGACATTCGCGCCGAAGCGCAGAAAGAAGGGCTGGAAGCCATGGCGGCAAAATACCGGGAAGGCGGCGATCTTTATATGCCAATAGACAATTCCGCACGTCCGGCCGAATAAAATGCACGTCCTTGTCAAAGGGGCCGGCGTTGCCGGCCTCGTGGTTGCCCATGAACTTAGCGCGCGTGGAGCGGATGTGACCATTTCCGATCCGCATATCGACTTCAGCCATGCCGCCTCGTGGCTTGCCGGCGGCATGCTCGCGCCCTTCTGTGAGCGGGAAAGCGCCGAAGAAGCCGTGTTGACGCGCGGCTTCGACGCCGCAGATCGATGGGATAAGATGCTGCCCGATGAAGTCGTGCGCAACGGAACGCTCGTCATCGCGCCGCCGCGCGATTTTGGCGAACTCAAGCGGTTCGCCAGCCGCACGACCGGGCATGATTGGATGGGGGAAAACGAGATCGCTTCCCTCGAACCCTCTCTTTCCGGCCGTTTCAAGCAGGCACTGTTCTTTCGCCAGGAAGCTCACCTCAATCCGCGCCGCGCGCTGCTCGGATTGAAGAAGAAGCTTTCAGCGCAGGGTGTCGCGTTCACCAAGACAGATGTGGATGCGCGCGAATTTAGCGAGATCGTCGATTGCACGGGGGCCGCCCGCATCGGGGATACCAGCGAACTTCGTGGCGTGCGCGGCGAAATGCTCTATCTCCACACGGAAGAAGTAACCCTCGCCCGCCCCATCCGGCTCCTGCACCCGCGCATCCCGCTCTATATCGTCCCACGCGGAGACGGCCTGTTCATGGTCGGCGCGACCATGATCGAGAGCGATTTCAACGGCTCGATCACTGCGCGCTCGTTGATGGAGCTGCTCAACGCCGCCTATGCGGTCCATCCGGCATTTGCCGATGCCACCGTCGTTGAGACAGGCGTCGGCATCCGCCCCGCCTTCCCAGACAATTTTCCGCGTGTGACGCGGCAGGACAATATCGTCACCTTTAACGGGCTCTACCGTCATGGCTTTCTGCTCGCGCCCGCGATGGCCGCCCAAGCTGCCGACATGCTTTTTTGCCAACAATCCGAGTAGAGGAAATCCCAATGCGCCTGATCATCAACGGCGAAGCTCAAACGGTTGCCGCCACCACACTTTCGCAGCTCTTGTGCGCGCTCGATTATGAAGGCGATTGGCTGGCAACTGCCGTCAACGGCGAACTCGTGCACCGTGAAGACCGCGATGACCACGCGTTGAACGATAATGACCGCGTCGAGATCCTGACGCCGATGCAGGGAGGCTGATCATGCTTGAGCTCTACGGACATAAAATTGCGTCCCGTCTTCTTCTTGGTACCGCGCGTTATCCCTCGCCGGCCGTGCTTGCCGAGACGGTGAAACGCTCAGGAACGGAAATCCTGACCGTATCTTTGCGCCGTGAAACGGCAGGCGGCCGCAATGGTGGCGCCTTCTTCGACATGATCCGGGCCCTTGGCACCCGCATTCTTCCAAATACCGCCGGCTGCCACGGCGTCTCCGAAGCGGTACTGACCGCGAAGATGGCGCGAGAGGTTTTTCGGACCAACTGGATCAAGCTCGAGGTCATCGGCAATCATGATACCTTGCAGCCGGATGTTTTTGCGCTGGTCGACGCGGCCCGCATCCTCATCGGCGAGGGCTTCGAGGTTTTTCCCTACACGACTGACGATCTGGTCGTCGCCGAGCGCTTGCTTGACGCCGGGTGCAAGGTGCTGATGCCGTGGTGTGCGCCGATCGGAACAGCGGCAGGGCCGCTCAATCTCTTTGCACTCCGATCGATGCGGGCGAATTTCCCCGAGGTGCCACTGATCGTCGATGCCGGTATCGGTCGTCCCTCGCATGCGGCAACGGTCATGGAGCTCGGGTTCGACGCCGTACTGCTCAACACAGCCGTCGCCGGAGCAGGAGACCCGGCCAGCATGGCAGAGGCCTTCTCCAAGGCGATCGATGCCGGCAGGCAGGCTTTCGAGGCGGGCATGCTGGAGCCTCGCGAGATGGCCGTTCCCTCGACGCCCGTCATCGGAAAGGCGGTGTTCCTGTGACGCTTGACCCGTTCTATTTGATCGTCGACAGCGCTGCCTGGGTTGAACGCTTGGTGCCGCTCGGCGTCAAACTCGTCCAATTGCGCATCAAGGATCGGGCGGCTTCCGAAATTCGCGCGGAGATTCGTGCTGCAAAGGCCGTCTGCGCTGATCATGACTGCCAGTTGATCGTCAACGACTATTGGCAGGCAGCGATCGAAGAGGATTGCGATTTCATCCATCTCGGTCAGGAAGATCTGGCGGTCGCGGATCTCGGTGCCATCCGTCGGGCCGGCCTTCGGCTTGGAGTCTCGACCCACGATCCGGCAGAGCTCGAAATAGCACTTGCCGCAGAACCGGATTACGTGGCGCTCGGACCTGTCTGGCCGACAATTCTGAAGAAGATGCCGTGGCAGCCTCAGGGCATGGGGCGTATCGGTGATTGGAAAAGCAGGATCGGCACCTTGCCGCTCGTCGCCATCGGCGGGATCACCGCCGAGCGCGCACCGCTCGTGCTTACAGAAGGCGCGGCCAGCGCAGCCGTCGTCACGGATATTACGCGCCATGACAACCCGGAGGCTCGTACCCTGCAATGGCTTTCGGCCACCGCGCCCTGGCGACCTCGTGAGGACGTCGGGGCATGACGGTGATTGGACTCACGATCGCCGGCTCGGATAGCGGAGGCGGCGCCGGCATTCAGGCGGATCTGAAAACCTTCTCGGCCCTCGGCGTTTATGGTGCAAGCGTGCTTACGGCCATCACGGCGCAGAACACGATTGGCGTCGCCGCCATCGAAGAAGTGTCCGCCGCGATGGTGTCGGCGCAGATGCGGGCCGTGCTTGGCGATCTTGCCGTCGACGCCATCAAGATCGGCATGCTGTCGCGGCGCGAGACGATCGAAACCGTTGCCGATGGCTTGCAGGGCTATCGGGGGCCTGTCGTGCTTGACCCTGTCATGGCTGCGACGTCAGGTGATCGGCTTCTGCGCGACGATGCGGTGGCCGTGCTTAAAGCCCGGCTGATGCCGCGGGTAGATCTCATCACACCCAATCTCCACGAGGCGGCGATCCTGACCGGCGAGATGATCGCCGCGACGACGGATGCCGCCATGCACCAGGCGCGCATGCTGCAGGCAGGCGGCGCTTGCTCAGTACTCGTTAAAGGCGGACATGGCACGGGCCGCGAGTGTATCGATATTCTGCTGACCGCCGAAGGGGAACTGCACCAGTTCGTCCGGCCCCGGCTGGCGACGACAAACGATCACGGGACCGGCTGCACCCTGTCGGCGGCGATTGCCGCCCGTCTGGCCAAGGGCGATGGACTGGCTGCAGCCGTTGCGGCGGCAGGTGATTATCTCCATGCCGCCTTGATAGCGGGCCGCGACCTGAAGGTGGGTGGTGGTCGAGGCCCCGTTCACCATTTTTTCGGCAACAGGCAGCGCTTTAGATTTTGAGCACTCGGTGCAGGGATTAACTTGGTGCGTTTGCGGAACTCCAGGATAAGCCGACATTAAGGTGTTTTTCGTTTGCAGACATCGAGATCCCAACTCCCCACCGTATTACAGATTCGCAAATCAAATATTAATGTCAAGACATGGAAAGTAACGGGCAATATCTGCAATAGCAATCTATGGAACTCTCGAGGCTATTGTGCCGTTTTGAGGCGTAAAATCGGCTGCGTGGAGTTTTTTATGCCAAAGACGATCGCAAAACTTGAACAAGATAGGGCTGACCTGTCCACTATTATCACTGACTACAGTATGAAGCTGAAAGACGCGAACAGAGCTGAGCTGGAAAAGCTAAACAGCTTGCTTTGCTGCCACCTGACGCGTCTACGTGAAATCGATTTAGAACTCGCCGACCGCCGCGCCCTTTATACGGGAAAGCATCGCCTTTCCGATACCGGGCACCAATTTGACGATCGCCTGTAACAAGTCTGCTGCGGCCATCGACCCAAACTAGATGGAAGCGATTTTGCGAGAGCCTTAAGTCAGCGTTTTGGAGGCGCTGCCTTTTCACCATCCGAATGTCGCTCAGTATCCCCGAACTAAAGCCTTGTGTTGACCGGCCGTCCGCGGCGCCATTCCACGTTGTGCCCGCCTAACCTACACGGTCATGATTTTACTCAGGCATGACTGTTTCGGATAGACCGCACATGATCGCCTGCCGACATCGATGTTTACTTAGGCCGTAGAGCGTGATGATCGAGTGTCAACTTATCGCATTTGGAACTATGCCCGGCCGCCCGTCGCCCATGCGTCCGTAATGACGCGGCTTGAGGAAGGTGGCATTTGGCTCGAAAATCAGCGACCCGCCCATATGATCGCGGAACCGTCAATCTCGTCATGGAGTTACCCGCGTTGTAGGTAACCACGATCTGGTGAGTAATGTCAGTTGCAATCGTAAATGTAACCACCAAAGCGATCGGGTTCGCCAATGACGACTTTAGGGCCCTATTAGAGGAAATCCCGATCTCGCTCCAGGAATTTGCAGAGGTCGTGGGTAGTTGCGCAGTCGAAAGCGTGGCGGGCAACGTTGAATTCTCTGGCCGGGTGATTGAAAGGCTGCGCTCAAAATCTTTCAACACATCCGGTCGCATCGAAAACATGGCGTATGTCTCCCTTGGACGCGAGACTGGCGCCGACTTCTTAATGGCGATTGAGAACCAAGACACAGTTGTGGAGGCATTGGAACCGCGCTCACTTACGCAGAGCTATCTCGCTATGGCTCTACAATCGAGTGGCATCGGTGCTTGGTCACTAAACCTTAAGACTCACGAGGCCGAGCGAACGCGCAGTCATGACGCGATCTTCGGATATGAGGGCCAGGCACCACGCTGGGATCTGAATGTCTTTCTCTCGCATGTTGATCCATCAGACAAGACTAAGGTAGAGAGGGCGTTTGAGAACGCGGTAACGCAACGATCAAACTGGGCGTTCAAATGTAAGATTCACCGCATCGATGGCGAGGTGCGCTGGATTGAAGCGTCCGGCTACCCCCGCGGCCCGGGGGATATGAATATCACGCACTATATCGGGTTAGTAAAAGATATAACGCCCGAAGTGAATGCTGCGGAGCAACGCAGGCTTTTGTTTGCTGAGTTGCATCATCGCGTTCGCAACAATCTTTCAATCGTCAGATCGCTGATATCTAGTACCTTCCGTACCTCAGTCGATACACCGAGCGCTGTCGACGCTTTAAGGCGCCGGATAACGGCGCTTTCCGAAGGACACGACCTTTTGCTCCAGGAATCAGGCGGACCCGTCACGGCCCGTCAAATTGTCGAGGCAGTTGTCGCAAACACCAATCCGGCGCCATTGGTGAAATTCACAGGTATCGATATCGAGATCGCTCTCTCCAGCGTCACACCCTTGTCGATGTGGATAGCCGAACTCCTTGCACGGGTGTCAACGGCGCGCGACGTGGAGATTGAGTGCAAAGCTCACCAAGATGGAAGCACGATTGGCTGGAAAGAGCTCGAAGGAGATAATAAATGGGCCGATGACCTAAGCGAACCACTTGTACGAAATATACTGCCGACACAAATGGACGGACAGCTGAGAGTCGAGGGAGTTGCATCCCGACTTGAGCTCTTTTTAACGCTCAAACCCGTCATACGAGCGCAACTGGGGCCTGCACAACATACTTTGACAGCGACAACAATGCTTTCATAAAAGGATGCTGCACCGAGTTTCCGCGGCTTTCTGGGGCGACCGAGGAAAGCTAAGGTTGCGTGGATTCGGACGACTTTGGGGTTGAGAATTAAGATCGAGGCCATATTAGGATGCCGCGCCAACGTGTTCGCAAGGGCACTGAATGCTGAACGCTACCGCATTATGCATTCTCTCAGGTGGTCATTCAGGATTGGCCTCCTAATGGGCGACTGCTCGCCAGACTCTATGCGCGATATGAGCAGGAGAAGCACAACCGGCTGCTTACTTAAGAATACGCATGGATCGAGGCTTTGCGGGCGAGCTTGCAAGCGATTGCTGATCCGCGCCGAAGCACCTCATAAGGAGCTACTCAATCTACGGATCAATTATTGCTTCTGCAAAATTCAGGAAGCGATCGACGCAGCTGTGTCGGCGGGGTCCGGTGATCAGGGTGGAGAAGCGGAAATCGACGAGGAACTCGCGGGTTGACCGCTAGAGGGCACTAAAGGTTACCACCCCGAGGAATAGATTTTTTGATGGCGCGCTTAACCTCTGGCAATTCCTTGATACTTGAGTACAGATCAGGAACAAAGGAGCCCGCCGTGGCATGAACGACCAGATTGACGAGCCTGAAATCCCGTTCACCATGCCAGACGTCAAGGTCGAGGTGCTGGGTATCCAGAACGAGTATGGTGCGGAATGTTTGCGCCTTGGTGTCAAGCATTTGGTTATCGAGATCGGTCGCCATATCGATATCAGTACCCTTGATGGATCACCGTCGCCGTTGATTATGATGCGGCGCTACGCGGGCTCGATCGTGGCATCGAAGGGATACGACCCGAAGAACGGACGAATGATGAAGGCCTTGTCGGTGTCGGCAAGTCTGTCGTGGTCAAACGGGGCGATAAATTCAAGACGCATATAGTGCTTTTGGCAGATCCTGTTTGCGCCTCGCTTTTTCTGAAGGAGATCGCAATATCGACGATCTGCGTACGGACCTCGCCATCGTTAGTCATGAATGCGCACATGTGGGAGGACACGCCAACCGCGAGCGACAATTCCCAGGAGTGCTGATCGGATACAGGGCAAGGACCTATATCGGGAAGCTGGAGCAGCAATTCGCGGAATCCTTCTGGGGCGAATATGTGGTATGCCGCGCCTCTGCTCCGTGGGCGCGCGACGAGGAGAAGCGCTTCCGCGATAATCTTGCGACGCGGCTTAAGGATGCTCGAGGCAGGGCTCGCGAAGCCATCCGTTCCTATCGCATCCATGGGGATGTCGAACGCGTACTGCAGGAAGCAGGAGCTGCACTCCTGGAACCCCTTCGGATGGCATCCTACTTGTTTGGCCATCTCGATGGCATAGCCGAAGGCGATCTGCTCGATATCGCTTCGGAGTTATCTGGCGCCGATACGGACATTGCCAACGCTATCGTCGAACTCGTTTCGCGCTGAGGGCGGTCATTTCAATCGCGTGGACTTCATTTTTTAAACCTGCTAGAAGGTTGAAAAAATGAAGTCGAGGTGATTCCATGGCAGTGTCTGCGATTCTCGTGCATCAAACCCCCTCCGACGCCAGGCGCCGGCTGGCGGAACTGAACGTATCAGTGGAGGCGGTCGTACGGGCAGTACTTGCAGGCCACACCGCGCGTCTCAACTGCATAGACAATGATCCGCCGTTCATACCGGGAACTGAGGCCTGGCGGTTTGTGGTGCGCACGCTGCGTGACGAATTGCTTCCTCTCGGATGGCGTAAAGATGATCCGAGTAACTACTCGCTGGTCATCAACGACTCGTCACAGATTAATATCGTCGTGGCCAGCTCAGATGCCATGACGTGTATGTCTCACGGCTCGCCGCGCACGAAGTCGCTCAAAGGTCTGTATACTGAAGCGGCGGTCCTAAAGAACAACCTCGAAACAGATATGTTTCCGGAAACGGTTGAAGCCGAGCTCCGCAAAGCGGCCACCATTTTGAGCTATCCAACCTGGATGTTGCTGATCCACATCGAAGATGAGGTATGTCGCGCGGAGCTGTCCCTCCCATCCGCTTTTGATGAGCGCAATGTCACGAGCTGGGAAGAGAGGATCTTCATTCCGCTGCCTGATGCAAATGGTGGGCTTCCCGTCGAAGATCCGATCGACAATCCGGACATCGATGTGCCCGTAACCCGCAAGGTCGCGTGATGTTCAACAAATTGCGGTTGACCGTGGCTCGTCAGCGAGCCGGCTTGACGATGAAGGAGCTTGCCGCCAAGGCTGGAATCGAACCTCGAACCGTCACAGGCTATGAGGCCGGAGAATACCTTCCAAGCGATGAGACTGCTCGTAAGCTTTCCCGAATTCTGCAATTTCCGTTGTCTTTCTTTATGTTGGACGACGTTGACGTTCCTCGACCGGAAGGCGTTAGTTTTCGGTCTATGAGTAAAATGACGGCAAGGCAAAGAGATGGAGCGATCGCCGCCGGCGCGATCGCGTTCTTGCTCTCCGATTGGCTCGATGCAGAATTCAATCTCCCGTCGGCATCCGTTCCCGATATGAGGGAAGACACTCCTCAGAGCGCAGCGGCCGCGCTGCGGGATTTTTGGGCGCTCGGGAATCGTCCGATCAAAAACATGGTTCATCTTCTCGAGCTCAAGGGCGTGCGCGTTTTTTCTCTCGGTGAAGATGGTAAGGAAGTTGATGCTTTCTCAGTCTGGAGAGATGATCGGCCTTACATCTTCCTGAACTCGCAGAAGTCTGCCGAGCGTAGTCGCTTTGATGCAGCGCACGAACTTGGACATCTGGTCTTGCATAAACACGCCGCGCCCAATGGGCTTGAGGCTGAGAAGCAGGCCAATGAGTTTGCTGCCGCTTTTTTGATGCCGGAGGCACCCTTGCGAGCCGTCGGACGTATCACAGGGCTTCCCCAAGTCGTCGATCTCAAAGCCTCGTGGGCGGTTTCCGTTGCGGCCATGACCTATCGCCTTCACGAACTTGGTTTGGCGTCAAAATGGACCTATCAACAGCTATTCGTGGAAATATCTCGGCGAGGGTGGCGCACGACCGAGCCACGGGCGATCCGTCGTGAACAATCTCAGGTTTGGAAGAAAGTCCTGGATGATCTTCGTCAAAACGGTGGTGGCGTGGAAGGGCTTTCCGCAATGCTTTCGATACCAGAGTCTGAAATTGTGAAGCTTCTTTTCGGGCTCGTGACGGTTGCTGTGCCGTCTTCGACAAATACGACCTTAACTCCCGGACGAGGCACTCTGAGGCTCGTCAAGTAAGTCGGCAGGGATTGTTCTTAGTCGACGTGATGACGACTGATTCGCGCCTTGCATACTGTCTAATTCACCCCTATATTGGGATGGATTGATGAAGGAGTCATGCTTGTCCCAAATCCAGAATTTTACGCTGAGCGAAGCAGGGTATGTCCTGGGCAGAACCCCAGCGATGCTCAACAAGGCGGTTGACACGGGCGTCATTCACGCCCGGCAAAAGAAGGTGGGGAACATGGTTCAAAGGCTCCTTGGCCCGGCCGAACTGCGCTTCCTGCGGCTTGCAGATGAGCTCAACAAAGACTTGACGCCAGCAGGGCGGCGCCGGCTCTATGGTGCCTTACGCAAATTGCCCGATAATGCTCACAAACTCCAACTCGGTAGGCTTGAACTGGATCTGGCGCAAATCGACATCGATCTTAATGACCGAATGGCCAAACTCGAAGCAGTCAGATGTAGGGTTGAAAGCACGGGCGCCCGAGGAGAGGCGGTTGTTCGCGGAACGGCAGTCTCGGCGCACCTTATCGCGGCATTGGCGCGGGACGAGGGCATTGATGTCGTCCTTGCGGATTTTCCGTCCATTACGCGGGATCAGGCCGAAGCTGCAGTCGAGTATGCCAAGGCTTACCCAAAGCGCGGGCGTCCCTATCCAACGAAGAGCCTGAAGAGCACTTTGACCGATTTGGCTGATGCTGGTGCATTCGATGATGACGGTGACCCTGGTGAAGTCGCACCAAGGGCCATTCCGTGACGCTTTATCTGCTCGATGAGAATGTTCTCCGTGAACTCAAGCACGGCGGGCACAAGAATGTGCATAAATGGATCACGACCGTCGATGACACGGATCTTCGGCTGAGTGTCGCAACGCTATTCGAGAAGCGTCGCGGAGCCGAAGCATTGATGAAACGTGAACCGGACCGTGCCCAGAGAATCCTTGACGCCATCGAGATGCTCGAAAAATCGTTCTCTGATCGCATCATTCCGATTGACGGGCCGGTTGTCGCCGAGTGGACGCGCCTTCTCGGAAGTAAGAACAAGGACCGATGGGACGTTGCACTGGCCGCGACCGCACGCGTCCACGGTTTGGTAGTTGTAACGCGAAATGTCTCCGATTTCACGGGGCGTGGAGTACGCATCCTCAATCCGTTCAAGTCACCCCCTGAAATGTTGGATATTTAGGCGACTGCGCCGACGCGCAACCAATCTTTGGGGTTAGGAATTGGTTTGCATCTTTGCTTGAAGCGTGAGGCCCAGCGCGGAAATGACTTTGAGAATCGTCATAAGTCCCGGATTGCCGTCTTTTCCGAGCGCCCTGTAAAGGCTTTCTCTCGCTAACCCCGTTTCTTTTGCGATCTGCGTCATCCCTCCCTTTTTCGCACGAGCAAGATGGCCCAACGCGTCGCCAGAGGCCAGGGCAGCATTCACATTGGCAGCTGGATCCTCGACCGGTGAAAGGTCTGGGGCGGGGGAGTGCTCCACCGGCTCAACGTCTCGAACTGTTGCCAGCAGATCGGCTTGCGCGCTTGGTTCCTCTACCTCCCATTCGTCGGAGGTCGCGCGGTCGCGTAAATTTTCGCGCAGGTCAGCACTACATCTGGCTAAGAATGCGCTCCATTGTTCCCTGGTTTTGAATGTCACCGGTGACTTTTCGGGAACGTTTAGAAGAACAGCCTTTTTCCCTGCCTTGATCAGACGCAGGACGTTCAAGACCGTGCCAGGGCTCTTGCCGTCCCAGATCATGAATCCGAAATCGGCCTCGCGGGCCATCTCACGGTCCTTCGCCGTATAAAACTGGAAGCCCTTCACGTGCTTAGGCGGCATGATATTTTGCGTTCGCCATTCACCGAAATTATTGCGAGGTTTGTCGCCGGAGCAGAATACGGTCACCTTTTCATAGGCGGCGTCCGACAAGTGCTTCTGGACTGCTTTGTCCGCACCATTGGCGTCGCCGACAACAACGTGATGCCCATTCTCAATGATATTATTTAATCGCTCCTTCGCTCGAGCAGGTAGCCGCGAAATGTGTCGCGAGCCACCGATGAAAACGGTGTTCATTGGTTGCTCCATGTGTTGGTTATTGTGAGGACGCGCACGCTTGATGCCTGCCCTTAATCGAGCAGGACTTTGGTGATCTCGTTTAAGGTTGTGCCAGATCGGAAAACGTCGTCGAATAGAAGGATGTTTTTCCAAGCTGTATGCTGGGGATCAACACTATAAAGACCAGATGCAAGTTGCCGGCATGATCGGCGTCTATGGCAAGGTCCAGCGCGAAGGTGAGGTCGTCCATCTGGTCGCGCGCCGGCTGACTAATCGTTCTGCCGAGCTTGCCAGTATCGGGTCCCGAGACAAGGCGTTTCCGCTTCTGAATGGGCGCGGTGACGAGTTTCATCACGGGTCGCCGACCCCGATCCGCGTGGAATGCCGAAGGTTCGCGATATCGTCGATCCCTACGGGCACATCGATCAGATCAGGGTGAAGACGCGTGATTTTCGATAAATTTCCTGGGCTGCCTTCGCGCCAAAAAAATAGGGCCACCGGAATACCGAGGCCCTTTAATTGTGAAGGTCAAAAACCTCCAGAGGGGAACAGCTGATACGATGGACCTGGGAGGAAGCCATCGCGTGCATCAGCTATAGGCATACTGCCTAGATATTGTGCGATGCGCAAACAAGAATTGTGCAACGCACCTATGCAAAAGGGGATGGTCTACCTAACACCCTCGAATTTGCGGTTGCTTGCTGCGCGCGGCTCCTTCTCCACCGTACGCCAGCATTGGCGGCGAGCTACTCCCAGACCGGTGTGGACGGACGACCAGAGTGTGGTGTGCGGTGATGTGTTCCTCACCAGCAAGATCTTTGAAACTCGAGGCCGTGCTCATGGAGGCGTTCCATTCCCGCTCTTGATGGATGGCTTCCTGGTCCTGCCCCGGATCTCCGTCGATCAACCCGCTGCGGGGTCCGCTACGCAAGCGTGCGGCCACTCGGCTTTGCCTTCGCGGTGATCGCGACCGGTTCCGGACACTGACGGGAGCCATCGAGCGGGAACGGCCCGCTCCAGGATGGAGCCCTCCGATGAACACAGATCTCAACCTCGCACGGAACCACGCCTTCCAGCTTTCCCACACC
The DNA here is from genome assembly GCF_044772225.1 of Rhizobium sp. NPDC090275. Classification (NCBI taxonomy): domain Bacteria; kingdom Pseudomonadati; phylum Pseudomonadota; class Alphaproteobacteria; order Hyphomicrobiales; family Rhizobiaceae; genus Rhizobium; species Rhizobium sp. NPDC090275. The sequence continues at coordinate 77,875 of NZ_JBIVYL010000009.1, read as the reverse complement.
CTTATGGTCCCGGTCACGCTTTTCTGGTCCGGCAACGAGTTCGGCGTCCTTCCGAGCGACGAACTCGATGACGGCGAGGTCGAGACCATCGCGGAGTTCGATCCCTTCGCGTACGGGCCGGCTCATTGAGCCGGCATTCCTTGCCGCTTGCGAGCTGCAGGCGGCAAGGGAAGCTGCGCCGCGACTGGTGCGGCCCCTCGGTGCCAAGGTGCAGATCTGCAGGTTGCCAGTCGCGCCCTTGCCTCCTTTGCTCTTCGCAGACCGTCGGAAGCGGTCCCGCAAATTGCGGGAGAAATGAATCGGACAAGAAGGGCGGCGCCAAGAGCGCCGGCAGAAGGATGGAAAAACAGAAACTGGAAGACCTACGGGATCGTGTGCCGTGCGCCGTCGTGCTGGAGCAGGCAGGGTTCGCGGTCGACCTGAAGGAAAGCACACGGCGGGCGATCAAACACCGGCGCGGCGGGGAGATTGTCATCGTCATACACGGGGGCAGGGGATGGTTCGACCCGCTCTGCGACGCTAAGGGCGATGTCTTCAGCCTCGTTCAGCATATGGAGGGCTTTTCCTTTGTAGATGCTCTCAATCGTGTCGCGTCGCTGGTTGGGGTCGATTTGCAGGAGCCAGAGTGGCGACGTTCAGTGCGCAATACCGCTCCTGCAGCATCCATCCGGGAGCGATGGGACGGTCGGCGAAGGCCATGGCGCGGGTCTATGACATGGCGCTACCTTGCAACCGATCGCTACGTGCCGAACAGTATCATCCGTGCGGCTATCGAGACCAATGTCCTGCGCGAAGGTCCCTACGGCAGTATGTGGGCGGCCCATGTCGATGACGCTGGTGCCGTGACCGGCTGGGAAGAGCGCGGCCCGGACTGGCGAGGATTCTCGACGGGCGGATCGAAAGTGCTGTTCCGGCTCGGTGCCAAAGACGCCCTGCGCCTGTGCGTCACCGAAGCAGCGATCGACGCCATGAGCCTTGCCGCTTTCGAAGGGCTGCGCGAGGGAAGCCTCTATCTCAGCACCGGCGGCGGCTGGTCGCCGACCACGGACGTCGCGCTCCGAAAGCTGGTCTCGTGTACCGGCGCGCTGCTCGTCGCGGCAACCGATGCCAACAGCCAGGGTGAGAGTTTTGCCGGCCGCCTTCGCGACATTGCCGATGAAGCGGGCTGCGACTGGTTACGGCTGAAGCCGCCGGCCGAGGACTGGAATGATGCGCTACGCGCTCGCGAACAAGAAAAAGGCGAAAGAAGAATAGAAAGAGAGGGAGGCCTGCCGCATGCCCGCCGGCCGCGTCAAGGGTGAAGCTTCGCCCGGCTCAAGCCGGCCCTTGACCCGCCCGGACGGAGAGGCGGCTTGGGGGAGGGGTCAGGAAGGGCTGAAGAGACGATGGCGACCATGAGGATCCGCCGCGCTTGCGCCCCGACGAGGCTGAAGGAGCCGATCATGACGCTCTCTCCCATCCGCAAAATCTATCAGGGCATCACTGAGCGCCATCAGATGTCCGCATGTTCGACCGTCACGCACAACGTCCAAACCGTTGTGATGGCGACGACATCGCTCTCTACAACGGAGAATGGTTCGAGCTCGGTGAGCGCGAGCACGATTACATGTTCGAGATCCTGCCCCCACTTTGGATGCGTGGCGATATGTTTGCCATGCGGGAATTTTTGACGGGCTCGGTCACTTCCGTCTTCTTCACCCTCAGGATTGACGGTCAAATCCGCTATTTCCATGGCTATTGCGACCTTGCTGATACGTCGTCGCCCCAGCAGATGCGCACCACGATTATCGAGCGGGAAACCCGGCCGGTCCGGGCAATGACCCGTGAAGAAAGGCTGGAGCACATCTGGTCGAGTACCGCTGACGACTATCGCGGTTATGCTGATTTGCAGTTTCCTGTTTCCAAACGTGGCAGGCGAAAGATTCGCATGTTTGGAACCGGGACGGTCAACGTCAAGCTCCTGGAGGATCTGACCGACGCGGAGATTTCAGCGAAGTTGCCGGTCAATCTGCGATATCTGCCTGAAGCGGTTGCTGCATAAGGGAGGTGTGTCGTGCTTTCCTTTCCGATCGAATCCGTACGAGCGGTCGTGGCCCGCGGTCGCACCGACGCGGAAGCTAACGGCGGTTTCCGCAATCCGCACTCAGGTCTTTCTCCCGGTCGCGATGAACAGCCGGGTGTCTGGCTCGTGGGTGATCACGGTGTCTACCTGTGCTCGAACGGCAAATTGCCGGACGGCGAAACGCCGTTCATCGCCTATGCCCTCGAATGCGATCCCCGCACGAACGACGACTGGTTCGAGGTCAAGCGGAGGACGTTCGGCGGAGATGACGGTGTCGAATTCATCGACGCCGCGCAGCTGGAGGCCATGATCTCCGCCTGCCCAAACGCCCGGCATCTTGGCATCAGCTTTCAGCCGGACTCGATTGAACTCTTCATCATCGAGTGGTCGTAACGTCCCGCCGCAGCGGGATCCCCAACATCAATGGCGGTTTTGTCGCCCATCCCTGTGGTGGGCCGATGAGGCATGCTTTCACAAGGAGATTTCATCATGAGCAACGATCCCTTCACGCTCGATATGTTCGGCAACACCGCACTTTCCTCCGGCCTTGGCCTCGGTGTAACAGCCTTCGGGGGTTTCGCACCCGAGGCAGCCAATGACGACGATCCCGATCCAACGCCGCCAACTCCGGCTCCGGCGATGCGGCGTGCCAGCAACCCGGCAGTTGGTCGTCGTGAACAATGCGACCGGTCGAACTTCTATTTCGAGGAAGGAGAAGATCGCAGTCTGGCTGCATCGTGGAAAGAGCGCGCACGATTGAATGTTGCCGCCATCTTGTCCGCCAACGAACTCGAGAAGCTCGCCATTTCCGCGACCCGCGAACAGCAGAGGCGATTGATCCGCTTTACCGGGTTCGGCGCTGGCGAGCTCGCCAACGGCATCTTCCGCCGTCCGGGCGAGGTGGATTTCCGGGATGGCTGGGACGATCTCGGTAACTCGCTCGTGACCGCCGTTTCCGAGAGCGACTATTCCAGCCTCTCGCGCTGCACCCAGTATGCCCACTTCACGCCGGAATTCATTATCCGGGCGATCTGGTCAGGATTGCAGCGGATGGGCTGGCGCGGCGGACGCATTCTGGAACCGGGCATCGGCACCAGCCTGTTTCCGGCATTGATGCCTGAAGAATACCGTGACAGCTCATACGTCACCGGCGTCGAGCTCGATCCTGTGACCGCGCGCATCGCTCGGCTTCTGCAGCCGAAAGCACGGATCATCGAGGGCGATTTTGCCCGCACCGACCTCTCGCCGATCTATGACCTTGCCATTGGGAACCCGCCCTTTTCTGATCGCACTGTCCGCTCCGACCGGCAATACCGCTCACTCGGCCTGCGCCTGCATGATTACTTCATTGCCCGCTCGATCGATCTCCTGAAGCCCGGCGCGTTCGCGGCCTTTGTGACCAGTTCCGGAACAATGGACAAGGCGGATATTGCCGCCCGAGAACATATCGCCAAATCCGCCGACCTGATCGCGGCAATCCGCCTGCCTGAAGGCAGTTTCCGCCGTGATGCCGGCACGGACGTCGTGGTCGATATCCTATACTTCCGCAAACGCAAGATTGGCGAGCCGGAGGGCGACCAGACCTGGCTCGACGTGGACGAGGTCCGTCCGGTCACTGAGGATGAGGGCGCGATCCGTATCAATCGCTGGTTCGTCCGTCATCCAGATTTCGTCCTCGGCGACCATGCCTTGACCTCAGGTCCGTTTGGCGAGACCTACACATGCCGTCCGCGGCCCGGCGTCGATCTCGAATTCGCGTTGAACGCCGCCACCTCCCTTCTTCCGGAAGATCTTTATGACGGCGAACTGACCGCTATCGACATCGATCTGGAGGACGAACTCGGCGATATCGTCGACCTGCGTACGACAGGGTCGAAGGTTCGCGAAGGCAGCTTCTTCATCGATAAAGTCCGCGGACTGATGCAGATGATAGACGGTGCCCCCGTGGCGATCACCGTGCGCAAGGGCCGCTCTACCGACGGCGTGCCGGAGAAACATGTCCGGATCATAGCCAAGCTAATCCCGGTTGGCGACGCGGTCCGCGAGGTGCTGAAGGCTCAGGAGCAGGATCGGCCATGGCGTGATCTGCAGGTGCGGCTGCGCATCGCCTGGTCGTCGTTCGTTCGCGACTTCGGTCCGATCAACCATACGACGGTCTCGATCTCGGAGGATTTGGAGGCTGGTGAGATCAAGGAAACCCACCGCCGCCCGAACCTCCAGCCATTCCTTGATGACCCCGATTGCTGGCTGGTTGCCTCGATCGAGGATTACGATCTCGAGACTGATACCGCTCACCCTGGTCCGATCTTCTCCGAACGGGTGATCGCGCCACCAGCCCCGCCCGTCATCACCAGTCCAGCCGATGCGCTGGCCGTTGTTCTCAACGACCGCGGCCACGTCGATGTCGACCACATTGCCGAACTGCTGCATCGGGATCCGGATGCAGTGATTGCCGATCTTGGCGATGCCATCTTCCGGAACCCGGCCGATGGCGCTTGGCAGACGTCGGACGCCTATCTCTCCGGACCGGTGCGCATGAAGCTTACCGCGGCCATCGCAGCTGCCGACCTCGATCCGGCGTTCAAACGGAATGTCAGCGCGTTGCAAGAGGTGCAGCCCGCCGATCTTCGGCCGTCCGATATCACTGCCCGCCTCGGTGCGCCATGGATCCCGGCCTCCGATGTGGTCACCTTCGTCAAGGAGACGACGGGCGTCGAGATCAAAATCCACCACCTGGCGGAAATTGGATCGTGGACCGTGGAAGCCCGCCAGCTCGGCTATATCGCGACCGGCACGTCGGAATGGGGTACGGATCGACGCCACGCTGGCTAGTTACTTGCTGACGCTCTGAACTCGCGCGTACCGCAGATATTCGATACCTTCAAGGACGTCGATGGCGAGCGCCGGGTGCTGAACGTGGTCGACACCGAAGCGGCCCGCGACAAGCTGCAGAAGATCAAGACGGCTTTCCAGACCTGGATCTGGACGGATCCGGATCGCACCGACCGGCTGGCGCGGGTCTATAATGACCGGTTCAACGATATCGCGCCGCGAAAATTCGACGGCAGCCATCTTAAACTTCCGGGCGCCTCAGGCGCCTTTGTTCTTTATGGGCATCAGAAACGTGGCATCTGGAGGATCATCTCTTCCGGCTCGACCTATCTTGCCCATGCCGTTGGCGCCGGCAAGACGATGACCATGGCCGCGGCGATTATGGAGCAGAAGCGGCTCGGCCTGATTGCCAAGGCCATGCTGGTCGTTCCCGGTCATTGCCTCGCGCAGGCTGCGCGGGAGTTTCTGGCGATCTATCCGTCTGCCAACATCCTGGTTGCCGACGAGACCAATTTCGCCAAGGACAAGCGCGCCCGCTTCCTGAGCCGCGCGGCAACCGCTGTCTGGGATGCGATTATTATCACGCATTCGGCGTTCAGGTTCATCGGCGTGCCCTCCGCCTTCGAGCAACAGATGATCCAGGACGAACTCCAGCTCTATGAAGATCTGCTTATCAAGGTTGATGATGAGGACCGTGTATCCCGCAAACGCTTGGAGCGATTGAAGGAGGGCTTGGCTGAACGGCTCGAAGCCCTTTCCACCCGCAAGTACGACCTTCTGACCATTTCCGAGATCGGCGTCGACCAGATTGTCGTCGATGAAGCTCAAGAGTTCAGAAAACTCAGCTTCGCTACGAACATGTCGACGCTGAAGGGGATCGACCCGAACGGCTCGCAGAAGGCTTGGGATCTCTATGTGAAGAGCCGCTATATCGAGACCAAGAATCCGGGGCGCGCTTTGGTTCTGGCGTCGGGGACTCCAATCACGAACACGCTCGGCGAGATGTTCTCCATCCAGCGCCTGCTCGGCCACGAGGCACTTCACGAGCGCGGCCTGCACGAGTTCGACGCCTGGGCCTCGAACTTCGGAGACGAGAAAACCGAACTGGAGCTGCAGCCGTCCGGCAAATACAAGCCGGTGAGCCGGTTTGCGAGTTTCGTGAACGTGCCCGAACTGATCGCCATGTTCCGCGACCTCGCCGACGTGGTGATGCCCGTAGACCTGCGGCAATTTGTAAAGGTGCCGGAGATCGCCACTGGGAAGCGGCAGATCCTGGCCGCGGCTCCCACGACTGCGTTCAAGACCTATCAGCGCATCCTTGAAACCCGCATCAAGGCGATCGAGCAGCGCGAAGGACCGGCGCAGCCTGGCGACGACATTCTCCTCTCCGTCATCACCGACGGCCGCCATGCGGCGATTGATCTTCGACTGGTCATGCCGGCCATGGACGACGAGCGGACAACAAGCTCAATCTGCTCGTCCGCAACGTGCACAGGATCTGGAAGGAGACAGCGGAGAACAGCTATCTCCGCCCCGACGGCAAGCCGTTCGAACTACCTGGCGCCGCGCAAATGATCTTCTCCGATCTCGGCACACTGAGCGTCGAGAAGACCCGTGGCTTCTCCGCCTATCGCTGGATTCGCGACGAGCTGATCCGCATGGGCGTTCCCGCTTCGGAAATAGCCTTCATGCAGGATTTCAAGAAGACCGAGGCCAAGCAACGACTGTTCGGTGACGTCCGTGCCGGCAAGGTCCGGTTTTTGATCGGCAGTTCAGAGACCATGGGCACTGGCGTGAACGCGCAGCTACGCCTCAAAGCCCTGCACCATCTCGACGTGCCATGGCTTCCCTCGCAGATCGAGCAGCGGGAAGGGCGCATTGTTCGTCAGGGCAACCAGCATGATGAGGTCGATATTTTTGCCTACGCCACGCAAGGTTCGCTCGACGCCACCATGTGGCAGCAGAACGAGCGCAAGGCGCGGTTCATCGCCGCCGCGCTTTCCGGCGACACCTCCATCCGCCGGCTGGAAGACCTGAACGAGGGTCAGGCCAATCAGTTCGCCATGGCCAAGGCGATTGCCAGTGGTGATGAGCGGTTGATGCAGAAAGCAGGTCTCGAAGCCGATATCGCCCGGTTGGAACGGCTGCGGGCCGCCCATGAAGACGATCTCTTTGCCGTCCGTCGGCAGGTTCGGGACGCGGAGCGCGAGATCGAAACGGCGACCCGGCGAATTGCTGAGATCGGCCAGGATATCGAGCGGCTGGTTCCGACCACTGGCGAGGCGTTCATAATGAGCGTGACGGGCACGTCATATCAGGAGCGCAAGGATGCCGGACGCACGCTGATGAGGAAAATCCTCACCCTCGTCCAGCTGCAGCAGGAGGGCGAGGTTCATATTGCCAGCATCGGCGGCTTCGACCTCGTCTATGAGGGCGAGAAGTTCGGACGCGGTGCCAATTACCATTACCAGACGCTGCTACTGCGCGTCGGCGCGACCCAAGAGATCGAGCTTCAGTTGACTGTCACCCCACTCGGGGCCATCTCTCGCCTCGAACATGCGCTCGACGGGTTTGAGGCCGAGAGGGAGCGTTATCGTCAGAGGCTTGAAGAATACCGCCGCAGGCTAGCAACCTATCAGTCACGGCAGGCGGGCGAATACGCTTTTGCCGACGAATTGGCGGATAAGCGCCGGCAACTGCGTGAGGTCGAGGTGGGATTGGCGGCGTCAGCGCGGGAGACCGGCGAGGCGGACACCTAACGCCTAGCTACGTTCAAAGAGGGCCTTCTAGGAAATCCCTAAGTTTCGCGACAAAACCGCCAGCGATGAATTTTCAGGAGAATTTCTGTCGCAAAACTCAAACGCAAAAGTCTGGGATTCGCGACAGATATTTGCGACAAGAACTCGTCGTTAGCTTACGCTGCCTGCGTCGTGGTCGCTACGGCCTTTTCATGCAAGGCCCAGATATGCCCAAAGGGATCAAAGATGGTCGCAACACGGTGACCATTGTCGGCAACTTGTAGGCTGTCCCGAATACCGGCCCCAGCTGCAACCGCTGTCTTCAGCATAGCCGCTACGTTGTCCACGTCCAAACGATAAACCGCGCTCCCGGCCCCCTTCTCCTTTTGAGAAAAGGGGCCTCCACGCCAAGGCTCGGCTTCTCGACGCGGATTCGAGCCGCATATCGAGATTAGCCATCCACCAAGCTCCAGCTCAACTGCCATTGGCTCTTGTTGTTGTAGGTAATGCGTCTTCGTTGAGACAGCACCGAAAGCGGTCCTGTAGAAGATGGCGGCTTCTTCCTGACGACCATGCTCAACGAAAAGCGTGAAGCTGAGCGATGCGGACTTGTCACTCGATGCCTTCAAGGTATTCCAGTTGGAAGCGCCAAACTGCCGCGCGACAATTTCCAGGCAGGCGCTATGCGATAGGTCGAGGTTCTGCTCGGCAAGAGCTTTTCGCAAAGCTTTGGCCATAGATTTAGGGTGAGCGCGAGCACTCATGGTTTTGTCCCTTTCCAGGCATAATCAATGCCGGCGCTCGCATTGCCGACGGCTGCCCACAAGGGTTCAACCGAAAAGTTTGTGCATTCACCATCCCTGAAGGGGCGAGCGGTGGGCTGCACAGCCCGCGAGAATGATAGCGCGTTGGCCGTGGAGGTTCAACCGATCCGATAATTGCGAGAGAAAGCAGGTGAAGGACGATGGCTAAAGGAATTGGAATCGACCTATCGCAGCGCTTCTACGAGAAGGTTGTCGGCCCGATCCTGCACGATAACTTTCCATATATGTCCCACGCCGCAGCTCGTATCGGCCTTGGTTCGGAGATCCTCGGGTTCGATTCCGAGGTATCGGCAGACCACGATTACGGCCCGTGTGTGCAGCTTTTCCTTCCCGCTGCGAGCTTCCCCACGATTGCGCCAGCCGTCATGAAGGCACTGGATAGCAGTTTGCCGCTATCATTCGAAGGCTGGCCGGTTCGTTACTCGACCAATGTCCGGCCACCTTCGGGAGATGCTGGGGTGGGCATGTTGGGGTCAGACCATGGCGCGGAACTCTATACAGTTGCGGCCTGGTGCGACCGCTTTGGGGTCGTCAATTCCCGAACGAGCTAACGACACAGGACTGGCTATCCTATTCTGAGCAAACGTTTCTGACCGTCGCAGGTGGCGCGATTTTCCGCGATGATTTCGGCGAATTGACGTCCCTTCGAAAACGGATGGCCTACTTCCCCCGCGATGTTTGGCTGTACAAGCTCGCGGCGCAATGGGGACGCATTGCCGAGGAACGTGCTTATGTCGGCCGAGCCGGCGATGCTGGCGATGACATCGGGTCACGTGTCATCGCAGCAAGAATAATTGGGAATATCATGCGGCTCGCTATGCTGATTGAGCGCCGCTATGCCCCTTATCCCAAGTGGTTTGGCACAGCTTTTTCGCAACTGGATTGCGCACCTGATCTAAAGCCTATGCTCGATCGAGTAATGCGGGCCGAGGATTGGAAAGCGCGTGAGGCAGCACTAATCGAAGCCTGCCGCTTTGAAGCTGAATTGCAAATTGCCAAAGGCGTCCCTGGCGCAATCGCCCCGGCGATGGGTGCCATTCACGCCCGGCCGTATCGATTCGTGGATTCTCTGGCGATTTTCGCGTCACTTCGCTCTTCGATTGAGGATGAAAAGTTGCGCCAGTTGCCAGAATTCGGAGCAGCCGATCAATTCCTGACAAGCAGCTTTGTTCTCGCTGTTCCAGCTTATGCAAGCGCTGCGACCGCCTCGCTTCTGGAACTAGCCAAGGGAACTGAGCCCGGATGAATATGCCCTGGAAGGCAGCGGCCGCTTATCTCTCTCTAAACTTAGGAGTTGTGCGACAATGGAGAATGGAGGGGCAGAACTGGATTAGAAATCGCCTCTGTTATCGATGCGCCGTGACACCCCAACCTGACCCCTGCATGCGGATCAAGGTCATATCGCGATCCGCCCAGAAGCCCAGGAATCCGGCGAAGGGAGCAAAGGTCCAGAGCAGGCGGTCGGCATGAGCTGGTTTTTCATCATCCTCATCCATGACGCAATCGCGCGAGGCCCAAACCGCATTGCCGAGCATGACAAAGATGATCGGGATATCAATCGTATCCGGTGTTGGCCGCCATTCCCTTGTGCCGAATTGATCATCTGGCCAATCGCCCGTAACCCATAGTTGCGAGTTGGTTTTTGGCTTATATCCGCATCCCCAAACACCTTGATTTTCCCAAATAATTGGCACGACACCGCTTGGCTCAAACCCATATTCCTGCGGCGGGATCAGCCTGTCTTGCAGGTTGAAGATTTTAGCAGGTGGGGTTTCGAGCCATAATCGACCGAGACGGCGATTGATGGTCTGAATGGCTCGTGGGACTTCGAAAGAGAGATCGATCGGGGTCCCTTCGAGATTTCTTTCCCATCCAAACCAGTTCGAGACGAACATACATGCTTCGTCGACATTGGATATTTGCGGATTGTCGCTCATTCTCTGCCCATCGGCATGCCTGCAAGGTGTCGCGAAACTCCCGAAACCCGCAACAAGCATATGTGACGTAAAATTTTAGGAATTGCACGCTCCACTCTAACCACCTTACCGCTATTGCGCCGGCAACGCTTTGATAAGATCGGCAGCGAGCGCGCGATCGTCCTCTGGAGCAGCTTGGACGGCCGAACGCACCAACGCAGCCAGTACCGGATCGCGTTGCGCGGCATTGGGAATAACTCGACCGACCGCAGCCTCTTTCGCTAGAGCAGGTGATGATGATACCCGATAGGATGGGCCGGGTTGCTGGAATAACATATACAGGGCTGCCATCAGCACAACGGCGACACATAGAAGGGAGATCGCTGCAAACTTGAAAAACATGGCGCTCTTCTCTGTCTTATTTCCTAGATGCTAGAAGTGAAGCAGGATGAAAATCATGAAGCATGTATTAGCCGCATCGATGGCGTCTGTCTTCATCGGAGCGGCATTGTCAGGAGCGACAGCGGAGCCCATGTCGGAAAACAGCGAACTCCTGGAAACAATCGCGCGTGAGATCGTCGACTGCGGCGAACTCGACGGCATCGACTGGATCGAGGTCTCGGCCATCTTCGCGATCGACGATGACGGGGACGTCAATTCCAGTTACGGTTTCGCCTATGATCATACCGGCAATGCGCACGCGGCCGCCTTTCTCTACGATCCGGTCGAACGCGAAGTGAAGCGCTACCGCGAGTGGCTTCGTCTCAAGGGCGACAAGGGCTTCGTCAAGATGCTGGTCCAGTTCAATCGTGAGACGCGCAGGGTCAATGCCGATTTCGAGTATGACAACCCGGCCCGTTGGCAGGTGACCCCGAACAACGTCGATATGATCACGCGAGAGCTACAACCCCGGCTGGGCAGCAAGCCGGAGCACTGAGATGGTAAGGCGATCCGAACGCCATATCGATCGCGGGCGAAGGTCGCAGCGGCGCGAGAAAACGGCCGCATGGGAGGCCGTCCGCGCAAGCTGGCCAGTGACCCTTAGGCGCGAGGTTAGGATGCGGGGATGCTGAAAACGGATACCCGCCAGGCGAACTGGCGGCGTGCCAATCCGGGCAAATATGATGCTCACCTTGCGGTGCAGCGCGCCGTGAAGACTGGCGAGCTGGAAAAGCAAAGCTGTGAGGTCTGCGGGGGCGAAGCGGTCGATGCCCATCACGACCGGTACGACGAGCCTCTGAGGGTCCGGTGGCTATGCCGCCAGCATCACACGAGGCTGCACCACTACGGCGAGGACATGTTTCCGATCAGGAAAGCGCCTTAGTAGCTCACCGGCCTCTGCTTTACCCGGACGGCAACAAGTCAGGATTTTTGCGACAAATGCGAGCCCGCTGACATCGCTCTTGACATTTCCACGAAAGGTAGAGGATTCATGCTTTCTTAAATACGAATCCAATTCGTAAAATTTTAGCTTTCTTGTTGCGCAAATACGGCACTATTAATTCGCCATCAATCATCAGCATCAGGGTGGCGTAAAGATGCGCAATGTATTTTGCAGAATAAAAAAGCGGTCCTTGGCCGCGTTCGCCGTTGTAGCCGCAATGAATATTTACGCGGCGCAGGCCTATGCCGGGTCTGCGCACTTTGTTGTTGATGCAAACACAGGCAAGGTGCTGAGTTCTGAGAACGCGGACGTTATAAATCATCCCGCATCGCTCACGAAAATGATGACCCTGTATCTGACCTTTGAGGCACTGCATAATGGCCGCTTGTCGTGGGAGCAGTCCATTACCATGACCAAAAACGGAGCGAACACCATTCCCACGAAACTTGGTGTCCCGGCCGGAAAGACTTTTACCGTCCGTGAGTCGGTTCTCGGCATGATCATCAAATCCGCCAATGACGCGGCCGAAGCGATGGGCGATCATCTTGGCGGATCGGAAGCGCAATTCGCTGATATCATGACACGTAAGGCCCGCCAGCTCGGTATGAGCCGCACCACGTTTCGAAATGGTTCCGGCCTTCCCGATGGCCGACAGGTGACGACAGCGCGGGACATGGCGACACTCGCTATTGCCTTGATGAGGGATTACCCGAAAGAATATCAGCTCTTTGCGGAACGCTCTTTCATATTTCGTGGACGCAAGATCACCGGCCACAACAACCTGATGTATCGCTATAAGGGTATGGATGGCATCAAGACCGGCTACACCAATGCCTCCGGGTTCAACCTCGTCAGTGCCGTGAACGATAATGGCAGACATGTTGTCGGGGTCGTCCTCGGTGGAAAGACAGCTCGCAGTCGGGATGCTCGGATGGCCTCGCTGTTGGATGCCACAATGCCAAGAGCATCCGTTCGGAACGGTACAGCGATCACTCGTCTTTCCGTCAAAACCGATTTCGACCTTGCTCAGGAAAGTATCCCGCTCCCTGTACTGGCCGATCGCGCAGCTCCCATAGAGGTCGCGTCGATCAGCAACGACATAACGAATTCGATCCCTGCATCGGTGGCAAAACCAGTCGTAAGCGAGCGTGGCGGATGGGAAATCCAGATCGCCGCATCCGACTCCGATGCAGCCGCCCAAAACCTGCTTGCCAAGGCAAAGGCGGATGCTCTCGGTAAATATGGCGCGATCTCCCCCTATACGCAGAGGACCACCAGCCGCTCTGACACACTCTATCGGGCAAGATTTACGGGTTTCAGTAGCCGGTCCGCGGCCATGTCGGCCTGCATGGCGCTTAAAAGCCATTCCTATGCCTGCCTCGTGCTTCCGAACAAGGGATAACGATCAATCGAGCGATTCACTCTCATCGGGCAGGCTATGCTCGCCCCAATCATTTTTGGGAATGGGATCGCCCATCAGAAACTCAAACGCAGCGACCTTCTTGTGATCAAGGGTCAGCTCGCACTTGAATTTAAGCGCGTACCAATCCTGCTTGCTGTGAAGCGCTGCGCCATCTGCTGAAAAGGCGTTCCCTACGATTTTAGGGTCCGCCATCGCATAGGCTACCACACGATCAGGCCGAAGCTCCTTGCTCCATTCCCCGACTTGGGCCATGGGTTCGAGGCCGCAAAGTTGTTCGACCTGATCAGCAGGTGCGAGCGCCGCTAACTCCTTTCTCGCCTTTCGGCTACGGGGATCGTCAAGAACCTCCTCTGACAACATGCGCGACGGCTTTACCATCGCGGGCGTTTCATCCTTTGGCTCGGCTTCTTGAGGAACGGTCGGCGTTGCTTTTTCCTCGGATTTGCCTAGCGAAACAGCATCCTCCTGAGCGGCAAGAGGCTTCTGGCGCACGGGTTCGTGCTTCTCTTGCAAAACTGGGGGCGGGAGATTCACAATCTCCACCTCAATGCTATCCTCTCGTGGCAAGGGCATTTGCACAGGAACCGGCAAGAGCAATGCAAGGGCGCAAAGCGCGATGTGCAGAATGGCAGATGCAGCAAAGCTCCATCTGCTCAAATGACCCTCCACCCCCGCCCGCCGCATCACCACGCGTCACGGCGCTGCAGCGGCGAGCTGCTGCAACAGCTTGATGAAATGGCTTGTCCTCACACCTTTGGCGTTCTGAGTCGGATCGACGGTCTGCGCGACAACCAGGTGCTTTGACGGCACGATGGCAATCGCCTGCCCGCCATAACCGGACGCCAACGCCGCGCCTGGGCCGAAGACATCGGGGTTCAACGTCCACCAAAGATAGCCGTATCCCATTCTGCCACGATCGGTAGAGGAATAGGCCGTGGTTGACGCCTTCACCCAGGACGAAGGAATGACCTGCCGGCCACTCCAGCGTCCTCCGTCAAGAAAGAGCTGGCCGAAGCGGGCCGCGTCTCTGGCGCTGAGGCGAAACGGATAGGCGGGGTGGCTGGAATGCCGCTCAGCCACATACTTGCCGTCCCGCGCTGAGAAATCCTGCATGCCGATCGGCTGGGCGATGCGTTGCGCGAAGCTCTGGAAAATGTCCTCGCCGGTTTGCTGCCGGTAGATCGTGCCGAGCGCGTTGAAATCCCAATTGTTGTAGGACCAGAACGTACTGGGCGCATGGCTCCCCCGCTCTGGTCGTTTCTGGCGGATATCAGCCGTTTCATAAGCCGCGACGTGGTAGATTCCAGATCGTGCCATGAGCAGATCGCGGACGGTCGCCTGCTTCTCGCTCGCCGTAAGAGCCGGGCGCTTATCGTCAATACCGAGATCAGCAAGGGTGCTGCCGAGATCGATGCGGCGTTCTGCGACCGCAATGCCATAAAGCGCGCTGAGAAGGCTTTTGCGGACAGAGGCGACATTCACCTTGCGGGATGCGTCGCCCCAACTGGCAATCACCTTGCCGTCCTGCACCACCATGACAGCGGTGGGCTTCAGGCTGGTTGCGTAATCCTGCGCTGCCTTCAGCCTATCAATCGACCATCCAGCAGATGCAGAATCGGTGTCCTGCCAAGGCTGCGCACTTACCCCCGCCGCCAGAACAGCCGTGACAAAAGAGACGGCAGCAAAAACAATCAAACGCATAAAATGACCCTGGAACCGTCAACAGAGTGAACAGCTTTATCTATCATGACGGCGCAAGCGTGGCCTCGTTAGATCGTCCCCGTACAAATTGGGTGGCTTGAGGAGCGATCTTCGTCGGCCTCCTAAGAGAGATTGTCGCAAAAATCCCGATACCTGCATCATGTGGATTTTAGGATTTCCGGGTGTAGTATTCTGCCTATCTCACCTTTTTGAGATCGTCCGCGCTCGGATTGCATTTCTGATGCGTGCCGGGGATGTAAAACTTCCCGTCAGATGACGGGTTCGTTCCGCCGCCGCATCCAGGCTCACCATTTGGCAGTCCATCGCCGCCGTTCGCATCGGCTCCTGTCCCACTTGTGCCGCCGTGTCCACCGGAAGCGCCAGTGCCTCCGGCACCACCAGCGCCGCCTTGTCCCGATGGACCCGCGACGGCCTGTGGTGCGGCGAAGGTGAGCATGAGACTTACAAAGATCGAAATAACGATGGCGGTCTTCATCTTATCATCCAAGCGAGGGACCTTTATCAGGCAACTACCGGACGTTCTCGTCAATTATGTGAAGAGGATCGAAGCACCCTCAAAAGTCAGGACTTCCGCGACAGCATGGACAGCGCGTCGGTGATAAATGCTGTTTTGGCATTGGTGTAGCTTTCTCGATCGGAGCCGAACCGATCGGCAAGGCGCTACTTGAGAAGCCCATAGTTGCGTGCCGCGTCGGGATTGGCACGCAGGTAGTCGCGAAAAGCTAAATGCCGCCTGAGTTCTGGATTGCCTGCTGCACATACGTAAAGGTGATGTGTCGGCAACCTGCTTGGCTGAGCGAACGCATGGCGTCCTTCAATCCCCTTCTCTCCCTCATAACTGTATCCAAGTTGTGAGAGCTTGCTGATCACGAGAGAGAGGGCGGATTCGGTAGGAATAACCACATCAATGTCGATTATGGGCTTTGCGGCTAAACCCGGGACCGCAGTGCTTCCGATATGTTCAATCTCAAGGGCTGTCGGCCCTAGAGCCATCGCGATTTCATCCCTGATCTGAACAAAATCTTTGGGCCAAATTGGATCATACGGCACAATAATTACAGGGTTGACCATTTTTCCGACCTATAGCTTTGTCGCGAAACTCCCGAGTTTTGCTCGACATGTTAGCCCGACTTTTGCAACATTCAAAAGTCAGGATATACGCGACGCTTGGACTACCATTGTGCGATACGCAGATGTTTTCTCATAGGAGCTTGGAGCGATGCGATCTCATCGCCTTCTAGGTCCAGCGACAGTGCCCCAAGCGCATCGGTCAAATGATGCGGTTTGGACAGGCCGACGATGGGAGACGTGATGCCTGGTTGAGCCAAAACCCATGCGAGCGCAACTCGTGCAGGTGCAACGCCGCGTGCTAGAGCGATGCTTTCAACGGCGGCAACTGTCTCACCGACTTCAGCGCGACCGTCATACCACTGCCTGACCTGCTCGTCGGTATCGGCGCGTATCGTGCCGCCCTCGCGCGCGCCTGCCAGAACACCCCGGCCGAGCGGCGACCAAGGTGTCAGGCCGATCCCTTCCTCCCTGCAAAGAGGGATCATTCCTTCCTCGTCCTCGCGCGTGATGAGATTGTATTGGCTCTGCATGGAGACGAACCGCGCCAGCCGGTTGTGACGCTGGAAAGCCAGCAGCTTCATGAACTGCCAGGCGTGCATGGACGATGCGCCAAGATAGCGGACCTTGCCCGCCCGAACCACGGCATCGAGCGCTTCGGCGGTTTCCTCGATAGGTGTTTCCGGGTCGAAGCGGTGGGGCACGAACAGATCGATATAGTCCGTGCCCAGCCTCTCCAGCGAGGCATCTACGCTGGCGAGGATATGCTTGCGAGAGAGGCCGCGGTCGTTCGGCTTGTCGCTCATGGGGAAGAACGCCTTAGTGGCGATCACCACGTCTTCTCGCCGCGCGAAGTCTTTTATGGCGCGACCGACGATCCGCTCGCTCTCGCCGGAGGAATAGACGTTGGCGGTGTCGAGGAAGTTGATGCCGGCTTCCAAAGCCTCCCGAATGAACGGCCGGGCCTTGTTCTCCTTGAGCACCCATGGCCGCCATGCCAAGTCTCCATAAGTCATGCATCCGAAACAGAGCCGCGAGACCTTCAGGCCGCTGTTACCGAGGCGAACGTAGTCCATGGGGGATGCTCCTTTCAGCGCAGGCCGGCGATGGTGTAGCCGCCATCCACCAGAATGCTCTGGCCTGTTATAAACCGGGCCTCTTCGGTCGCGAGCCAGGCCGCCACATCGCCGGCGTCATCGGGCTGTCCGACGCGTTTTGCCGGGGTATGTTCGATGAAGGGCACGAAGGCGGAATCGTCTGTCCAGCCACTACGCGCCATCGGCGTGTCGATGATGCCGGGATTGATGTTGTTGACGCGGATGCCCTTCGGCCCATACTCGATAGCTACGGCGCGGATCAGCGCGTCGAGCGCGCCCTTGCTGGCGGAATAGCTGGATGATCCCGCAAGCGCGCCCTTCGCCAGCCAGGAGGACGTGTTGATGATGGAGCCGCCGGTGCCCTGCGCGAGAAAGGCTTCGATCTCATATTTGATCGACAGCCAGACGCCGCGAAGGTTGGTCGCGATCACGGCGTCGAAATCATCGCTCGTCTGCTCGGTGATCGGCGCAAAGTTTCCGAGAATGCCGGCATTGTTGAACGCGGCGTCGAGCCTGCCGAAGCGATCAATCGTCGTTTCGATCAGGCGGCGAATGTCGTCTTCCTTCGATACGTCGGTGGGCACGGGCAGCGCATTCCCGCCTGCCGCAACGATCTCCTGCGCGACCGTCTCGATTTCGGCAAGGCGGCGTCCGGCCAGTACGACTGTCGCGCCGTCCCGCGCAGAAGCCAGTGCAGCGGCGCGGCCGATCCCGGTGCCACCGCCGGTGACGATGGCGACATGATCCTCAAGACGGCGGGCGGAAGAAGTAGGAATGCTGTCAGGCATCGGGTGATCCTTATGGAAGCTAGATTGGATCACCACGATACGCGCTCGAATTGTTCAGAATAATCCACCTTGCATTGCATGTGCTGTTGGGTGAAATTCATCAATCATGCGGACGGGTGATCTTGGAGAACTGGCGGCTTTCGTAGCCATCGCGGAGGAAGGTGGCTTCCGCCGCGCTGCTGCACGACTCAACCTGACCCCGTCCACGCTCTCGCATTCACTGCGCTCGCTCGAAAGCAAGCTCGGCGTGCGGCTGGTCAGCCGGACCACGCGAACGGTCGCGCTGACCGAAGCCGGACATGCGCTGCTGCGCCAGATTGGCCCGGCTTTCGCCAGTATTGAAACGGCGGTCGAGACCATCAACGACTTCCGCGACCGCCCGGCTGGCACCATCAAGATCAGTGTGCCGCGTACGGTGGCGATGCGGGTGCTAGCACCGAAGTTTCGCGCGTTCACCGATCGCTACCCCGACGTGACGTTGGAGGTCGCAGCCGAGAACGGCTTCGTCGATATCGTCAAACAGGGCTTCGATGCCGGCGTCCGGCTTGGTGAAAGCCTCGAACGTGACATGATCGCTGTTCGGGTTACACAGGACCTCGATCCCGCCGTGGTCGCCTCTCCGGACTATTTCTCTCGCTTTCCACCGCCTGAGACGCCGCGCGATCTGCATCGACATCGTTGTATCTGCTGGCGGCAGAGCGGAAGTGGCGCACTCTATCGGTGGGAGTTCGCGAAAGATGGTCGGGCGCTGAACGTGGCGGCGAACGGCCTCCTGGTCCTCGATGATCCCGATCTGATGGTTGCGGCGGCGCTCGACGGCGTCGGACTGGCTTATTCCATTGAGCAGCACATCGGCGAGCATCTGGCCTCAGGCCGTCTCGTCCGTGTGCTCAAAGACTGGTGCCCGCCCTATCCGGGTTTTTTTCTCTACTATCCGAGCCGGCGGCAAGCCCCGGCGGCGCTACGTGCCCTGATCGATACGTTGCGGGTATCATCGGACTGACCGGCAGCATGGCTTAGCGCCTTCGCATAACTCTCGAGTTTTGCTCGATATGTTAGCCCGACTTTTGCAGCGTTCAAAAGTCAGGATTTTCGCAACTCGTTACCGCGCGGCTTCCAAATCCGCTCTTTGGAAAACGGGCAACACGGGTAAGTCCGGCACTTTCAGGATGCGAGGCTCACCATCACCCCGCCAAATTGCACAGACTACCGCAAGTATTTTTGCTTTCTCATGTGTCGCAGCATTATACGCGTCCGCCACGGCCCCGCCGGTGGTGATGACGTCTTCAATGAACGTTAGACGACACCCAGCAATATTCTGGCCTTCGATGACACGGCAAGTGCCGTAAGCCTTTGCTTCTTTCCGGACAAAGGCCGCAGGCAAGCCCGTCTCCAGCGAAATTGCCGTGACCAGCGGAATACCACCGAGTTCGAGCCCTGCGACAATTTCGGTTTCCGAGGGCAGGAGCTTGGCCATTTCCTGCGCTAACGGCTGTAGCAATGCGGGTTGGCCCTCGAAACGATATTTGTCGAAGTATCGATCCGAGGTCTGACCCGACCGCAGCAGGAAATTTCCATCTAGCGCGGCTGTGGCAACGATCTGTCTTGCAAGTTCTGCCCGTAGAGTGTCCATACCTATCATCATGCAGTTCCTGTAATTTAAGCGGGCGTATGGTCCTTCGCCTCCGTAAGCAAGTCTGATGATACCAAGAAAACTGACAAATTCAGGAATTGCGCGACAACCCTAAAACATCCTGCATGTCATATTCACCGGGCGCACAGCCTGTGATCCAGCGCGCGGCAGCCAACGCCCCCCGTGCGAACATGCCGCGATCAAGAGCGGAATGAGAAAGTGTCACGACTTCCTCTCCGGCCGCGAACACGACGCTGTGCTCCCCGATGATGCCCCCACCTCGCAGGACCGAAAAGCCAGTTCCCCGGATAGTCGTTCGCCCGTGATGCCGTCGCGACCGCGCCGATCAACGGATGCGAGCGAGACGCCACGACCGCGCGCGGCAGCTTCGCCAAGCATCAATGCAGTGCCGGACGGTGCGTCAATCTTTCGGCGATGGTGAGCTTCCAGAACTTCAATGTCCCAAACCTCGGCCGGGAATGTGCCGGCAATTTGAGCGACCAGCCCGACCAGCATATTCACGCCGATTGAGAAATTACCGGAACGCACGATCGGAATACTACGCGCGGCTTCACCGATCCGCGTGACTTCCTCGGCCTCGAAACCCGTTGCACCGATCACCAGAGCAGGGCCGCCCTTTTCCGCACATCGCTCGGCCAGATCGGTGGCGGCGCTTCCCGTCGAAAAATCCAAGATAACGTCTGCCGCCTCGATTGCTGCGTCACGATCAATCAGCCCGTCGCCCGTGCTGCCGCTGCGCCCAAAGCTGCCGACATGCGCGAAAGCCGGATCGGTGGCGAGCAGCGAGACGAGCGCGCTGCCCATACGGCCACGGGAGCCAGCAACGGCAATTTTGATACGTGAGGTCAAACCGTCTCCCTTATGGTGCATTTCCCGAAACCCGCGACACGCTTTATCTTAGGATTTTCGCGATGAAAGCCAAGCGATTACGTCTGAAGCATTTCGATCGGGTGGAAAAACCGGGTAAAATACGTGCTCGATCTGCCCGTTGTTCACAATCAAGGTTAGTCGCTTGAGAAGCGTCATGCCGCCCGCCGCGAACAAGGGAAGGTTCAGCGCCCGAGCCAGAAGCAGAGCGCTATCCGACAGAAGGGGGAATGGTAGATGAAGGCGATTGGCCGCCTCTTTCTGGTACTCTGTATCTTGAGTTGAAAGACCGAATAGCCGCTCAACGCCGACAGCCTTCAGTTCTGCAAAATGATCGCGAAACGCACATGACTGTGGTGTGCAGCCCCGCGCGCCTGGAATGGCGTCCCACCCGTCAACGGCTCCGCCCGTGGCCGGACTGGTCCGGGGGTATCCATAGATGACTGTTAGGCCCCCTTGGGAAAGATCAACGATGGCTCCGTCCGTTGCGGGCAGTGTTACGCTGGGAATACGCATGCCGATCAGGTGTGCAGCTTTTCCATCATCCTCAGGAGCCGTCGAATTTTCGGTACCCATCTTAGTTCCCAAGCTGTCACAACCACTTTTTAATCGATATGTTAGCCCGGCTTTTGCAGCGCTGCAAAATCAGGATTTTTGCGGCTTTCTCAGAAAGGCGAGGGACAGCATACAGGCGATAGCCGCTGCACCTGCCAGCCCTCCCCACAACAGCAACGGGCTGGCTCTCTCCATTGCAAGCCAGCTCCCAGCATAATTTCCTAAGCTGCCGCCAACACCCCAAACCAGACCAAGCGCACCAAAGTAGGTAGCTTGCTTGCCTTCCGGGGCCAGTTCCGATCGGCCGGACATGCTTCGCGCCTACTGCCTGAAGGTAGCGGGTCGCGAGGGGGCGACTGGCTAGGACCACAAAATGGCATTGCTAAAGCGCAGAGCTTAGTATGGAAGTCCTCGTCTTTCCTTTGGATGGATTTGCTTAGCCTGGGCGCAAGGTCTGCCCCTACTTTGGATCGCCCGCTTTCGTGTCCTTTTTCCAATCCTGCCGACGCTGCCGACCGAACCGCCGAGCGGCTTTTCTGCTTCTTCCGAAAGCGGTCACTCACATTTGTCGCGAAACTCCCGGGTTTTGCTCGACATGTTAGCCCGACTTTTGCAACATTCAAAAGTCAGGATATTTCCGACGCATCTTGCTTTAAAAGCAGCTGGCGGAACGGGTCCGTTCGATCACCTAATGAAGCCGCTCTGCGCCTCCTGTCATTAGGAGCGTTCGACCACCCGCTGCACACAGATGTTGATCAAAACCGACACTTTAAGCGAGAGACAGCGCCCGCTTGACCTCGTCCAGCGAAATCGTTCCGGGAAGCAGTTTTTCTCGTACCATGCGGGCAGCGAGTTCGCAGAACCAGGTATTGGCAGGTGTGGGCACACCATGCAGCCGTCCCAGTAGAACGACTTCACCGTTGAGATAATCGGTCTCGATAGATCCCGTGGAGCGGACCAGGCTTTGCATGGAGGAGCTTCCCGCACGGCTGAAACCTACGATCGATGCCATCTTCATCAGCCTTCCACGGTTGGGATCGTTTTGACCGACGCTCTGCCATTGCACGCCCGAAGCGGCGAAAACCACCTCTGCCTCTCTGCGGAGAAGGTCGACGATTGGCGCGATATCGCCCTGGTCGGCGCATGCGGCTTCGACAATGTTGTGAAGATTTAAGAGCAGCTTTCCATATTTGTTCTCAATCACGTCCGGAACCACAAAGGCTGGCAGGCCTGACGCCGTAAGCGCCTGCGCGACGGCTTCATCAACACTGTCGAAACCTTGTGGATACCGGCCAAGATAGAAAGAGCCGGAGTGAGGTGATCCGAAGGCGAGGATCTCGCCGGGCGTGACGTAGTCCGCCGGCAGTATGACGCTCACGCCATGCACATTGGCAAAACGCCGCAAAGCGGTGCGTTCGTTCTCGACACCGTTCTGGAAGCAGAAGATAGACTGGTCCTGAAGGCCAGCCGCCGCGAGTTGCTCGATCACTGCACCCATGTGTTGGGTCTTCGTACAGACCAGCACCACATCGTCAGGAAGAAGCGTGATGGCGCTCGGCGATTCCACGCATTCGAAGTGACAGGTCTCGGATCCCCTGGGAGTCCGCAATGTCAGCCCCTTCGCTTTGATTGCCGTTAGCTGATCGCCGCGCGCGATCCCGATGACCTTCTGACTGGCCGAAGCAAGCGAGACCGCAATCGTGCCGCCGATGGCACCCACACCATGAATTATGAAACGCATCTTCAAACACCTTGTGCAAGCGATCCGGACAGACGGGGTTCCATCTTGAAATTTCAAAAGACTTGGGTCAAAGACAACGAACTTCCAGATAACATTTGCGGTTCCGGCCCCATTAAAAATCGACGGCGCTTCGCAAGACCAACCCTTCGATTGTCCCCTCTCCAGAAGACACGCCTAGCCGGTCACCTCCATCCGTTCATAAGCATCAAACACCGCGCCGATGATGATTTCGCCCGAGCGCTCCTACGCGGATTATCGGGAAATGGCCGTGAAGGAAGCGCAGCGGCCGGACGGCATCGATGCAGTGGTCATCGCCACTCCTCCCGATTCCCATCTTGATATCGCGAAGTGCTTCCTAAACCAGGGCATTGATGTGATTTGCGAAAAGCCTCTGACGAGAAACGTTGAGGAGGCGGAGCAGCTTGCAGAGCTTGTAAAATCAACCGACAGATTGTTCTGCGTGACGCATTGCTACACCGGATACCCGATGGTGCGCCATGCGCGAAACGTGATTGCCGAGGGCGCGATTGGCGCCGTTAGAATGATCGAGGTCGAGTTCTGCCCTGGCGAACCCGGAACTGCCTTGGAGCCCCTCGACCCAAGCAAACGCCATTGGCGCTTCAAGGAGGGATACATGGGCAAGGCGGCGATCTTGGGCGAGGTGGGGTCGCACGCCTACAATATCGCGTCCTATCTCACCGGACGCCGCGCTATTGACGTGAGCGCACGGCTGCGGACTTTCG
Source organism: Rhizobium sp. NPDC090275 (assembly GCF_044772225.1). Classification (NCBI taxonomy): domain Bacteria; kingdom Pseudomonadati; phylum Pseudomonadota; class Alphaproteobacteria; order Hyphomicrobiales; family Rhizobiaceae; genus Rhizobium; species Rhizobium sp. NPDC090275. The sequence continues at coordinate 54,461 of NZ_JBIVYL010000009.1, read as the reverse complement.
CCGAGCGTCGAGAAGTGTTCGACAACGCCTACCTGACGGTTCGCTATGACAACGGTGTCGAGGGACGCCTCTGGAGCAGCTACGTGGCTGCCGGAAATGACCAGGGGCTGAAGTTTAGGATATTCGGTGATCACGGAAGCCTGCTTTGGGACCAGGAATCGCCGGAAACACTCACCCTCAAGCGTATTGGCGAACCTGCGGTAATCCTCGGCCGCGGATACGACAGCGCGTCCGACGCCGCCAAGAACGTCACAAGATTTCGAGCCGGATTTCCGGAAGGTTACGGCCTTGCATTTGCCAACCTCTACGTCGATTTCGCGAATGCATTGATGGCACGTGAACTTGGCGTTGATCCTGACGAACATCTTCGTTTCCTCCCCACAGTGCAGGATGGTCTCGAGGGCATGAAGATGATTGCGGCTGCAGTGCGCTCGAACAACAGCGATGGTCAATGGTCGAAGCTTGGTGAAGCATTGTGAGGCTTCAAACGCGATAGCGTAAGGCAGACCATCGGCGCTGGATCAGGACGGTCCTGTCGGCAGGTCATAGCCTTTTATCGGCCTGACGGGCTCAGAGGCAGTTGCAAGATCCAGAGGGGCGTTCCGCGCCCCCTTTTCGTCAGCCAAGGAGGATCCGCATGAAAGCCATCCGCTTTCACGATCGCAACGACCTACGTCTGGAAGACGTCGCGGCCCCAGGCCCGCTGAAGCCGGAGGAAATCCTGCTCAAGCCGATCGTCTGCGGCATCTGCGGTAGCGATCTTCACGAATATGCGCACGGACCGATCGGTGCCCGCAGGACGGCACATCCGTTCACCGGCGCTTCTATGCCGCAGATCCTCGGCCATGAATTCTCTGCGACCGTCGAGGCAATAGGGGATGGCGTGACGAACGTTAAGGTTGGAGACAGGGTCTCCATCCAGCCACAGATGTCGCCAAAAGACCACTTTGGCCGGAAGGGCTGGTATCAGCTGAGCCCGGAATTCGCGGTGGTCGGTTTCAGCTGGCCATGGGGAGGCATGGCCCAGCAGGCTGTCGTCAAGGATTACAACGTCTTCAAGGTTCCGGACGGTGTCAGCGACGTTCAGGCTGCTTTGGTCGAACCCGCCGCAGTGGCGGTTCACGCCGTCGACAGGGCGGGTATTTCTCCCGGTAACAGCGTTCTGATCACGGGCCTCGGCCCGATCGGGGCCCTGTGCGCGATGGCCGCGCGAGCCGCCGGTGCAACGACAATTTTCGTGAGCGAAACGAACGAGCAGAGACTGTCGCAGATACGGGACCTCGTCCCGGAGGCCATTCCGATCAATCCGAGACATGACGATCTCGTCGAGATCATTCGACAGAAAACGATCGAGGGCCTTGGCGTGGACGCCTCGATCGAGTGCGCCGGGGTGGAGGCGTCCGTCGATGGTTGCATCGATGCGACCCGCCCACAAGGGCGCATCGTGCAGCTTGCGCTGATCCCGGAGCGGGTAAAGACGGATCTCTTGAAGCTGGTGTTCAAGGACATCGACCTGCGCGGTGTCATTGCATACCCGACGGACATCTGGCCGCGGGTGCTTGAATTGATCAGCAGCGGCCGTTTTCCTGTCGAGCGAATTGTGACCAGCACCGTGACGATGGAGCAAGGGATATCAGCAGGCTTCGATTTGCTTCTCGATCCTTCCAATCGGGAAATGAAGGTGCTAATCGACCTAACTTAGAAGCTAACTATCAACGACTTTGCGAATGCAACTCCGTTTGCGAAAGTTATAGCACCGCCCAATTCCTGTCTTGAAAGTCTCGCAGGATGCCTTGGACATCCTGCGCTGATCGACGGAGTGGCGCCAAGATTGTTTCCTTGAGCTGCGACGGAGCCATGCGATCCTTGTGAGATGCAACGCTCATGGCGGCAACGACGCGGCCACCTTTTTCCCTGAGGGGGACTGCAACCGAGAGTGTGCCGTTCTCCATCTCGTCGATTGCGACTGCATAGTCGAGCTGCCTTGCTTCTGCCAGCCTCGACTTTAGGACATCGATTTCAGTAACAGAGGCGGGTCCCTGTTTGCGGAGGGCAACACCACTCAATCGACGGTCAAGTTCGCTCACCGGCAGCGACGCTAGCAGCATCTTACCACTTGCAGAACAATGCGCTGGTAGCCGATCGCCTACGCCTAGTCGCGAGGTATAAATTCGTCGTGTGGCGTCGCGGCTGACAAACAGTATGTCGAGGCCTTCAAGAACAGAGATCGAGCACGGCTCATTAAGCTCGTCGGCAAGAGCCATCACTATGGTAGAGGCCGCCGACCAAACATTCGTCCGTCGCAGAACGCCTCGGCCCAGGGAAAGGACCTTGGGAGTCGATGCAAAAAGGCCGCGTTCCTCCTTGACGTAGCCGAGGCTCTCGAGCGTCAAAAGAATTCTCCGAGCTGCGGCCCTGCTTACATCCATTGCTTTCGCAACTTCTGTGCAGGTCGCGGGTGCGTCGGTTTCAGCCAGTTTTTCAAGGCAATTGAGGCCTCTAGCCAAGGTCTGGGCGAAGTCACGTTTCTGAATATCGTTGTCCATGAACATTTAATCTCACGTCCGGTAAATCCTGTCAATGTGCGTTAATCGCACAGTTGCGCGATATGTTGACATTGGCATTTGGATGTGAAATATCTGTCGTCATCGCTTCCAAGGACGCATGTGCCGATTGAAGCAAAACAAATGAGGAGGTCATCTGTCGTGTGAGGAGAAGGGTGGCCTATCGGTCGCCGCTGTGCACCGACTTGATGACTGACTGCCCGAAGGAGGAAACATGGGTACGGTTCGGTTGACGCTCGCGCAGGCGATTGTTCGTTTTTTAACAGCGCAGAAGATCGATGACGAAGGTGACGTTCTGCCGCTTTTCACGGGCGTTCATGCGATCTTCGGTCACGGAAATGTCACGTGTCTCGGATCCGCTCTGGAAGAGGTTCAAGAGGAACTCCCGACCTATCGCGGTCAAAACGAACAGTCCATGGCGCTTGCAGCGGTTGCCTACGCCCGTGCTCGGCGTCGCAAGCAGATCCATGTTTGCTCGGCTTCGGTAGGTCCTGGTTCCTCGAACATGGTTACGGCAGCTGGTGTTGCTCTTTCTGACCGGCTTCCAGTTCTCTTCCTGTGCGGAGACAACTTCGCGTCGCGCCTCCCGGACCCGGTCCTCCAGCAGGTCGAGCACTTCCATGACATGTCGTTGACCACCAACGACTCCTTTAAGGCCGTATCCTCCTACTTCGATCGCATCACACGTCCCGAGCAGATCCTGACGTCCCTGCCTCAGGCTGTTGCGCTGATGCTTGATCCCGCCGCCTGCGGCCCGGCGACAATCTCTCTTGCTCAGGACGTTCAGGGCGAGGCTTTCGATTACCCCGAAGCGTTTTTCGCCGAGCGCATTCACCGGACCCCTCGTTACCCGGCTGCCGACTATCAGATTGAGGAAGCAGTCCGTCTGATCAAGGAGGCCAAGCGTCCCCTCATCATCGCCGGCGGTGGCGTTCACTATTCGGGCGCCACAGACGAGCTGGCGGCCTTCAGTGATCGCTTCGGGATCCCGGTCGCAGAAACAATTATGGGCAGATCGGCGCTGTTGCACGATCATCGACTGAACATCGCATCGATCGGCGTGATGGGCGGCAATGCTGGAAACAACATCGGCCAGAAGGCGGACTTGGTAATCGCCATCGGAACGAGGATGGCCGACATGATCACCGGATCCTGGAGCGTTTTCCGCGACCCAGACGTGAAGTTCCTGTCCCTTAATGCGAACCGCTTCGATGCGAACAAGCATTTGGCCCAGCCCGTCGTCGGTGATGCGAAACTGTCGCTGGAGGCAATCGCCGCGAAGCTTGGGGACTGGTCTGCTCCCTCGGTCTGGTCCGATGAAGCCATTCGCGAAAAGGCCGCGTGGGATGCGATCGTCGAGCAGCGAACGGGCCGGACGAACCAGGATCTGCCGAATTATCCGCAGGTTATTGGCGCCGTCCAGAGAAGTGCGAAGACTGATGATGTAATCGTCTCCGCTGCGGGCGGTCTTCCTGGGGAGCTTTACTGCACCTGGAAGTCCATTGGCGTCGGGACTTTCGAATCCGAATACGGTTTCTCGTGCATGGGCTACGAGATCGCCGGCGCCTATGGGCAGAAGATCGCCGACCCGCAGCGCGAGATCATCGCGATGCTTGGCGATGGCTCTTACATGATGCTCAATTCCGACATCTACTCGTCTGTTCTGACGGGCAACAAGATTATCTGCATCGTTTGCGATAACGGCGGGTTCGCGGTCATCAACCGTCTGCAGACAGGAAAGGGCGGCGCGGAATTCAACAACTTGCTCGCTTCATCGAAGCATGTCGGCGAGGTGCCTCGCATCGACTTTGCGATGCACGCCCGCTCGATGGGCGCTGAATCCGAGAACGTCACGACGATCGACGAGCTGGAAGCCGCCATCGGCCGCGCGCGCCAAAGTGAGCGAACCTACGTGATCGCGCTCCGCACGCATCCTTACGAATGGATGGATGGTGGATCCTGGTGGGACGTCGGCATGCCCGAGGTGACAAACCGTGCTTCGATCGCGACCGCCCGTGAGACACAGGAAAGCCAGCGCAAGCATCAGCGCAAGGGAGTTTGACGGATGTCGGTTTCGGCCACGACCCGTGTCCTGATGACGGGCTCGACGGGAAACCTTGGGCACAAGGCGACCGTGGCGCTCCAAGCGGTTGACGGCCTCTCCTTGACGCGGATTGGCCGCAATGGCGGCGGGGATCCCGAGGTGATCACTGCCAACCTCGAGGAGTACGACGCGAGTTGGGTGGAGCATTTCAACGGCGTGGATACGGTCCTCCATTTGGCTGCCGATCCGCGCGCTGCGGGAGACTGGGACACGGTCTCGCCGCTTAACGTCGATCTCGCTCTCAACGTGCTGCGTGCGGCACGGCGTGCGGGCGTGAAGCGCTTCGTCTTCGCCAGTTCCAACTGGGTACTCGGGGGCTACCGCTTCCGAAAAGAGCGACTGAACTCGACGCTGTCGCCCAGGCCCATCAATCCATACGGGGCGTCGAAACTCTTGATCGAGCGCTACGGGCGGATGGTCAGCGACGAGACGGGTATGGCGTTCGTATCGCTGCGGATCGGCTACTGCCAGCCGGGCGAGAACAAGCCTGGGTCGCACATGGCTTTCGGCATATGGGGCCAGCAGATGTGGCTGGGAAATCAGGACTGGGCACAGGCCGTCGTGAAGTCGGCCACCGCCCAATATGGCGGGTTTCACGCAATCAACATCGTGTCGCGGAACGAAGGCATGCGTTGGGACCTCGAAGAGGCTAACCGCGCGATCGGATATCAGCCGATAGAGCGTCATCGACCGGGATTGAGTTTTACGGGCTGGCTTAAGGATCGAAGTGCGTACCTTCGCGAGAAGGTCGCACCATCAGGGGCCTCGGCGCCGCCTTTGGGCAGGCGCTGGTGAGGGAGGATCAGACATTGAAGAAGATACTTGTTGTGCAGCCGCTTCGGCCGGAAGCTCTCGACTTGTTCGAGCAAAGATCAGACATCTCGTATGAAGTCGTCACCGACTTTTCCCGCGAGAACCTCCTCAAACATGTCGGCGATGCGGACGCCATCACCGTTCGCGATGCGCCGCTTCCAGTCGATGTCCTTGAGGCGGCAAAAAATCTCAAGATCGTGTCCCGCCATGGTGTGGGATATGACAATATTCCAATCGACTACTGCACATCCCGCGGTATTCCGGTCACCGTCGTCGGCGATGTGAACGCAATCTCTGTCGCCGAGCAGACGATGTTCCTCATGCTGGCGGCTGCCAAATCCGGCGTCCAGCTCGACACGGCGGTTCGAAATGGAGACTTCGCCGCGCGGTCGAGACTGATCGGCATTGAACTGCGCGGACGCACGCTCTTGGTGGTCGGTTTCGGTCGCATCGGTCGAGAGGTTACGAAGCGCTCTGCCAGCTTCGGCATGAACATCGTGGTCTATGATCCCTATACAAAGCCGTCAGAAGCCGATGGGGCGACCTTCGTAGAACGCCTTGAAGACGGGCTGAAGATTGCTGATGTCATCACCCTGCACATCCCTTTGTCGGATACGACGCGCAATCTGATCAATGCCACAACGCTCAGCCAAACAAAACGCGGAGCCATCATCATCAACACCGCCCGCGGCGGCATCATCGATGAAGATGCATTGGTTGAAGCGTTGGCGGATGGTCATGTGCGGGCCGCCGGTCTCGACACCTTCGCGAAGGAGCCGCTTCCCGTTACCGATCGCCTGGTGTCGGAAAACCGTGTCGTCCTTAGCCCTCACAACGCAGCTCTGACCGAAGAGTCCCTGCTCGCGATGGGTGTGATGACGGCGCGCAATGCTCTGGCGGGTCTCGATGGGAACCTCAATCCGGCGCTGGTCGTCAATCGTTCCGTTCTGGAGGTCTCTACTGATGCGAAATAACAATATCCGTGATGTCTGGGAACGCGGCGAAGCCGTTGTCTCTGCCTGGCTCTCCATCGGTAACTCCTATACAGCCGAGATCGCAGGCTGGTCCGGCTACGATTGCGTTCTTGTCGATCTGCAGCACGGCATGACCGATGTGCAGACGATGATTTCGATGCTGCAGGCCATTTCGGCCACCCCGGCAACGCCAATCGTGCGTGTGCCGTCATGCGATGCGCCTGTCATCATGAAGGCCTTGGACGCGGGAGCGTTCGGGATCATTTGCCCGATGATCAATAGCGCAGCGGAGGCTGAGGCATTTGTTGCAGCAACGCGTTATCCGCCACTGGGCGACCGCAGTTTCGGTCCCGCCCGTGGATTGCTCTACGGCGGCGCTGACTATTTCCAGCACGCCGACAAGTCGATTGTCCGTCTGGGAATGATCGAAACGCTGGATGGGCTGAATGCGCTCGACGAAATCTGCGTGGTGGATGGCCTTGACGGGGTTTTCGTCGGCCCGAACGATCTTGGCCTTGCTTTGGGCAAGGGCACGCTCGGCGACCCGACGGATGAAACCGTACGCGAAGCCATCCTGCGCTGCCTTTCAGTGGCGAAGAAGCACGGCAAGCATGCCGGCATCTTTTGCCCCTCCAGCTCGGTAGCCGCGCGTCGCAGCAGCGAAGGCTTCGACTTCGTCGTTCCAAATAGCGAAGTAAATCTTCTGAAATCGGCTCTCATCGCGGAAGCGAACGGGGCACGTGTGAATGTCCGCAAATAGGTGCGGGTAACTGATGGTGCATGGGATGCACCATCTCCATTGTGGGAGGAGAATGGCATGAAGACTTTCATTAAAGCGGCAGTTCTTGCCGGGGCAGCGCTAATTGGCGCTGCGACCAGCAGTTTCGCTGAAGAGCGCATTATCATGATTTCGCATGGTTTGGCGAACGACCCGTACTGGAACATCGTCAAGAATGGCGGGCAAACAGCTGCCAAGCAGATGGGTGTCAAATTCGACTACGTCGCTCCTGAAACCTTCGATATGGTTCGAATGTCCGAACTTATCACCTCTGCGGTCAACCAGAAGCCGGATGGCATCATCGTTACGATCCCTGATGCCGACGCCCTGAAAGACGCCATCAAGAGCGCGGTTTCGTCAGGTATTCCAGTCGTGTCTGTCAACTCCGGTACGACGGTTGCCAAGGAATTGGGAACGCTCATCCATATCGGCCAGGACGAATACCCTGCCGGCAAGCGCGTTGGCGAAAAGCTCAAGGAACTCGGGCAGAAGAAGGCCATCTGCATCAACCACGAAGTCGGCAATACGGCCCTCGACGACCGTTGCCGTGGTCTTTCCGACGGCTTTGGCGGACCGGTTACCGTGCTTCCGACGACAAACGACTTCCAGGAAGTGAAGTCCAAGGTCACGGCAGCTTTGTCCAGCGATCCTGAAATTGACACGATCGTCGCCCTCAGCGCTGGCGCTGCTGGCGAGCCGGCGGTTGACGCTGTCCAGTCGACGGGCAATACAAAAGTGAAGGTTGTTTCGTTCGACCTGTCGCCTGGCTTCGTCAAGGCAATCATCGACGGGAAGGCGCTATTCGCTGCCGAGGCACAGCCATATCTTCAAAGCTATCTCGGCGTCGTCTTCCTTACGAACTACATCCGCTCTGGTCTTATGCCCGCCAATAACCTGATCGAAAGTGGTCCAAGCTTTATCACAGCAAAGGAGGCTCCGCAGGTTCTGGAGCTCTCCAAGAAGTCAATCCGATAAAAATAAGAGAGGGCCTGGGCGGAGTTGGAGCCGCCCATGCCACCTCGGGAGACGAGAAATGGTCGACATAACCAAGGCGCCTCAGGGCGCGAAAGACGAACGTTTGATCCGCATTTCATTGTTGGCGTCGCTTATCAGACGACCTGAACTTGGGGCGGTCGCTGGCTTAGTGCTCGTATTCGTATTTTTCCTCACGACGGCAAGCCCGCAGATGTTCACTCTGGCTGGCATCATGAACATCATGGCCCCCGCCTCACAGCTTGGGATCCTGGCTGTCGCAGCTGCGCTTCTTATGATCGGCGGCGAGTTCGATCTGTCGATCGGCTCGATGATTGCTTTCAGCGGCATGATCTTTGGAACGGCAGTTGTGGTTTGGGGGATGCCGTTGAGTGTAGCCATTCTTCTGACGCTCGCTGTGGCAGCCCTGCTCGGGATCTTCAATGCACAGATCGTTATGAGGACTGGATTGCCGTCATTCATTGTCACCCTTGCTTTCCTGTTTGTCTTGCGTGGACTTTCATTGGTCGGCCTGAAGTGGGCGACGGGTGGTGCAACTCAGATGCGCGGGATCAAGGATGCGGTAGCAGACAGCCCGCTGGCACCGATGTTCTCGGGAGACGCATTCAAGGACTTTTTCCAGTTCCTAGCTGACAAGGACATCATCGCGAAATTCCCGAACGGCGCCCCGGCGGTGCCGGGTGTTCCGGTGGAACTTCTTTGGTTCTTGGTCATCGCGCTGGCTGCTACCTATCTTCTTATTCGCACGGGTTTCGGCAACTGGATCTTCGCCGCCGGCGGCGATGCAAATGCGGCGCGCAACTCGGGCGTTCCGGTCGCTCGCGTAAAGACCACTCTCTTCATTTTGACCGCTTGCGCTGCTGCATTGGTAGCCATTCTTACTGTCCTCGATGCAGGCTCGACTGATGCCCGCCGCGGATTCCAGAAGGAATTTGAAGCGATCATTGCCGCGGTTATTGGCGGGTGTCTTTTGACGGGCGGCTATGGTTCGGCCATCGGAGCGTTCTTCGGTTCCATCATCTTCGGGATGGTGCTGATCGGCCTGACCTACACCCAGATCGACCAGGACTGGTACCAAGTCTTCCTCGGCGGCATGCTGCTGCTTGCTGTCCTCTTCAACAACATCATTCGCAAGCGCGTCACGGGCGAGCGTTGAGGAGAAATCACATGCTACAGCGTCAAAACACGAAAACTACAACGCCTTTCATCGAGATCAAGCACGTGGTCAAGCACTTTGGCCCCGTCATCGCACTCAATGGCGTCTCGCTCAGTGTCAATCCGGGGGAGGTGCTCTGCCTTCTCGGAGACAACGGCGCGGGGAAGAGTACCCTGATCAAGACCCTGTCCGGTGTCCATAAGCCGACCTCAGGCGAGTTCCTGGTCGACGGCAAGCCCGTCGAATTTGCAAGCCCGCGCGATGCGCTGGATGCCGGGATCGCGACCGTCTACCAGGATCTCGCAATGATCCCGCTCATGTCCGTGAGCCGGAACTTTTTCATGGGCCGCGAGCCGCTCAAGCGGATTGGCCCCCTCACATGGTTTGATCGCAAGTTTGCCGATACCGTCACTCACGACGAGATGAAGAAGATCGGAATTGACGTGCGCGATCCGAACCAGGCAGTCGGAACGCTGTCGGGCGGCGAGCGCCAATGCGTCGCTATTGCCCGTGCAGTGTATTTCGGCGCGAAGGTCCTCATTCTCGACGAACCGACCTCCGCGCTCGGCGTCGCCCAGACTTCGATGGTCTTGAAGTACATTGACGCGGTTCGCGCGAAAGGCCTCGGAGTGATCTTCATTACTCACAACGTGCGTCATGCCTACGCTGTCGGGAACCGCTTCACGGTTCTCAACCGGGGCAAGACCCTCGGGGCCTTCAGGAAGGATGAGATCGCTATCGACGAACTCCAGAACCTGATGGCGGGCGGTAAGGAATTGCAGAGTCTCTCAGACGAGCTCGGCGGAACGATTTAGTAACCTACGGAGAATCAAAGTGACCGTCATTAAAATTGGCCTTATCGGCGCAGGCTGGATGGGCCGAGCCCATGCGGCTGCCTTCGAGAATGCAACCCGGATTTTCGGAACAGAGCCTGCCACGTTGAAAATCGTGGCCGTCGCCGATGTCAATGAAGACGCGGCCAAGGGTTTCGCCGAGCGCTTCGGCGTCGAGCGATACACTAGCGACTGGATGAGCATCGTCAACGATCCGAACGTTGATGTCATCGACATCACGACGCCAAACGATGTACATCCGCAAATCGCATTGGCAGCCATTGCCGCCGGCAAGCATGTCTATTGCGAAAAGCCGATGGCGAACACCGCGGCCGAAGCGCGCGCCATGCACGAGGCCGCCAAGGAAGCGGGCGTCGTTACGCTGGTTGGCTTCAACTACCTCTGCAGCCCGATCCAAGCCTACGCGAAGCAGCTTATCGAAAATGGTGATCTCGGCGAGATCTTCCATTTCCGTGGCACGTTCGACAACGACTACATGGTGGATGAGAAGTTCCCGTTCACCTGGCGCACGGATGCGACGGCAGCCGGTAAAGCCGGCGCGCTCGGCGACATGGCCAGCCACGTGCTGAGCCTGGCTCACTACCTTGTCGGCGAAGTCACAGAGGTCAGTGGCGCGCGGCAGATCCTTCATGCCAAGCGCAAGGATGCGAAGGGCGCCGAGCGCACCGTTGAGAACGATGACCTCGCGCACTTTATCTGCCGCTTCAAAAATGGTGCTTCCGGCTATCTCGAAGCCAGCCGTATCGGAACCGGGCGCAAGCTTTACCTCTCTTACGAAATCCAGGGCACCAAGGGCGCGCTGTTCTTCGATCAGGAGCGCATGAACGAACTGAATCTCTACCGCCAGACCGACGATCCGGCCGAGCGCGGTTACAAGCGCGTCCTCGTCGCCCCGCAGCATCCCGACTATGCAGCCTTCTTCGGACTTCAGGGGAATCCACTGGGCTACAATGATCTCAAGATCATCGAGGCCCGCCGCCTGATCGAGTCCGTCGTTTCCGGAAAGAGCTGGGTCGCCGATTTCGAATTCGGATACACAGTCGACCGCGTGGTCGAGGCGGTTCTTGTGTCGGCCGACGAAGGCCGATGGGTAAAGACTGAGGAGATTGCCTGATGGCTGCAGCGTATCAGCTCGCAAATGCCCCGTGCTCTTGGGGCGTAGATTTTGCAGACCGCCCCGAAAATCCGGCTTGGACGAAGGTTCTGGATGAAGCGGCTGCGGCAGGCTTCTCGGCTATTGACCTCGGGCCAGTTGGGTTTTTCCCGACGGATCCGGCCAGGCTTAAAGACGAGTTGTCGAAGCGAAACCTCCGCCTCTCCGCAGGCGGGTTGTTCGATCCGCTGACCGACGAGCGCTCGTTCGATGCCGTTGTGAGTAAGACGAGGCGGACGTGCTCGATCCTCGAGGACCTCCAGGCTCCGCGGCTCGTTATTATTGACTGTGTATCCGACGAGCGTGGCAGATATGCCGGCCGCCCGGCAGATGCGCCGCGCCTTGCTCCGGACGACTGGAAGGCGATGATCCGGCGTATCGTCGAACTCGCAAAGATCGCGAAGAACGACTATGGCGTGAAGTCATATCTCCACGCTCACGCGGGCTGCTATATCGAGTATGAAGATGAACTCGACCGTGCCATGGCAGACCTCCCAGAAGATTTGATTGGCTTGTGCGTCGATACTGGGCATTCGGCCTACGCGGGCATTGATCCGATCGCGCTGATCCGGCGCTATGGCAACCGCATCGGCCACATGCACCTCAAGAACATCGACAAGGAAGTGCACGCGGCTTGCGTCGCCGACAAGACTGGCTTTTTCGATGCGATTGCACGCGGAATATTCTGCCCGCTCGGCAAGGGCGTGGTTGATTTCGTCCAAGTCCGAGATGCCCTCGACGAAATCGGTTACCGCGGCATGGCAGTTGTTGAGCAGGACGTCGACCCCACAGGTGATGCGTCCCCGCTTAGCAATGCCAAGGAAAGTCACGACTATCTGGCATCAATCGGCATGCCGACTGCGATCAGGAGCTGACAATGGAAGCGTCCTGCATCGTCGATTGCAAGAACACGCTTGGCGAGGGTTGCGTTTGGGACCCTCGCGACGCAAGCGTCTACTGGACCGATATCGCCGAGAGCCGAATTTACAGGCTCGGCGCCGACGGTGCAGTGACGGTCTTCCCACTGCCGGAGCGTGCAGGATTTATCCTGCCGCGCAAAACGTCAGGTTTCGTGCTCGGTCTAGCGACCCGCATCGTGATCTGCGACGCAGGCTTCAAGAATTTCCTGACGGTCTCCGTGATCGAGGGGCACCTTCCTCAGACCCGCGTCAACGATGCCGCCGTCGATCCTTTCGGCGGCATCGTATTCGGGACGTTCGACGAGCGGGATCGCAAACCCGTCGCGGCTCTCTACCGCTGCGCGCCCTCAGGCGAGATTACGAAGCTGCTGGAAGGGATCACGATCAGCAACGGTATCGCGTTTTCTCCTTCGGGCGAAATCATGTATTTTGCCGATACCCCTGAGGGCACGATCCGCCGCTTTGAAGTCGGTGGCAATAATTCGTCGAGCCTGAAAGAAATTGGTCCATTGGCGGGTGCCGATGTGGCCGCCGGAAGCCCTGATGGTGCTGTGGTCGATTCGGAAGGTTCCTACTGGAATGCCCGCGTATGGGGTGGCTGTCTCGTGAAAATCAGCCAAGACGGGAAGATCCAGGAGACGGTGAAGCTCCCGACCAAAGGGCCGACATGCGTCACGCTCGGCGGAAAGGATGGTCGAACTCTCTACGCCACAACGTTGCGAGTTTCGCACACCGATGATGAGCTGGAGGCATCTCCTCTCGCCGGTGGACTGTTTGCTGTTCAAGTCACGGTCCCTGGCGTTCCTCAACGCCTAACAGCACTATGACCTCGCGCTGCAGACTGCATGGCTGCGCGGCATAACGAAAACGTCTTTGCTTGGGGGAATGCCGCGCAGGCATTTGTTCCACGTCGATCTGAGCCACGTGCGCGCATCGGTGGAATTGCTACAGGAGGCTCCGGCTGATCTAAAATGATCAAGAAACCCCTCATAATTATTCGCCAGAGCCGGTAGGTTGATTGCAAAACAAGGGAGGGCGCACATGACGCCTAGCTCCTTGAAAGCCTTGCAATTAAACGCGAGCCAATTGTCTGGCACCGCGATGGGAGAGAGTGATGGACGACACAAAATTTGGGACACGAAACAAGCGAGGCGACTGGTCGCCAAATGAGCCGCTGGGAATCGCGCCGGTCTTCGTGTTTCCTCCGAAACTGATCGCATTTATCAAGTGGATCCCTCACTATTTCTTTCCGTGGAACATCATCTTTGCCGCGACAGCCGTTGCCTATTGGGCCTGGGTGATCCCGCCAGTCGACGAACTCCGGACGCTTGGTTTCGGCTGGGCGCTTTGGCTTTTTGTTGTAAACTCAATCTGCGTGTTTCTGTTCTACGGCGCGTTTGAGCTGCAGCTCTACATTCTACGTCGGCAGGGGAACAGGTTCAAATACAACGCCAAATTCCCATCCGATCACAAGAGTAAGGCTTTCTGGTTCGAAAGCCAGGTTATCGACAGCATGCTCCGGACTTTCCTGTCCGGTGTAACGATCTGGACAGCGATCGAAGTCGGGATGCTTTGGGGTTATGCCAATGGCTACATCCCGTGGCTCAGCTTCGCCGAGAACCCATGGACGCTCGCGATCGTTGCGCTCCTCGTGCCAGCTATCCACGAAGTTCACTTCTTCTGGATCCATCGTCTGATCCACACGCCGTTCCTCTACAAGTGGGTGCACTCGGTACACCACAACTCCGTAAATCCTTCGCCGTGGTCGTCTCTGTCGATGCATCCCATCGAGCATCTCCTGTTTTTTGGAAGTGCATTGTATCATCTGGTTCTGCCGTCAAATCCGATCCTGATGCTTTACCAGCTCCACTATTCAGGATTTGGCGCCATTCCGGGGCATGTGGGTTTCGACAAAGTGGAGGTTACCGACGACGTCGCTGTCGATAGCCACGCTTATGCACACTACCTGCATCACAAGTACTTCGAGGTGAACTACGGGGATGCGATGATCCCCCTCGATAAATGGTTTGGCACTTGGCACGACGGCTCTCCCGAGGGACAGGCTCTTATGGAAGCCAGGTACCGCAAGCAAAAAGAAAAGCTGCAGTTGAAGAAGGCCAAGCAGCAGGAGACGCATGTTAAGGGAGGTGCAGAATGAACTGGGTGAATGTTTGTGAACTCGACAAAATCGAGCAGGAAGGCGCCTTTCGATTTGACCACTCGAATCGGACCTACGCGGTCTATCGTGGGCCCGATGACAGCGTCTATTGCACCGCGGGACTATGCACCCACGAGGCAATCCATCTTGCGGACGGGTTGGTCATCGACTTCGAAGTAGAATGTCCAAAGCACTCAGGCGCGTTCGACTATCGAACAGGAGAAGCTCTTCGGCTTCCGGCATGCGAGAATCTTCAGACATATCCCGTTCAGATCGTCGACGGCATGATTCAAATATCGATCAAGTAGCACGCTGTCCTTAAAGGGCTGATCCAATGAAAAAAGTAGCCATAGTAGGTGCTGGCGAAGCTGGCACCAGAGCAGCACTTGCACTTCGCGAGAACGGCTATGACGGCTCGATCACGCTGATCGGAAGCGAGTGTCACGTTCCTTACGAGCGCCCGCCGCTCTCCAAACCTTCTGCGACGGGCGTCCGGTTGAAAGCGATTGCGTCACCTGATTTTCAGGACGTCTCGCGAGTGTCCTATATGGCAGGCGTGGCGGCTCAGCATCTTGACCCCGAGGTGCGAGAATTGCGGCTGAGCGATGGAACGACGGTGGGGTACGACCGTCTGCTATTGGCAACCGGATCGGTGCCCCGTTCACTAACATGCAGCGGGGCGGACAAGGCGTTGACCTTTCGGACGGTTGAGGACTCTGAGGCCGTGTTCGGGGCCGCGAAAAAGGGGACCCGAGTCTCGATCGTCGGCGCAGGCCTGATCGGCATGGAACTTGCGGCAGTTCTCCGGGAAAGAGATGTCGAAGTCACAGTGATTGAAATGGCTTCCAAACCGTTAGGGCGTGCCGTGCCTACAAAGTTTGCGGACCTGCTCCATCGCAGGCATGAGGACGAAGGCGTCAAATTTCGCTTTGGCAGCGGAATTTCAGAGATCACAGATGATGCAGTTTGGCTAGATAACCAAGTCCGCATAGAATCAGATCTCGTGGTCGCTGCGATCGGTGTAAGCGCGAACACTGCGGTGGCGGAAACTGCGGGCTTGTCGGTTCACAATGGCGTGCAGACGGACGAATACTTGCAGACGAGTGACCCCTACATTTTCGCCGTTGGCGACTGCGCGTCCGTGCGGCAACCGGACGGTCAATACCGACGCTCCGAGACTTGGCGCAATGCACGGGAGCAGGCTGAGATCGCGGTGCGCAACATGCTTGGTACCCGAGAAGCGTACGCTGCACTCCATTGGTTCTGGTCAGATCAATTCGATCTTGGTCTGCAAGTGGTAGGGACACCTCTCCCCCATCACGAGGTAGTCAATCGCCACCTCGGAGAGACTCTGATCGAGTTCTATCTCAACCAGGCAAAGCTCGTTGCCGCTGCTGGAATTGGGCCTATGAACAGTGTTGGCAAAGACATCCGGCTGGCCGAAATGCTCATCAAAAACGGCATAGAGATAGATCCCAGCAAGCTCTCCGACCCCGGCACGTCACTGAAGTCTATGCTTTCAAGACCAAAGGCCGCCTAATGCAGAACATTCTTTTCTTTCAGTCGCTTTGGGCAATGGAGCGCCGCGATCCCGACGGGTTCGAGCGTAGTCTTGAGCAGAACGTCGCAATGATCGTCGATGCGAGTTTCAATGGCGTTAGTGCTCACTATACTAACCGACACGACGTTGCGCTGCTGAACGACGTGATCAAGGGTACGGGACTGCAGATCGAAGGCATGTGCTTCCCGACGACTGTCAGCGACATCCACGAGTCGCTGAGACTCGCTGAAGAGTTTCCGGTTAAACACCTAAACGTGCAGCCAGATGTCCAGCCTCGCACGGTCGCAGAATGCTTGCCTATTGTGGACGGTTGGCTCGACGCCGCCCGATCGTCTGACGTTCCACTCTTCATAGAAACGCATCGAGACAGGATGACGACGGACCTGTTCTTTACGCTCGACCTTCTTGAGGCACGTCCACAGCTTCCGCTCTTAGCCGATCTCTCGCATTTTGTCGTCGGCCGAGAGATTGCAATTCCGGTAAGGGAGGAAACCCAACTGCGCCTTCGTAGGATACTCGAAAATGCCCAAGCCTTTCACGGACGGGTCGCTTCGAGCGAGCAGGTGCAAGTCGAGATGTCATTCGAGCACAACAGGCCATGGGTGGATCTATTCCTCGAGTGGTGGGGATACGGGATACAGAGTTGGCGCACGCGTGCTCCGGAAGATGCGGATTTGGTATTCACCTGTGAGCTCGGCCCCAAGCCCTATGCAATTGCTGATCGCAATGGAATCGACACGACAGACAGATGGCAGGAGTCGCTTCTGCTTCGCGGCCTAGTGCAAGAAGTATGGGATCGGATCGCTTCAATCCGGTAGCCGTCCGAGCCTTGGAGCCTACCGCTGTTTGCGGGTGGATATGGGAGCATGAGACTTGCCGAAGGTGACCTTCAGGGATATCGCGAAAGAAGCCAATGTCGGAACCGCTACCGTCGAACGGGTAATTAATGGTCGGGGCGGAGTGAGCGACGAAACTGCAGCGAAAGTGGTCGGTGCTGCGGCTAGGCTAGGATATGGCAGCCGGAACCTGAGGTTACACCACGGGTCTGTCCGCATTGAAGTGATCTTGCCTCGTCCCGATAACAGCTTCTTCGCTCGCCTCAATCGATCTTATGAACGTATCGCGCAAACCTTGGACCGAAGCATCACGCTTCACCGGACATTCGTTAACGAAAACGATCCGGTGATGATCGCAAACCACATTGCTAATCCAATGTTTCGACGCGCTGGACTGATAATCTGCGCCCGTGATGATCCCAGGATTACTCAGAGTTTGACGAGTGCAAAGGAACTTGGTGTCGAGATCGTTCAGGTGGTCACACAGTGCGATGACGGCACGATACCCTATGTGGGTGTTGACAACTACTCAATGGGGCGCAGTGCTGGTCATTACCTTGCCCTATTGCTGACAGGTCGTGAGGGCTCCGTTGTCTCCGTCTGTCACAGTACCAGCTACCGAAATCAACGTGAGCGGGTCCAGGGATTTTCAGATTATCTAGCTGAAAACTCGACGGAAACGTTGAACTTCTCACACGTGATGCTCGGGCGAGACGATGACCTCTTGTCCGCTGAACTATTCGCAGAGGCTGTCTCCCGTGACAGCAACATCATTGGGATCTACACGGCTGGTGGCGGCGACGAAGGTATCGGCATGTTCCTCCAAAAAAGACAAGGACCGAGGCGGCCCATTTGGATTGGCCAAGACCTCACAGACAAGAAGGTCCGTTATCTTAAGGCTGGAGTACTCGATCTCTGTCTGGATCTTCCACCGCAGGCACACGCTCAGCGATCGGTGGACTTAATTCTATCGCGCTTGCACATCATTGACGCCGAGGTATCCAACGATCCTCTTCGTTTCTTTACCGTGAGCTCGCAGAACGCCGAGTAGAGTGTGGGCCGGTGCTTATGCGCCCACATCCTGGTCAGGCGCTTGACCGAAGAACGACTTTTCCTGGAATTATCCGCGACGTTCCGTCGCCATAGTCGGAGCCAGCGTTGCTGATCAGCCTGATGGTTTCCTGAACCATTCTCTCGATCGGTTGCCTGATCGTAGTCAGCTTGTATGAATTCCAGGACGCCATCGCGATATCGTCGAAGCCAACGACTGCCAGATCTGTCGGTAAGGCAAAGCCCATCTCTCTGGCGGCATCTATTGTTGCCAGAGCCATGAGGTCGTTACAGCAGAATATCGCATCTGGCCGTTGGGCAGTTGATAAAAGCGAAGCGGCTGCTGAGAAAGCTATCTGGTAGTTGAAGGCGCCGTTTGCCTCAGAATGCACGGCGATACCATGTTCATTGAGACGATCTCGAAATCCACGAGCTCGTTCGACGTGCGTCGAAGTGGTGGCGATTCCTCCCAGAAATGAAATCTTGCGGCGCCCTCGAGCGATCAAAATCTCGGCCGCATCTCGACCTCCGGCGTAGTTGTTACACGCGACTGCATCCACTCGCACATCGTTCTGAATCCTATTGAGTAGGACGATCCGTATTCCATGCTGACGGCAGGCGTCTGCCATGCTCGATGTGAGGTGAGCAGAGGTTACAACGACCGCCTTAGGTCTCGCGGCAAGTATTTGCGGGATTGCGGTGTCAACCGTTGTGTCGCCCGGAAGAGTATACACGAGAAGCTGTTGTCCAGCCTCCTGCAGGCCCTTTGCTAGTGTCTCCAGCAAGGTGGGGTAGAAAGGATTTGATAGGTCGCCCGTGACGAGGCTCACTGTACCCGAGGCGATTGCCTCGGCCGTTCGTCTCGCCGGGCTGCTGTATCCCAGCGCTGCTGCAGCCGCAAGAACTCGCTTTCTCTTTTCCGGATCAAGCGGAGCGCCAGGCAGAAATGCCCGAGACACTGCAGACAGTGACACTCCGGCGGAATGGGCGACCTGTTTCGCAGTGGCTTTCATCAAGTCTCCTGAAAGTTTTTCACTATTATACTGAAAACTTGCAGTGCTTTGCAACCGGAGTTAACGCTCTTTGGTATTCGAGAGGAGAACCTAAATGACCATACGACATTTGAAATCCGGTAAGCCCGCTGCCGACCGCGCCGAGGACGATGCCAAGGTACGGGCAGTTGTCGAGGCCACTCTGAAGGATATCGAAACGAGGGGCGATGCTGCTGTTCGTGAACTTTCCGAAAAGTTCGACAAGTACTCGCCACCGTCTTTCCTCCTTTCCAAATCCGAGATCGAGGCAGCCATCAACAAGGTGTCCACCCGTGACATGGCCGACATCGAATTTGCTCAGGCTCAGATCCGCAAGTTCGCGCAGGTGCAACGGGATTCCATGAAAGACGTGGAAGTCGAGACTTACCCTGGCGTCATCCTCGGCCATCGCAACATTCCCGTCCAGTCCGTCGGCTGCTATGTTCCTGGCGGCAAGTTTCCTATGGTTGCCTCAGCGCACATGTCGGTACTGACGGCCTCCGTTGCAGGGGTTCCGCGCATCGCCGCTGCCGCGCCAGCGCAAAAGGGCGAGCCCCACCCAGCGATCATCGCAGCCATGCATAAGGGCGGCGCACACGAAATCTATGTTCTAGGCGGCATGCAGGCGATTGGCGCGATGGCGCTCGGCACGCAGACAATCAAGCCCGTCGACATGCTCGTCGGTCCAGGCAACGCTTTCGTTGCGGAGGCAAAGCGACAGCTCTATGGCCGTGTCGGTATCGACCTCTTCGCAGGGCCGACCGAAACCATGGTTATAGCCGATGAAACCGTCGATGCCGAGATTTGCGCCACAGACCTGCTCGGACAGGCGGAGCACGGGTATAACTCGCCTTCGGTTCTGGTTACAAACTCAGAGAAGCTTGCACGCGACACCCTCTCGGAGATTGATCGGATCTTGACGATACTTCCGACGGCTGAGACCGCTTCTGCCTCTTGGCGCGATTACGGTGAAATCATCGTCTGCGACACATATGAAGAGATGCTGGATGTTGCGAATGACATCGCTTCTGAACACGTTCAGGTCATGACCGATCGGGACGACTGGTTCCTCGAAAACATGCACTCCTACGGCGCGTTGTTCCTCGGCCCGCGGACGAACGTCGCCAATGGTGACAAGGTCATCGGCACGAACCATACTTTGCCGACGAAGAAGGCCGGGCGGTACACAGGCGGCCTTTGGGTAGGGAAGTTCCTCAAGACGCATTCGTACCAGAAGGTGATCACCGACCAGGCTGCAGCGGAAATCGGAGCCTATTGCTCTCGTCTGTGCATGCTCGAGGGCTTCGTAGGTCATGCTGAGCAAGCGAATGTGCGCGTTCGCCGCTATGGTGGTCAGAACGTACCATACGGCGCGGCTGCAGAATAACCTGTTGATTTGAGAAGAGGTGTCACTCATGAGCATTTCGCTTCCACGCACTCCGTCGTTTCGTCTCGATGGCAAGAAGGCTCTGGTAGTTGGCGCCTCTTCAGGAATCGGCTTTGCGGCTGCCGTTGCGCTCGCCGAGGCTGGTGCTGCGGTATCTTTGGCAGCACGTCCATCTAAGAAGTTGGAGGAAGCTGTCGAAGCAGTCAGTAGCGCCGGTTTTATCGCTGACGGACTCGCTCTCGACATCACCGATCTCGATAGCATTTCGAAAACAGTAGCCTCCAGTGGCCCGTTCGATGTTCTGGTCAACAGTGCCGGCCTTGCAATCCACGGCCCGGCTATCGACACGAAGGTTGATGACTTCGATGCAGTCGTTGCGATCAATGTGCGCGGCGCCTACTTTTTACTTCAAGCAGTCGCGAGAGGACTGATCGAGGTTGGCAGGACGGGCTCGCTTGTGACGATCTCGTCGCAGATGGCTCACGTTGGCGGCATAGACCGAGCTGTTTACAGCGGCACCAAGCATGCGATCGAAGGATTCATCAAATCCATGGCGATCGAATGGGGTGGGCTCGGCATTCGGGTAAACACGATATGCCCAACGTTCGTCCGGACGCCCCTCACTGACCAGACGTTTTCGAACCCCGAGCGCGTCAAGTGGATTACAGAAAAGATCAAACTGGGGCGGATCGCCAACGTCGAAGACATCATGGCGGCCGTCATATATCTGGCGTCTGATGCTTCGGCGATGGTCACAGGGACTGCAATGCGAGTGGACGGTGGGTGGACTGCGGAATGAGCTTGCCACTATCCGTGTTCCGCCGATCACCGCAGGACGGGCTGGCGAGCGATGATCACGCGAAGGAAGACATCTGTCGGCTGATCGCCGATACATCACTTGGCATTGGCTTTGTTTGGCTTGAACGAGAAGCGTCCTTCCAAGGATCTAACCACGACGTTGACGAGGTAGCGATTGAGGCTCGATCTTCACCGTACGTGTTGCCGACTGTATTCAAACGCTGCGTTCGCGCGTTCTTCGCTTGATGGCATTGTCTAAGCGATCGCTCCGCCGCTTGCGTAAAGCAGCCTGATAGCGAAATCGCTTGATCGGAAGATTGATCAAACCAGCGTGTATCAAATGCGTTCATCGGCTTCTAAATGATTTTGAGCACCGGTTCGCCATGAGATTTCAGCGTGACAGACTGCGGCGACAAGGATATCGGCCTTGGGCAAAAAACCGCAGGTCCGCTGTGTTTGAATGCGAAGTCACGGCCGCAGGACGCAAGCCGCGGGTTCGACATAGGTTTTCCGAAAGGTTTTTAGCGTCAATAACAACGGCATGAAGCTCGACAGATCTCGGAAGCCTTCTCTCCCGCCATGTCAGGTAACCTCCATGAATACGTCCTCGCCCTCAACCTTGGTTCGGTAGATGCTGAGATTAACGCAGACGGGTGCGCCCTTTGCTTCTCCCGTCTTGTAATTGAACCGGCCATTGTGCTTAGGGCATTCGATGATGTCGTCCATGACCAGTCCGTCGGCCAGATGGATCTTCTCATGCGTGCACAATCCGTCGGTCACGTGAAAAGTGTCCTCCGGACTTCGGTAAACCGCAAAGGTTCGGCCACCGTGATCGAACCTGATGACGTCTTCTTCGTCGATCTCATCCGTAGAACAAATTCTAATCCAATCAGCCACAGCGTGCTCCGTTGATACCATCGCGACCACATCGAGAATTGAAGCCATACGACGGCTCCGATCCTTGCAATCTTTGGAGAACATTAGCCCGGAGTTCGATCCGCAGCAGTCGCTTCGATGATGTGATCAGATCATCGTCAGTAGTCTTCGGTAATCGCTGAGGAGCCGGTGACGGTAGGCAGCTTTGGTCCCCACACGGTCGTCAAAAGCTTTCGCCAACCGCGGTGATGAAGTGCACCGGACCCTTCGGGACCTCGACATCGATGATACCAAGCGCTTTTAGCATAGTGTCCGTCGCTCGCCGCGCTTGGACATCAGGTGCCGAATCGAAGGTCAGAGACATGAGGCCAGACTTAAGCCACTTCTTGTGCTTGTCGTTTATCTCATGATTGACCCAGTAGATCTTGTTCGTCGCCCGACGTTTCTCCAGTTGGGCCGCGACGCCGCTTTCTCCTCCGCCAGCATTGTACAGACCGATGACGTACGGATTCTGGTTCAGAGCCTCTTCGAGAATTTCGGCGCAATGTATGCTGGAATCGAAGCCGAATAGTATGCGTGGAAATTCGTGGTCTTTGTTAGGATTGTCCGCCAAATAGTCAGAAAATCCTAGCATTCTTGCCGTCTGGCCGTAGTAGGCGCTGCTATGGCATAAGGCCAGAAACGTGCCTTTTAGGGGCGCGAGCATTTTTGACATGAAGTACGCTGCAGTTCGACCAGCGGCGTAGTTATCCACGCCAACGTAGGGAAGATCGATGCCCGGCAGCCCGTTGACGATCTGGACGACAGGGTGGCCTTCAAGTTTCAACCTCAGAAGCGCTTTTCGTACGGCGGGATGCTCTTGCGTGACCACGATCAGTCCGGAACGGCGAAAACCTGGCTCCTCGATGTGTCTTGCCACACTGACAGGATCGTTTTCGTCCACAAAAGTTCGCTGGATCACGATGTTTGAGTCCAACGACGCCGAAATCCGTTCGAAGGCCTTGTTCAGTCGAACATAGAACGGTGTATCAGCTCTGACCAGGATCACCTCAATTCTGATGACTCCTCGGTGCATGGCGGGCATCTGCCCCCAGCCGAGTTTTTTGGCAGCAACAACAACCTTCTGTGCCGTCTCTCCCGCTACGCCACCCCGGCCATTCAGCACCCTTTCTACCGTGGCGGTCCCGACCCGCGCCTCATCCGCAACCTGTTGATAAGTCGGACGCTTCATTGCAGTTTTCCCACTAGGATTCAGCCGCTGACCCAGATCGCCGGCCGGCCAGGCAATCCAGTCGCCCCGCTCGTGCATATCAGTTTCAACCTACCATTTGGAAGCTTTCGTAAGATCATGACTTACAAAGACTTCCAGACGACCACGGGGGCGATAATGTTGTTATTCGGCTGCCACGACATCGAGATTGTGGAAATGGTCCAGGTATGGCTTCGCGGTCTCCGGCAGCTCGCGCTTAAGGTAGTGATCTTCATAGCGAAGCTGTTTCACCAGTACCGGTAGTACCTCCTTGTATGCACTCCACATGGAGAGGTTCGGTGCTGGAAGGTCATGCTTGATCAGCTTATGCAACTCGGGCAGGGCATGGTAAGGCACCATAGGGAACATGTGGTGCTCAACGTGATAGTTCATGTTCCAGTAGATGAACCGACTGATCGGGTTCATGTAAACCGTCCGCGAATTCAAGCGGTGGTCGATGACATTGTCGGCGAGGCCGGCATGCTGCAAGACGCCAGTCAAACTCATATGCCAGCAGCCGTATAGGCGCGGCAAGCCAACCAACATCAACGGGATCCACGTCTGAAAATAGACCGCCAGCGCGATCACAAACCCGTAGATCGTCAAATGAACGCGAGCCGCTCTGACAGCTTTGGTTTTCTCCATTTCCGGAACGAATTCGACTTCGTCCGTGGTGAGGATGCCAAATGCGTTCTTGCTCAGCGTCTTGAAAGACTCGTAGACGTCGAGAACGCCAATGAAGTTCAAAAGAAGCTTGTACAGGTCCGGGGGCCGCATGACGCTTATCTCGGCATCGCGACCGACGATGATCGTGTCGGTATGGTGACGCGCGTGGCTCCAGCGCCAGCTTACGGGGTTGCGCATGACCATGAAGCTGGCGATATGGTAGACGACGTCGTTCATCCATCTCGTTTTGAATGGCGTGCCGTGGCCGCACTCGTGCCAACGAGAATCGCATGCCGAGCCGTAAAGCACGCCGTAGGCGAAGAAGAAGGGCAAGCACCACCAGGTGGCCCAGAAAAACGCGCCGGCGGCCCCAGATAAGGCAAGAACTCCTAGCCAGATCGCCGTGTCGCGAAGCGCCGGTCCATCGGACCTCTGCATAAGGCTCTTCATCGTCTTACGGGGAATTTCGGTGTGATACCACTCGGCCGATGCAAGACCCACCTCAACGGCTCTCTTCGCACTCTCACCTGTCAGGCTGTAGTCTCTTTTCACGTTTTCCTCCATCACGGCTGCTGCTTTCAGCTTCACGCGTGATGATACGAGAAACGTTGGAGGCAATCTCCGACTGTGCTGATTTAATCAGATCAAGCTAGGGGAGCGTTAAGATGCGATATCCAACCAACTGTTTTTCTTGATGTTTTTTGACAGAGCGTGACGTGATTTGGCTGATTTGATCACATCACTGTAGCTGTTGAAACGACCTAGTCTGCTCCTCAAGATGAGGAGAGCTGCCGCTTGTCGGGAGCTTCAAAATGGTCATCTTTGGGAGGAGAGTACTTCATGAACAAGATCGCATCCGCCGGGTTCAGGGCAAGTCTGGCAACGATTTGCGTTAGCGGCTTTCTCGCAGCGGTCACGACTGCCCAGGCAGCGGAATATCGATTCAACTATGTAATTCACTCGAACACCGGTCAGCCATTCTGGGGAGCAGTAAACAAAGGAATGCAGGACGCCTGCAAGCAGCTAGATCTCGATTGTCAGATGCTTTTTCTGGACAAGGACGGCGACATCGCCCAGCAAAAGAGCAACTTTGACGCATCAGTCGCACAACAGGTCGATGGCATTGTAACGACCATTATCAACGACGATATCCTGGACGACTCGATCGCTGAGGCCGTTGACGCCGGCATCCCCGTGATTGCTTCCAACGTTGACGATAGCAAAAAGGGCGAAGGGTCCAAGCGCCTGTCGTTTATCGGTCAGGACCTTGAGCAGGCAGGCTATGATCTTGCCGCAGAGGTGGCACAATCGCTTCCAAACGGCGACGTCCACATCTTGGTCAACGGCTGCGACCTCGCGCAAGCCTGGGCAGCACAGCGAACCCACGGGATCGAGCGCTTCCTGAAGGAATGGCAGGGTCGCCATTCTGGCAAGGTGACCTGGGAGGTGATCGAAGCGGGGAACGACACGCCGACCGAACAAAGTCGTGTTTCGGCCTATGCCCAGACCAATCCAAATCTTTCGGCGTTCATCGATGTCTCTAACGGTTTCCCCGGCGCCTTGGCGATGAAAGAACTGGGATACGAGGCGGGCAAGGTCAAGGTCGCTGGCTTCGACGTTATGCCTGCAGTCATCGATGCCATCAAGTCCGGGTACATGACTGTCGCCGTCGATCAGCAGCCTTACCTCCAAGGGTATCTGCCGATCGTTCAGCTCTATCAAATCAAGAAATTCAATCTTGGTGCATGGGACGTCAACACAGGCAAGGCGATGATTACGAGCGAGAACGTCGACGCCGTGGCAGCTCTCTCGAAGGCTGGCATTCGATGAAGGCGCGAGGCGACGTACCAGTGAACCCTGGGGGCGAAGCATTGCTGAACAAGGGGCGCGATCCGCGCCCCGCTACCGGCGCATTAATGGCGCGGTTAACGCAACAGTCCGAGTTTAGCGCGATCGTTATGCTGGCAGCAATTTTCATTGCGTTTCAGCTCTACACGGGCCTTTTCGTTTCCTACAACAACAGCAAGCTACTTCTGACGATCATTCCAGAGCTTGGTATCGTCTGTCTTGGCGTGACCGTTCTGATGATCGCCGGCGAATTCGATCTTTCGGTTGGGTCCGTATTCGCTCTCGTGCCGATGTCCCTGCATATCATGACATCCTACTACGGTGTCGAGCCATGGACCGCGATGGTGCTTGCGTTGGCGCTCGGCGCATTTATCGGGTATGCGAACGGAGCGATAACAATTTCCCTCGGAATCCCATCGTTCATTACCACCTTGGGTATGCTGTTCGTCGTCAGATCGATGTCGATCGTTGTCGTTGGCGGCCTCCCTGGAGCTTTGTTGCCAATTCCTGCAACGGAACTGCTTACCCACAATTTTGGCCTCTTCCGGGCGTCGCTTATCTGGTACGTCGGCATCGCCGCTATTCTTGCCGTATGGCTTCACCGAAGCGACTTTGGAAACTGGATCTTCGCAACCGGCGGGCAGGCTCAGGCGGCGAAAGATCTCGGGATCGACACCCGTCGTGTAAAAATTGCCTGCTTCATGCTTTGTTCGACACTAGCTGGTTTCGCCGGCATCATTCAGATGTTGCGAACCAAAGCTCCCTTGCCCTCAATGGGAACTGGGCTTGAGCTTGAAGTGATCGCAGGCGCTGTGATCGGCGGCGCCGCGCTGACAGGAGGAGCAGGTTCAATTCTAGGCGCAATTATAGGTGCCGTATTGATCCGGTCGATCGACAACGGCTTGGTTATGTCTCGCGTTAACGCTGAATGGTTCCGGACCGCACTTGGAGTGCTCATTGTTGTGTCGGTGGTCTTGAATGTTCGTGTCGCCGGTTGGTTCAAGGGAGGTCGCTCATGAACGTCGGAGCCTCAATAGCATCACCTTCGGTCACCATGGACTTGCCCATCATCCGAGCGCGCGGAGTGACAAAATGGTACGGCGCAGTGAATGCGCTCAAGCCGACAGATTTCGAAGTTAATCGAAACGAGATCGTCGGATTGATTGGCGATAACGGGGCCGGTAAGAGCACGCTCATCAAGGTAATTTCTGGTGCACATCCACCGACAGAGGGGGAGATTGAGGTCGATGGCGAGCCCGTTGTCTTCAGGTCGACCCGTGATGCCATGCGCCGTGGTATCGAGACGATCTATCAGTACAATGCGATGATCCCGCAGATGAGCATCTCCCGAAATATCTTCATCGGCCGAGAGCCGATCAAGTACCGTATCGGGCCGCTCCGCATCATGGACCTGGAACATATGAACAGGGAAGCGATGCGCTCTGTCGAAAGCCTCGACCTCAATCTCAGATCAGCTGAAACGCCGGTCGTTGATCTATCGGGAGGTCAACGGCAGTCGGTGGTGATTGCGCGCGCGATGCACTTCAAGTCGAAGGTCGTGATACTCGACGAACCAACTAACCACCTGTCCGTCAAGGAAACAAACAAGGTTTTGGATCAGACGCTACACCTCAAGGATCAAGGCATCTCCGCCGTATTCATCTCTCACAACATGCATCATGTGCACCAGATGGCTGATCGAATTGTTGCGATGGCGAGGGGGCAGAAGATTGCAGACGTTCGGAAGGAGGATATCAGTGCTGACGACCTCTACAAGCTTCTGACAGATAGTTAGTGGACCCTCAATACGTGTGCTTCTCCTCCAACGGGACTCACCCGAGCAGCACATGTGAACGGCGCCCCAGCACTCCCTGGGGTGCCGCCCTCTAGTTGTTCCTTGTGACCGTTTGTCTCGTCAGGGCGAAACCACGACAACTACGGGCCACTGTCAATTGGCCGGATCAGCAACGCCGCGACTTCTACCCTTCCCGTCGAGAAGGAATCGCTGATGGATTTCACTCCGACCCGAAACCTCCGCACCTTATTCGGAACCTTGCAAATGCGAAGCCCCGGTCTTGTGGGGCAATACCGCGCCACCTTCCTGAGGCCTTTCCGGACCGCGTCGGTCGTTCAGCGGACTCGCAGGAAGCATCCGCCGGGCACGTCAATCCTTGGTCATCTCTCTCACAACATCTAGCAGGATGTTTGCGCCGGCGATCAAATCCTGATCGGTGGTAAATTCCTTGGGATTGTGACTAATGCCGTCTCTGCTCGGAACAAAGATCATAGCTGAAGGGGCAAGGCGCGCCATCATCTGGGCGTCGTGCCCCGAACCGGACGTCATGCGCCTATGAGCCAGTCCTCTAGCTGCCGCCGCGGTCTCGATCGCCTTGACGATGCCTTCATCGAAGTTGACAGGTTCGAAGCGCGCCATCCGCTCGACCCTAATGGCGACCCGTTCCTCCTGGGACAGCCTTTCCAGGAAAGCAGTCAACTCGGCTTCTTCCTGCTTGAGCCTATCCTCATTGGGATCTCGCAGATCAACGGTGAACGTCGCGCGGGATGGGATGACATTGATCGCGTTCGGCTCGAACTCGATGCATCCGACTGTGGCAACGGTTGGCGTGTTGGACGCCTTCGCGCGGTCACGGAGGAAGGTGATGACCCGCGCAGCAGCATAGCCGGCGTCTCGGCGCATCGAAATCGGGGTCGTTCCAGCGTGGTTTGCATCTCCGTCGATCGTAACCTTCTGCCAGGAAATCCCCTGCAAGTTTTCAACGGCTCCTAAAGGAAAGCCTTCTCGTTCAAGAACAGGGCCTTGTTCAATGTGAAGCTCGATGTAAGCGTGTGGCCTCAGGAAGCCTGGTTCGTTCTTACCCGCGTAGCCAATACGGGCGAGTTCCTGTCCGAGCACTGAGCCGTCGGTACCAATGCTTGCCAGTGCTTCTTCGGTGCTGAGGCCGCCAGCGTAGACAAGCGATCCCATCATGTCGGGAGCGTAGCGCACGCCTTCTTCGTTTGTGAACGCGGCGACGACGATCGGACGCACCGGAGTGAAACCAGCTTCCTTCAGGGTCGCGATCACCTCCAAGCCGGAGATCACGCCATAGCATCCGTCATAGATGCCCGCATTGATGACGGTGTCGATGTGGGATCCGAGCATGAGCGGCGCGCTTTCGGAAACCGCCTCCGGCCGCCAGATGCCAAAGATGTTGCCGATCCGGTCGATCTCGACTTCGAGACCAGCTTCTCGGATCCATGCAACGAACTGGTCCCGTCCAAGCTTTTCGCTGTCGGAAGCAGCCAGGCGCACAAGCCTGCCATCATCATCGCGCCCAACCTCACCCAAAGTGCGAAGACGGCCAAGGAGTCTCTCGGTGACTATGGAAAGGTTGGTCATTGTCGCGCGTGCTCCCTGCCGCAAAATCACTGAACTTGCGGAAGGATAATCAGAAACAGCATCAATTTGGGCTGATTTATCGATGTTGATTTGCAAGTTTGTATCGTTCGGGGCTCCTGAACGAGCCGGACTTGCGCTGGGTGTCAACCTAATGGAATCGATAGTCCAACCTTGACCCGATCCATGGCAACGAACGTCCGGAAGTGTTTCACATTGTTGTTCTCGAAGAAGAGCCGGCGAGTAAGGGCCTCGTAGTCGCCCATGGATTTGACTGAGATCACGAGCATGAAGTCCGCCTCTCCAGTCACATAGTAGCATTGCTGGACCTCCGGCGCGGCGATGAACGAGCGTTTCGCCACCTCGTAAAGATCAGTCCGCTCACTTTCCATCGCTACCTGAGCAAACAGGATGATTGGCGATCCGACCTTTGCCGGATCAATGATGGCGACGTTGGCCAGAACAACACCAGTTTCCTCCAACCGCTTGATCCGGCGCTGCACCGCAGGTGCCGATAGATTGACCAATTCGGCGATCTTGCGCTGTGACATTTTGTTGTCCTGCTGCAGCAATTTCAAAATCGCTCTGTCTGTCCGATCTAGGGCAATTTCATCGGTATTGGAATTTTCGCTCATTTAGACACCTGTTTTGTAGTCAAAACCTTATCCGAAAGCGCAAGATTAAGCGCAAATTCGAACTCGTTTGCAATATACATTCATTAATAATTTCTAGCGGGTGGACTACGAAATGCTCTTACTTAACGAAACTGCAGACTATGGAAAGAAGTTGGATGTGTCCGACGCTGAGACGCTGAGTCTCGCGGCGGCCGAGGAAGTCGAGCGCTTTCTCAACCACCGGGAGGGCCATAGGGCGACGCCTCTCGTTTCCTTGTCACATCTCGCACAGAAGCTG
This sequence comes from Rhizobium sp. NPDC090275, assembly GCF_044772225.1. Classification (NCBI taxonomy): domain Bacteria; kingdom Pseudomonadati; phylum Pseudomonadota; class Alphaproteobacteria; order Hyphomicrobiales; family Rhizobiaceae; genus Rhizobium; species Rhizobium sp. NPDC090275. Next base: position 24,383 of record NZ_JBIVYL010000009.1, on the reverse strand, counting down.
GGCGTTGCATCGATCCACATCAAGGACGAGGGGCACCGCCTTGGGCTGGGAAGCTTCAAGGCGCTGGGCGGGTCGTATGCCGTCATTCGGCTCGTCCTCGAGGAGGCATCCCGCGAGTTCGGCAGGGAAGTTGATATCACGGAGCTGCACTCTTCCGAGGTCAAGGCCGTCGCGCGCAAGCTCACTGTGTCATGCGCCACAGACGGAAACCACGGCCGTTCCGTCGCGCAGGGGGCGCAGCTGGTTGGCGCGAACTGCGCTATCTTCGTGCATTCCGGTGTGAGCGCCGAGCGCATTGCGGCTATCGCGCGGTTTGGAGCCGAGATCATTCGTGTCGAAGGCAACTATGATGACTCGGTTGCCGAAGCATCGCGTGTTGCCGCCGAGCGAGGATGGCAGACCGTTTCCGATACCTCATGGCCGGGCTACGAGCGGATCCCGGGATTTGTAATGCAGGGCTATACGGCACTCCTGCGCGAGGCTGTCCGCCAGATTCCCGAGCGTCCAACGCATGTATTCGTACAGTCCGGTGTCGGCGGCATTGCCGCGGCCGTTGCAGGCTACTTTACGCTTCTCTATGGCGATGACCGTCCCTTCTTCACCGTCGTCGATCCGTCCCGCGCGGCCTGCCTCGTGGAAAGTGCCCGTGCAGGCAAGCCTGTGAAGATCGAGCACGGCGAGCCCACCGTCATGGCGATGCTCGAATGCTATGAGCCGTCCTTGGTCGCCTGGCGCATTCTGTCTCGTAGCGCGGATGCGTTCATGACGGTCGAAGAACAGGAAGCGGTCGACGCAATGCGCCGTCTTGCAAACCCCGAAGCGGGCGATCCGGCGGTCGTTTCCGGCGAAAGCGGCGGCGTCGGCCTTGCCGCCTTGGTCAGAGTTTCCAGTGACGATGACGCACGCCGGAAGCTCAGGATTGGCAAGGACAGTCGAATACTTCTCATCAACACCGAGGGTGCGACGGATCCTGCGCTTTACGAGGAACTTGTCGGGATATCTCCAGAGGACGTTGCCGCGCGGTCGAGTGTTGAGATGGTTGGAGCAAGCAAATGACTGATCTTCAGAGCCTTCAGGAAGAAATGACCGGATGGAGGCGCGACCTCCATCAGCACCCCGAGTTCGGCTTCGAGGAGAAGCGAACCTCCGCTTTCGTGGCGGCGAAACTCCGCGAGTTTGGTCTTGAAGTGGCGGAAGGTCTCGGTGGGACGGGTGTCGTTGGCACACTGAAGCGCGGCACAAGCAATCGTGCGATCGCCTTGCGAGCGGACATGGATGCGCTCCGCATCACCGAGCAGAGCGATCTGGCATACAAGTCGACGAACCCCGGCGTGATGCATGCCTGCGGTCACGATGGACACACGACCATGCTGCTCGGAGCTGCCAAGCATCTTGCGTCCGAGGGCGGATTCGACGGCACGGTCCGCTTTATCTTCCAGCCAGCCGAGGAATGGGGCAGGGGCGCGCTCTCGATGCTCGAGGACGGTCTGATTGAGCGTTTCCCCTTCGAGGAGATCTACGGGATTCACAATATGCCGGGCGCTCCGGTCGGGGTCCTGATGACGAAGGCGGGCGCCATGATGTCAGCCGAGGACAATTTCGAGATCATCCTGACTGGCGTCGGTGGGCACGCAGCACGTCCGCATTGGGGCAACGAGGTTCTGATCGCGGCCTGCGCCGTCGTGACAAACCTGCAGACGATCGTCTCGCGCAGAGTAAGCCCGACCGACGTCGCCGTGGTTTCTGTGACCGAACTCCTGACGGATGGAACTCGCAACGCCCTTCCGGGGCTGGCACGTATCCTTGGTGACGCGCGTAGCTTCAAGCCCGAGGTAAGCCAGAGTATCGAGAAACAGATGCGGATCATCGCCGAGGCGACTGCCGCTGCATACAACGTCTCGGCTGAGGTCAAGTATACGCGAGAGTTCGTTCCGTTGATCAACGACGCCGAACTCGCAGACGAGGTCTTCGAGGCCGCACGAACCTTTCTGCCGCACGAAGACGTCCAGACGATAACCGAACCGTTCACGGGATCGGAAGATTTCGCACACTATCTCAGCCGGGTTCCCGGGTGCTTCCTAAACCTCGGCAATGGCGAGGAATCCGCACCTCTCCACAACCCCAGTTACAACTTCAATGACGCTGGGCTGACTTATGGCGTCAAAACGCATGCCGCAATTGTGCGGCGTCGTCTGCCGGAGTCCGTTTCCACCTGAGGCGATGCTCCCTGGCTGCGGAAAGCGTCAGCAGCCAGGGAGCAGAGCAGCTTGCTCAACTCCAACTCACTGTCGAAACATTCAAAAAAGGGGAATGACGATGAAAAAATTTCTACTGGCAGCAACGATGCTTGCGGCAATCAGCTCTCCAGCCTTCGCCGACATAACGATCGGCTGGGGTGGCCCTATCACGGGCGGAAGCGCCGCCGTTGGCGAACAGAACCTCAATGGCGTCAAGCAGGCCATCGAAGACATCAATGCGGCAGGCGGCATCCAGGGCGAGAAGCTCGTGCTGCAGGTTGAAGATGATGCTGGGGATCCGAAGCAGGCTGTCTCCGTTGCCAACCGTCTTGCAGCTGCCGGCGCGCAGTTCGTGATCGGCCATCAGAACTCGGGCGCCTCGATCCCGGCTTCGGATGTCTACGCCGAGAATGGCATGCTTCAGGTTACGCCCGCTTCAACGAATCCGAAGTTCACGGAACGCGGCCTTTGGAACACTTTCCGCACGTGCGGCCGCGATGACCAGCAGGGCACCGTCGCCGGGAACTACCTGACGAAGAATTTCGGCGGGAAGAACGTGTTCCTTGTCCATGACAAGACCCCGTACGGACAGGGTCTGGTCGAAGAAGTCAAGAAGACGATCAACGCTGGCGGCATGACCGAAGTCGGCTTCGAAGGTATCTCCGTCGGAGATAAAGACTATTCGGCGCTCATTTCCAAGATCAAGGAAACCAAGGCCGACGTGATCTACTTCGGCGGTGTTTACACCGAAGGCGGCCTCATTCTTCGTCAGTTGCGCGACCAGGGCAGCAAGATCGCGATGATCGGCGGTGACGCGATGTTCTCGACTGAGTTCTCGGCGATTACTGGTCCGGCGGGTGAGGGGACGATGATCACGTTTGGCCCGGACGCGCGGAAGAACCCTGCTGCTGCCGATGTGGTGAAGAAGTTCGCCGAGAAGAAGATCGATCCGGAAGGCTTCACCCTCTACGGCTACGCTGCCGTTCAAATCATCAAGGCTGGCATCGACGCCGCTGGAAAGGCTGACCCGCAGGCAGTTGCGGACAAGCTCCACAGCGGCATCAAGATCGACACGGTAATCGGCCCACTTTCCTACAACGAAAAGGGCGACATCACCCGCCTCGACTTCGTTCTCTATCAGCTCAAGAACGGCAAGTTTGAAGAGCAAGCCTCCAACTAACTTCTAAAATATCACTACACCGGCCCGGCGCGCTGATTGGAGATCTCGCGCCGGGCTCGGTCAGCAGCAACGTCGAGCGATAGGCTTCTTGGGTATTGCCCAAGGGGAGGGACACTGCACGCTTTTTCCTTGGGAGGAAATCTTGGAATATTTCATTCAACAGCTCTTTAATGGGCTGACCCTAGGCTCGATCTACGGCCTTGTAGCCATTGGATACACGATGGTCTACGGCATCATCGGCATGATCAACTTCGCCCACGGCGACATCTTTATGCTCGGTGGCTTCGCTGCCATGATCGTCTTCCTCGTGCTGACGTCCATCTTTGCTGGACTGCCCGTCGCAGTGCTTCTGCTGGTCATGCTGATCGTCGCCATGCTGACTACCAGCCTCTGGAACTGGACCATCGAGCGGGTTGCCTATCGTCCTCTCCGCGGCTCCTTCCGCCTTGCGCCGCTCATCACCGCGATCGGCATGTCGATCGTCGTGCCGAATTTCATCCAGGTCACGCAAGGTCCCCGCAACAAGCCAATCCCACAGCTCATCGGCGAGACCTATCAGATCGCCGGTATCACCGTTTCGCTGAAGCAAATCCTGATCCTGATCCTGACTTCCGCGCTCCTTGCTGCCTTTTGGTACATCGTCAACAAGACCTCGCTGGGACGCGCGCAGCGCGCCACCGAGCAGGACCGGAAGATGGCCGCCCTGCTGGGGATCGACGTTGATCGCACCATCTCTGTCACCTTCATCATGGGCGCGGCACTCGCGGCCGTCGGTGGCACGATGTTCCTTGTCTACTACGGTGTCGCATCCTTCACCGATGGGTTCGTTCCGGGCGTCAAAGCATTCACTGCAGCCGTTCTCGGTGGCATCGGCTCGCTGCCGGGTGCAGTCTTCGGTGGTCTGCTGATCGGCCTCATCGAGTCGCTCTCGTCCGCATATTTCACCATCGCCTACAAGGACGTCGCGACCTTCGCGATCCTGGCTTTCGTCCTGATCTTCAAGCCGACCGGTATTCTCGGACGGCCGGAAGTCGAGAAGGTATAAACGTCATGGCTACTATCGTTTCCTCCGCAGAGAAGTTCGAAAACGGGCTTGTTCTGAAGGCTATCCGCGAAGCGTTCTTCACTGGCTTGATCTCGCTCGGTCTGTTCGTCCTCTACGTCGGCCTCGGCACTCAGCAGAACATCAACAACGAACTGATCATCAATCAGCGATGGGGGCTGCTTGCGATATTCGTGGCGATTGCCGTTGTTGGCCGTTTCGTCATGGTTGCCTTCGTCCAGCCGAACATCGACCGCCGCAAGCTTGCCAAGGCAAAGCATGGGGACCTCGACATCTCGACGAAAAAGGGCTTCTTCCACGCCCATTTTCTCAAAATTGCTCTGGTGGCGCTGCTGCTCTACCCGATGGTGATCTATGCGCTGGTCGGCGCACAGGGCTCGCTGAAGTGGGTCGACAACTTCGGTATCCAGATCCTCATCTATGTGATGCTGGCCTGGGGTCTGAACATCGTCGTCGGTCTCGCTGGTCCTCTCGACCTCGGCTATGTCGCTTTCTATGCTGTCGGCGCCTATTCCTACGCGCTGCTGTCGAGCTATTTCGGCCTGTCCTTCTGGCTGCTGCTTCCGCTCTCAGGGATTTTTGCGGGTCTTTGGGGAATGGTCCTCGGCTTTCCCGTACTCAGGCTTCGTGGCGACTACCTCGCCATCGTGACGCTCGCCTTCGGCGAAATCATCCGGCTCGTCCTCATCAACTGGACCGACGTGACCATGGGCACGTTCGGCGTATCCAGTATCCCTAAGGCGACGCTGTTCGGCATCCCGTTCGATGCCAGCCCGCATGGCTTTGCGAAGCTGTTTGGACTTCCGATTTCGTCGGCCTATTACAAGATCTTCCTGTTCTATCTGATCCTGGCGCTCTGCCTGCTGACGGCTTACGTCACAATCCGGCTTCGCCGCATGCCGATCGGCCGCGCCTGGGAAGCACTTCGCGAAGACGAGATCGCCTGCCGTTCGCTCGGCATCAACACCGTGACAACCAAGCTCACCGCGTTCGCAACTGGCGCGATGTTCGGAGGCTTTGCCGGATCCTTCTTTGCCGCCCGCCAGGGCTTCGTCTCCCCTGAATCCTTTGTGTTCATGGAATCGGCCGTCATTCTCGCCATCGTCGTCCTTGGCGGCATGGGTTCGCTGACGGGAATCGCGATTGCAGCGGTCGTCATGGTCGGCGGCACGGAAGTGCTGCGTGAGATGACGTTCCTGAAGGCCGTGTTCGGCCCCGACTTCACGCCGGAACTCTACCGCATGCTGCTATTCGGCCTGGCCATGGTCGTAGTCATGCTGTTCAAGCCGCGCGGTTTCGTCGGCTCGCGTGAACCGACCGCCTTCCTCAAGGAGCGCAAGGCGGTATCCGGAAGCTTCACCAAGGAGGGCCACGGCTGATGAGCCCTGTAGAGACAATGTCCAACGATAACCTGCTCAAGGTCGAGCACCTGTCGATGAAGTTCGGCGGCCTGATGGCCATCAACGACCTGTCCTTCGAAGCCAGGCGCGGCGAGATCACCGCGCTGATCGGCCCGAACGGTGCCGGCAAGACGACGGTGTTCAACTGCATCACCGGCTTCTACAAGCCGACGATGGGCATGATCACCATGAACCAGAAGGACGGAAAGCAGTATCTTCTCGAGCGTCTTCCCGACTTCCGGATCACCAAGGAAGCCAAGGTTGCCCGTACCTTCCAGAACATCCGCCTGTTCTCCGGCCTGACGGTTCTCGAGAACCTGCTCGTCGCGCAGCACAACAAGCTGATGAAGGCCTCTGGCTACACGTTCCTCGGCCTGCTCGGCATCGGCGGCTACAGGAAGGAGGCGGCTGCTTCCATAGAGCTGGCACGCCATTGGCTCGAAAAAGCCGATCTGATCGATCGCGCCGACGATCCGGCGGGCGATCTTTCCTATGGCGCCCAGCGCCGTTTGGAAATTGCCCGCGCCATGTGCACCGGTGCGGAACTCCTGTGTCTCGATGAGCCTGCTGCGGGTTTGAATCCGAGAGAGTCTCTGGCTCTCAATGGCTTGTTGCAGGGAATTCGCCGAGATAGCGGAACGTCCATCCTGCTGATCGAGCATGACATGTCAGTGGTCATGGAGATTTCCGACCACGTCGTCGTTCTCGAATACGGTCAGAAGATTTCCGATGGCACGCCGGATCACGTGAAGAACGACCCAAGGGTCATTGCGGCCTATCTCGGTGTTGAGGACGAAGAAGTCGACGAGGTCATCGCGACCGTGGAAGGAGCTAACTGATGACCGGAACACAGCTTCTCAGGGTTCAGGGAGTGGAAACCTTCTACGGGAACATCCGTGCCTTGGCTGGCGTAGATGTGCAAGTCAAGAAGGGCGAGATCGTGAGCCTGATCGGCGCCAACGGCGCTGGCAAGTCGACGCTGATGATGACGATCTGCGGCAGCCCTCAGGCGCGCGCTGGATCGATTATCTTTGACGGTCAGGACATCACCAAACTTCCGACGCATGAGATCGCCCGTCTCCGTATTGCCCAGTCGCCTGAAGGTCGTCGGATCTTTCAGCGCATGACGGTCACCGAAAATCTCCAGATGGGCGCGAACCTCGACAACCTCAAATTCTTCAAGGAAGACGTCGAGAAGGTGTTTGCGATGTTTCCCCGCTTGAAGGAGCGTCAGCATCAGCGTGCCGGGACGATGTCCGGTGGCGAACTGCAGATGCTTTCAATTGCCAGAGCTCTCATGGCGCGTCCGAAGGTGTTGCTTCTCGACGAGCCATCGCTCGGCCTCGCGCCGCTGATCGTCAAGGGCATCTTCGAGGCCATCAAGAAGCTCAACGAAACAGAAGGTCTGACGGTCTTCCTCGTCGAGCAGAACGCATTCGCTGCCCTCAAGCTTTCGCATCGCGCCTACGTGATGGTGAACGGCAAGGTCACGATGAGCGGTTCCGGCAAGGAGCTGCTTGCCAATCCCGAAGTCCGTGCCGCCTATCTTGAAGGCGGCCGTCACTAGGTCACATGACAAGGATACGGACATGCAAGGTTTATTTATCGAACAGGACGCTGGCGTCCATCTCGTCATACGTGGCTTTGTGGCTCTGCTCGGCTTCTGGACAGCCTGGCGTTCAGGAAAGTCCGCTGCAGACAGCTGGAGCGGTTTCCCGCAGGTCGTCGGCTACACTTTTCTGATCGCGTGGGTGATGCAGTTCCTGCACCACGCGCTGTTCAACGGACCGATGCTTAGCACCTACTACTATGCCGTCGATTTTGTGCTGCTCCTCGCTTTCGCAACGGCAGGCTTTCGCATTCGTCGCACCAACCAGATGGTTGGAAGCTACTATTGGCTGTACGAAAAGAGCTCGATCTTCTCGTGGCGGGCAAAGCACTGAGGCGGAAAACTGGGGCGACATCCACATCGTCGCCCCAACCCTTTCGAGAAAGATCTGCAGTATGTTCGACCAAATTCTTCTGGCCGCCACAGCCTTTGGGGCAGGGGTCCTCAATTCCATCGAAGGCGGAGGCACGTTCCTGACCTTCCCCGCGTTGGTTTACACTGGGGTTCCTGTCGTCGCTGCCAATGCAACCAGCGCCGTCGCCGTGTTTCCCGGCTATCTTGGTGCCGTGGGAGGGTTTCGGAAAGAGATCACTCAGTTCGACCGCAGCCGGCTCACCAGGATTACCATCCTGACCGCGGTTGGCGGCCTGATCGGTTCCCTGCTGCTACTCGTTTCGTCGAACAGAGCATTCTCCGTAGTGGTGCCATTTCTCTTGGCTGCTGCGACACTGGCTTTCGCTTTCGGAAACCAGGTCCGGCGCTGGATGGCGGGACACAGCGAAGGTCACTCTAGCAACACCCTGGGAGCGTTCTTCGTAGCCATCTACGGTGGGTACTTCAACGGCGGCTTGGGGATTGTGCTCCTTGCATTGTTCTCGCTGTGGGGCATGCGTGACATCAACTTGATGAACGGGTTGGAGAACCTCGCCTCATTCGTGATTTCCGCGATCTCTGTTGCAACATTCGCGCTTGCTGGGATCGTCGCTTGGAAACCAGCAATCATCATGATGATCGCCGCTGCAATCGGTGGCTATGCTGGCGCTCCGCTTGCTAGGATTCTCCCCGTTACCGTCGTTAGGGCAATTGTGATCTTCGTCGGAGCGGTACTAAGCGCTGTGTTTTTCTACAGAGCTTTCATCGCGGCGAGCTAATGGTCCCGGCACTCGCCGATCGGCACGTTGCCGCATTGTCTAGCTGGGCTAAACTTATCGCCGTCAGATTCAAGCCACTGAAATTGCTAAAGTGCGCTAAGAAGCAATGCGCTGTGGGTTCGATTCCCATCACATCAACTGATCTTATTTCGTAGCGTGTGGTCTGCAGTTCAAAGAAACACGTCGCCTTGAGTAGCCGCCGCGCCGCAGCATCGCTTGGCCGTCGCAGGACAGGTGTGATCGTATCTGGCGGTCATCAAAACTTCGTCTGACCCCATCGCCTAAAGCATCATGCTAGGGAATAGAGGACCGATTTCGGGTTCCGCCGCGATCGCCTTCTTACCAACCTGCCGAGATGCCGATGGATCTTGAGAAAATACAGACGTTGATTGATTTCGTGGGACGGTCCAACGTCACGGAACTGTCGGTCACCGAAAAGGACACGACGGTTCGCATTTTCCGCACGCGCAACCGGGAGAGCGCTCAGCCGGATCCCGTGCATGCATCGACACCGGCGCCTGTGACCTCCGCGGTAGCGAGCTCCAACACCGTCACCGCGCCGATCTTCGGCATCCTGCATCGCAGCCCCGCTCCGGGCGAGCCGCCATTCGTCAAGGTCGGCGATGTCGTCGAGACGGGCCAGACCCTCTTCATCATCGAAGCCATGAAGGTGTTCAACAGGGTAACGGCGTCGCGCCCCGGGCGCATCGTTGCGCTCACCGAGGTGGATGGGGCTGAGGTCGACTTGGGAGAGATGCTCGCGGAGATTGATGGATGAGTGCTCCTGTCGCCACCGATATGCCCAACCCGCGCTTCGACACCGTCCTGATCGCCAATCGCGGCGAGATCGCGGTCAGAATTCAAAGAGCCTGCCATGAACTCGGTCTCAGGACCGTGATGATTTGCTCCGAGGCGGACAAGTCCGCGGAATATGGGCATGCGGCCGAACACTTCCTGTGTATCGGACCGCCTTCGGCGGCCAAGAGTTATCTCAATCAGGACGCCATACTCCTCGCCGCAAAGCTCACGGGTGCCGGCGCCATCCACCCCGGGTATGGCTTCCTCTCAGAAAAGGCATCGTTTGCGGACGCCATAGCGCGAGCCGGTCTGGTTTTCATCGGGCCGCCGGCGTCTGCCATTGCGACGATGGGCGACAAGATCGCCGCCAAGCGTGCGATGATCGCGGCTGGCGTTCCGTGCGTACCCGGACCTGACGAGGCGCTGCCTGACAGCCGCGATGTGGTCGAGCGTACCGCCCGGGAGATCGGCTATCCCGTGATCATAAAGGCAGCCGGCGGCGGCGGCGGGCGCGGGATGCGCGTCGTATCCGGGCGAGAGCATCTTCACGAAGCGGTTGCACTCACTCGTGCGGAAGCCCGCCAGGCCTTCGGTTCGGCGGAACTTTACATGGAGAAGTTCCTGCAGCATCCGCGTCATATCGAAATACAGGTCGTCTGCGACAGCCATGGCAACGCCGTGTGGCTTGGCCACCGGGATTGCTCGATGCAACGCCGGCATCAAAAGGTGGTCGAGGAAGCGCCCGCTCCGGGGATCGCCGCTGATGTGATCGACCCTGTGGGGCAGGCTTGCGTCGAAGCATGCAGGCAGATCGGCTATTGTGGCGTTGGAACCTTCGAGTTCCTCTATGAGGACGGTCGGTTCTATTTCATCGAGATGAATACCCGCCTGCAGGTGGAGCATCCGGTTACCGAGACGACGAGCGGCGTCGATATCGTTAAGGCGCAAATTTCTGTCGCGCAAGGCCGCCTCTTGGAGTTTGACCAGACTGAAGTCGAATGCAAAGGGCACTCGATCGAGTGCCGCATCAACGCCGAGGATCCGAACAGTTTCCTGCCATCGGCCGGGACCATCGAGACGCTGAGCCTGCCCGAGGGTTCCGGTGTCCGCGTCGACACGCATATCCATGCGGGCTACCGGGTTTCGCCCTATTACGATTCGCTAATCGCCAAGCTTATCGTCCATGCCGATAGCCGGCCTGCGGCGATCGCCACGATGCGTGAGGCGCTGGCAGCGATGCGGATCGATGGTATCTCGACGAACCTGCCGTTCCTGCGAGCGCTGTTCGAAGACGAAGCGTTTGGCCACGGCGAGACTGACATCCACTATCTCGAGCACTGGCTCAAGCAGAGGAGGCCTACATGAGTGCGTTTTCTCTGACGGATCCGGCGGTGATAGCCGCGCTTTGCGAGACGCTGACAAGAGCCGGTGTGGATGGTCTGGAGATCACCGGGCCTGACGGCCACGTCAGGATCGTGGTTTCGCCTCTTCGGAGCGCGGAGGTCTCTCGGTCTCCGACAGCACCGGCAAATTCTGTGGGCACCGCAGTCGTCAAGGCGCCGATCGCCGGTCACTTCCGTCCGGCAGCGACCGATATCGATGGCGATGTGCATGAGGTCGCCGGAGGCGAGAACCTCGGTTTCATCGCCATCGGTCCCATCCTTGTTCCGCTGGTTGCCCCCCAGGCCGGTCTGCTCAGGCGCCAGCTTGCCGAGCCCGAGACCCTGGTGGGTTTCGGAACGCCTCTGTTCGAACTTCAGAAAACGCCATGACAATCCAGCCAAGCACTCATGCGTCACGCCGTGACGATGTTTCCACTACCCGCGCGGGGGCCCGCATCTCGTTCATTGGCGCCAGATCGTTCCTGCTCGAAGCACCCGGCGCCTTCGACCTGCCGTCGCAACGGTTGATCTGGGCGGTCACCGGTCTGGTCGCAGCCTGGGATGAGGTCGCAGAGGTCATTCCGGGCATGACCAACCTTCTCACCATCCTGAAGGAAACGCCGGAAGATCCCCGCTTGTTAGTCGAACGTCTCGAAAGGGCATGGCTGGAGGCGCGCAGCGTCGATCTCAAGGGCAAGGTCATCGAGATCCCGGTGGTCTATGGTGGCGAATACGCCACCGATCTTGCGGCGCTCTGCGATCATTCCGGGTTGAACGACCGTGAGGTCGTCAGGCGCCATCATGAGGTGGCATACCGGGTTTTCGCGCTCGGAAGCGCGCCTGGCTTTGGTTATCTGCACGGTCTCAACCCCAGCATCTACATGCCGCGCAAGACGGTGCCGTCGCTCAGGATGGAAAGGGGCTGCGTGACGATCGGCGGCATGCAGACGGGCGTCGCGATGCTGACCGGCCCGAATGGCTGGAACTCCATCGGTCATGCCGATCTGCAGATGTTCGATCCGACATCATCCACTCCGGCGCTGATGGCCCCCGGCGATGTCGTGCGCTTTCTTCCGGAAAGGATCGAGTTGTGATCGAGATTGTTCAAAGCGGTCCGCTGAATACGGTCCAGGACCTGGGTCGGCCCGGCTATCGCGCGATCGGCGTTTCCGCCAGCGGCGCCATGGATCCGCTTTCCGTCAGAATAGGAAACGCCCTGCTTGGCAACGAGCAAGGCGCTGCCGCGATCGAGCTGCAGACTTATCCGTTCATCGTGCGCTTTTCGGTTGCCACTGATTTGGTGGTCACGGGTGCAGATGGCGTCCGGCTCCTGAACGACCGTGCCTTGATGGCGTGGTGCATCCATCGGGCTGTGGCCGGCGATGTCCTGGAAATTCGCCAACCTCGACAGGGAAGTCGTGTTTACATCACCGTTGCCAACGGCGTCGACGTGCCTGTTGTCATGGGGTCGCGTAGCACAACGCTGCGCGGCGGTTTCGGTGGCCACTTCGGGCGTCCGCTCGCCGCCGGGGATAGGCTGTCGGTCGTGCCCGCCGCCAATGAGGTGGCGCGGCGTTCGATCGCGGTCGTGGAGCCGGCCGCAGGTCTGAGCGCCGTCTTCCCGGCAATAGCAAACGACATCCTGCCGGTACGCGCAATCCCGGCTGGCGAGCACGACCTTTTCGGTTCGGATGGGGATCGCTTCTGGCGCCAGCACTGGCGGATTTCCTCGCAAAGCGACCGGACAGGCTACCGGCTATCCGGTGAACCGATCAGGCTCGATGTGCCAATGGAAATGCGCTCGCATGGTGTCGTTCCCGGTGTCGTGCAGGTGCCGCCCGCCGGTGAGCCGATCATCCAGATGAGCGACGCCAACACGGCCGGTGGATACCCCAAGATCGCCGGCGTGATCGAAGGCGATCTGTGGCGCCTCGGCCAGGCTCGGATCGGAACGAAAATCCAGTTCGTGCGCTCGACGCACGCGGAAGCACGAGCAGTGGAGCAGGCCGTCGATCGCTATGTCGAGGACGTGAGCCGCACCGCGGAGATGGTCAGGCGGACGCTCGGCGTGATCGCCTGATTGCGTCTTCAGAAGCTGAATGGAGGAAACCATGAAGATCGATCTGAATTCCGATATGGGAGAGGGCTTCGGTCCGTATCGGCTTTGCGACGACGAGGCCATGATGGGTGTCGTCTCATCCGCGAACATTGCCTGCGGCTTCCATGGCGGCGAACCGGACACGATGGCGAAAATGGTGCGCCTCGCCAGGGAAAACGGTGTCGGGATCGGTGCTCATCCTGGTCTTCCGGACAGAGCGGGCTTCGGCCGCCGCGAGATCGCCTATCAGCCTGATGAATTACGCCAGCAGATGATCTACCAGCTCGGCGCGCTCCAGGCCATCGCGCGCGCAGAGGACATGACCGTCGGCCACTTTTCATTTCATGCGGCGATGGGCAACATGGTCAATCGCGATCCGGCGCTTGCCGACCTGATGATGGATGCGATCGCCAAGGTCGACGCGCGGCTGGTGGTCTTCGTCACCCCCGACAGCGAGATTGAACGGGCAGCGAAACGCGCTCGGCTGAAGACATTGTCGCTGTTTCTCGCCGACCGCGCCTATGATGCCGCCGGCAAGCTTGTCGCTCGCGGTCTTCCCGGTGCACTCGTCAAGGATGAACGCTCAGTGCGCGCCCGCGTGCGGCGCTTCCTCACCGAGGGTAAGATCGAGGCGATCGACGGGACCATCATCGACATGCCGGCACGGTCCATTCTCGTGCACAGCGACACGCCTGGCTCGCTCGAGCTTGCCAAGCTGATCCGGGAAGAGATCGCTGCAGCCGGAGCCAAACTCGCATCGGTTGCCGAACTCGCATCCTGACCCCCTCCATCTCGTCCAAGTCACACATCTTCCCCAACGTGAAAGATCTGACCATGCCTTCCATAGCCGACCGCCTGAAGAACGTTTCCGTTTCCGCATCCGCCGCGATGACCCAGCGTGCCCGCGAACTTGCCGCAGATGGGATCAAGGTGGTGAGCCTGTCGTCCGGCGAACCGGATTTTCCGACGCCTGAGCACGCGATCGAAGCCGCCCATGCCGCAGCGCTTGGCGGTGACACCAAATATCCGCCGATGGACGGCACATTGGCGCTGAAGACGGCGATCGCGCGGAAGTTCAAGCGCGACAACAACCTCGACTACGATACCAGCCAGATTATCGTTTCCGGGGGCGGCAAGCAGGTGATCTTCAATGCGATGCTTGCCACCTGCAATCCGGGCGATGAGGTCGTCATCCCAACCCCGTCATGGGTCAGTTATGCCGACATCGTTAAGTTTGCCGGCGGAAGGCCGGTGCCGGTGCCGTGTTTTGAAGAAGCGGGTTTCAAACTGCGCGCCGAGGACCTTGAAGCTGCGATCACACCGCGCACCAAGTGGCTGCTCCTGAACTTCCCCAACAATCCCACGGGCGCGGCGTGTTCGCGTGCGGAAATGGCTGCGATCGCCGAGGTGATGCTGCGTCATCCCGACACCTGGATCCTTACGGACGACATCTATGAGCACCTTGTCTATGACGACTTCGAGTTCTGCACCATTGCCGAGGTCGAGCCGCGGCTTTACGATCGCGTGCTGACGATGAACGGGGTTTCGAAGGCCTATGCAATGACGGGCTGGCGCGTTGGCTTCTGCGCCAGTGGCTCGAAGCAGTTGATCGGCGCCATCAGCAACGTCAATGGCCAGAACAGCGGCGGTATCTCCACCGTCGCGCAGGCTGCTGCCATCGCCGCCCTGAACGGTCCGCAGGATCTGCTAAAGGAGCGTGCCGGCATCTACAAGGAGCGCCGCGACTTCGTGGTCGACATGCTGTCGAAGATCGATGGTCTTCGCTGCCACAAGCCTGAAGGCGCCTTCTATGTCTATCCCAACATGGCGTCGCTGATCGGCAAGACGACCAAGGGTGGGCGCAAGATCGAGAGCGATGTCGATTTCGTTATGGCGCTGGTCGAAGAGCATCACGTCGCCACCGTCCAGGGCGCGGCTTACGGGATGAGCCCGTATTTCCGTATCTCCTACGCGACGAGCATGGAAATGCTGCGCGAGGGCTGCGCCAGGATCGCGCAGTTCTGCAACGACATGCGTTGATCGCACAGACAAACGAGCCCGCTTCCTAGCGGGCTCCTATTGCTTCAGGCGCTCGGTCAGTTCGACCAGGATATCGCGTACCGCAAGCGCAGGCTCCGACAAAGCATTCTGATCGGACGTGCAAAGCGAAAGCGTTTCCTCGATCCGCGGCGACACCACACGGCAGACCAGCGGCTCGTTCGATTCCGTGACGATACGGTCGGCAATGGCCTTCGGAATGATCGTTGCCCCAAGGCCGCTGGACACGGCGCGTGCCAACGTCCGCACCACTTCCACCTCGGCCACCACCTTCAGATTGATCTTGCTGCGGGTAAAGGCGGTTTCGATGGCGCGCCGGACGAAATTGTAGGAAGGCGGCAATAGGAGCGGTACGCCGTCGAGCGCACTGAGCGGAAGCGGCTTCGTGTCCGCCTCGATCGAGAAGTCCAACGGCGCGACGAGGTAGAATTCCTCGCTGAGGATAGGCTCGAACCGGACACCCTTGATCGGACCGATGCCGTGAATGAGCGCCATTTCCAGCCGACCGTTCATGATCATCTGGCTGTAGGTCTGTCCGACGCTTTCCGTAAGATGCAGCAGAATGCCCGGGTGGCGTTTGCGTGTCTCAGCCAGAAGCTCGACGGACAGCATGGCGGCGCTGCTGAACGGCACAAGGCCGACCGAAACGCGGCCCGCCAGCGAGTTTCCCGCAGCCGATGCATCGGCCTGAGCCTGTTCCATCTGCCGCAGAATGATCTGTGCATGGCGGTAAACGGCGTGGCCGGCATCGGTCATGCTGACACCCTGCTGGCTGCGGATGAGCAGCTTCTGGCCGAAATGCTCCTCAAGCGCAGCGAGCTGCTGGCTCAGCGCCGGCTGGGCAAGGTGCAGGATGTCGGCGGCCCGCGTGATGCTGCCGCTGTCGACGATGACGATGAAGGATTTGAGGCGCTTGATATCCATTATGGGGCCGGGCGTTCCAATGCTTTTTGCGTCCGATCTTACTGTCGTTGACGGGTTTTGCAACGCGAACTGCCGACCGTCTCCACCGAACCGTGGGTCGTCGGTAGCCGGAATTCGGCAGGAAGGGTAGAGCCCTTCTGGTCCATAAGACTTGCTTATTAGGTCAGAAATAATCGGTCTTAGGCAAGGGTCTAAAGCTCGGTTAAAGTCCGGGATAACAACAAGGGAACCGATATGCCTTTCGCAGATTACAAGACAGCATTGGTGACTGGAGCGTCGTCGGGCATTGGCGCCGCAGTGGTTGAGCGCCTTCGTCGGGAGAATATCGAGGTGCACGCCGTCGCCCGAAGCGAGCAGGCGCTAAACGAACTTGCAGCCCGCACCGGATGCATCGCGCATGCCATCGACGTCACCGACCGTCGGGCGATCGCCGATCTTGCCGGACGCGTCGATTTCGACATCCTCGTCAACAATGCCGGCGTCGATCGGCCGAAAAAGTTCCTGGAAGCCGACGAAGGCGATATCGACCTGCTCGTCGACGTCAACCTGCGCGCTGTCCTGCACATCTGCCGTCTGATCGTGCCGGGGATGGTTGCGCGCGATCGCGGCCATGTCATCAACATCTCTTCGATCGCCGGCAACTACAATTTCGGTGGCAACTCGACCTACCATGCCGTCAAGGCTGGGGTGGCCATGCTGTCGAACCAGCTTCGCATCGATGCCTTCGGCAAGCGCGTCCGCGTGACCGAGGTCTGCCCGGGCCGGGTTGCGACCGACATCTTCAACCATGTGCACGGCAACGACCCGAGCGTTCGCGAGCGCTTCATAGACGGTTTCGAGCTGCCGCAGGCAGGTGACATTGCCGATGCGATCGCCTTTGCTATCGCCGCCCCTGTCGCCGTCAACATCGGCCACATGGAAATCACGCCGACCCTTCAGGTGATGGGTGGTCTGCAGACGGCAAAACCCCAGCCGCAGGTCGACGAGAGGACCAAGCCGTGAGCGGGTTCGATCTCTCGGCGATCCTGTCCAATTCGGAATTCCGCTCCATGCTTCTGCATGGCGTCGAGATGACCTTCGTTATTTATGCAGGCTCATGGGTTCTGGCGATGACGCTCGCAATCCTGCTTCTCGGCTTGCGGATCTCACCCTTGAGTTTCGCCGATCCGGTCGTGAAGGCCTACGTATCCTACCATCGCAACGTGCCGACGCTCGTCCAGCTGATGCTCTGGTATTTCGGCATCTACACGCTCATGCCGGATGCCGTGACTGGGTGGCTGGCCAATCACAATGCCGAAGCAGTTTTCGCGGTCATCGGTCTGGGCCTTTGTCAGGCTGCCTACTTCAGCGAGGATCTTCGGTCGGGCTTGCGCGCCGTCAGCCCCGGCCAGATGGAGGCCGCCAAGGCGCTTGGACATGGCTATGTTTCCGCGATGCGGTTCGTGATCATGCCGCAGGGTGTTCGTAACGCGCTGCCGCCACTGATCAATCACTCGGTATCGCTCTTCAAGAACAGCAGTCTTGCAATTGTCGTCGGCGCGTCCGAGCTCACCCATGCCATCAAGGAAATCGACAATGTCAGCTTCAGGACCTTCGAGATCTACCTCATCGGCACACTGATCTACCTGTTTTTCTCGCTCGTCATCATGGGCGCAGGTGCAATCATCTCGATGCGTGCTGATCCCGCCATGAGGGCCCGGTGATGATCCTGGATATCGTCAACATCATCAAGGATTACTGGCTGCTACTCCTGATCGGCCAATATCCGAACGGTCCGCTCGGTGGCCTTGTCAATACGCTGGTCTTGTCAGCGCTTGCCATTGCGCTGGCCTTCCCACTGAGCATCCTGTTTGCGCTTGCCCGGCTTTCGAAGTTCGCCATTGTGAGATGGCCGGTGACTGGTCTGGTTTACGTTACGCGCGGCGTGCCGCTGCTGATGCTCATCCTCTGGTGTTATTTTCTGGTGCCGCTTTGGACTGGTGCGGATGTGCCGAGCTTTTGGATCATGCTTGTAACGCTCGTGATCTACGAGGGTGCGTTCCTGAGCGAGGTTGTGCGGGCCGGGATCGTTTCGCTCGGGGCAGGGCAGATGGATGCCGCTCGGGCTCTCGGCCACAGCTACATGGGCGCTATGCGCTACGTCATCCTGCCGCAGGCCCTCTACAACATGATCCCGAGCATGATCTCGACCTTCGTCTCGACGATTAAGGATACGACGCTCGGCTATGTGATCAACGTGCCCGATCTGACCTTCGCCGCAAGCCAGGTCAATAACCAGCTACTGACGCAGCCGTTCCAGGTCTTTCTGGTTCTTGCCCTGCTCTACTACGCACTGTGCTGGACGCTCACCTTCGCTGCCAACAGCGTCGAAAAGCGCATCGCCCGCCGCCGCGCCGGCCCGGTCAATGCTCGCCTGCCAGCCGACAGCCTGCACCTCAAGACACTCACGGAGCAACTATGACCGCGCCTCAGTCAACACCGCAGGATGGACAGGCAATCCGCCTCGCTGCAGTCAGCAAGAGCTACGGTGACTATCAGGTCCTCAAGAACATCGACGCCGAGGTCAAGCGCGGTGAAGTGGTCGTGATTTGCGGGCCGTCGGGCTCAGGCAAATCGACCCTTATTCGCACCGTCAACCGTCTCGAAGAGATCAACAGCGGCGCCATCGAGTTCGAGGGCCAGAACATCCACGCGAAGATGCGCGCTTCGGAGCTAAATCAGCTGCGCAGCCGGATTGGTTTTGTCTTCCAGAGCTTCAATCTCTTCCCGCACCTCTCCGTCCTCGAAAACGTCTCGATGTCGCCGGTCAGGATCAAGGGCGTTGCGCCGGATGTCGCGCGGACAAAGGCACTCACCTTGCTTGATCGTGTCGGCCTGGCCGACAAGGCAAACGCCTTTCCAGCACAACTTTCAGGCGGGCAGCAGCAGCGCGTAGCGATCGCGCGTGCGCTCGCCATGGAGCCGCCGGTGATGCTGTTCGACGAGCCGACGAGCGCGCTCGATCCGGAAATGGTCGGCGAGGTGCTCTCGGTCATGAAGAACCTTGCCGCCGAGGGAATGACTATGCTTTGCGTGACGCATGAAATGAATTTCGCCCGCGATGTCGCAGACCGGATCTGGTTCATCGACGCCGGTGAGATTATCGAGACCGCCACGCCCGACGAATTCTTCAAGAATCCCCGCCACCCGCGCGCCCAGCGTTTCCTGTCTGACCTGCGGCACTGACGGGCAAGACTTCATAACAACGGAGAACAGCAATGAACTGGAAATGCATGACAGTCGGCCTGATGCTGGCCGGCGCCGCGGCGCTCCCTGCCAAGGCGGATCAGCTCGACACTATCCTTGCCAACAAGACGCTGCGTTGCGCGACCTATGCCGACGTCCCGCCCTTCTCCTCTCCTGATCTGAAGACCCGCGAAATGGTCGGCTTCGACGTCGATCTGTGCAAGGCCGTCGCCCGTGAGCTTGGCGTTGCCGCTGAAATCAAGCCGATCTCGGTCGAGGCCCGCGTATCGGAGGTCAAGCTCGGCCGCGTCGACATCACTGTCGCGAATCTCGCTTATACCCAGAGCCGCGCCGAACAGATCCAGTACAGCGACCCATACTACATGGCCAAGGAAATGCTGATGGTGCCTGCCGACGATCAGGGCAAGACCAAGGCCGACTACAAGGGTCAGCGCCTGGCCTCAAGCAAGGGATCCACATCCGAACTGTCCATCAAGCTCAACAAGTCCGAGCCGCTAACCTTCCAAGATACGGGTTCGGCCTACCTCGCTCTTCAGCAGGGCAAGGCGCGTGGCATGGTCGCCAACACGATGACCATCACCAAGCTCGTCAACGAATCCCAGGTGCGCGGCAAGAAGATGCGGATGATTGAGGACCCGATGCTCTACCAGCCGATCGGCATCGGCATGCAGAAGGATCAGCCTGCGCTGACAGCGAAGGTCAACGAGGTCCTGCACAAGCTGGACAGTTCCGGTGAGATCAACAAAATTTGGGACACCTGGCTAGGGCCGAACACCGAGTACAAGATGACCCGCACCGATAAGGTCGTTCCACTTTCGGAACTGAAATTCGATCCGATCCCGTAAACGAGTTGGCTCGGCGCGCCCGATATCCACGTTGGTTTACGATTGCGAGGCGGCAGGTATTCCCTGCCGTCTTGGCATTTCCCGGGCTGGACAGCGATATCATTTCTGCTCGGCTTGAATGCAGGACCAGTTTCCCTGTTCGCCGAGATCACGTACGACCCCGAGCAGGATGTTCCTGACCTCGATGACGGCCTTGGTCTGGGGATGATCGACCGGGCTGTCGAGAACCAGGCGGCGGGTAAATCCCTTGCCGGCAAGCGGCAACGCCGACAGATCGCCTTTGACGAAATCTTCGAAGATTGCCCCGCGCCCAAGCACGGTGAATCCGAATCCGGCGCGGATAGCAGCCTTGGTGCTCGACAGGCCCTCGATTTCACGAACGAGATTGATCTCCTTTGCAAGGATGAGCGCCTCGCGTTCAAGCAGGATACGGATGCCGTGGCGGCGGGTCGGAAGAATAAGCGGAAGCTCGAGCGTCTGGCTGATCGAAATCGGGGATTCGCCCTTGCTGAAATGTCCGGCCGGACCGACGGCATAGAGCATCTCGTCGAACAGCGGAAACGCGGTCGCACGGGCGACCTCGCCGAGGTTGACGGCGAGATCATGCGCCTTGGTCTCGATGGACGCGCGCAAGGTTTGGCTGTCCCCTTCGCTGATCTTCAGCCGGATCTTCGGGAAGCGTGCCTCACAGATCTTGAGAATGGGGACGGCGATCAGGGGGGCGATCGATGCAAGCACGCCGAGAGACACATCGCCGGTCGGGTTCTTCGCCTGTTCCTTTGTCGCGGCTTCCGCTTGGTCGATAGCCTTGAGGATCGCCTGCGTGTGCGCCAGAAGCGTCGTGCCGGCTTCCGTCACCACTACGCCACGCGGTGTGCGGGTCAGCAGCTGGACGGAAAGCTGCTCCTCAAGCGAGCGCATATGCAGACTGAGCGCGGGTTGGGCGACGCCCAACTCATGCGCGGCTCGCGTAAACGAGCCAAACTCGGCGATCTTGGAAAAATATCGCAGCTTGAGGAGATCGAGTGCCACGCTGTCTGCTATGCCTCCATAACGAATATTTATAACCGCCATCTTCAATATATATTTGTGAGAATAGCGCAAGCGTCATAGATGAATAGCCAGCGAGAGGACGCTCTGTAGGAGGACATCATGAGCTTTGCGAGACTGCTTGCCGCTTCCGTTATCGGAATCGCAGCGCTGACCCATTCCGTTTCTGCCAGCCAGCTGGACGATGTGAAGAAGGCCGGAAAGATCACCTGCGGCGTTCTGACAAACTCACCGCCGCTTGGCTTCCAGGACCCCAAGACACGGGAGCCGGCCGGTTACGAAATCGACATTTGCCGGCAGTTTGCCCAGTCGATCGGTGTCACGGCCGAGCTTGTCGCCGTTTCACCGCAGACCCGCATGGCCGAACTGGTGCAGGGTCGCGTCGATGTACTTGCCTCGTTGCTCAGCTACAGCAAGGAGCGCGCCGAACAGGTGGACTTCAGCGGCGCGTATATCGCCGAGGACTTCAACTTCGTGGTTCTCGACCAATCCGACATCAAGAAGGTCGATGACCTCTCGGGTCAGCGCATTGGTCTCGTCAAGGGCTCCGTCCTTATCCCGCTGACGGAAAAGCGGCTTTCGGATGCCCGCGTCCTGTCTTTCGAAACGAGCGCTGCCTCGTTCCTCGCCCTCCAGCAGGGCAAGGTGAAGGCGACCGTCTATCGCTACTCCGAGGGGAAGGCCGTAGAGCGCAATGCCGGCGACGGCATCAAGGCGCTTCGCTTCCTGGAGGAGCCGCTTCTGTCCATGCCGTCGGGTTTCGCCTTCCGCAAAGGATCGCCCGAACTGGTCAAGGCCGCCAACGACTTTCTTGCGCAGCTCGAAAGTTCGGGCGAGGGCCAGAAGCTCTATGACAAGTGGCTTGGCAAGGACTCGGACCTGAAGTCAACTCGCAAGTTCGAATTCGGTAAGCCGCAGGAAACCTGGTTTACCAACTGATCTTTCCAAGGCCTAATTGCATGGGTTACCAACTCGACTTCGGCAAGGTCCTGCAGGGCCAGTATCTCGACATGATCCTGCAGGGCCTGGAGACAACGATGATCCTTTTCGTTGTCTCCTGGGTCCTGGGGCTGGTCCTCGCGATCATCCTGACCATCGTTCGGGCAACCGAATTCAAGCCAACCAACTTCCTGGTCGCAGCCTTTGTCGAGTACCATCGCAATGTGCCGATCCTGATCCAGCTCTTCGTGTGGTATTTCGGCTTTGCGGTCATCCTGCCGGACAGCATCAACGATTTCCTCAACGATATCGGCGCGGAGATGGGGTACGCGATCGTCGCTCTTGCCCTCAACAAAGCCGCCTACATGTCGGAGGACTTCCGCAGCGGGCTTCGCTCGATCCATCCGGCTCAGATGGAGGCGGCAAGGTCGATTGGCCTGACCTATCTCGGGGCGATGCGGTGGGTCATCCTGCCCCAGGCCTGGCGGCTGGCCTTGCCAGCGCTGCTCGGCCAGACGCTGATCCTCTTCAAAGCGACCAGCCTCGGCGCGGCGATCGGTGTTGCCGAACTCTCCTATCAGGCGCGGTATGTGGAGGAGCAATCCTTCCGGATTTTCGAGGCGTATGGGGTCACCACGGTCATCTACATGGCGATTTCCTTCGCGATCATGTGGGTCTCGTCTTTGCTCGAAAAGCGCTTCCAGTTGCGGGTCAAGTGATGTTGGAAATTCTGCAAGAATATGGATTGATGCTGCTCATCGGCGAATATCCGCATGGCAAGCTCGGTGGCCTCGCGCTGACTTTGATCATTTCCTTCGTCAGCCTGTTCGCCACATTTCCCTGCAGCGTTCTCGTGGCGCTGGCGCGCACCGGAGACGTGGTCTGGCTTCAGAAGCTCGCCGCCGGCTTCGTCCATTCCGTGCGGGCGATCCCGTTGCTGATGCTGATTTTCTGGGCTTATTTCGCGCTGCCGATGCTGATCGGCTTTCCGATCGACGCGACGGTGACGCTGGTTGTCGCCATAGTGATCTACCAGACCGCCTATCTCGGCGAGATCGTCGCCGCCGGGATCAAGGGGCTGCCGAAAGGGCAGGTGGAGGCTGCGAAGGCATTGGGTCTAGGCTATGTGCCGACGACGTTCAGGGTCATTCTCCCGCAAGCGCTCTTCAACGTCATTCCCGGCATCATCAACCAGCTGACGACGATCATAAAGGAGAGTTCGCTCGGCTCGATCATCGCGGTGTCCGAACTGTCCTACGTGATGCTGCAGGTGAATTCGAACGAGGTGACCAAGCCGCTGCAGATCTTCGGTATCCTGGCCGCGACCTACTTCATCCTGTGCTTCTGCCTGTCGCAGGCGACGAACTGGCTCGAGCGTCGCATCGCCAACAAGCGAACGGGCCGCGTGTTCGTGGAGGCGCTGGCATGATCGAGTTCAGCAATGTGTCCAAGTGGTTCGGCGCACTTAGGGTGCTTACGTCAATTTCGGCAACGGTGCCGAAAGGCAGCACCGTCGTGTTGTGCGGTCCCTCGGGCTCCGGCAAATCCACGCTGGCGCGGACCGTCAACCGGCTGGAGCCGATCCAGGAAGGCACGATCACCATCGATGGCGCCGACATCCACGCCGCCGGCGTCGATGTCAACACGCTTCGCACCGGCATCGGTTTCGTCTTCCAGCAGTTCAACCTCTTCCCGCACCTGACCGTGCTCGAGAACGTCATGCTGCCGCTGCAGCGCATTCGCAGGCAGTCGCGCAAGCAGGCGGAGCCTGCGGCCATGGACATGCTCAAGCGTGTGGGGCTAGCAGAGCGTGCCAAGTCGCTTCCGGCTGATATCTCCGGCGGCCAGTCGCAGCGCGTCGCCATCGCGCGGTCGCTTGTGCTAACGCCTGGTGTGCTCGTGCTCGATGAGCCGACATCGGCGCTCGACCCGGAGATGGTCGGCGAAGTCCTCAAGCTTCTCAGGAAGCTCTCGGAAGAAGGCATGACGATGATGTGCGTGACCCATGAGATGGGCTTTGCTCGCGAGGTGTCAGACAGGATCTGGTTCCTGAAGAAGGGCGAACTGAAGTTCAACGGGGAGCCGGCCGCGTTCTTCTCAGACGACGCGCCGGACGAGGTTCGTTCGTTCCTCGCTGCCGTCAACCGCACCCGCTAGCAGCCGTTTCTGGATCACGCTCATGTCAGACACCATACCCGCCGTCGATATCGTCAACCTTCAGAAATGGTACGGCGATTTTCACGTGCTTCGCGACATCAACCTCAAGGTCATGCGTGGCGAGCGCATCGTTATCGCCGGCCCTTCGGGTTCCGGCAAGTCGACGATGATCCGCTGCATCAACCGTCTGGAAGAACACCAGAAGGGCCAGATCATCGTCGATGGCACGGAACTGACCAACGACCT
>NZ_JBIVYL010000008.1:0-324542 GCF_044772225.1 Rhizobium sp. NPDC090275 | reverse complement strand
CTTGCTCCCAACGTTGGCTTTGACCAGTGCGTCGAGAGGCGAGACTGTCGCATCTCTAACTGGCCCAACTGTCGCATTACTAAATAGCCCTTACACCACAAAACGCGATAATCAACATTATGGAACTTCGCCATTGATGTTCGCCCCGATTGGGAGGCTCGGCCACTGTAGATGTCGCGTCCAACGAAACAAGCTACGGGCGAACAATTGATTGGATTCGTCTAGCCAAATGCTCGCCCGCGTTCTTTATCTTCGGCGATAGATTTCTGCATCAAGTCATTGCAATGATGATGTCATCGACGCCGCGCCGTTGATCATCTCCCAGCCGCTTGACGTTCGATGGCACGCACATTTCATCGCGACCGACAACCTTTTCCGATACCGCGCGTTTCCTGAGACACGACCCATCAGGATGCCCTCATGCCCCGCAAACCCAACTTCGAACTTCTCGCCCGGTCAGGCTACGCCGCTCGCGGGATCGTCTTTCTCCTTGTTGCCGGGCTCGCGCTTCTATCGGGAGTAGCCGGAGGTAAGGCAGACACGAAGTCGGCGGTTTTCACATTGCTCGAGCAACCGTTCGGTCGTGTCTGGGTCGGTCTCATAGGTCTTGGACTTCTCGGCTTCGTTGCCTGGCGCTTGGCGCAGTCACTCGCGGACAGCGACGGTCACGGCACGGATCGGAAAGCCATCGTGATCAGAGCGGCGATGCTCGGCAGCGCCATCACTTATCTCGGGCTCGCTGGCTACGCGCTTGGCCACGCAATTGGCGGCGCAGGCGGTAGCGAAGGCTCCGGTGAGAAAGGCCTCGCCCAATGGGTCATGTCGCAGCCGTTCGGTTCCTATATCGCCATCTTGATCGGGACCGGCTTCATCGTTGGTGGCGTGGCGACATCGGCGAAGGGCTTGACTAGAAAATTCGAAAAGTACCTGCGGCTGCCGGATTCCAAAGGTGTCGTCGGTATGGTCTGTCGTTGGACGCTGAAAACAATTGCACCGCGGCGAACGCTATCGTCGGCCGCGGTCGTCAACTGTGAGGAACGACATAGATAGTCGGCTGACCATTAATCGATGCGCTCGATTTGCACAGCGATCGGCCCTGGACGGTCGAATATAGACGCATCGCCTGCAATCTTGCCGAGCGGCGCGATTCCGGGCTGTGGAACCGAGCCGTCCTTGTAGTAGATCACGAAATGATCCTCGCTCCAAAGGCCACCTCCGCTTATCGCGGGGCCCTGCGGACCGATGAAGACCTCATCAATCTGATGCGTTCTTTCAATGCGCCGCGCTCTGCGATCTTCGCCAAGCTCGTCGTTCCCTCGGCGATGACCTGGGTGATGTCGGGCCTTAAACTCAATGTCGGCTTCGCGCTCGTCGGTGCGATCGTTGCCGAATACATTTCATCCGAAGCCGGCGTCGGTCACATGATCCTGCTCGGCTCTTCCAACTTCGGAATGAACATCGTCCTCGCCGGCGTCGCGCTGGTGATGGTCATGATGCTTGTCTTCAATGCCCTCATCAATCTCCTCGAACGCTTCGTTCTCTCCTGGGAAAGGAAATAGCATGCGCATTGCATCTCTTCATAAGCTGGCCGCGACTTCTGCCTTGGCTGCAATTCTGGTTGCTTCGTCTCTCGCACCTGCCCACGCGCAGGAAGCCGAAGTTCGCATCAACCAGGCGTTCCAGTCACTGCTCTACTTGCCACTTTATGTCGCTCAGGAGAAAGGTTTCTTCAAAGAGAACGGCGTTAACGTGAAGATCTCGACCGGCGGCGGCGGTGCGCAGTCTTGGGCGGCGGTCATCGGCGGTTCGGCAGATTTCTCGATCCAGGATCCGATTTTCGTGCCGAAGAGCCGCGAGAACGGCGGCGACGGCGTGGTCGTTGCAGGCATTCAGGATGCACCGACAGTGTTCGTTATCGGCAAGGACGCGACCTCGATCCAGGATAACCTTGCCCACTTTTCCGGCAAGCGCGTCATCACCAGCCCCGAACCGGACACGACGTGGGCCTTCATGAGCTACCTGGTCAAGCAGCAGAAGCTCGAAAACGTGAAGCTCGTCAATGTGGCTATCGGCAACGAAGTCCCCGCCATCGTTAGTGATCGCGCCGACTACGCGCTCGCCGTCGAGCCTCAGGTCACGCAGAGCATCCGTCAGAATGGCCTGAGTTCGGTCTATTCCTTCTCTGCCAACAAGGATTGGTACCCCTTCGCCTTCTCCAGCCTGACGACGACGAAGGAATATATCTCGAAGAACCCGGAAGCGGCCCAGGGCGTGGTTACCGGCTTCGAGATGGCCTCGCGCTTTATCTATAAAAACTTCGACGAAACTGTCGATATCGCTGCAAAATACTTCCCGAATCTACCCAAGGAGATCGTTGCAGAAGCCGTCAAACGCGAGATCGACGCGAAGGGATATCCGGAGAACGTCCTCGTTTCAAAGAAGGCCTGGGACAACAATCTCAACATCGCCCTCTACGCCAAGAACGTGAAGGAATACCCGTCCGACGCGACGTCGTACGAGAACAATGTCAACGTCGAGTTGGCGACAAAGGCGAAAGAGATCGCCGACGCCAAAATGAAGTGACGCATCAGGCGGGAGTGACAGACGCTCCCGCCAATCATCCCCTGGAGTTATAATGATGTCGATCACCATCGAAGCACGCATTCAGATGATAGGCACGATCGCCGAGAGCCACGCGGAAGAAGTCCGGTCGACAGTTGAGGCTTGGGCGCAAAGGGCCGACAACCTGAGTGCCTTTATGCGTCGAAATTCAACGGCGAGCCTCTCGCCGATAACCGCTTTCGTCTCCTCAGAGCGCCTTTGGCGGAACCCTGCCTAGCGCGGTAAAGCCGCCCTCATCATACACCGAAGAGATAGTCATGCAGAACCTCACGCGCCTTTCCATCGCTGAGGCCGGACAGCTTTTGCGTTCCGGCGAAGTCAAGATGGTGGACCTCGTCCGCACCTGCCTCGAGCAGGAAGCTTCAAGCCGAGACCTCGCAGCTTTTTCAGATGTCTACGGCACTAAGGCGCTGGCGTTGGCCGAAGCACATCAGACCTTGCTCGACAATGGCTACGACCTTGGGCCTCTCCACGGCATGCCAGTCGCCGTCAAGGCGAATGTCGATGTTCAGAACGAAGTCATGTCTGCGGGCAGTAAGGTGCTCTCGAACAACACTGCCGTAGCCGATGCCGAGGTCACGCGGCGCCTGAAGCAGGCGGGCGCGATTATCGTCGGTTCGACCAACATGCATGAATTTGCTTGGGGCGGAACCACGAACAATCCCCACTATGGGCCATGCCGAAACCCCTGGGACAGAAATCGAATTCCAGCCGGCTCAAGCGGTGGATCGGGCGCAGCGGTGGCCGCCGGCGGTGCATTTGCGGCTCTCGGGACTGACACCGGCGGATCCGTGCGGCTGCCCGCGAGCATGAACGGCATTACCGGCCTTCGACCTGGCGTCGGCCGTATCAGCACCAAAGGGGTCTATCCGCTCGCCTGGAGCATGGATACGGTCGGCCCTATGGCCCGCACCGCGGCGGACTGCTCACTTCTTTTCTCAACTTTATCCGGTATCGCACACAACAAGACGGCGGTGCGCAAGGATATCCGCGGACTGAAGATCGGACTGATCGAGAACTACAGTTTCGATCGCTTGCAGCCCGATGTCGAAAAGTGCTTCCGCGAGACGCTGCAGACACTTGAGACGCTTGGTGCGATTATCGAGACCATAAAACTCGATGGGCTTGAGGTCGCTGTCGATGCGCAAGTGATTGTCGATGCAGCCGAACCAAGCGCTGTCCATGACGCACAGATCCGCGAGCATGCTGTCCACTACGGTGAGGATGTGCGTATCCTGCTGCACGCAGGTATGACGTTCACGGCGATTGAATACATTCAAGCGCAACGCTACCGAACCTATTTGCGCGAGCAGATTGACCGCCACTTCTGCGATGTCGACGTGATCCTGACACCGACGCTGCCTTTCACTGCGCCGCTGATAGGCCAAGACACAATTATGATCGGTGATAGTCTGGAAAGCACGCTCACAGGTAATATGCGCTTCACATGCATACCCAGTCTCGCTGCATTGCCCGCCCTGAGCTTTCCAATCGGTTTCGATAGGGATCGATTGCCAGTCGGCGCGCAATTGATGGGACGCGAGGACAGCGAAGTCGATCTGCTCGCGATCGCCTCCGTTTATCAGAACAACACCGACTTCCACGGCGAACATCCGAAACTGTAGAGCGGCCGAATCTGAGCAATCCGCGGCCTTCAGCGCTATGACCCGGCGATCAATTTCGCCGGCATAGGGCCGCGGCGACGCCATGCCTGCCGACCCGATCTTGGGTGGCTTTTACGCCGGCTTGCTCGCCGAGTATGTTTGGTCACGCCTTTCAGATTGGTGCGCTCGTCGGATGGGATATCAGTGCGCCTGCGATCCCGCTGATGCTCAAGGGCATAGCAGTTCGCGGCATTGGAACCGCGAGCAGAATGGCGTTGGCGAGCTTCGTCAGAGCGATCGACCAGACACCTGTCCTACCTATTCTTGATTCTTCCTATTCTTTCGCCGATCTCCCGGCAGCCTTCGACCATCTGGATCCAGGAGCATTCGGGAGAATCGTCATCGACGTCACCGAATAGAAGATGCCAAAGTCCATATTTGAATCAACTGCGCCAACGTTCCGAAAATCGGCCGTAGCGGCGTGCCGCTACAACGACCGGTAGACCGGTTTGGGCCGGGATTCGACTTCAAAAGGATGTTGGCTGCGGGGCAATTCCACGGCAGCGAATCGTTCTCGTCTCTATCGCACTCGGGTCGCACAGCGAACGAGGTGTGCATTCGGCGACCGTTGCGTCCGCCTCAGCTTTTCCGGCTTTATCGACCGCGTGTTGAATGGCTTCAACTTGCCTTCCCGCGCCCTAGCGATGCATGGACATTTCATTCTCTCATTCAAATTGAGAGAGTTTTTATACCGCCCTCCGAATTCGGCTTGCGGCGTCTTGTCGCGTCTCGTCGAGGCGCATAATAAGTCGGGTGGGAGGCACGAGGTATCGATGTCGCAAAACATTATCACCAGTCCCCACCCACAGAGATACACAGAGTTATTCTGTCTTTTCGGCACCCATCTGTCGAATTCCCTCCCCTGACATTAATTTCTGTTGTCGCGGATCCTCCGTCCATCCGGCCGGGTAGACCGTGACGATTTCTCCCAAATCCAGAAACAGCCTGCCCTCGGTCCCTCCGGTGGTCGCTGTCGCATGCCGATGGAAAGCAATCGATGAAAAGACGACAAGCATTATTCTCGCTCGGTGCAATTATGGCCGCACCGGCGCTCGCCGTTCCCGCCAAGGCTGCCGAGATGCACGGTTATCCCGAGGACATGGCGCTCAACCCGGATTTCGTGCCGCAAGGCATTCGCCGTGGCGGGGTCCGGCTCTCGCTCACAGATGACACCGATTACAAGACGGTGAAGGCAGTGTTCGATCGCCTGATGCCGGCCGATGAGCTTGGCCCTTCGGCAAGCGAGGCCGGCTGTCTCGACTTCCTCGACGCCCAGCTGGCGGGGCCATTTGGAGAAGGACAGTCGCTCTACCGTGACAAGCCGCTCGATCCGAAGGCTGACGAGATGATGCAGGTACCGCAGTTCATCGCTACACCGCGCGAGCGCTACGACACCGGCCTGAAGGCACTCGAGGCTTATGCCCGCAAGACGGATGGCGCGTCCTTCGCCGATCTGCAGCCGAACCGCCAGGACGAGATCCTTGAAGGCATGGAAAACGGCAAGATCAGCCTCGGTCCGGATATCAACACCAAGGCGTTTTTCGAGCTGATGCTCCAGAATGTTCGCGAAGGCTATTTCGCCGATCCGCTCTATGGCGGAAACAAGGACATGGTCGGCTGGAAGATGATCGGCTTCCCCGGCGCTCGTTACGATTACCGCGCCTATACTGACAAGAACGGCCAGAAGCTTGGCCTGGAACCCGTCAGCCTGATCCCGCGCGACTGATCTTTTCCCGTTATCTGAAAAATCCTCAAGGTATTCTTATGGTTATGAAACGCCCGAAGGCCGATGTCGTCGTCATCGGACTTGGCTGGTCCGGCTCGTTGATGTGCGAAGAGCTGACGCGTGCCGGCCTCAATGTCGTTGCGATCGACCGCGGTCCCTGGACCGATACGTCCACCCACACCCCACCTGCCGTCGACGCCGACGAGCTGCGCTGGGCAAGCCGCAAGGAATTGCTGCGCAAACCGCGTGATCTCACCACCACGTTCAGAAACACCGTCGACCAGATTGCAGTACCGCAGCGTGACTTCGGCGTCTACGAACTGGGCGGTGGCGTCGGCGGTGCCGGCTTCCACTGGGCCGGCATGGCATGGCGCTTCTCGCCTTGGGACTTCCAGGTTCGCTCGAAGACAATCGAGCGGTACGGCCTGAAGCGCGCGGAAGACGGCGAAATGCAGCTGCAGGACTGGGGTATCACCTATGACGAGCTGGAACCCTTCTACGACCGCTGGGAGCGGATCGCCGGCATTTCCGGCAAGGCCGGCAACCTCAAGGGCGAGATCCAGTCGGAAGGCAACCCGTTTGAAGGGCCGCGCCAGCGCGACTATCCGACCCCGCCGCTGAAGACGCTGCGCATGATGGAACTCTTCAACAAGGGCGCCAAGGACCTTGGCCTGCACCCGTTCACCATTCCGGTCGCCAATATCAGTCAGGCCTATGTCAACCCGCTCGGCGTCAGCATGGGTCCATGCACCTATTGCGGCTTCTGTCTCTACTATGGCTGCGGCAACTATTCGAAGTCCTCGCCGCAGGCCTGTATCTTCCCGACACTAATGCGGCGCGAAAACTTCTCCGTCATCACCGAAGCCTGCGTGACGCGCATCAACAAGAGCAGCGACGGGAAGACTGCGACCGGCGTCACCTATATCGACGCGAAGGGCAACGAGGTCGAACAGCCGGCCGACATCATCTGCTCGACCGCCTTCATCGTCGATAACGTCCGCCTGCTTCTGACCTCGGGCATCGGCCAGCCCTATGATCCGCGCACCCAGGAAGGTGTGGTCGGCCGAAACTTCAGCTTCCAGACCGTGTCTGGCGCCGACATGTGGTTCGAGGACGACCAGATCAATCCGTTCATCGGTGCAGGTGGTCTCGGCTCGCAGATCGACGACTACAATGGCGACAATTTTGACCATTCCGAACTGGACTTCATCGGCGGTGCCGGCATCCTGACGCTGTCGCGCGATGGTCAGCCGATCGCCAAGGCCAACAATATTCCGCCGGGCTCGCCGCGCTGGGGTTCCGGCTTCAAGAAGGCTTATTCCAAATACTACCAGAACTACGGCACGCTTTTCAATCAGGGCTGCTCCATGCCGGTCAAGGGCGGCTATATGGATCTTGATCCCAACTACAGGGATAAGTTCGGCGTGCCGCTGATCCGCCTGACGTATGACTATGCCACCAGCGACCGTAACATGGCGAAGTTCACCATGGACCGCTCGGTCGAATTGGCCAAGGCCATGGGTGCTGCCCAGGTCTCGCCGTTCAACTTCGCGGCGAAGTCCTTCTCCACGGCAGTTGTCGCCTCCGACCACGTCATCGGCGGCGCGGTCATGGGTGCCGATCCGAAGACCTCTGCCGTCAACACCTACCTGCAGAGCTGGGATTGCCACAACGTCTTCGTGGTTGGCGCCTCGGCCTTCCTGAACAATGCCGGCTACAACCCGACAGGAACCGTCGGCGCACTCGCGATCCGCACGGCGCAGGCAATCCACCAGACTTATGTGAAAAACCCCGGCGCGCTGGTGGAGGGCTGATCGATGGCGAACTGGAAACAAGCGCTTGGCGCCGTCGTCGTTCTCGGCATTGCCGGCTGCGGGTACTGGGCCTATGACCGGTTGAATACCAGCCGGTCATCCGTTGCCGACGATACGACCGCACTGGTCGACGTCAAATCGACGGATGCAGCGGCGATCAAGCGCGGCGAATATGTCATGCGAACAGGCGACTGCATGGCCTGCCACACGGTGCCCGGCAAGGATCCCTTCGCCGGTGGCTACGAGTTCAAGACACCGTTCGGCACCCTGTTGTCGTCGAATATCACGCCCGACCGGGATACCGGCATTGGGAAGATGACGGAACGCGACTTCTTTGATGCGGTACGGCACGGCCAAGGCTCGAAGGGCTTCCTCTACCCCGCGATGACCTATACGGCCTATGCCAAGCTGACCGATCAGGACATGCACGATCTCTGGGCCTACATGTCGACCGTCACGCCGGTAAAAAATGCCGTCGATGAGAATGCCGGCATGCGCTTCCCCTATAACATCCGTCCCGCCATGGCCGGGTGGAACATGCTGTTCTTCGACAACAAAGGCTTTAGCGAACAGAGTTCGCAGTCGGAGGCGTGGAACCGCGGTAAGTATCTTGTCGAAGGCGGTGGTCATTGCGCCGCGTGTCACAGTCCGCGCAACAACCTGGGAGCCGAAATTGCCAGCCGCTTCCTTCAGGGTGGCAATCTCGGCGATTGGTATGCGCCGGATATAACCGGAAACCCGCATTCTGGGCTCGGTCATCTCTCGAACGAAAGCATCGTAGAATATCTGAAGACCGGCTCGAATGACATCGCCATCGCATCCGGCCCCATGGCCGAAGCGGTAGAGAACTCCACGCAGTACTTGACGGACAGCGACCTCAACGCGATCGCGACGTACCTGAAATCCATCAGCGGCGTCACGAGCCAACTGCCAGCCCCCGTGCCGGCCGAGCAGCCCGCGATGAAGGCCGCGGCACTCCGCTACGAAGTCAATTGCTCTGCGTGCCACGGCCTGCAGGGTGAAGGCATCAAGTCGATGATCCCCGCCTTTGCAAACAATAATGCAATCTTGGCTGATGATGCGACGAACTTGATCCGCGCCATGTTGGTGGGTGCCCGCGCGGTTGCGACACACGATAAGCCAACCGGCGCCGGCATGCCCTCATTCGAATGGAAGATGGACGATCGGCAGATTGCCGAGACGCTTACCTACATTCGAAACAGCTGGGGCAACGCCGCCAAGCCCGTTCAGCCAGGGGACGTCGCGAAGATGCGTAGGGAGCTCGCCGCCCGGCCGAATCTGACTACGAACTAAAACGGGAAACGCTTCAGGATACGGCAGCTTGACATGAGCTGCCGTATCCCATTGAAAGCTAAACTACATATAGAAGTTACGCCACAGATCGGCCGCAATGAAAACCCGGGTTACGATTATTGACCTCGCGAGAGCCGCTGACGTCAGCGTTTCAACCGTCGATCGAATTATGAACAAGCGCGGCCCGGTGCAACGCGCCACGGCCGAGCACGTCCTTGCCGTCGCCCAGGAAATAGGGTTCACGGGCGTCCCCAGCCTTAGGCAACGCTTGTCTGAAGATGCGCCGGCAAAAACGCTAGGCTTTGTGCTCAACAAGCGTGAGCGCCATCTCTACGGTAGCTTTGCCAAAGCGCTTGCCGATGCCACGGTCGCATCGACCAAAATCAAGGGTAAAGCCATCATTCGCCATGTCGATGAGATGTCGCCCCGCTCGATTGCTGATGCGCTGCTCGGCCTTGCGGACGAATGCGATGTTATCGCCGGCGTCTGCATCGAGCATCCCCGCGTCAATCAGGCCGTCCATGAACTGGCCATGCGCGGCATTCCCTTCTGGGCTTTGTTGTCCGATCTTTCCGCGCCGCATCGTGCCGGCTTCATCGGCACGAACGGCTGGAAACTGGGACGAACCGCCGGCTGGTTCATGTCGCGGCTCTGCCCCCCCAACAGCACGATCGCCTTACTCATGGGCTCGGAACAATATCTCTGCCAGAAAGATTATGAGAGCGGCTTCGTGAACTATCTGCGCGAAGTGCAGAGCGACTTTGCGATGCTTCCGCCGCAGCAGACCATGGAAGATGACGAAACCGCATATCGGCTGACGAAGCGCTTGCTGGACGAGAATGGAAGCCTCACGGGCATCTTCATGGGTGGTGGAGGCATTGATGGCGTCGTCAGAGCTTTGCAGGAGCGCCCAAGTCAGAAAATCAACGTCGTGAGCGCCGAAATTTCCGACCTCACTCCGAAACATCTGATCGACGAGGTTATCGACGTTGCGCTTAGCCACGAGTTCGGCAGAGTTGCGACGCTGGCGGTGCAGACAATGGAGTCATCGATCATTTCGCACGTGCCCGGCGTACCAGTAATTCATTCCGTGCCAATGAAAATCTCGCTGCGCGAGAACCTGTAACAATCGCGTTTCACGTGCGCCGAACAGCAAAGCTTTTAGAATGCCGACCGTTGTGAACGCAATTTGCGTTCAGTCGAAACTGTGGATGCTGCGTTATCTCGGATCGGGAGATTGATCATTCAATCCGACAGCAGACCCCGGCGGCGAAACACCGTGCCTCTAGCTTGCACCATCGCCAGGAGATTTCTGACGAAGTCGTGCTGCTTAAGAGGCCTATACGATTGTTCCGCGGCTGCGCGCTTCGCGAGTTCGAAATCAAAGATCATGAGGCTGCTCTCGACATAGGGGCATTGGCGTTTCCCAATTGCGAAGCAAGCGTCATGCCAGGATGCGCGCATCCCGGCATGACGGATAGGATGTCGGTTAGTTGACGAGCTCGAAACGGATATCCTGAGCGCCCTGCCACAGCGTGAGGCGACCGAGTTCGGGCAGCTTGTCGAGATTGGAGGTCACGGTGATGAAGTGATTTCCCGCGAGTTGGCCCATTTTCGAAGAGAAATCGACTCCACCGTAGGCGAGCAGGATCTCGGTTTCACTGATGCCGCCCGGATAGAGGATGACGTGGCCGGGCGCCGGATGGCTGGTGTGGTTTTCGTAGCCGACGCCGAAATCCTGATCGCCGAGCGGGATCCAGACGCCTTCGCCCGACCACCGCACATGCACGATCTGCCCCTGATAGGGCATTTGCTTCAAAAACGCCTCGCTGGTCTTTGGCGCCTTTTCGGTTTCGAGGACCGCATCGAACTCGAAAGGACCCGCGGTAATCTTGAGCTTCATCATCTGTCTCCTTGACGTGTATTAGAGGCCGACCGGCCGCGCTGCGGCGGGTCGATATGTTCCCTGGCCCTTTTCGCCGACCAGCACGCCGTCCTCGACCATGACCGTACCGGCCACGATGGTGGTGACGGGCCAGCCGGTGATTTCCATTCCCTCGTAGGGCGAATAGTCGGCGCCGTCGTGCAGATCGGCATGGCGGATGGTGCGCTTCAGCGCCGGGTCCCAGATCGCGATATCGGCATCGGCGCCGATGGCGATCGTGCCCTTCTGCGGATAGAGACCGTAGGTCTTGGCGTGATTGGTCGCGGTGATGGCAGCGAAGCGCGGCAGGTCGATGCGCCCAGCCATGACGCCCTGCGAGAAGAGGATCGGCAGCCGGGTTTCGACGCCGGGAATACCGTTGGGGATGTGCCGGAAATTCGTCTTGCCCTTCGGGTTGAGCTTGCCCTGCTCGTCCTCGTAGCGGAATGGGCAATGGTCGGAGGAGAAGAGTTCGAACACGCCGGTCTCGATGCCGCGCCAGCATTCGGCCTGCGCCGCCTCGTCGCGCGGCGGGGGCGAGCAGACGAACTTGGCGCCTTCCCAATCCATCCCATCCAGATCCTTGGCGGTCAGCACGAGATATTGCGGGCAGGTCTCGCCCACCACCTTGATGCCCCGCGATCTCGCCCGCATGATTTCCTCCATCGCCTCGCCGTTGGAGACATGGACGATGACGATGGACACATCGGCGATCTCGGCCAGCGACAGCGCGCGGTGCGTGGCCTCGCGCTCGACGGCAACGGGCCGTGTCGAGGCATGGGCACGCGGCGCGACATCGCCGTTGCGCTCGTGCTTGTCGATCAGGAAGCGGATCGCGTCCTCGTTTTCGCAATGGACCATCACGGTCGCGCCGGTGCTGCGCGCCACATCCAGCGTCTTCAGGATCTCGCCATCGCTCAGGCGCAGATCCTCATAGGTCATGAAGACCTTCAGCGAGGCGTAGCCATCGGCCACCAGGGCCGGCAGTTCTTGCCCGAGTACGGCGTCCGTCGGATCGGAAATGATCAGGTGGAAGCTGACATCCGTGTAGCACTCGCCCTCGGCGAGCTTGTGGTAATCGTTCAGCGACGAACGCAACGGCACGCCCTTTTCCTGCAGGCAGAACGGCATGACGGTCGTGTTGCCGCCGAACACAGCCGACAGCGTACCGCTCGCGAAATCATCCGCCATGACGATGCCGTCGCCGGATGGCTGGGAGATATGGACGTGGCTGTCGATACCACCAGGCAGGACATACTTGCCGGCAGCATCGATCACGCGCTTTGCCCCGGTCAGCTGTTCGCCGATCTGGACGATCCTGCCGTCCTTGATCGCGATCGACGCCTTGAAGACGTCGGACGCAGTCGCGATGGTGCCGTTTTCGATGATGATATCGTATTCGCTCATAGCCAGGCCTCAGTGCTGCAGGATCTTGCCGAGGAAG
This sequence comes from Rhizobium sp. NPDC090275, assembly GCF_044772225.1. Taxonomy (NCBI): domain Bacteria; kingdom Pseudomonadati; phylum Pseudomonadota; class Alphaproteobacteria; order Hyphomicrobiales; family Rhizobiaceae; genus Rhizobium; species Rhizobium sp. NPDC090275. The sequence goes on along the minus strand of NZ_JBIVYL010000008.1, from coordinate 312,034 downwards.
GCCTCGGTGCGCGGATTGTGTTTTCCGGCGAAGAAGTCGTCGCTCGGCCGGTCCTCGACGATTTCGCCCTGATCGATAAAGATCACGCGGGTGGCCACGCGGCGCGCAAAGCCCATTTCATGGGTGACGACCATCATCGTCATGCCGTCCTTGGCGAGACCGGTCATCACATCCAGCACCTCAGAGATCATCTCCGGATCCAGCGCCGAAGTCGGTTCGTCGAAGAGCATGGCCAGCGGATCCATCGCCAACGCGCGGGCGATCGCCACGCGCTGCTGCTGCCCGCCGGAAAGCTGGCTCGGAAATTTGGCCGAATGATCGGCGAGGCCGACGCGATCCAGAAGCTGCATTGCCTTGCCGCGCGCGACGCTATCTGAGCGCCCAAGCACGATCCGCTGCGAAAGCATGATGTTGTCGATGATCGTCAGATGCGGGAACAGCTCGAAGTTCTGGAACACCATGCCGACGCGCGTGCGCAGGTTCGGCAGATCGGTCTTGGGGTCCCCGACCTCAATGCCGTGCACGCGGATAGACCCTTGCTGAAAGGGTTCCAGGCCGTTCACGCACTTGATCAGCGTGGATTTTCCGGACCCGGAAGGGCCACAGACGACCACGACCTCGCCGCGATCGACTTTCACGTTGCAGTTCTTCAGAACCTCGAACGTGCCATAGAATTTGCTGACGCCAGTGATCTCGATCATGCGCGGCCTTTCTCAAAGCGGGATATGGAAAATGGATTGAGCGCCCTGCCCGTTTCGCGGCCGAGGACAAGCTGCGCCGTAAGCTGTCCGACGAGCGGACCAAGGGTGTAGCCGTTGGATGTCACGGCATTGAAGAAGCCCGATTGCCGAGGATCCTCGCCAAGAATCGGGGCGCCGTCGATATTGATGTTCATCGCGGCCCAGCTTCTGATGACGTGCAGTTTGCGCAGCGCCGGCACGACATGCTGCGCCACCCAGAGATTGCCCTCGATGCTCGAAAGCAGCGGACGCGGATGCTGGTGGACCGGGTCGAGCCCGGCGGTCCAGCCGCCGCCGATAATGAAATTGCCGTTGGCCGCCTGCTTCAGCGTCAGATGACGGTCGGCATGGGCGACGAGACAGGAAATCGTCGGCGCGGCCGCTTCCGTCACGACCATCTGCAACGGCGCGCCGAAGACGGGGACATCAAGACCGAGCAGGCCACCGATCCGCGACGAGAAGGCGCCGGCAGCGTTGACGACGCGCCGGGCATGGACGGTGCCGCGCGAAGTGACGACTTCGAAGCCCTCGGCGACTGCCGTGATGGCCATGACCTCGCATTGACCGAAAATCCTGGCGCCGGCAGCCTTCGCGGCATCTAGGATGCCCTGCGTCGCCACCAGCGGATTGATCTTGCCTTCCTGCGAACAGAAGGCAGCGCCCACGAATTGCGTCGAGAGCGCGGGTTCCATCTGCCGCAACTCGTCACGCCCGATCAGACGACAGTCGATGCCAGCCTGCTGCTCGACGCTAACCTTTTCCTGGAGGAAGCGCATATGGGCGTCGCTTTCCGCGACCATCAGACCGCCGGTGACCTTCATCTCGAAATCGCGGCCGAGTTCGCGCTGCAGCTCGCCCCACAGCGTGATCGAGTCTCGCTGGAGCGGCAAAGTCTGCGCGGCAGCACCTCCTCCGCCTTCGGCCCGCGCGCCGTGGTCAAAGGAGAGAAGCTGCGCGTGCAAGCTTCCGGCATTGCCGCCGGATGCGAGCGAATTCGGGAAACTGCGTTCCAGCACTGCCACGTCTTCGCCCGCCCGGGCGAGAAACAACGCCGTGGAAAGCCCTGCGATACCGGCGCCGATGACCAACGTCGAAACCCGCTTCAGGGGAAGCGGCTCGCTGTTTTCCAGCGGTGGCCTTTCGGGAAGAAGCGCCCGCTTGTGGCCGCCCCATTCCGGCTTTTCGACCGCAAGAGCCGCGAGGGGAACCGGTCGCAGCGGCATTTGCGGCGCAAGAAAACCCCGCGTCTCGCTCTTGGCGCGTCGCGCCCCGGCGATTGCCGCAACCGCGTCGCCGCAGTAGCGCCCCTGGCAACGACCCATGCCGGCACGGGAAAGGCGCTTCAGTGTCGCGATATCGTCGGCGCTGTCGGTTGCGAGCGCTTTCAAGGTTTTGGCCGTCACGCCTTCGCAACGGCAGATGATGGCGTTGTCGTCCTGGCCCGCAATGGCGTTCGCCGAGGGCCGGGCGGCGAAGACCGCCCAGAGAGCCTTCTGGAACGCCCGGTGCCGCTCGAGCCGGCGTTCCGTCTTGTCGTCGCGTGGCACGGAGAGCCCGAGCTTGCGCGCCACCGCCAAACCGGCCAGCCGGCCGGCTGCCATGGCGATATGCGCACCGCCAAAGCTGGCTGCCTCGCCGACCACATGAACATGCGGCAAGGTGGTCTCGCCATCCGCCTTGCAGATCGCCGACAGCTTGCCGTCGACGATGTCGTGGCCGCAGCCGAGCAGGCGCGAGAGTTCGTTGGAGGGCACAAAGTCGCCGCCGATGAGGACGGTATCGGCCTGCAGCGTGAGGGCGCCGCTCGGCCCCTTGATCGCCACCGTCTCGACGCCGGCCTGCCCGTCGATCGAGGTGATCGCGCTCTCCCAATGGATCGGCACACCGGCCGCGCGCAGCGCGATGACCTGGCGCATGCCGTTGACCGCGAGCATCTTGTCGGCCGCGAGAAGCTGCAGAGCCGCTGCCGGCTGCTTCCAGGGCGCCTGCGCCTTCTCCACCAGCGCAACGACGTGGCCGCCAGCCTTGATCGTTTCGATCGCCACCTGGATGTTCAAGGGGCCGTTGCCGGCAATGACGATCCGCTTGCCGGCGACGGTGCCATAGCTACGGAGCAGGGTCTGCGCCGCGCCCGCCGTCATGACACCTGGCCTCGTCCAGCCTGCGACCGCCGGCGGTCGCTCATGCGCGCCGGTCGCGATCACGATCATTTTCGGCATGTAGTAGGAGGCGCCCGCAGGACCGTAGCAGGAGACGACAATCGTGCCGTCAGCGCGACTTTCGGCTCCCCAAACAGTGGTGCCGGCGACGATCGTCACGCCGGCTCTGCGAACCCGATCGACGAGCTCGGCTCCGGAGCGTGCCTGTTCGTCGGCGCCGAGGCGCTGCGCCGCCAGCGCGGTCAGCGGTTGCTTGAAATACTGGCCGCCGGCGGCGGAGCGTTCATCGACGACGGTCACCCGCGCGCCGGCAAGTGCCGCGGCCTCGGCGGCGGATAGGCCAGCCGGGCCAGCGCCGATGACCAAGAGATCGGTCTGAATAGTTTCGATGGTCTCCGGAACGGCGGCGAGGTCGGAAATGGCGTCATCGACGATGACGGGGCGCGAGCCGGGCCGTTCGATCGTCATCCCGGGCCGGACCGCCGTCATGCAGGCACGCTGGCTGAGGCGGCCATCGACGGTGACGAGGCAATCCTGGCATACGCCCATGCCGCAGAAGATGCCACGCGGCTCTTCCTTCAAGCCGCGCGAGAAATCATGCCGGCCACCTGCCTCGATCGCCGCCGCGATCGTCATGCCGCGCTCCGCCGTGACGGCGACGCCGTCTACGACGATGTCGACACGCTGATCGGGCTGAGATTGGATCGGGGCGGAGACGGGCGGCATCGACATGTCCTAGAGGCTGAAGGTCAGACCGAAGTCCGAGACCAGTTTCTTCATCGCCGCATCCTGCTGCTCGGGAAGCGGCAGACGTGGAGGACGCGGCGCGCCGGCGGCAAAGCCCATATGCGTCAGCAGGGACTTCGAACCGGCGACATAGGCCTGTCCGCCGACAGCCTGGATGACTGGAAGCCACTTGAGATACAAGGCGCGGGCCTCATCGAATTTCTTCTCGTCGGCGACGAGTTCGAAAATGCGCGCCATCGGACCCGGCGCGACGTTCGAGGCCACCGCGACCCAGCCCTGCGCGCCCATCACGAAGGATTCGAAACCGAGAATGCCGCCGAACACGGTCATGTCGTCGCCCGCCAGCCGGATGATGTCGCGCACGCGGGTCACCTCTAGGGTCGATTCCTTGATGTAATCGCAGCCCTTGATCTCGGCGATGCGCTTCACGAGCTCGGGCTTGAGATCGACATTGGCGGTCGCGGGGTTGTTGTAGACCATGATCGGGATCGAGATCGCGGCGGCAACGGTCTTGTAGTGGTGGACGAGTTCGTCGTCGGTCGGCGTCGAGTAGAAGGGCGGGATGATCATCACGCCGTCTGCGCCCATCTGCTCGGCCTTGAGGCTGAGGCGCACGCATTCACGCGTATCCTCGGCACCGGTGCCGATGAGAACAGGCACGCGGCCGGCGACGGTTTCGATGACGGTGCGGGCGACACCGTCGCGCTCTTCCTCGCTGAGCGACAGGAACTCGCCGGTCGATCCCAGCGGAATGAGGCCATGGATACCCTGGCGCACCTGCCATTCGGTAAAGGAGGCCATCGCCTTGAGATCAACGGCGCCGTTGGAAGCCAATGGCGTAATCATCACGGTGTAAACGCCGCGAAACTTCTTGGTCATGTCAATATCCTGGTTCTAGCGCTTTTCGCTGACGGACAGCCTGGAATCGGACTGGCCGAAGCGCTTCTCGATATGCCTCTGGAAAACATCCCAGAGCGTGGTCAAAAGGAGGTAATAGATCGCCGCCACAGCGAAGAGCTCAAGCACCATGAAGCGCTCCTGGATCAGCACCTGAGTGCGCCGCAGCAGTTCTTCCATCGAGATCACCGATGTGACCGATGTCGTCTTCAGAAGCCCGTTCACGGAATTGCCGAGCGGCGGGATAATGACCTTGAACGCCTGCGGCATGACGACGTAGCGCATGATCTGGCGCTCGGTCATGCCGAGCGCACGGGCAGCCCGCGTCTGGCCGATCGGGACGGCCTCGATGCCGGCGCGAATGATTTCGGCGAGATAGGCCGCCTCGTTGAGCGCCAGCCCCACGAGCGCCGCCTCGATCACCGAGAGGCGGATGCCGAACAGCGGCAGCGCCGTGTAGAGCGCGATCAGCTGCACAAGAAGCGGTGTGCCTCTGAACAGCCAGATGTAGACCTTGGCAAGCGTCTGAACCGAACGCAGTCTCGAGCGGCGCATCATCGCCAGCGCGAAGCCCAATATAAGACCCGCGATCAGCGAGACGACGGTCAGCCAGATGGTCGTGACCACGCCACCGAGGATGAAGGGGTTGAAGAGGTATCCGAAGAAACCCGACCAGTTCCAGAGCGACATCAATCCATTTCCTGCTCAAGGCGAGCGCGGGAGCCCCGCGCCTCGCCAGTCAATCGATTGTCCGGCTGCCAGATCAGCGGCCGGGACCCTTTACGGAATAGTCACCGGCGACCATCGGCATGCCGTACTTGTCGAACAGTGCCTTCAGGGAGCCGTCGGTCTTCATTTCCTTCAGCGTCGCCGAAACGGCATCCGCCACCACGGTGCTCTTGAAAGCGACTGAAACCGGGGCCGGATAGAGACCGCTCAGGGCGCGCTTGAAGTCGCCGCGGCTGTCATATTCCTTGGCGACCGCGTCGATCGACACGACAGCCTGGACCTGACCGGCGCGAAGCGATTGGTAGGCCAGTGCGAAATTGTCGAAGGTCTGGATCGTCAGGCCTTCCTTGCCGGCGTCGCGCAGTTCCTTGTCGAGCAGGCGCGTCTTCGTTTCCTCGAAGCCACCGATCTCGACGCCGATAGTCATGCCGGCGAGGTCATCCTTGGTGGCTACCTTCTTGTCAGAGTTCGGAGCGATGGAAACGCTGATCGCCTGGTCCTCATAGGGGATCATCTGCATGATCTTGGCGCGCTCCTCGGTGAAGAAGATGCCGGTGTTGATCATATCCCAGCGGCCGGCCTGCAGGCCAGGAACCATCGCCGAAAATTCGATGCGGACATATTCCGGCTGGAGGCAAAGGCGCTTGGCGATTTCGGCGCCGAGCTCGACGCGCATGCCCTTCAGTTCACCGCTGGAATCGACGAACTGCAGCGGCGGCAATGTCGGATTGGTCGACATGACGAGTGTGCCGGGCTTGATCAGCTCGCCGGCGGGAACCTTGGGCTCGCAGGTCTGCGCGAAGACGGCGGATGCCGTCAGCGACAGGGAGAAGGCGGCGAGAGCACCGCGAAAAATGAAAGAACGGGTCATGGATGGCCTCTGGAGTTGGTCTTTGAATTATGCTACCCAGTTTGCATTCATCTGGGATCCCACTTTTATACATGGTTCTTCGAGACACGCAACAGGCATGAAGATGACATTAGTAATTTGTGAGAACGCCCTGACGCACCGCATCCAGATGCTCGGCCATCGCCTTGCGCGCGGCCTCGGCATCACGGGCGGCCAGGGCGGCAAGAATCGCTCGGTGCTCCGAAATGCCGGGCTTGGCGCGCACGACAGCCATCTGGCGCTCGAAGATCGTCGTGTAGCGCCGCATGTCGCCGATGGTCGCTTTCATGAAGGCATTACGGCTATTGTCGGCAATGCAGCCATGCAGGGCATCATCGAACTGCCACACGATCTCGGGGTCGGGGCCGGGATCCGCATCGATCGCATCGAGCATCGCCGTGAGACGCTCAAGATCGGCGTCGGCGACGTGAGGCGCCGCCAAGGCGGCCGCGGTCGGCTCGATCAGCATGCGCATCGTCAGGCCATCAAGGTAGTCCTTCAGCGAAATCACGCGAACGCAGAGAACGCCCTTCTCGTTGCGCACGAGCAGCCCCTCGCCCTCCAACCGGCTCAAGGCATGGCGCATCGGCGAGCGCGACACGGCGTGCTGGCTGGCGAGACGGCGCTGCTGGACGATAGAGCCGCCGGCGAGCCGGGCCGACAGGATATCAGCCAGGAGCAGGCGATACGTGTCATCGGCAAGGCTGGTCTCGTCGTTGGTTTCGCTCAGTCCATCGTCCATCGGGTCTCTTTCGGGTTCTCGTCGGTATCGACTATCATATGCGGCAGCTTAGCGCGTAAAGGAATAAGCGAGGGGCTACATTGCCGGTAGAGGAAGAAGGCAAAGTGACGGATACATCGGTTGCTTCAAACGTGAAGATCGCCACCCGCGGTCAGCACAATCTCGCGTCGCTGACCTATAAAGCGGTCTCGGACATGATTCGCCACCGCAGGCTGAAGGGCGGCCATGTGATCGTCGAAGCAAAGCTCGCCGAGACCCTTGGAATATCGAGAACGCCGCTGCGCGAGGCGCTGCAACGGCTCGAGGGCGAAGGGCTCGTCCGCAAGGGCGACGGCCGCAACTATGTCGTGCGCCGCGTGGACATCGGAGAATATCTGCAGAGCCTGCGGCTGCGACTGCTGATCGAGCCGGAAGCCGCCGCCCTTGCCATCCGCAACATTCCGCGCCGCCGGCTGATCGAGGTACGGCGCGAAATCCACGACCTTCTCGATGCGACGGCCTATCATACGGACGCGCACTGGTTTTCCGACGACAATCTGCACAACATGATCATCGACTACTGCGGCAATGCAGTGATGGCCGAGGTGCTGCGTGAACTGCGCGCCACCACCCGCCTCTTCGAGATCGACAGGCTGAAAGACCGGTTGAAGCCGGACTCGACCGAGCACCTTGTCATCATCGAGGCCATCGAACGCGGCGATCTCGACGCCACCCGTGCCGCGGTCGCCACGCATATCGAGAGCCTGATCTCGTTTACGCGTGATTATCTGGGCGCCGGCGAGTAGCTGCGGAGCCCCTGGGCTACGTCATCCATCGCGCCGCCAGTGAAGCCATTTTGTCATCGCTCGCGCGCGAAAAGAGCAGTAGCCGGCATCGGCGACCGGTTCTAACGTGACGATGTCTTTCGACATCCAGGCGCACAATCCAGCCTCGCTTCAACGGCAGACACTCTGACAACCTGACGGTCCGCGAACCACAGATGCCATTGGCGCCTGCGGAGGCAACGCTTGTTGCCCGGATTGTACGCGCCACCGCTCGCATTGCCGCGTCATGTCGCATGACACGGCCTTCAGAATGGGAACACAAATGAAAAAAATCATCCGGTCACTGATAATACCCGCGCTGATGTTCGCATCGCATGTCCATGCGGCCGATCTTCCGATCAAATTGACGCTCGACTGGAAAATCCAGGGTATCCACGCCTGGTTCTATCTTGCCAAGGAAAAAGGCTACTTCACCGACGAGGGACTGGATGTCCAGATCGATCAAGGAGAAGGCTCGGCGGTCACGGTCACACGCATCATGTCCGGCGCCTATGACGCAGGCTTCGGCGACATGAACGCCATCATCCAGAATGCGTTGACGAAGCCCGACCTATCGCCTGTCATGGTCTATCAAATCTACAATCAGCCGCCGTTTTCAGTTCTGGTCAAGAAGGATGGCCCGGTCACCGACCTGAAAAAGCTGGCCGGTCTCAAGATTGGAAGCCCAGCCGGCTCGGCCGCGGGCCGCCTCTTCCCCGCGTTGACCTCGAATGTCGGCATCGATCCAAGCAGCGTGGAAATGGTCAACGTCGCACCGAATATCCAGGAGCAGATGCTGATCCGTGGAAACGTCGATGCAAGCCTGGTCTTCAACGTCACCAGCTACCTGAACCTGATCGGTCTTGGTCTGGATCCCGACAAGGATTTCACCTGGTACAATTATGGTGATCACGGCGTGGACATCTATTCCAACGGCCTGATGGTCTCCCGCAAATTGATCAACGAACATCCGGAAGCCGTTCGGGGACTGGTGAAGGCCGTGAACAGGGCCATGATCGAGATCATGCATGATCCCGCGCTCGGCGCCGCGACAGTCAAGGCCGTCGAGCCGCTGATAAACGAACAGCTGGAAAAGCGCCGGATCGAGTTCGCCATCAAGAACCTGATCGTATCGGAAGAAACCGGCAAGGTTGGCGTCGGTGATGTCGATGTCTCGCGCCTGGCGAGATCAATCTCCAGCATCAAGGCTGCCTACGAGCTCAAGGGCGACGTGACGCCAGACAAGGTATTCACAGCCGAATATCTGCCGCCTCTTGCTGAGAGAACCATCAACTGATCTCAAATAGGCGAGCTCCGGATTTCATCGGAGTTCGCCCATCATTAACGAGAACGCTTATGAGTGACCGTCAAATCATTGTGGCCAAGGCCCTCATCGGAGAGAGCTATGAGCCGGTTGGACCAGTCGAAATCCGGGTGGAATCGGGGCGTATCACCGCCATCCGATCGGCAACCGACGACGCAGCGACGCCGCGGATCCTGGGCATGCCCGCATTGGTCGATGGGCACAATCACGCAAGACCACTGTCGCCAACGTCGTTCGGCGCCGGGATGAAGCCGCTGGAGACCTGGCTGCCTTCGCTTGCCGTCATGCCGGCCGTTGATCCCTACCTTGCTGCCGCCGCCTCATTCGGGCGGTCCGCGCGCGGCGGCTGCGTTGCCGTCATGGTGCACCTGATCCGCCCCATGGGCCGCGAGCCGTTGACGAAAGAAGCGCACGACTATGCCCGCGCTGCGTCGGATGTCGGCGTGTCGATCGGTTTTGCGATCGCCATGCGGGACCGGAACCCGATCGTCTACGGCGACCATACCGACATCGCCGCAAAGCTCGGCGATCGATACAAGATCGACGATATCTGGCGGGCGGAGACGATGTCGCCCCAGGAACAGATCAAGCGCGTTTCCGACGTTGCCTCGGAACTGGAAAATGAGCTGCATGTGGATGTCCAGTTCGGGCCGACCGGCGTGCAATGGTGCTCCGACGGTCTTTTGGAGGCGATCGCCCGCGCATCGGCGGAGACCGGTCGCCGCATCCACATCCATCTCTTGGAAACGCGTGAACAGCGCAGGTGGGCCGATCGCACCTATCCTGGTGGCATCATCGAACGTCTGCGTGAAATCGGCCTGCTGTCCCCTCGCCTGACGGTCGCACATTGCGTTTGGGCAAGGCCGGAAGAACTGTCTGTCCTGGCCAGCCACGGCGTGAAGATCGCAGTCAATCCCTCTTCGAATTTACACCTGAAATCCGGCATCGCGCGCGCGGGACGGATGAAGGCGTCGGGGCTTCGCTATGGCATCGGCCTTGATGGATGCGCGTTCGACGAGGACGATGACGCCCTGCGGGAACTGCGCCTGTTTCGCATGCTCAACGCTGGCGTGGCCTTCGACGAGCAGATCACGCCCGCTGATGCGCTGACGGCAGCCTGTGCAACCGGGCGCGAGATGGTCGGTCTTCCTGCCGGCGGACTCATAGACGTCGGCATGCCCGCCGACCTCTTGCTGCTCGATCTCGACCGACTGGACCGAGACCGCGTGATGGAGGTCGATCCCCGCCACTATCTCTTCGCGCGAGCAACACAAAGGGATGTCATCGAGGTCATCCGTGGCGGGAAAACGATCGTGCGGGACGGCAAGATTCTTGGGATCGATCTCGAATCCGTTGAAACGGCGCTTCGCCAGCAATATCGAGCGGCGATCGGTTCGACGCAGCACATACAGGAGGCATTCGCGGCTCTCGAACCTCTGATCGGCGAGCATTATCGCGGTTGCTGCTAGGCCATAGCTGGCGGGGGCGTTCGAGCTATGTCATCGCCTTGACCAGCCTGTCCGCGAAGCTGGAAGCGGCGATCGGCAAAACGCGTCCCCTGAGTTGGCATAGCACGAGGTCGGAGCGTGGTATGTCGCGCTCGTCGATCGGCCGGCCGACAAGCCCCATGCCGAAATCCTGTCGCGGCGCGCCGGCCTCGATCTGGAATGAGATCATGTTTCCGCGAAGAACCAGCCCTCTCAGCATCTCGAACGAGTTCGATTCCGCCATGATGTCGAACCGGAAGTCGCGACGAGCGATGACCTCGTCGAGAACCTGTCTCCCGCCGAGGCTCTGATCCGGCAATGCGAGCGGCTGTCCGACACAGTCGGAGAGCCGAACCACCTGCTTGGATGCCAGCGGGTGATCTTCCCGCATGATCGCGACCAATCGCTGCGGCAGCGACGTCAATATGCGTATGCCCGGCCGCATGTAAGCTCGGTAGACCAGAGCGAGATCGACATCATATTCAACGAGCGCGTTGATCGCCGCGTTATGGTCCATCACCTTCAGATCGAAAACCAGCCGAGGGTTGTCCTTGCGGAACTCCCCGATCTGAAACGGCAGAAAGTCGAGCGCGAGCGCCTGGCTGCAGGCGATCTTCACCGGTCCGCGCCTCAGGCCCCGCAGGTCTTCGACTTGCGAACTCAGCCGCTCGGCGTCAGCGATCTGGCTTCTTGCATAGCGGACGAATAGTTCTCCCGCCGTGGTCAACTTCACGCCACGCGCACGCCGTTCGAATATCGGCGTTCCAATTTCGAGCTCCAGGTCCTGGATCTTGCGGTTCATCGCCGAGGCCGTGATGTTCATCCGCTCCGCCGCCTGGCGGATCGAGCCCGCTTTCGCGATTTCAGAGACTTGTTGCAGCAATTTCAGATGACGCATCGCTTGCTCCGAGTGAGGCCTTTTTAGCACCGTTCACGCACAAAAATTGCGGTTGAGATACACACTGGACCGTGTACTCTCGCATTGCAACATCAAAGAACAAGCCGCGACAAAGGCGGCCTCCAACGACCAGACAAGGGGAACAACAATGGCTAATCACCAGATGAAGACGCGCGCCCGTATGCTGGCGCTTGCCGCCGCGACCGCACTTTCCGCATTCGCCGGCACCGCGGCACATGCCGAAACCAGCATCAAGATGGTCCTGAACTGGAAGTATGAAGGACCTCAGGGCCTGCTTTTCCTTGCCGAGGACAAGGGTTACTTCAAGGAGGAAGGCCTCGACGTGACGTTCGACCAGGGCAACGGCTCCGGTGCAGGCGTTCCGCTGGTTGCCAACGGCGCCTATGACATGGCGTTCGGCGACATCAACGCCTTGATCGAACTGGCAGCCAAGAAGCCGGAAGACGCGCCCGTTGGTGTCTTCATGATGTACAGCCAGCCGCCCTTCACGGTCGCCGTCAAGGCGGACAGCCCGATCAAGTCGCCGGCGGATTTTCCCGGCCACACGCTGGGTGGCGCGGCCAATGATGGCGCGCTCAAGCTCTTCCCGGCGCTGTGCTCCATCACAAAGATCGACTGCACCAAGGTGAACATCACCAACATGCAGCCGAACCTTCGCGAGCAGATGCTGATGAAGGGTCAGGTCGAAGGCGTGTTCGGCTACGTCAACACGATCCGCTTCAGCTCCAAGCTCATCGGCGTCGATCCCGACAAGGAACTGCGCTTCATCCGCTACGGCGACTACGGAATGGATCTCTACTCGAACGCCATCATCGCTTCGAAGAAGCTGGTCAAAGACAATCCCGACGCGGTGAAGGGCTTCCTGCGCGCCATCAACAAGAGCATCAAGGACGCGATCAAGGATCCGGATGCAGCGATCGCCGCCGTTCAGAAGCGCGAACCGCTGATCAAGCCGGTGATCGAGCGCGAACGCTTCGACGCGACCATCGCCAACGAGATGAACCACGACGAAATCGCCAAGATCGGCTTCGGCGATGTCGACGACGCTCGTCTCGGTAAGTCGATCGACATTATCGTCAAGGCAAAGGAATTGCCGCGCACACCGGCGCTGACCGAAGTCTTCGACCGCAGCTTCCTCCCCGCCAAGGACGACCGTCTCACGGTCATGAACTGAGCCATCCAATGACGGCGGCGCCAGCGCGCCGCCCCTCCCATCACAGCTGAAATAACGGAAACAACATCATGGACCTGATGCTGAAGGATAAAGTCGTGTTCATCACGGGCCCCGCCAAGGGCATGGGCGCGGCCATCACGCTTGCCTTTGCCAATGAAGGCGCCAAGCTCGCTCTCGTCGGCCGCGATACGGCAGCGATCGAGCCCGTCGCCGAGGAAGCCCGGTCCAAAGGCTGTTCCGTTGTCGTTATCGGATGCGACCTGACGGACGCCGGACAATGTGACGACGCCGCCCGGAAGACCGTTGAATCCTTCGGCCGCATCGATGTCCTCGTCAATGTCGCCGGCGGCTCCGGCCCGATGGGCAAGACCGGGGTGGAGACCACGCCGGAAGAATTCGACGATATCGTCACGCTCAACATGAACGGCTGTTTCCACACGATCCGCGCAGTTCTGCCGTCGATGATCGAGAACAGCTACGGCAAGGTCGTCAATGTCGGGGGCACCTTCGGCATGAAGGGGCGTGCCGGCCGCCTTGCCTATTCCGCTTCCAAGTGGGGCCTGCGTGGAATCACCAAGAGCTTCGCGCTCGAGGTCGGCCAGCACAACATCAACGTCAACTGCGTCGCCCCAGGCATGGTCGATGGCCCCCGTTTCCGCGACAAGGTCTGCAAGACCATGGCGCTGAAACTCGGCATCACGGAGGAAGAGGCAGCAAATCGCCATGCGGAAGACTACGCGCTGAAGCGCATCACCGTCGACGACGATGTCGCCAATGCTTGCCTGTTCCTCGCCAGCGACGTCTCGCGCCAGATCACCGGCGTCGACCTGCCCGTCGATGGCGGCTGGGCTGCCCTTTAAGGAGATATGAGATGACCACCGAGATCATTGCGGACCTCGTCGTCCATGGCGGCACGATCGTCACCCCCGACACCCAGTATCTGGCGAGCATCGCCATCAAGGATGGCAAGATCCTCGCGATCGGCGAGAAGGATGCGATGCCCGAGGCCAAGGACAGTCTGGATGCGACCGGCCTCCATATCTTGCCTGGCGCGATCGACGTCCATGTACACTTCCGCGACCCCGGCTATCCGCAGAAGGAGGATTTTGCGAGCGGCACGGCGGCGGCGGCCTTCGGCGGTGTCACCACCGTCTTCGACATGCCGAACACGCTGCCGGCGATCTCCGATGCCGCATCGCTTGCCGAAAAGCATGCGATCGCAGGCGCCAAGGCCCATGTCGATTATGGCCTCTATGCCGTGCTCGGCGAAGACAGCCTCCCGAATATCGGCGAACTGATCGAAGGCGGCGTCATCGGCTTCAAATGCTACATGGGCAACACGTTCGGCCGCATTCCCTCGCCGACGACAGGCGCCATGCTTGAGCTCTTCGAAATCGTTGCACCGACTGGCAGGCGCATTTCGCTGCACGCCGAGACGAATTCGATCATGGAACGCCGCGAAGCTCGGTTGCGCGCCATGGGTCGCACCGATCCGCTGGCCCACCTCGCCGCCCGCCCGGCCGTGGTTGCGACGGAAGCCGTTGCCCGCGCCGCCATCCTTGCGGAATGGACGGGCGCACGCATCCACATCCTCCACATTTCATCCGCCGCAGAGCTTCGGCCGCTGGCAGAGGCCAAGGCGCGCGGTGTCGACATTACCGGCGAGACCTGCCCGCAATATCTCCTTCTGTCCGCCGATGACTACGAGGCGAAGCGTGGCGTCATCCGCGTCAACCCGCCGGTGCGCGAGACCGAAAACCAGGATCCGATCTGGCAGGCGCTTGCCGATGGCACGATCGACATGATCGCCACCGACCACGCTCCCCATTCGATCGAGGAAAAGACCCGCGACGACATCTGGACCGTCGATTGCGGCTTCCCCGGCGTCGAAACGCAGATGCCGCTGATGCTGACGGAGCTTGATCGTCGCGGAGCAAGTTTGTCCGACTATGTGCGCTGGAGCGCCGAGAAGCCCGCCAAGTGCTGGGGCCTTTACCCGACAAAGGGTGCGCTGATGGTAGGTTCGGACGCCGATCTCGCGATCGTCGACACCAACCGCGAGTGGACGATCGACGACGCGCAGATCCAGTCGACGGCGAAAATATCGCCCTGGCACGGCATGAAAGCGACAGCGCTTCCGATCCACACCATCGTGCGCGGCCGCTTCGCGATGAAGGACCGTGCGCTGCAGGACAGCGCCAAGGGTTGGGGCCGCTCTGTCCATGCGATCCAGCAAATGCCGGCACCGGACGTTCGTAACGCCGACCAGACCATGGCCGCCGTGACCGGGCCCAGGAGGGGCTGATCGCCATGAACCAACCTCTCGCAACCGGGATCGTCCCCGGTAATCCCGTGATCGATCTGGAAAGAGTGAACGTCACTTTCGGTGGCGAGAAGAACAAGACCGTAGCGCTGGCGGAGACGTCGCTCAGGATTGGAAACGGTGAGTTCGTTGCGCTTGTGGGCCCTTCCGGCTGCGGCAAGTCGACGATTCTGAAGCTCGTCGCCGGCACGCTCTCGCCGTCGCAAGGCAATATCTTCGTCACCGGTCGAGAGATCGGCGCGAACGAGGTCAGGATCGGCATGGCCTTCCAGAACCCGACCCTGCTGCCCTGGCTCAACATCCGCGACAATGTGATGATGCCGCTGAAGATCGTTCCACCGTTCAAGCATGGCTATGCTAGAAAAAAGAAGGGCGAATACCGCGATCGCGCCGAAGCGCTGCTCGCCAAGGTCGGTCTCTCGGGCTTTGGTGATAAATTCCCCTGGCAGCTCTCGGGCGGCATGCAGCAGCGTGCCTCGCTTTGCCGCGCGCTGATCCACGACCCGACGCTTCTGCTTCTGGACGAACCGTTCGGCGCGCTCGACCAGTTCACCCGCGAAGAGCTGTGGGAGATCATGCAGACGCTCTGGATCGAACGGCGCCCAACCGTCGTTCTCGTCACCCACGACCTGAAGGAAGCTGCCTATCTCGCGACCCGCATCTGCGTGATGCAGGCGCGGCCGGGCCGCATCATCGAGGACAGCACCGTTCCCTTCGCCCGTCCACGGACCATCGACGTCTCCTTCCAGCCCGAATTCGTGTCCCTGACGCAAAGGCTCCGCGAGCGCATCGTCGCCGCACGCGCCGTCAACGAGGTGCAGTCATGACAGCCGCCGCCAAACGCCAGATCCTGTCCGCCACCTGCATCGCCGGCTTCTTCGTGCTGTGGGAGGTCATATGCCTCGCTTTCAACATCTCGGATCTTGTCTTGCCGCGCCCGAGCCAGGTGCTCGTAACGCTTTGGACGCAGTTCCCCGCCATTTGGCCGCACACTATCCAAACGGTCTATACGACCCTGCTTGGTCTCGGCCTCGGCATCATCCTCGGGCTGGCGCTCGGCATGCTGATCGGCTCGTCGCGGCTTGCCTATGATGTCGCCTATCCGCTGCTGGTTGGCTTTTCGTCCATCCCGAAGGTCGCGATCGTCCCGATCCTCGTGCTCTGGTTCGGCTCCGGCACCGTTCCTGCCGTACTGACAGCCATGGTGATGTGCGTCTTCCCGATCGTCGTCAATGTCGCCGCCGGTCTGGCATCGACCGAGCCTGAACTGCAGGACGTCATGCGGACATTGAAGGCGACGAAGCTCGAGATCCTCTGGAATATCGGTCTGCCGCGCACAATGCCGTATTTCTTCGCATCGCTGAAGGTCGCGGCCACCCTCGCGTTCGTCGGCACCGTCATCTCCGAAACCGTCGCATCCAACCGGGGGATCGGCAATGTGATGATGATTGCAAGCTCCAGCTTCGACGTGCCACTGGTGTTCGCCGGTCTGTTCATTCTGGCGGCGCTCGGTGTTGCGCTCTACGTGATCTTCTCCGTGATCGAGGCGCGCGTTACCGGCTGGGCCAGACGCGGCGACAATTTTTCCGCTGGTGGCTGATACGCCTGCCAGCCCTCCGCAATTCCCATTGACAGGAACAGCAATGACCAAGCTCAAGATCACCGCCGGCCCCTTCACCTTCGACGCCCGCCTGGAGATGGAGGATGCGCCGAAGACCTGTGCCGCCTTCCTCAAGCGCCTGCCCTATGAGAGCAAGATCGTGCATGTCCGCTGGAGCGGTGAAGGTGTTTGGGTGCCGCTCGGCGACGAGGACTTCGGCGTCGGTTATGAGAACCACACCAGTCATCCGGCCCCCGGCCACATCATCCTCTATCCCGGCGGCATCAGTGAGACGGAGATTCTGCTTGCCTATGGCGGCGTGGACTTCTCCTCCAAAATGGGCCAGCTTGCCGGCAATCACTTCATCACCCTGACGTCGGGCCTCGAGAACCTGAAAACGCTCGGCAACCTGACGCTCTGGGAAGGTGCGCAATCCATCCGCTTCGAACTGGCCTGATCCAGCATGCCCCATCACGACGTCTTCCCCACACCAGACACCGTGCATTGGGGCCACCTCGATGCGCGCCGTCGGCCAGTGATCGAGATCGATCCTGGCGACACCGTGACGATCCATAGCGTCAGCGGGTCGCCTTCCGAGGCCTCGCGCAACCCCACCCATTCGATCCGGCCGGAATTGCAGGCGATCCACGAGGCGCTGGCGCCATCGCCCGGCCCCCACATATTGACCGGCCCGATCCATGTCCGCGGTGCCCTGCCTGGTGACGCCCTGCGTGTCGAGATTCTTGATGTCAGGCTTCGGGATGATTGGGGGTTCAATATTGTGAGGTCAGGAAAGGGCGCGCTGCCGCATGATTTCACGCAGGACGAAACCCTGCACTTGACCATCGATCGCGAGGCCAGCACCATCGCCACGCCTTGGGGCATGGTGATGCCGGCACGACCGTTCTTCGGGATCATGGCAACCGCGCCGAAGCCAGAAGACGGTTGCCTGACCTCGATCATTCCGGGCTATTTCGGTGGAAACATGGATAACCGGGAGCTGATTGCCGGCTCGATCCTCTATCTGCCTGTCTCCGTCGAAGGTGCTCTATTCTCGGCCGGCGACGGCCACGCGTCGCAGGGAGATGGCGAAGTCTGCCTTACCGCCGTCGAGACCGGGCTGAGTGGGACATTCAAGATCGATATCATCCGCGGCGCAAAGCTTGCGATGCCTTATGCCGAGACCGCCGATCACCTGATCGTCATGGCGTTTGACGAGGACTTGCAACAGGCAGCGCAGGCGGCACTCCGCTTCGCGATTGAGATGATCGTCGAAAGAACGCATCTGACATCGGTGCAGGCCTATAGCCTTTGCAGCATGGCGGCTGATGTTCGCATCACGCAGATCGTGAACGTGAAGAAGGGTGCCCATGTGATGATCCCTAAGGCTCTCATCGTGCAAGGTGCCAACAAGGTCTGACATATTCAGTCAAACTTTGTTAGCCGCTCATTGCTAGAGCTGATAATCAGGGCACCCTGGCTCAGGCTCCTCTGCCCGACACCTTTTTCACCTCATCGAAACAAGATCATAGGTTCCACCATGTTGACCATCAAGCGACTTAGCCTTGCCGAGGCTCGCATCCTCATCGCCGGCGCGAGCGCCAAGGCAGTAGAGATCGGTGTGCCGATGTGCATCGCCGTAGCGGACGAATCCGGCCAGCTGATTGCTTTTGAGCGGATGGATGGTGGCAAGATCACCAGCTCAATCATCGCACAGGACAAGGCCTACACAGCGGCGGGCGCAAAACGAACGACCGAGAGTTATGGCGTGTCCAGTCAGCCGGGCAGCCCCGCCTATGGCATCAACTCGGCGATCGGAGGCAGGCTTCTGGTGGTGGCGGGAGGATTGCCGGTCATCGTCGATGGCGAGGTCGTCGGCGCAATCGGCGTGAGCTCCGGCACGCCGGCGCAAGACACCGAATGTGCGCAGGCGGGCATTAACCGCCTTGAGCTTACGTTGAAATCTGACAGCTGATCCAGAACACATTGGCTGATTGTTAGAGGTGCGCTCAATAGTCGAGCTCTTGAACGGGGTTGAACAGCCCACGTTTCGCTTTGGCGCGCGATGGGATTCTCGCAGACTGGCTTACAGGCTGCCCTCAACAATCACGCAAATTCTGACCCAGCTGCTGCAATGACCTGAAGGCTTCATATCTTGAGGCGTGAAGGCTCGCCGCGTGCCCCGCTGACGGCGTGAATGTTCCATCGACCGTCGTCAGCTTGTTCATCGCTTCGCGAACATCGCGGTAACTGCCGCTGGCGACGGCGCCGAGAATCGCCGCACCCAACAACACCGGTTCATCGGCCGACGTGGCGACGACGGGCTTTCCACAAGCGTCCGCCAGAAGCTGACGGACAAAGTCCTGCTGGCCGGCCCCGCCACTGATGACGACCGTATCGATCTCGACGCCCGCCTCGGCCTGCGCGTCGATGATCTGCCTGAGGCCATAACCGATGCCGTAAAGTCCCGCAACGTAAAGCCGGACAAGGCTGTCGACATCGCGTTCCATGCCGAGGCCCGCGATCAACGCCCGGGCGTGCGGATCGGCAAGAGGTGCGCGGTTGCCCAGGAATTCAGGGACGACGTGAAGACCTTTAACGAGCGAGGTGGCATCGACGCCTGCCGCGTTGGCCGCAAGGTCGGCAAGCATGACAGGAAGCGATTGGCCTTTGTCTTTTGCGATCCGCGTCGCCTCCGCCGCGGCAGGATGAAATGAGAGAAGCTGTTCGATCGCAGCGCCAGCAGCACTCTGCCCGCCTTCGTTGAGCCAAAGCCCCGGAACCATCGCCGAATAATAGGGTCCCCAGACGCCCTGCACGAAGGCGGGTTCGACGGTCGATGTCATCGTGCAGGATGAGGTGCCGAAGACATAGCCAAGGTTCGCCGTCGGCCCGTCGCCGAAGCCCACAGTCCCGATCCCGCCGGCATGGGCATCGATCAATCCTGCGGCAACCGCTGTCCCCGCCAACAGACCGAGTTCCGCTGCCGCAGCCGTCGTCAGGCCGCCGCCAAGCGCAGTGCCAGGCTCGACGATCGTCTGCCCGATGCGGATAAAGCCTTCATCCGCCAGCGCGCCGAGACCGACCTCTTCGAAATATGTCGGATCCCAGCGCTTCTCGTGAGCGAGATAGGTCCACTTGCAGGTCACTGTGCAGGTGGAGCGTGAGAGGTCGCCCGTGGCGCGCCATGTTAAAAAGTCGGCGAGGTCGAAGAACTGCCAGGCGGCGTCGAACACCTCCGGCCGGTTCTCCTTCAACCACAGCAGCTTGGGCGTCTCCATCTCCGGAGAGATGCGCCCGCCGACATAGCGCAGGACCTCGTGGCCGAGCGCGTTGATCCGCTCCGCTTGAGACAGTGCCCGGTGATCCATCCAGACGATGATGTTGCGCTCCGGATCTTCCGATGGGCCGACGGGCAAGGACTTGCCCTCCCCGCCGAGGACGACGAGCGAGCATGTGGCGTCGAAGCCCAGTCCGACGACGGTCTCCGGGCGTACGCCGGCATCGAGAACGGACTGGCGCACGGCCTCGCAAACTGCCCGCCAGATCTCATTGCTCGACTGTTCCACGATCGAACCCGCCTCGCGATAAAGCGAGATGTCGCGCTTGGCGGAAGCCAGCATCCGTCCGCTGAGATCGAACACCCCCGCGCGAGCGCTTCCGGTGCCGACGTCAACGCCGATCACGTAGCGCGGTGTTTGGACTTCGTCGCTCATGGTCTCTCATCTTTCTGGCATGAATGGCTGATGCCCGCGCATCGCGCGGAGATCACGTTTTTAAAGGTCGACGCTATTCGGGAGGATCACGAGGTCGCGGATGGTGACGTTGCGCGGTCGGGACAGCATGAAGAGCACGCAGTCGGCGACTTCCTTGGGCTGCATCAGGCTGCCATTGGCAAGCGCTTCTTCCATCTTCGCCTTCGGCCAGTCATCGAGCAGCGCCGTGACGACGGGACCTGGCAGTACAGCGCCGACGCGTACGCCGTGTTGCGCGACCTGGCGGCGTGTCGAATGCACGAAAGCCTGCACCGCGAATTTCGACGCGGTGTAGATCGGCTCCCAGACAACAGGCACGACGCCGGCGATCGAGCTGGTGAACAGGATGTCGCCCGACTTCTGAGCGATCATGTGCGGCAGCACGGCATGAACGGAGCGGAAAGCTGCGTTGATGTTCAGATTGAGCATCCTGTCCCAGGCATCGGGATCGCCGTCGGCGACCTGCCCGCCTATGTAGGCGCCGGCATTAGCGTGGAAGATGTCGAGTCTGCCGGCGACCTCCAGAATTCTGGGAAGGATGCCCGAGAGTTGCTTTCCGTCGAGAAGATCGACGACAAGCGGGAATGCGCGCTCGCCGAACGCCTCGCAGATTTCATCCAGCTTGTCCTTGGCGCGATCGATGAGGACGACGGTCGCGCCTTCGGCGTGTAATGTGCGGGCGCATTCGAGCCCAATGCCCGACGCCGAACCGGTTATGGCGGCGACTTTGCCTTTCATGAGGTCGGTCATGAATTTACTCCTTAAAATTAGATTAAGCGCGCCCGTGGCTGACGCGGGAACGGCGGGCGAGCGAATCGACGATGACGGCAATGGCGAGAACGCCGCCTGTGATCATGTAGCGCAACGAAGAGCTGAGGTTGAGTAGTGTCAAGCCGTTGGAAATCGCTTGGATGACGATGATCCCGAGCAGTGCGGAATAGGCGCTACCGCGACCGCCGAAGAGGCTCGTCCCGCCGATCACGGCAGCGGCGATTGCGTTGAGGTTGACGTCACCCGTGCCGGCCTGCTGGCTCGACGAGGCAAGACGCGATGCCGACAGGATGCCGCCGATGGTGGCAAGCGTCGAGCAAAGCACGAAGGCGCTCAGATAGATGCGGCGAACATTGATGCCGGCGCGCCGTGCAGCTTCGCGATTGCCGCCGACCGCGAACATCGAGCGTCCCCATTGGGTGCGGGTCAGCCCGTAGTTGAGGACCACCGCGATGGCGACGAACAGGCCGAACATCCACGGAATGCCGCGGCCGAGGTTGAGATAATAGACCGCGAACTCAAGTGCCGCGGTCAACACGATCGCCTTGATAGCGGTTGCGGCGAAGGGCTGCGAGGATAGGTTGACGGCAGCGCGCTGCTGGCGCGTCCGCAGGCCCTTGGCGATGATCACGGCGCCCGGAAGCAGAGCGAGCAGATAGGACAACCAATCGGGCATCACCAGGATCTGGCCGAAGCGAACCAGCGGGGAAGCATAGGGAAGGTTGATGCTGCCGCTCGGGCCGAGGATGTAGAGCTGCATGCCGAGCAGCGCCAGCAGGCCGGCGAGCGTCGCCACAAAACTTGGCATTCCGAGCCGGTTGTAAAGCACGGCGTAGACAGTTCCGATGACCGCGCCGGCGGCAATGGCAGCGATGATCGCGACGACGAACGGGACGCCGTTATTCACCCAGAGCACACCGAGGATGGCGGATGACAAACCACTCATAGAACCGACGGAAAGGTCGATTTCGCCAAGCATCAGCACGCAGACGATGCCGAGCGAAATGATCCCGACGGTCGCGCAATCGAAGAGCAGGTTGACGAGGTTGTTCGGCGCGAGAAAGACCGGATTGAGGAGCGAGAAGACCGTGGAGATGACGATCAGCCCGACCGCGACGGGAAGCATGCCGAGATCGCCGGATTTGACGCGATCGATGAAGGCCCCGACCATCGCCATCATGCTGTCGTCGTGGCGCACGCGTTCGTCGCTGCGATCAAGCGTCGTGGCGGGTGCGAGTGTTGTATCGGATGGTTTCTGGCTCATGCCGGTCTCCCGCTGTTTTCCTGCGCCGTGCCTGTCTTGCGCTCGATGCGGCGCGAGACGGAGTTTTCCGTGGCACCCGTGATCGAGGCCACGAGTTCCTGGTTGGAGGCATCAGGCGTGAAGACGCCGTTGTTCCGGCCCAACCGCAATACGACAATGCGATCGGCGACGGCACGGACGTCTTCCATGTTGTGGCTGATGATGATGACGCCAAGGCCGCGATCGCGGACGCGCTCGATGAGATTGAGCACCTCGGCGGTCTGCGCGACGCCGAGTGCCGCCGTCGGCTCGTCGAGCATGATGATCTTCGGATTGAGGAGGAGCGAGCGTGCGATTGCCACCGTCTGGCGCTGGCCGCCGGAGAGCGACGCGATCGGCTCCCTCACGGATGGGATGCGCGCGGCCAGCTCCCGAAGCAGCGTCCAGGCGCGGACTTCCATTGCCACCTCGTCGAGCGCCCAGGGCGAGAGCTCGTGCCCGAGGAACAGGTTGGCGACGACGTCGAGGTTTTCGCAGAGCGCCAGATCCTGGAACACGGTGGCGATGCCGAGCTCCAGCGCCTTGCCGGGGCTGTCGAGCGAGACACTCTGGCCGCAGAATTCGATCGAGCCGGAAGAGGGTTGGTGAACGCCCGCAAGGACCTTGACCAAGGTCGACTTGCCGGCGCCATTGTCTCCCACCAGGGCCACGACTTCGCCCGCCTTGACGTCCAGTTCGATATCGGTCAGCGCCGAGACGGCGCCGAAATTCTTCGATACGTTTCGCAGTCGCAGGATGGGCTGCCCGCGCTCCGGTACATTGCTTGCTGTGGTGCTCATGGCTGAGGGCCTTTGTACGTCCTTGAGAAACCGGCCGCACGCGGTGCGGCCGGAATGGCGGATCGGCTTTTAGTTGCCGATGCCGAGCTTCTTGCAGCCATCGGCATATTCGCCGGTGCAGATCTGCTCAGCCGTCTGGATCTTCTTGTCGAAGATTTCCGCCTTGATGTTCTCGGCGGTGACGACGGCCGGGATGAAGAGCTGGGACGGCGTGTTGTAGAGCGTCGTCTTGGCTTCCGGCTTCTCGCCCTTGATGAGCTGGACAGCCACCTGTGCGGCTGCGGCCGCTACGATCTCGGATGGCTTGGAGATCGTGTTGTACTGGTCACCCGAGATGATGAGCTGCAGTGCCGCGATCGTCGCATCGTTGCCGGTAACAGGCGGAACGGGGTTGACGCCTGCTGCCTTGAACGCTGCGATCGCACCACCGCCGGTGCCGTCATTGGCGGCAACCACGCCCTTGATGTCGGCGCCGAAGCGCGTGATCTGGCCGGCCGCCCATTCCTGCGCCTTCGGCGGCGCCCATTCAGGCGTGTCGAACTCCGCAAGCGTCTTGTATTTGGATTCCTTCAGGCCGCGATGGATGCCGTCGCGAATGAGGCCGGCGGCCGCATCCGTCGGCGAACCGTTGATCTCGAGCACGCCGGCGCCATCAGGCACGCCGGCCTTCTTCAGATGCTCGACAAGCGACTTGGCGATCGCGTAGCCGATACCTTCATTGTCGAAGGACACGTAGAAGTCGGCAGGCTTGTCTGGGATCGGACGGTCATAGGCGATGACCTTGACGTCCTGGGACTGTGCGAGTTCCACGAGGCCTGCGGCGGCAGCAGAGTCGACCGGGTCGAGGACCACGACCTTGGCGCCCTGCGCAATCACCGAGTTGAACTGTTGCTGCTGCAGCGATGCATCGCCATTGGCGTTCTGGTAGACGACGGTGCACTTGGCACACAGCTTTTCCATTTCGGCCTTGAAGCCCGGAAAATCGTGCTGCTCATAGCGGGTCGATGCCTGATCGGGCATCAGGAACGCCACCGTGGACGCTTCCTGGGCGAATGCTGCTCCGCCGAGCGCCATCAGCATGGTCGCCGACATCAGGGAAAGTTTGCGATAGGTCATGTTCTCCTCCTTAATTGACCAAAGGCAAGGTTCGGCCATTGCCGCAACATCGGCCTGACGCGCGATGCGTCATTGCCCCAAGCCGCAGCTCGACGAGAGCCGCACGGCAAAGAGGACCACCAATAGCTGCGAAATCACCTCCCGGTGCCAGCCTCCTAGCTGACACGTATCATCGATTGAGCGCACGTGCTCAATCGATGAAGCAAGATTTGCCACTTCTCTCGTTTGATGTCAAGTTAGCGCCCGATACAGGAGATGAGAATTTTGAGTCTGGACAGGCAGCAGAAGCGAACGACGATCTACGACCTTGCAGAACTCGCGGGCACATCCGCGAGCGCGGTCAGCGCTGTCTTGAACGGAAACTGGAAAAAGCGTCGCATCAGCAAGCAGCTTGCAGAGAAGATAACGCGCATAGCCGAGGAGCAGGGTTACGCGCTCAATATGCAGGCAAGCCTCCTGCGCCGCGAGAAGTCGCACATCATCGGCATGATCGTTCCCAAGTACGACAATCGGTATTTCGGCTCGATCGTCGAGCTCTTCGAGACCATGGCGCGTGACAAAGGCCTCTTCCCGCTCATCACCTGCACGCGCCGCGACCCCGCGCTTGAGATCGAGGCCGCCCGAACGATGCTCTCCTACCAAGTGGATTGCGTGATCGCGACAGGTGCCACCGACCCCGACAGGATCACCGAGCTTTGTGCCGCTGCCGGCGTGCGCACGATCAACCTCGACCTCCCCGGCATACTCGCGCCTTCCGTCATTTCCGACAATTTCGCGGGCGCCCGAGAGCTGACACGTAGAATTCTCGCCAGCTGCCAACAACGATTTGGCTCCATGGAGCCGTTGATGTTCGTAGGCGGCCGCGGCGGCGATCACAACACGATGGAGCGCTTGAGGGGCTTCCGCCAGGCCCATGCGGATCACGGCATCGATCTTGAGGACGACAGGGTCATTGCCTGTGGTTACGCCCCCGAAAAGGCGCAGAACGCACTCCAGGAGCGCGCCGCCAGCGGCTTGCCATTTTCGAGAGGCATGTTCGTCAACTCGACGATCACGCTTGAAGGTGTGCTGCGCTGGGTGCGGCTTGCCGGCCCCGTCAGCGAACAGGAGTTCGCTCTCGGTTGCTTCGACTATGACCCGCTCGTTGCGCTCCTCGGCGACAACATCGAGATGGTCCGCCAGGACGTGCCGGCAATGCTGGCCAGGATGTTCGAGCTGATCGAGCACGGAAACTTCGAGCCCACCGTGTCCCAAATCCCGCCGGTTTTGAGGTAAGCAGTCTGAAGGGCCTCAAAGCGAGGCCCTCCTTATTTGCGATAACCTATTATCGTTGCGCCTGGTAGGTCTGAACCGCGCCTGGCAGCTTGCTCCACTCGGAGTACCAAGTATCGAACAGCTTCAGCTGGGCTTCGACGTAACCGCGCTGGCTCTCGGACAGCACGTCCGTTTCGTTGAAGTGCAACGTGTATTCCTTGTCGCCCTTCAGAACCATCATATGCTTGAAGAACAATACGAGTTCGGGGCCCTCATCGAAGGAAGACAGAACCGCAAGGGCCGATTCCAGTTCGAGCGCGCGCTGGCGCGCCTCGACGTCACCCTTGGCGGCGCCCTTCGCCAGGTTGCACATGTGGATCACTTCCTTGGGAAGCACGCACCCGATGCCCGTGATTGCGCCAGTTGCGCCGCAGTTTACGAAGCCATGGAAAACGGCCGTATCGACGCCGATCATCAGCGACACGTCATCGTCTCGGCTGGTGATGTTTTCAGCCGCATAACGCATGTCGGCGGCACCGCCGAACTCCTTGAAGCCGACAAGGTTCTTGTGCTCTTCGCGAAGCGCAAAAAACAGGTCGGCGCGCGTGGCAAAGCCATAATAGGGGCTATTGTAGATTACAGCCGGCAGATCGGGTGCCGCTGAAAGGATCGCCTTGAAATGGTTCTTCTGGGCGGCAACGACCGAACCGCGCGACAGCACGCGCGGGATGACCATCAGGCCCTTTGCGCCGACTTTCTGGGCGTGGGCTGCATGAGCAACGGCCGACGCCGTGTTGACGGCACCGGTGCCGACGATAACAGGAATGCCTGCCTTCGCCAGTCGTTCGACACCTTCCATGCGCTGTTCGTCTGTCAGGAGCGGCCAGTCACCCATGGAGCCGCAATAGACGACGGCGGACATGCCCTTGGCGATGAGTTCCTTGGCCTTGCGCACCAGCGCGTCAAAGTCGGGCGTGCGATCATCCTTGCAGGGCGTCATCAACGCGGGAATCACACCGGAAAAGATACTGGCTTTCATGTCGCTCTCCATAGTCGGTTTAACGGGTTACCAGCCGTACGCTGCGCACGCTGCCCCCTTGACAAGAAGGAGTACCACCGAAAATATTTCTTGTCGACAAGAAAAATGCATCGCTCTGCTAGAGCGTGATGTCGAGCTTCTGATTGCGAACAAACATGCGCTGAACCTGCTCGACGATCTGCTCGCCGTGTATCTTTCCAAGATGGTCCGCCGTGTCCAAATCGCGCGCCTCTATTGCTGCGATGATCTCGGCATGTTCATCGACAAACCGCTGCGGAAACTGTTCGTCATAGGACTTGTAGTAAAGCCGGAGTATGCGCCGCCCCTCGTCAAGGAGCCTGCGAAACAATCCGGTGAAATAGGGGTTGCGACCGGCTTCGGCGATTGCGGTGTGAAACGCGGCATTGACCGCAATCATGTCGCGCAGGTCTCTGGCTTCAACCGTCGCCGCGTACTGGCTGTGCAGTTCGCGGATGGCGACCAGATCGGCAGGCTTGTGGTTCTGCGCCGCAAGTCTCGTCGTCACTCGGTACATCAGAACGAGCGCGTCGAAGTAGGTATTCAGGTTCAATAGGTCGATGTTCGACACCAACGTGGAGCGGTTGGGAAGGGTCTCGATCAGGCCGTCACCGGCAAGCCTGACAAGGGCTTCACGGATTGGCGTTCGCGACATCTGGAACCGCTCCGCAAGCTGCACTTCGTCCACCGGACTTCCGGGCGCGAGTTTCAGATCAAGGATCTCATCACGCAAGATGTCGTAGACCAGTTTCACGCCTGAGCCGCGGCGCCGTTCAACCACATCTGTGTTGGTCTTTTCGCTCATGGTCGATTCCCGAATATCAAAGTTCTCGCTTACTACAGTCGGACAGGAAGTTGAACGGGCAGCAACTCAAATGGCTTCGACGACAATGATGCTTCTTCAATGCCAGCCAGGTGCATGCCGATTTCACAAGGGCAACGCGCAACACCTCGGCTCTTGTAGCGCCGGCTTCAAACCGCCCCTTATATCGCGTCAACTGCAGATTGCTCGAAATTCGAGCGAGGCTCCAAAGCTATATAATGTCCAGAGCCTAACCGAGAAGCAATGCTTCCAAACCGACCGGGTCATCGGTGGTGATCTGGTCCACCTTCAGAGCAAGAAGGCGGCGCACGACAGGCAATGCGGCCGGAATTGCCGAATTGATTGTGTAGGCGTCGATGCTGCGCCCAATGCGTTGGAAGGCCGCAACGAGGTCGTATCCGGCATCGTCGGCAAACAGCACGAGTTGATGGTGCAGGTAGATCATCCGCGCGCGCGGCGAGGCAGCCACGGCATCTACGACGAAACCGTCAAAGTCACGGCTTTGCTTCAGGCGCTCGATCGCACCGTGATGGCATGGGTCGTAGCCGATCGGCATGTCAGGCACGGCTTGGGACAAGCGTTCGACAGCCTCGGGATCGCCAGCCGAGAGAATGACCGACTTTGCGACCGGCGAGATCGCGGCAGCGAAGGCGTCGATATCCTCGTCGCGGATATCGGGGGAATCTTCCTTGAGGTCGAGCTGCAGCACAGCACCGCCATCGCGGCCGACGCGCTTCAGTAGTTGGCCGAGATCATCGATCAGCATCACCCTGTGGGCCGTAGGCTCGCCGAAGGGGTCGCGCAGATGCAGAGCGCGCAAGTTGCTCTCCGTCGCATCGATCACGCGCCCCTCGCCCGTTGTCGCCTTGTTCAGCGTCTCGTCGTGCAAAACGGCGAAGCCGGCGCCATTGAAACGCACGAGATCGATCTCGATGCTGGCGCCCAGCGCCATCGCCTCGGCAATGCGCTGTCCCGTAAACGAGATGTCGCCGGCATAGCGGTGGCCGCGATGCCATTTCAGCCAGGTCTTGTGGCCAGCCTGATCGATCGCGATGCCGCTGCGATCAAGCGTTGCCGAGGATTCGATCATGATGTCGTTCGCCTGAGGTTGCCGATTGGTAGACCAGCTGGTTTTCACGGAAGGCCCGGAATGCGGATGCCGTCGGCTCGATGCCCACGCCCTTCACCCAGTTGCTATCCGGTGCCGTCATTGCCTTCAAGCGCGTCCCGTCGGCAAGGTCGATATCCACGATCTTGTGCGTGCCGAAATCGATGCTGCGGTGAACGATCGCGGTCGAGAGCGTCTTCGATGGCTGCAGCGACAGCGCCTCGGGGCGGAACGCCAGAACGACGTCGCCATCTTCGATCGGCACGGCAACGGGAAAGGCCGGGTGCTGGCTGACGCCGCCACGAATGCTGGTCTTCACGAAATTCATCGAGCCGATGAAGCCGGCCACGAATTCCGTCTGCGGCTCGCGGTAGACGACATCGGGTGGCGCGATCTGCTCGGTGCTGCCATCGCGCATGACGACGATACGGTCGGCGAGCGCCAATGCCTCATCCTGCCCATGGGTGACGAAGAGCGTGGTGATGCCGACGCGCTGCTGGATGTCGCGCACTTCCTCGCGCAGCCGTTCGCGCAGATGCTGGTCGAGGCTGGCGAATGGCTCGTCGAGCAACAGGATCTTCGGCTCAAGCACGAGAGACCGAGCGAGCGCCACGCGCTGCTGCTGGCCACCCGACAGCTGCGTCGTCATGCGCCGACCGTAGTCTGCAAGCCCGACCAGCGACAGGGCGTTTTCGACGCGTTCGCGGATCTCGGCCTTAGGCAGCCGGCGAAGCTTGAGGCCGAAAGCGATGTTGTTGAAGACGTCCATATGGGTCCAGAGCGCGTGGCTCTGGAACACCATGCCTGTCGGGCGTTTTTCGGGCGGAAGCGTCGTCACATCCTTGGCATCGATCAGGATCGCGCCACCGCTCGGCTGCTCGAAGCCGCCGATCATGCGAAGCAGCGTCGACTTGCCGGATCCGGACGGACCAAGCAGGCAGACGAGCTCGCCGTCTTCCACATCGAGCGAGAAATCACGGACCGCGAACGAAGTGCCGAACGTCTTGGAGACGTTCTTGATCGTCAAGCGTGCCATATCAAGCCTTTCCTCGGGCGACGCCCGATCCTAACGTCACGCGCCGAAGCCGCGAGCAAACGCACCCGTTCCGACGACACGGCGGGCAAACATCAGCGCGATGAACGACGGCACCCAGAGCATCACCGAGAGAACGGCGCCATATTGCACCACGATCTGGTTGTTGATGAAGGTGATCATCAACACCGGCATGGTGCGGATTTCAGGCGCGCCGATCAGCCATGCGCCTTCGGTTTCATAAAATGTGCCGACGAAGGTCAGCAGCAATGCGGCAAAGATCGTTGGCGCTGCCTGCGGCAGCGTGATCGACCAGAACACGCGCAAAGGCCCGGCGCCCGCATCGCGCGCGGCCTCTTCCATCCGGCGGTCGATGTTCTGGAAGGCCGCCACCGGAATCCAGATCATCAGCATCAACGTCCCAACCAACTGGATCAGGACGACGCCCCAGAAGGTGCTGATCAACCCGAGCTTCAGGAAGATGCCGGCAATCGCGACCAGCAAGCCGAACTTCGGAAAGGCGTGCGATGCCAGGAATGACAGGAAGAGCACGTTCTTTCCGGGAAACGACATGCGCGCGAAAGCGTAAGCGGCCGGCAGGCAGATGATGGCGGAGAGAAGCGTGACCGTCGTCGTCAGCCGCAGGCTGAGGAACAGCGCATCCCACACATCCGCGCGCGACAGCGTCTGGGACCAGAAGCGGAAACCGAATTGCTGCGGAATGACCGACGGGTAGCGCCAGACCTCGGTGAATGCCCAGGTGCCGACCACGATCAGCGGCACGGCGATGAAGAGCGTGAGCAGCACGGCAAACAGGATGCCCGCCCAATCGATCTCGGAGCCGTTGACCTTGCTTGCGATCTTCATCGCGACGCCTCCCGGTTTTTGGCGATCGAGCGCACATAAAAGATGCCGAAGATCAGGCAGAAGCCGAAGGAGATGACGGCCTGCGTCAGCGCATTCAGGGGATCGTTCACATCGGAGAAGGTGCGCTGCATGAACGGCCCCATCATTTCCGGCGATGCCGGGCCGAGCACATAGGGCAAAGTGAAGGACGAGAAGATGCCAAGGATGGCGAAGGACGCCGTGACCAGGAGCGAATTGCCCATGCGCGGCAGGATGATCGAAACGAAAACGCGCATCGGCGAAGCACCGACATCACGGGCGGCCTCGACCGAGCTCTTCGGAATGTTGCCAAGCCCGGCCGTCAGCATCAGCACCGTCAACGGAAGATTGTCCCACACCAGACCGATCACAGGGCCCCATGGGGTCAGATAGGGCGACGGAATCTTCGGCAGTCCGACAGCATTCAACAGCAGATCGACGGTGCCGTTGGGCCCGATCGTGCGGATCAGTGCGTAGGACAGGATGATCGATGGCACGAACATCGGGAAAATCGCCATACCCTGCACATAGGCGGGAAGACGTCCCTGCGAAAAGCGCAGATAGAGCGCGATCGGCAATCCGATCACCAGCAGCAGAACGCCGCAAACAAAAGTCGTCCACAACGTCACCCGGAGATTGGCGAGGCTGTAGGAATCGCTGAAGAAAAACGCATACGAGGCCAGCGATACCGACCTCGTGCCATCCGCCTGCGGGACGAACACGGTGGTGATCACGGCCGAGAAGATTGGGTAGACGATCAGCCACCCGAGCAGAAACACCGGCAGAGCGACCAGAAGAAGCCCCACCGGATTTTGCGCCTTGCCCGGCGCGGTTGCCCGCGCCGGCAGCGACAATGTCATGCCCTTACGCATCAGGTGCGGCTGATGCCCGGAGCAACGTTACGGTACCAACCGTCGTTGATGTTGCTTTCCCAATCGCCGCTCGGGAAGGTCGGGATCGTGGTCGGGATGACGTCAGCGTATTTCTGACGGAGTTCGTCAGAGATATGATCCCAGGAAACGCCGGGGAAGCCGCCGATCTCTGTGATGATCGCCTCCTGGATTTCCTTGGTCAGCATGAAGGCTGCGAGCTTGAGTGCAGCGTCCTTGTTAGCGCCGTTGGAGAACACCGTCATGCGCGAGAAGCCGCCGCAGAGCGCCAGATCGCTCAGCTGAACAAGACCCGTCGTCTCAGGCAGGACACCCTGCGACAGAGCCTGCAGAACCTGGTCGGACCAGACCGGCGTCATCGTGACAACGCCCTGGGCGAGCAGCTGGATCGACTGTGTGTTGCCGGCCGTGTAGGCGCCCTTTTCGTAAAGCGACGGCGCGAGATCGTTGAGGATCGCCCAAGCCGGCGTCAGCATCTGGTTGCCAAGCTCGGCAGTGTAGTTATCGGTGGTGAACTTCTTCGGATCACGGCCATTGGCCTCGTGGATCGCGCGGCGCACGAAGTTGCCGCCGGAGCCACCCTTGTCCGGGCGATTGTAGATAAACTGGCCAGGATTGGCCTTGATCCATGCCGTCAGCTGTTCCCAGGTCTTCGGCGCATCCTTGGGGTCGAGCTTCGTCTTATCGTAGGCGAGTAGAACCTGCGAACCACGATAGGGCAGCGAATATTCGCTGTCGACGCTCAGTGGATTGACGTTGGCGAAGCCGTCGATGTTTTCGGCCGAGAACTTGACCCAGAGGCCGGCATCAATAGCGCCAGCGGGCAAACGCGGATCGAAGTGTTCGAAGATATCCGACTGCGGATCTGTCTTCGACTTGAGCGCTGCCAGCGCGCGGTCTGCAATCGCACGCAATCCGGCGTTGTCGCCGGCATCGGTGACCTTTACGGCAGCTTCGGGGTGGGCCTTCTTGAAGGCCGGAAGCACGGTGTTGTTCCAGAAATCGATGATGTTGGCGTCGGAGCCACTGTAGAGGTTGATCGTGCCATCTGCAGCCATTGCAAAGCGTGGCAGGGCCAGCAGACCGGCTGCCGCCGATGATGTGACAAGAAACTCGCGTCTGTTCATGACCGTCTCCATTCGGTTTTGGGGCACTGCCCTTAGGACTGCGGTTTTGCTATCGCCAACGCGTAACAGTGACATGACAAGATAGGGCCGCAATCAATTTTTTGCACACCCGTGCAATTTAATTTGCCGAATAGGCAGTGGGCGCCGCGAAAGATCGCGGATGCCACCCAGCGCAACGCCTCAGTTCTTGAAAACCAGGCAGATCTGGTTGGTCTTGCGGATCTGTTTGCAGACATCATTGGCCTCCCCCCTCGTCTGCCGCGCAATGCGGGTCACATAACGCGGCCGAAAGCCGAAGCTGCGGTCGCGTTGCCGCAAGATCAGCGGCTGCTCCTGATCAAGCGGCGCCGGAAACTGCGCAACCGCCTCGAAGAAGAGGCGGCGGGCGACATCGGGATTGGCGCTCGCCGCGATCTGCACCCCCCATGGCGCCCAGTTTCCTTCCGGCCGCCAGACCGGCTCGGTCATCTTGCGGCGATCGGCAAGCGCCACGCAGCTTTCGATGAACGGCTGATCTTCTGCCAAGGGGCCAGCCGCCTTGTCGGGTGCCGAAGATTTCCATTCCTCGACGCTATGGGCGGTGATCGCCATCACGTAACTGCGGGTTTCCGTCGGCAGGCCGCCGCCATTGAGGAAGTTCGACAAACCGTTTTCGCCTGCGTTATAGGCCGCGGCCGCAAGGCCGAGATTACCGAAGCGGTCGCGCAATTCGTCGAGATATTCGGCCGACTTCTGCAAGGCTTCCAGTACATCGTAACTGTCCTGCAAGCCGCGCAGCTTGGCGGTACCCGGCATGAACTGCGCGATACCCTGCGCACCCTTGTAGCTCAGCGCGTCCGGCCTGAACCGGCTCTCGCGCCAGATCAGCCGGGCGAAGAAATCGGGCGGCAGGTCGTGTTCGCTCGCGGTCCTTTCGATCGCGCCGCAGAGATCGCGGTTGAAGCTGTCCTTGCGAATGCAGAGTGTCTCGGCCGAGCCGGTCATCGAGCGCGTGTAGAGGCAGGCTGCCTCCGGCTGGGCCTCGCTAGTCTCGGCAGCGCTGGCGGAGCCAATCGGCGTCATGCAAAGAGAGAGGCGGAAAGCCCACGACACGAATAGACCGATGCTGCGCCGCCTGATCGCGATCATTTGCTCTCGGCGCCACGCTGGCGACGCCGCCATTGGATGATGTCAGGCGTGCATACCATTTGGTTTGGAGCCTGTAGTCAAGGCATCCCTAAAACAGAAGCCTGCTTGCGCAGAGCGGATCGCGTCAGGCGGTGGATCCCCAGCGGGCATTACAGGTCAGCGTTATGCTGTGCGGCCCCGGCAGATCGGCATCGTGGCGTTCGATCAGGTCGACAACCGCATCGATGAAGGCGACATGATCGAGGCTCAGCGTCGTCAGATCGTTGCAATCCCATGCAGCCATGGCAATGCCATCCTGGCCGACGATGGCGATATCATCTGGCGTGTTCTTGCCGAGCATGCGCCGTGCGGCGTCTCGCGCGCCGATCGCCATGACGTCGTTGCCGCAAATGATGGCATCGACCTTCGAGCGGTGCAGCAGCAGCACCGCTTCCTTGAAGCCGGAATCATAGGTGTAGTCGCCGAAGGCCTCTGCCTCGATGGTCAATCCCCGCTTGGCGAGCGCATCCGCGAACCATTTGCGTCGAAGCTTGTCGATCCAGCTGGATTTGGTGCCGGAGAGATAGGCAAAGCGCTTCTTGCCGTCATTGACGATCTTCTCGATGATCTCGTCGGCTGCCGCCGAGCCGTCAATGCGGATATTGGAGACGTTTTCATTCTCGAGCGGTTCGAACGAGACGATGATCGGCTTGGTCGTATGGAAGATATCGACCGCGTCCTGCATCGACACCATGTCCGAGAAAACCACGACATGATCCACCTGATAGGTGGATGCCAGCCGCATCAGTTGCAGCCGATCGTCGTGATCGGCACAGCACAGGATGATCGGCAGCAGCTGGCGCGCCTGCAGTCTGTGGACCAGCAATTGCTGCTCCTCGGCCTCGCAAGGGTTGCCGATTGCATTGACGACGAGAGCAACCAGCCGCGAGCGCTGATTGTTCAGCGAGCGGGCAATCGCGTTCGGTTGATAGCCGTGCTCGCGTGCGACCGAGAGAATTCGATCGCGCGTGGCGCTGCCGATCCTGGAATCAGGCGAGAATGCGCGCGAGATGGTGGCGGAGGATACCCCGGCGAGCTTTGCCAGTTCCTTCGAGGTGATCCGCCGCTTATTCATGTCCGGTGTCCGATACGTCTATTCGGCGGGCCGGACGGGCATGCCGTCGGCTGCCGCCGATTCCTTGATTGCATCCCACAGCCTAGCGAAACGCAGACCCATTTCAACGGAGCCGGTGTTTTCCATTTCACCCGCACGAATGGCGAGGAAGTTCTTCATCGGGTTTCCGAGAATTTCGGCCTCCTCTCGCGGCTCGTTGACCCGACCGACGCTGATTTCGCGCCAGCCGCCCCAGGCATCGATCCGTACGATCGCCTTCGAGTAGAAGAAGGTGATGTAGGAGGCGCAGCCGGGAGGCCCCTCGCCTGCGGCCGTCAACGTCGCCATGGCGCCGTTTTTCAAGCGGGCGGAAACGGCGGTGGCGATATCGACCTTGCGGCCGTGCCTGTTCATATAGGCCGACACGCTGGCGAAGTCGGAATTGGCCAGCAGGCAGACGGTGTTCATCATGTGTGCGCCGGTGTCGAACATGAAGCCGCCGCCCGAGATTTCCGGCTCCTGCTTCCAGTGACCGGCATAATTGTCGGCCCAGCTTTCCCAAATCATGCCTGAAATCGCGATAAGCTCGCCGAACTCGCCTGCAAGCGCGCGTTTGCGCGTATCGATCACCAGCGGCGAGAGGCCGCCCTGGAAAGCAGTGACAACCGTGACGCCGCTCTTCTTCTGCGCTGCGATCAGCGTCTCAGCCTCGGCAACGGTCGTGACCATCGGCTTCTCAAGGAAAAGATCGATGCCGGCTTCGACGACGGCTGCCGCCTGCTCGCCATGAAATGCGTGCGGGGTGGAGATATAGACGATGTCGAGCTCATCCCGGCATTTCGCGAGCATCTCGCGGTAATCCTCGAAGCTCTTCGGTGCCGCTGCGCCGGCTGCGGTGCAGACGTCGATCAGACGCTGGCGCGACGAAGCGGTCGTATCGGCAAGCGTTACGAACTCAACCTCCGGCATCGCCGCCCAGCTCGCCGCATATTCGGCCGCCTTCAGGCCGGCGCCGATAACGCCAAGCCGCAATTTCTGTGTCATGAAACTCCTCCCACATGATTGTGTACACGATTACACAAACGGAAAACTCGGCGCAAGTTCTATTTTAATACGTAAAAACAACGGATTATATAAACGCGGAAATTCTTTCAGAAATCCGTCTTGCCTCATTGAGGAATGCGTGTACATTTTTCACACGGTGCTGGAGGGCGCCGCCAATCAAAAAGGGAGGACTTCCGTTGAAGAAGACGGTCATTGGTGGCCTGTGCGCCATTTTGCTCAGCGCGGTCTCGACGCTGGCGCATGCCGAAACAATCCGAATTGCAAATCACGGCCAGGCCGGCATCGACGCCATGAAGTCGACGGTCGAGGCGATCGAAAAGAAATACGGAGTGACCGTCGAGGTCGTCGAATACCCGGCGCCCGACAAGGACTACCTGACGAAGCTGCTCACCGAGCTTGGCGCCGGCAATGCGCCGGATCTGTTCTCGATCCCGTCGACGGCGGCCGTGGCCGACATGGTCGAGGCCGGATACCTCGCCCCTGTCACCAAGGAGATCACCGCCTGGGACGGCTACGCCAACTTCTATGACGTCGCAAAGCAGCTGGCCGTGAGCCCCGACGGCGAGACCTACGTCATGCCATTCATGCTCGGCATCCAGGAAATCTACTTCCGCAAGGATGTGCTGGAGAAAGCCGGTATTTCGACCGAACAGCCGAAGACCTGGCAAGACCTGCTGGATCGCGCCGCTGAAGTGAAGGCGAAGACCGGCGCCTACGGCCTGCTCTTCCCGGCCGGCGTGTCCTGGGGCAGCGGTGCCTTCGATGAAGGCTTCCAGCATCTCCTCGTCGGATCAAAGACGCCGCAACTCGTCGACGCCGATGGAAAGCTCGATCTCAGCGGCGAAGGCATCAAGGATGTCTTCGGCGTCTACAAGGAGCTGATCGACAAGGATCTGATGCCGACGCAGCCGCTGCTCGGCCCCGAGCCGTGGGTTATTCCCAAGTACCAGATGTTCCCCGAGGGCAAGCTTGCGGCAACCACTTGCGGTTCCTGGTGCTACATCTTCGATTGGGGTCGCGAGAGCAAGAACCCGATCCCAGAGGTCACCAGGATCGTCGGCACCTGGACCGTTCCCGGCCAGACGGGCGGCCAGTACGTGCTCGCGAACCTTGCGGCTCCGTGGGCTGTCAATGCAAAGTCCGCGAACGTCGAGCTGGCGACGAAGGCGCTGCTTGAGATCGGCTCGGTGGACACACAGGTCTCCTACGCCGCGCGCATCGGCAATATTCCGGCCAGCAAGGATGCGGCCAAGAGCGCCGAGTTCCAGAAGCTGACGGAACTCGTTCCGATCCACGCCGCGGCCGGCAACGGCGTCTTCCTGAAGCAGGCTTCCGGCTTCGGCACCATTGCCGAAGGCGTGGCACGCGCAACCGAAGCGCTGCTGCGCAAGGAAACAGATGCCGCAGGCGCCCAGAAGATCCTTGTCGATTACGTCAAGGAAACGCTCGGCGACGACGTGGTGAAATAAGCCTCAAGCCCTTCAACTTCCGCCCAAGACTGCAGGCGCGGCCGGCTGGCCGCGTCTGCGATCATCAGACAAGGTTGCGAGCTTCATGGTCCTCAATTCTCACGAACGACGCGTCGAGCGGCAGCTCCTCGTGATCCTGCTGCCGTCGCTGGTCCTGCTTCTGGCCTTCGTGATCTATCCCGCGCTTTACTCCGTCTATTTGAGCTTCACCAACGAAGCCCTCACCGGCGCCGCGGCCCTTCGTCCGCGCTTCGTGGGCATTCGCAACTACATGCGGCTTCTCAACGACGCGAAATTCTGGAACGCGCTCATCGTGACGTTCTTCTTCGTGGTCGGCTCCGCTGTGATCGGCCAGTTTGTTCTCGGCCTGGTTTCGGCCATTGCCCTGCGCCGGCAGATCATGTTCCGCCAGATTTTCTCCTCGATGATCCTTTTGCCCAACGCGGCACCCGAGGTCGTGGCCGGTTTCATGTGGATTTCGATGCTGGCCGGCGGCGAGAACGCCACGCTCAGCCGCATCGTGAGCTTCTTCGGCGTGACGCCCACCGATTGGCTCCAAGTCTTCCCGCTGACGATGATCATCGTCGTCAACACCTGGCGCGGCATCGCTACCGCGATGATCCTGTTGACCGCGGGCCTCAGCACCATTCCGAGCGAAATCTACGAGGCTGCCCGCATGGACGGCGCCACGCCATCACAGATGTTCCGCCGCATCACGCTCCCCCTCATGATGCCGACGATCCTTCTCTATATGCTGATCTCCGCCGTCTCGACGATCGCGGTCTTCGGTCTTGTCTATGCGCTGACGCGCGGCGGCCCTGGTGGTGCGACCGAAGTCATCAGCATCTACATCTACAACCAGTCCTTCACTGCCTTCCAGCTCGGCTACGGCGCCGCGGTCGCGGTCGTCACTCTGGTGATCTCGCTGATCCTCGGCATCGCATACGTGCGGGCAATGAAGGTGGAGGTCTGACATGGCAGTGCTTTCCCCGACAGAAAACGCCAACAAGACCCGATCGGATCTGCTCGCCTACGCCACGCTGTCCCTGATCTCGATCTTCTGCGCTATCCCGTTTCTCTGGGTTCTGCTCGCCTCGCTCGATGGCAATGCCCAGCTGTTTCTCCGCTGGCCGGAACAGTGGACGCTCGACAATTATCTGCGTGTCTTCACCAAGGAAGACGGGGCGAAGTGGCTCTTCAATTCGCTCTTCGTCGTCGGTTCCGCGACGGTGCTGGTCATGGTGCTGGCCGGCCTTGGTGGCTACGCCTTGTCGCGCACGCGGGCGTGGTGGAAACTGCCGTTTCTCTACGCGATCCTTTTGATCCGCGTGTTGCCGCCGACCGCGCTGGTGGTGCCGCTCTACAAGTTCCTGCTGACGCTCAACAATGCCGAGGGCGCGATCCTTCGACCTATCTTCGGTGAGTATGCCCGGCCGATCATGCGCTGGACGGGCTTCATCGACGGCTATCTCGGCCTGATCCTGGTGCTTGCGACCATGCAGCTGCCGCTCGCGCTGTGGATCATGAAAACCTTCTTCGACGGCCTTCCGCGCGACTATGAGGAAGCTGCCCTGATGGATGGGGCAACGATGACACAGCGCATCCGCCGCGTCCTCATCCCGCTGGCGCTGCCGGGTCTTGCCGCAGCCGGGCTGTTTGCCTTCATGTCGGCATGGGGCGATTTCCTGCTGCCGCTGATCTTCCTCTCGTCACCCGAGTTGCAAACGCTTCCCCTCGGCCTCTTTCGCGCTTTCCTGCGCATCAACGAGATCGATTACGGCCTGCTCGCCGCCCTCGCCTTCATCTACCTCCTGCCGGCTGTGATCGCCTTCGGCTTCGCGCGGCGCTTCCTCGTCCAGACCTTCGCGGGCGGCGTCAAAGGCTGATATCCAGAAAGAGTTTCACAGATGATCAATCTCAAGAACGTTCGCAAATTCTATGGCGCCCTGGAGGTCATCAAGGGCGTCGACATCACCGTCGAGGACGGCGAGTTCGCCGTGTTCGTCGGCCCGTCCGGTTGCGGCAAGTCGACCCTTCTGCGGATGATCGCCGGGCTGGAAGGCATCGATGACGGCGACCTAATCTTGAACGGCAAGCGCATCAACGACGTTCCGCCGGACAAGCGCGGCATCGCCATGGTGTTTCAGTCCTACGCGCTCTATCCGCACATGACGGTTGCGCAGAACATCGGCTTTTCGCTCAGCCTGAAGAAAGTGCCGGAAGCGGAAATCCGCAAGCAGGTGGAAGGCGTTGCCGAAATCCTGCAGCTAACGGATTACCTCGACCGTCGCCCCGCCGCACTGTCCGGCGGTCAAAGACAGCGCGTTGCGATCGGCCGCGCCATCATCAAGAAGCCGTCGCTGATCCTGTTCGATGAACCGTTGTCCAACCTCGATTCCGCGCTCCGTGTGCAGATGCGTGCCGAACTGCAGCGCCTGCACCGCGAATTGAAGGCAACCGTCGTTTACGTCACCCACGATCAGGTCGAGGCCATGACCATGGCGGACCGCATCGTCGTCTTGAACAAGGGGCTTGTCGCCCAGCAGGGCGCGCCGATGGACCTCTATCACAAGCCCGACAACGAGTTCGTCGCCACCTTCATCGGCTCTCCGCGCATGAACACCGTTCCCGTGACGATCAGCAAGCGGCAGGCTGGCGGGCTGCGTGTGCAAAGCCCGATCGGATTGACGCTCGACCTGCCGGATGGTGCCGGAACGGTGCCCGAGGGTGCCGCCACGCTCGGTATCCGCCCGGAGCACTTCAAGATCGCACCCGAGGGCCAGGGCAATTTCACGGCCGACGTCGTCATCGTCGAGCGCCTTGGCGTCGAGACTTACATGACCGTTGGCTCCAAGGAGCAGCCTATCGTCGTACGCGCCGAAGGCGATATCGCGGTGCGGCCGGGAGACCGCGTCTCGCTGACAGCCGATAGCGCCGCCTGCCATCTGTTCGACACCACCGGGCGTGTCATCCGCTCGGCTCAAGCATCCTAATCACGTTGAAAACATCGAGGACATCATGACGATCAAGGTCACCATCTGGAACGAGGGACGCCACGAGCAGCTGCACAAGGAGGTTCAGGAGATCTATCCTGATCGCATCGACGGTGCGATTGCGGCAGGCATTGCGCATCCCGATTTCGAAATCCGTCGAGGCACGCTCGATGAGCCCGACGAAGGCTTGCCCGACTCGGTACTCAACGACACCGATGTTCTGCTCTGGTGGGGCCACATGGCGCACGAAGACGTCAGCGACGGACTGATCGACCGCGTCCAGCAGCGTGTTCTGAAGGGGATGGGGCTGCTCGTCCTGCACTCCGGACACCACTCCAAGCTCTTCCGCCGCCTGATGGGCACCAACGCCAACCTCTCCTGGCGCGAAACGCCGGAGGGCGATCTTGAGCGCGTCTGGGTGGTCAACCCGTCTCATCCGATCGCGGAGGGACTGCCGCCCTATTTCGAGGTAAACGCGTCCGAGATGTATGGCGAGCCCTTCGATATTCCGCAGCCAGATGAGCTGGTATTCATCTCCTGGTATTCGGGTGGCGAGGTGTTTCGCAGCGGCTGCACCTTCCAGCGCGGCCGGGGACGCATCTTCTTCTTCAGCCCGGGGCATGAAACCTACCCGATTTACCACGACAAGACCATCCACAAGGTCATCTCGAACGGAATCCGCTGGGCAAAGCAGAACCACACCGACGGCCGCATCCTGGAAAACTGGCACCGCGCCGAGCCGCTGCACGGTCGCCCTGCGAAAAAGGTCTGACACCTGCCGATCCGTTGGCTGAACACCGGCGCGGCCCATGGTCGCGCCGATTTTGGCTCTGAGGATGCTGGCAATGGCTCCAGTTGCAACGCTGCGGCAATTCGGCCAATTTGATCTTGCCGGACGGGACACCACTTTATCCTGGACACCAGAAAGACGCTGACCCGATCAGTGCCGGCGTCAATGCGGGCAACTTGTCAAACAGGATGAATGCGATGCAGCTGAAAGACCCTTCCCTTTTTCGCCGGGCCGCTCTTGTTGGCGGAGAATGGATCGATGCCGATCCCGCCAATGCGATCGAGGTGAATAATCCGGCCACCGGAGAGATCATTGGCCGCGTTCCCAAGCTCGGCGGCGCCGAGACGAAGGTGGCGATCGAGGCCGCGCGCGTTGCGCAGAAGGGCTGGGCCGCCCGCACCGCCAAGGAGCGTGCTGGCATCCTGCGCAAGTGGTTCGATCTGATGATCGAGAACAAGGACGACCTCGGGCGCATCTTGACGCTCGAACAGGGCAAGCCGGTTGCGGAAGCCACCGGCGAGATCGTCTACGGCGCAAGCTTCATCGAATGGTTCGCGGAGGAAGCCCGGCGCATCTATGGCGACCTGATACCGGGCCACCAGCCGGACAAGCGCATCATGGTGATGAAGCAGCCGATTGGCGTGGTCGCGGCGATCACGCCCTGGAATTTCCCCAATGCGATGATCACCCGCAAGGCAGGGCCGGCGCTTGCGGCTGGTTGCGCCATGGTGCTGAAGCCGGCATCGCAGACACCGTTCTCGGCGATCGCAATCGCCCTGCTTGCCGAGCGCGCCGGCCTGCCGGCCGGGCTTTTCTCGGTGCTAACAGGCTCTGCCGCCGCGATCGGCGCGGAGATGACGTCGAACCCGACCGTACGCAAACTCACCTTCACCGGCTCTACCGAAATCGGCGCCGAGCTCTACAAGCAGAGCGCGCCGACGATCAAGAAGCTCGGGCTCGAGCTCGGCGGCAATGCGCCGTTCATCGTCTTCGACGATGCCGATCTCGATGCGGCTGTCGAGGGAGCCCTGATCGCCAAGTTCCGCAACAACGGCCAGACCTGCGTCTGCGCCAACAGGCTCTATGTGCAGGACGGCGTCTACAACGCCTTCTCGAAGAAGCTCGCGGAAGCGGTCGGCAAGCTCAAGACCGGCAACGGCTTCGACGAGGGCGTGATCCTCGGACCGCTGATCGACAAACCGGCGCTTGAGAAGGTTGAGGAGCATGTCGCCGATGCATTGGCCAAGGGTGCCAACATCATCCAGGGCGGCAAGCCGCATGCGCTGGGCGGCACGTTCTATGAGGCCACCGTTCTCGCCAACGTCACCAAGGATATGGCGGTCGCGCGCGAAGAGACGTTCGGCCCGCTTGCTCCCCTCTTCCGCTTCAAGGACGAGGCGGATGTGATCGAACAGGCCAACGACACCGAATTCGGCCTCGCCTCCTATTTCTACGCCAAGGATCTCGCGCGCGTGTTCCGCGTGGCCGAGGCGCTGGAATACGGGATGGTCGGCGTTAATACGGGCCTGATCTCGACGGCGGAAGCGCCGTTCGGTGGCGTGAAGCTCTCAGGTCTCGGCCGCGAAGGCTCGCGATACG
Source organism: Rhizobium sp. NPDC090275 (assembly GCF_044772225.1). Classification (NCBI taxonomy): domain Bacteria; kingdom Pseudomonadati; phylum Pseudomonadota; class Alphaproteobacteria; order Hyphomicrobiales; family Rhizobiaceae; genus Rhizobium; species Rhizobium sp. NPDC090275. The sequence goes on along the minus strand of NZ_JBIVYL010000008.1, from coordinate 269,463 downwards.
GCATCGAGGAGTTCACCGAGATCAAATATGTCTGCCTCGGCGGCATCAGCTGACACTTGTCGATGGAAAGGCGCGCAAGCCGAATGGTTTGCGCGCTGGCGCTACCGTCTGATCCGAAAACTGAAAGCTGAAGAACGCGTGGGCCAGAATCGAAAAAGCCTGCCGCGGGAGGAGGTGCGACAGGCTTTTCGAAAATAACCGAATGACAGCTGGGAGGAGGAGTGCTGTCATTCCCACAGGCGCCCTTGGGAGGAGGATAAGGCCACCTGCAACTCAAAGCTCTGCGGGAGGAGGTGCATCGCTTCGATGATTTGTTTATACAGCAAGCGCGCTCAAATCATAGGCACAATTCTGCAGAACAGCTATGCGCTATGCGCGTGACGCGCAGCTTCTGTCGCAGATTTGCGACATGCCGCCCTTGCCGCGCAGACCGCCGACCCCCTTGGAATTTCTATGGTTTCTGTTACCACGCGCCAAAAGCCATGAGGAAACGCCGATGAGCGCCGCATTTTATCGTGACTATGTTGTCGATCTGAAGGCACGTATCGACGATCTGCACACCGATCCCGGCAGCTATCAGACCTACGATCTGACGATGGAGCTGCTGGCGCAGAAAAACCTGATCAGCTACGCCATGAGCCGCAAGCAGGGCCAGGTAGACAGCCTGTTTTACCGTCGCGACACGGCAAGCGGACAGGGTACGCAGATGTCGCAGGAGACGGCGTACCGGGTGTTTTCCGGCTTCTTCGGACTAGGCCAGTTCCTGGCGTCGACGGGCCATGCGAACGGGCTCGGCGAGGAAGCGTTCGCGGAGACGCTGACAGCGGGATGGGAATATCCCACCTGCGCGGTCCAGTTTGCCTACCGGAAGAAGGGCCAGCCGCGCGGCGCTTCGATGAAGATGCTCTTTGTCGGGCTGAATGGCGACGCTGATGCCGCGACCTTCGAGGCCAAGCTGACGCAACCCGAGCTCCTGATCGGCGCTCGGCCGTTCTCGACCAAGCTCCTGTGGGAATGGAAGTAAAGTCAGCTTAACCGGCTGGCGAGCGCCTGATGTCGGCAAGCAGCTCCTGGGCCACCTCCCGCAGGAGACCGGCGATAGTCTCCAGAAAAGCGCCCATCGCCGAACCCGTACGCCAGCAAATGCCGATCCGCCGGTTCGGCGATATGCCTTCGAAACGCAGCAGCCTTATATCGCCCGACGCCGGATGCAGCGCGGCGAGCTCCGGCAGAAGCGTGATCCCCACATTGGCGCCGACCATCTGGCGCAGCGTCTCCAGGCTGGTGGCGCGAAACGAGGTGCGCTCGCTTGCACCCGACAGGCGGCACACATCGAGCGCCTGGTCGCGAAGGCAGTGTCCCTCTTCCAGCAGCATGAGGTCGTAGCGGTTGAGATCTCCGAGCACCAGGGACTGCCGCCTTGCCAGCGGATGCGCGGCGGGAACGGCAAGCAGAAAGTCTTCCTCGAAGAGAAACTCTGACTTCAGGTGATCGTCGTTGACGGGAAGAGCGAGGATCGCGGCGTCGAGATTGCCGCTTCTGAGCCGCGCCAGGAGTGCATCACTCTTTTCCTCGATCAGCAGCGTCTCCCGCCGCGGGAACTGCCTGTGGATGCGCGGCACCGCATGCGGCAGGAAATAGGGTGCGAGCGTCGGGAAGATGCCGAGACGCAGGGTGCCTACCTCAGGGTTGAGGCTGCGCAAGGCCGACGACCTGATCTCGGCGACCTCCCGCATGATACGCCTTGCCCGCTCGACGGTATCCTCGCCGAACGCTGTCAGCATGACCGTGCGCGGCGTGCGTTCGATCAGGGGAGCGCCTAGCGTCTCTTCAAGCTTCCTGATCTGGGTTGACAGCGTCGGCTGGCTAACCAAACACGCCTCGGCGGCCCGGCCAAAATGCCGGTGATCCGCCAAGGCAATCAGGTATTCCAGCTCGCGAAGCGTCATTCCAGAACCGTGTCGATCAGCCTCAGGCCGCCTTCACGGCGTCCTCGTCCGGGCTAGACGTGCGGATCAGATGATCGAAGGCCGCAAGCGACGCCTTTGCGCCCTCACCGAGCGCAATCACGATCTGCTTGTAAGGCACCGTGGTGCAATCGCCGGCGGCGAATACACCGGGAACCGACGTCTGGCCGTGATGATCGACGATGATCTCGCCGCGCGGCGACAGTTCGATGGCGCCCTTCAGCCATTCGGTGTTCGGAAGCAGGCCGATCTGGACGAAGATGCCTTCCAGATCGAGCGTGTGGCGCTGACCGGCAACGCGGTTTTCGTAGACGAGACCGGTCACCTTCTGGCCATCGCCCAGCACTTCCGCCGTCTTGGCGGAAAGCAGGATATCGACGTTGGGAAGGCTGCGCAGCTTGCGCTGCAGGACGTCATCGGCACGCAGCTTGTTGTCGAATTCGATCAGCGTCACGTGGCTGACGATGTTGGCAAGATCGATTGCCGCTTCAAGGCCGGAATTGCCACCGCCGATGACGGCAACGCGCTTGCCCTTGAACAGCGGGCCATCGCAGTGCGGGCAATAGGCAACACCCTTGTTGCGATACTGGTCCTCGCCGGGAACACCCATCTGCCGCCAGCGAGCGCCGGTGGACAGGATAACCGTCTTCGAGCGCAGCGTCGCGCCATTGGCGAGCTCGACCGCGATCATATCCTTGCCGGGAACGAGCTTCTCAGCGCGCTGCAGGTTCATGACATCGACGTCGTATTGCTTCACATGCGCTTCCAGCGAGGCTGCGAACTGCGGACCCTCGGTGTGCTGCACGGAGATGAAGTTCTCGATCGCCATCGTGTCGAGGACCTGACCGCCGAAGCGCTCTGCTGCAACGCCGGTACGGATGCCCTTGCGCGCGGCGTAGATCGCAGCGGCTGCACCAGCGGGGCCACCGCCGATGACGAGCACGTCATAGGCTTCGCGGCCATTCAGCTTTTCCGCAGCGCGTGCAGCCGAGTTGGTGTCGAGCTTGGAAACGATCTCCTCGACTTCCATTCGGCCCTGACCGAACAGCTGGCCGTTGAGATAGACCGTCGGCACAGACATGACCTGGCGGTTTTGAACCTCGGCCGGGAATAAGCCGCCATCGATCGCCACATGCTTCACGCGCGGGTTCAAAACGGCCATCAGGTTCAGAGCCTGCACGACGTCTGGGCAATTCTGGCAGGTCAGCGAGAAATAGGTTTCGAAGAGGAAATCGCCGTCGAGATCCTTGATCTGATCGATGATTGCCTGCTCGGTGCGCGGCGGGTGGCCGCCGACCTGCAGCAGAGCCAGCACAAGCGAGGTAAACTCATGGCCCATCGGAATGCCGGCGAAACGCAGGTTGATGTCGTGGCCTGGGCTGGTCAGCGCAAAGGAGGGCGCACGCTCGCCGTCATCGCGGGTTTCCACGACCGAGATCTTGTCGGAAAGCGCGACCAGTTCGGCGAGAAGCTCCGACATCTCTTTCGACTTGGCACTGTCATTGACCGAAGCGGTGATCGCGATCGGGCGAACGACCCGTTCCAGATAGCCCTTCAACTGGGATTTCAGATTGTCGTCGAGCATGGGACACTCCGCTAAAAATGGATGGCCGCGCCGCGTTGGGGCGCTGAATATGGTATTGGGTGCCGCCCTCCAGTCTGGACCGGAAGGCGGCTTATCATTTGAACGTCAGATCTTGCCGACGAGGTGCAGCGACGGAGCGAGCGTCTTTTCGCCCTCTTCCCACTTGGCCGGGCAAACTTCACCCGGATGTGCGCGCACATACTGTGCAGCCTTGATGCGACGCAGAAGGTCTACGGCGTTACGGCCGATACCTTCGGCGGTGACTTCCATCGCCTGGATGACGCCATCGGGATCGACGACGAAGGTGCCGCGGTCGGCAAGGCCTTCGCCTTCGCGCATGACTTCGAAGTTGCGGCTGATCGTGCCCGTCGGGTCGCCGATCATCGTGTACTGGATCTTGCCGATCGTCTCGGAGCTGTCGTGCCAGGCCTTGTGGGTGAAGTGCGTGTCGGTCGAGACCGAATAGACCTCGACATCAAGGCGCTGCAGCTCGGCATAGTGATCGGCGACATCGCCGAGTTCCGTCGGGCAAACGAAGGTAAAGTCAGCCGGATAGAAGAAGAATACCGCCCACTTGCCCTTGGTGTCGGCATCGGTCACGTCAATGAATTTGCCCTGCTTGAAGGCCTGCGCCTTGAAGGGCTTAATGGATGTATTGATAAGGGACATGAAGGCTCCTGTGAAATTGCTGCGAAGCGAAAACCCGCTTTCGCAGCGCAACATAAACAGGGGCTGGCGATAAATGAAATAGATAAAGAAAAATATTTCGATAGATATCCTCTATCGAAAGCCTGCGACGTGACGTTTATCAAGCGGCCATCAAAAGCCGCTTGATTTGGCACACATTGGTTCTGCGATCAAACCGATCGGCCAAGCCCGCCGTCCACCTTGATATTCTGCCCGGTGATATAGCCCGCACCTTCTGACGCCAGAAACGCGACAGTCGCCGCGATCTCTTCGCTCGTGCCATAGCGCTTCATCGGTACCGATTCGCGACGCTCGTCGGTTGCCGGCAGGCTGTCGATCCAGCCCGGCAGGACGTTGTTCATGCGGATATTGTCTGCAGCATAAGTGTCGGCGAAGATCTTGGTGAAGGAGGCGAGACCGGCGCGGAAGACCGCTGACGTCGGGAACATCGCCGACGGCTCGAAAGCCCAGGCGGTCGAGATATTGACGATCGCGCCAGACCTCTGTGCCTGCATGATCGGCGTCACGATCCGGGTCGGGCGGATGACGTTCATCAGGTAGACGTCCATGCCCTTGTGCCAGTCCTCGTCGGTGATATCGAGGATCGGCGCGCGCGGGCCGTGCCCGGCGCTATTGACGAGCACATCGATGCGACCCCAGGCCTGCATGGCGAGATCCACAAGGCGCTTGATGTCGTCGTTCGACTGGTTCGAGCCCGTGACGCCGACGCCACCGAGTTCCTTGGCCAGCGCCTCGCCCTTGCCCGATGACGAGAGGATGGCGAGCTTGAAGCCATCGGCCGCGAGACGCTTGGCGGCATCCGCCCCCATGCCGCTGCCACCCGCCGTCACCAGCGCCACTTTTTCTACTGTCATGGCATCCACCCTTTCGTCGTTTCTCTTGCGCATCGCGCTTGTTTTCAGCCTTGATGCCATATGATACCATTAGGAAAGCATCGCTTCGCGCCAATTCGATTGGCATCAATCAGTAGAAAATCTATCGCATGAACGACCCGTTTTTTCGCCTTCCGCCGCTAAATGGCCTCCGCGCCTTCGAGGTCGCCGCCCGCCATCTCAACTTTCGCGCCGCAGCCGAAGAACTGAGCGTCACCCAGGCGGCGGTGGCCCAGCAGGTTCGTGGGCTGGAGAAGGAACTGAACCTTGGCCTATTCGAGCGCCTGCCACGCAAACTTGCCTTGACCGAAGCCGGACGCGGTTATGCCGAGAGCATCCGGCGTGCCTTCGAACTGATCTCCGATGCGACCGCGACCTTGAGACCGGAGCCGCTGCGGCTGACGATCAGTGTCACGCCGACTTTTGCATCGAAATGGCTGATCCCGAGGCTACCGGATTTCCTGGCCGCGCACCCTGATCTCGATATGCGCATTCTCGCCAGCGAACGTGTCGCGAACTTCCAGTCTGATGACGTGGATATCGCCGTTAGGCTAGCGCGGCCGCCCTTCCCAGCCTCGCTGGAGGCTGATCTGCTTTTCGAGCAGGAGCTTGTCCCGGTCTGCAGCCCGGCGCTGATGCCAGCAACCGGACCGCTCGACCCCGCCGATCTCGCGCGTTTCATGTTGCTCCACGACACCCACAATCAGTGGCCGGAGTTTATCGCCACGATCGCGGGTGCGAGGCCGGTCGCCGCCTCGAAGGGCGTTCGTTTCAATCAGACATCCCACGCCATCGAGGCTGCGCTTGCCGGCCAGGGTATCGCGCTGGCAAGCGCGGTCTTTGTCAACGAGGATATTGCCGCCGGGCGGCTGGTGCCGGCATTTGCGCAAACGATGCGCGCGCAGTCGGATTTCTACGTCGTCTCGCTCCGCAAGCCGAGGCAAGCCCAATCCGTCGCCAAGGTCAGGGCGTGGTTGCTTCAGCATGCCGAGCGGTCCACTCGCGTCTGATAATCGCGGCGACGGCTGCCGGACGACCGAGCGTCCCATCATTGCACGGCAGCCACCGTAAAAACGCAGGGCTCCGGCGATGGACCCGCTGACTATTCGCTATAGATTTAAATTCGCGCATATGTGTGCTCGGATACTGACGCATTGATTGAATTGGAATACAGCATTGGACTTGCGGAATAAAACGCTCTGCGCCTCCGGATTTCACGCACCGGAGCGCGGAAAGATCGATATCCTGGACGAGGTGCTGATCGATATCGGCGCGGATGGCACGATCGCCGCCATGCATCGGCCGAGCGATCCGAACTACCGGACTATTCGCGAGGCGCGCGAGGAAGGCGGCGAACTGGTCACGTTGCCTGTAGGCTCTTATCTCCTTCCGGGTTTCGTCGATCTTCACGTCCATGCGCCGCAATATCCCCAGCTTGGCAGCGCGCTCGATGTGCCGCTCGAAGTCTGGCTGCAGAAGTACACCTTCCCACTGGAAGCCCGCTACGAAGACCTCGCCTTTGCAAAGCGCAGCTACGGCCTGCTCGTCGACGACCTCCTCGCCAATGGAACGACCACGGCGCTCTATTTCGCCACCGTGCACCAGGATGCAACGCGCTCGCTCGCAGACATCTGCCTGGAGAAGGGCCAGCGAGCGCTGATCGGCAAGGTGGCGATGGACAATGCCGACGAGTGCCCGGACTATTATCGCGACGCAACGCCGGCAGCCGGGATCGAAGGCACGCGGGCGCTGATCGATTACATCAATACCCACCCCGAGAATGGCGAAAAGCGGGTGCTCCCCGTCATCACGCCACGCTTCGTGCCATCCTGCACCGACGCGACGCTTGAGGGGTTGGGTGCTCTCGCCAAGCAATGCGGCTGCCATGTGCAAACCCACTGTTCGGAGAGCGATTGGGCGCATGGCTATGTGCTGTCGCGATATGGCGTGACCGATACGGAAGCGCTCGATCGCTTCGGCCTACTCGGCCGCCGCACGGTTCTGGCGCACGCCAACTTCCTGACGGATGACGACATGGACAAGGTGCGGGAGCGCGAAGCGGCTGTCGCCCACTGCCCGCTATCCAACGTTTATTTCGCCAACGCCGTCTTCCCGCTCAAGGCCGCGCTCGACAAGGGCATGCATGTCGGTCTTGGCACGGATATCTCCGGCGGGCCGAGCGCCTCCATGCTCGAGAATTGTCGCGGCGCGATCCTGATGTCGCGCGCGCTTGAAGGCGGTGTCGATCCCAAGCGCGATGCCGAATCGCGTGCCAGCTACGGGCCTGCCCAGATCGATTTTCGCGATGCCTTCTATATCGCGACGGCAGGCGGAGGCGTGGCGCTCGATCTGCCGATCGGCCAGTTCAAGCCCGGCTATCTGTTCGATGCGATCGTTATCGACACCAAGGCGCCGAAGGGATCGGTGCGCTTATTTGACGAATTCGATAGCGGCGAGCAAATCCTGCAAAAGATCATTAACACCGCCTCGAAACCCAACATCGCAACTGCCTGGGTCGGCGGCACGAACCTGCGCCTTCCGTAACAAGACCTCAGCCTCGCAGCATCTCGATGATCGCCGAGAAATCGCGGCCGCCATTGCCCTGCTTTTCAAAGAGCGCAAACAGCTGCGCGGCTTCGGCGCCAAGCGGCGTCGAGGCACCCGTTGCGAGCGCTGCCTCCTGCGACAGGCGGAGGTCCTTCAGCATCAAGGCGGCCGCGAAGCCCGGTTTGTAATCGTTGTTGGCGGGAGATGTCGGCACCGGGCCGGGAACCGGACAGTATGTGTTGATCGACCAGCATTGGCCGGATGATGTCGAGGCGACATCGAACAGGGCCTGGTGCGCGAGGCCGAGCTTTTCGCCCAGCGCGAAGGCCTCGCAGACGCCGATCATCGATATGCCGAGGATCATGTTGTTGCAGATCTTCGCCGCCTGCCCTGCGCCTGCCTCTCCGCAATGCACGATCTTCCGACCCATCCCTTCGAGTATGGGTTTGGCCCTGGCAAAGCTCTCCGGCGTTCCTCCCGCCATGAAGGTCAGCGTTCCGGCCGCCGCACCACTCGTTCCGCCGGAGACCGGCGCATCAAGCGACGGGCAATCAGCCGCCTTTGCCATTTCATGTGCCTTGCGCGCGCTGTCGACGTCGATCGTCGAGCAGTCGATGACAAGCGTTCCCGAGGGAATGGCGCCGAGAATATCCGTCCACGCCGTCAGGACGTGCTTGCCCTGCGGAAGCATGGTCACAACGACGTCGGCACCGCTGACGGCCTGAGAGATATCGCTTGCCGGCTGAACGCCGGTCGCCACGGCAGCTTCAAGCAACACCGGCACCAAATCGAAGCCCGCAACCTTGTGCCCTGCCTTGACCAGATTTGCCGCCATTGGCCCACCCATATTGCCGAGGCCGATAAACGCGATTTTTGTCATGCCCTGCTCCCATCATTCAGACGATCCCATTTGAGGGCCCATGAAATGATAGCTATGTCATCATCGCGCGCAGTCGAGAGCGACGGGGACCGCCGCGTGTTGACGCTCCCTCGCCCCGGCAGTATCCCAATAGGGTCCGCGACATGCCGATGGATCGAGGAGGATGAACCATGCAGCACACCCGCGAGAGTTTCGACTGGTCCGATCCGTTCCGGCTCGTCGAGCAATTGACGGATGAAGAGCGCATGGTGCTCGATACCGCGCATTCCTATGCGCAGGAAAAGCTTGCGCCGCGTGTGCTCGAAGCCTTCCGCCATGAGAAAACCGATCCAAGCATCTTTCGCGAAATGGGCGAACTCGGCCTCCTCGGCCCGGCGATATCGCCCGAATATGGCGGCGCGGGCCTCGGATACGTAGCCTACGGCTTGATCGCCCGCGAGGTCGAGCGGGTCGACAGCGGCTACCGCTCCATGATGAGCGTCCAGTCCTCGCTGGTGATGGTGCCGATCGACGCGTTCGGATCGGAAGCGCAGAAGCAGAAATATCTGCCGAAGCTCGCCACCGGCGAATGGATCGGCTGCTTCGGCCTCACCGAGCCGAACCATGGCTCCGATCCTGGATCGATGGCGACGCGCGCAAAAAAGGTCGACGGCGGCTATAGCCTATCCGGCGCCAAGACGTGGATCTCCAATGCGCCGATCGCCGATGTCTTCGTGGTCTGGGCAAAGACAGAGGATGGCGTGATCCGGGGCTTCATCCTAGAAAAGGGATGGAAGGGCCTGACGGCGCCCGCGATTCACGGCAAGATCGGCCTGCGTGCCTCGATCACCGGCGAAGTGGTGATGGATGGCGTCTTCGTGCCGGAAGAGAACCTGTTGCCCAACGTTTCCGGCCTCAAAGGCCCGTTTACGTGCCTCAACTCCGCCCGTTTCGGGATCGCCTGGGGCGCGCTCGGCGCCGCCGAGGATTGCTATGCGCGGGCGCGGCAATACACGCTCGACCGCAAGCAATTCGACCGGCCGCTTGCAGCCAATCAGTTGATCCAGAGGAAGCTCGCCGACATGGCGACCGAGATCACGCTCGGGCTGCAGGGTTGCCTGCGTCTCGGCCGCATGAAGGAAGACGGCCACCCGCCGGTCGAACTCACCTCGATTTTGAAGCGCAATTCCTGCGGCAAGGCGCTCGATATCGCCCGAATGGCGCGCGACATGCTTGGAGGCAACGGCATCTCCGATGAGTTCGGCGTCGCCCGCCATCTCGTCAACCTCGAAGTGGTCAACACCTATGAGGGCACGCACGACATTCACGCGCTGATCCTCGGCCGCGCCATAACGGGAATAGCGGCGTTCTCAAACTGATCGAGAATTCTTCGCCGCCAAATTGCAACGGACCCGACAATGTGCCAGCTTTCACTCGTCGCGGGGATAGCCTGCGCTGCGATGGGGGATTGCGCATGCTTCTGTTTCTCGCATTTCTGATTGGCATCGTCGCTGGGCTGCGCGCGCTGACTGCGCCGGCAGCCGTTGCCTGGGGCGCGGCGCTCGGATGGTTCGATGTGTCTCAAACACCGCTCGCCTTCATGGGCTACCGCTGGACCCCATGGATTTTCACGCTGCTGGCGCTGGTCGAACTGGTGACGGATCAGTTGCCGTCCACGCCTTCAAGAAAAGTGCCGATGCAGTTCGGTGCGCGGCTGATCATGGGCGCGCTATCAGGCGCCACGATCGGTGCTGCCGGCGGATCATTGATACCAGGGCTCATCGCCGGCATTCTCGGCGCGGTCGCGGGCACGCTCGGCGGTGCTGCGGCGCGCGCTAAATTGGCAAGCGCGTTTCGGAGGGACCCGCCGGCCGCCATTCTCGAGGACGCGGTCGCCATTGTCGGCGCCATCCTGATCGTGGCGTCGGTCTGATGCGCAACTTCGACGCCATCGTTGTCGGTGCCGGTCAATCCGGCCCCTTCCTCGCCGCCCGGATGGCGGAGAAGGGCATGAAGGTCGCGCTGATCGAGCGCAAATATCTCGGCGGCACATGCGTCAACGCCGGCTGCATGCCAACCAAGACCCTCGTCGCCAGCGCCCGCGCCGCCTATGTGGCCCGCAATGCCGGCGGCTACGGTGTGACGATCCCGGGCGCGATCGGGATCGACATGGCGATCGTCCGCAAGCGGGCCGAGACGGTAACCATGGAGGCCCGCAACGGCCTGATCAGCTGGTTCGCGGGCACGGGCGGCGTCACCGTAATCTACGGTCATGCGCGCTTCGAAAACGAACGGACCGTCATGGTCAACGGCGAACTGCTGACCGCGCCGCGCATCTATCTCAACGTCGGCGCGCGACCGGCCATTCCCGATATGCTCGGCATCGACGACATCGACTATCTGACCAGCACATCGATCATTGCGCTGGACACGCTGCCCCGGCATCTGGTGGTCATTGGCGGAAGCTATATCGGCCTTGAGTTCGCCCAGATGTATCGCCGCTTCGGTGCGGAGGTAACGGTCGTCGAGCGCGGCCCCAAGCTCGCCTCGCGGGAGGATGAGGATATCTCGGACGCGATCGCCGATATTCTGCGGGCAGAAGGAATTGCCATCCATACCGGCGCGGACCGCATCGCGTTCAAGAACGGAGCGGATGGGATAGAGGTCACGGTCGCCGATGGCATCGCCGAGATCACAGCGAGCCATGTGCTGATCGCAACCGGCCGTGTGCCGAACACGGATGATCTCGGCCTCGATCGCGCCGGTGTCGCCATCGACAAGCGTGGCTACATCAGCGTTGACGACAAGCTGGCGACCAATGTCGAGGGCATTTGGGCGCTGGGGGACTGCAATGGCCACGGCGCCTTCACGCACACGTCCTACAACGACTTCGAGATCGTGGCCGCCAACCTGCTCGACGGCGAGGATCGCAAGCTCAGCGACCGCATCCTCGCCTATGCGCTTTATATCGACCCGCCGCTCGGCCGCGTCGGCATGTCGGAAAAGCAGGCGCGCGCATCGGGCCACGAGATCATGATGTCGACCCGACCGATGACCAAAGTCGGCCGCGCCAAGGAGCGGGGCGAGACGAAGGGCTTCATGAAGGTGATCGCCGACGCGCAAACCAAGCAGATCCTGGGCGCCGCGATCCTCGGTATAGAGGGCGATGAGGCGATCCATGGCTTCATCGATGCGATGAACGCCGGGACGACCTATCCCGAGCTGAAATGGGCCTTGCCGATCCACCCGACAGTGTCCGAATTGATCCCGACATTGCTTGGCGACCTCAAGAGCGTGTAGCCTTCACGGCGGCAGGCCAAAACGCTGAGGGATCAATCGTGTCCATAGAACATCTGATCGAACACTATGGGATTGTCGCGATCTTCCTGGGCACCGCATTCGAAGGAGAGACCGCGGCCTTCCTCGGCGGCATCCTCTCCCATCGCGGGCTGCTCACCTATTGGTCGGCCTCGCTGATGGCGTCGGCGGGTTCATTCGCCGGAGACCAGATGTGGTTCTTCGCCGGCCGCTACGCTGCCCGCTGGCATGTCGTCCGCCGGCTGATGGAGACGCCGACGCTGGCGCAGGTCACGTCCCTCTTAGAGCGCTACCCGACAGGTTTCATCCTGGCGTTCCGCTTTCTCGTCGGCCTCCGCACGATCAGCCCGATCGTGATCGGCACGACGCGAATCTCGACCGGCAAATTCGTGATGCTGAACGCGATCGCGGCGCTTGTATGGGGACAGCTGTTTACGGTGCTCGGCTATCTCTTCGGACACGGGATCGAACAGATCCTCGGTCGTCTGCCGCTGCATCATCACCTTTTCATCGGGCTCGGGGCCGCGGCCATCGTGGCTGGCGCGGCCCTTGTCTTCAGAAGAGCTTTCAGAAAAGTGTCGGCTAGCGCGAGCTAACCGGCAGGCGCCTAGTCCATCACGATCTGCAGCTTCACGTCGCTCGGCCGCGCTTCGACGGCGCGGTCGAAAGCCTTGATCGATTCTTCGAAGCCGAAGGTCTCGGAAATCAGAGGCTTCAGATCAACGCGACCGGAGCCGAGCAGTGCAATCGACCGCTCATACTGATGCGCGTAGCGGAACACCGTTTCGATGCGGATTTCCTTGGTCGAAGCAGTCGAGACGTCGAAACCGATTGGGTTGACAGGCAGGCCGACAGCAACGATGACGCCACCAGGACGCACCAGATCCATGATCGTTTCCCAGGCCTTCGGCGAACCGGAGCATTCGAAGATCACGTCGGCGCCCCAACCGTCCGTCAACCGCGAGACTTCCTCGGCGAGGTTCGTTTCGCGGATATTCACCGGGATGACGCCCTGATACTGGGCGGCGATATCGAGCTTCGGCTGGGCGAGATCGGCCACGATCGCGCGGGCGCAACCGCCGGCGAGTGCGGCGATGGCGACCATGGTGCCGATAGGACCGGCACCGAGCACGACGGCGGTGTCGCCGGGCGCGATCTTCGCCTTGGTGGCGGCCTGCATGCCGACGGCGAAAGGCTCGACCATGGCACCTTCCGCAAAGCTCACATTGTCAGGCAGCTTGAACGTATAGTTGGCGGGGTGCACGACTTCGGGCGTGAGCACGCCGTGAACGGGCGGCGTTGCCCAGAAGCTGACAGCGGGATCGACGTTATACATGCCGAGCCGGCTTGCCTTCGAATTCGAATCGGGAATGCCCGGCTCCATGCAGACGCGATCGCCGACCTTGAGATGCGTGACGCCGGCGCCGACTTCGACGACGGTGCCTGCCGCCTCGTGCCCGAGCACCATTGGTTCGTTGACGACGAAGGGGCCGATCTTGCCGTGCGTGTAATAGTGAACGTCGGAGCCGCAGACGCCGACCGTGTGTATCTTGATCTTGACCTCGCCCGGCCCGGTTTCCATCGGCAGATCGATTTCGCGGATCGCGAGTTCATGCTGGCGCTCCAGCACCAGTGCGCGGACTTTGGTCATTTGCGTATTCCTTCCCTTGCCTCCCCGCGCGCGAGTCGAGCGCGGCGTCGGCGGACTATAGTCGCCGAATAAGACGGATTTCAATTCCACCGCGAAAGCTTTTGCTCATCAAGCGATGGAATGCCCGCGTCCGCTTGCAGGTCGCTTTAGAAACGTGGCCATTCCTGATTGCGAGAGTCAAATCGCAGCCACCCGTGGTGCAGGTTCGACAGCACAATCATTTCAAATCGGCGGACGAAATGGCACGTCATTCCGAAACCGCCGCATGGAACAGAAACAATCTTCGTTTCATTATACGACCAACTTGGTAGAGTTTGGATCACAAACGAAGGAGGTTCCCATGCACGCACAACGGATTACCCGGCTTCTCGCGGCCGCGGTTCTGGCAGGCAGTTTCGCCATCGGCGCTGTCGCACCAGCTTTTGCCGACCAGACGCTTCTCAACGTATCCTACGATCCGACACGGGAACTCTATAAGGATTTCAATGCCGCCTTCGCACAAAAGTGGCAGAAGGACACCGGCGAGACAGTGGCGATCCAGGCTTCGCATGGCGGTTCCGGCGCCCAGGCGCGATCGGTCATCGATGGTCTCGACGCCGATGTCGTGACGCTCGCTCTCGAAGGCGACATCGACGCGATCGCCCAGAAGACCGGCAAGATCCCGGCTGACTGGAAGAGCAAACTTCCCAACAACTCGACGCCTTACACCTCCACCATCGTGTTCCTGGTGCGCAAGGGCAATCCGAAGGGCATCAAGGACTGGGCCGACCTCGTGAAGGACGACGTCCAGGTGATCACGCCGAACCCGAAGACCTCGGGCGGTGCGCGCTGGAACTTCCTGGCTGCCTGGGCTTGGGCCAAGCAGGCAAACGGCGGCGATGAGGCGAAGGCGCAGGCCTATGTGACGAGCCTGCTGCAGCACGTTCCCGTTCTCGACACCGGTGCACGCGGCGCCACCACCACCTTCGTCCAGCGCGGACTGGGCGACGTGCTTCTTGCGTGGGAAAACGAAGCCTATCTCTCGCTCGAAGAACTCGGCCCCGATCAGTTCGAGATCGTAACCCCGAGCTTCTCGATCCGCGCAGACCCGCCGGTCGCCGTGGTCGATGGCAATGTCGACAAGAAGGGCACGCGCAAGGTCGCCGAGGCCTATCTGAACTACCTCTATTCCGACGAGGGTCAGAAGATCGCAGCCAAGCACTATTACCGCCCGATCAAGCCTGAAGCAGCCGACCCTGCCGATATCGCCCGCTTCCCGAAGCTGACGCTTGCAACGATCGACGATTTCGGCGGATGGAAGGAAGCGCAGCCGAAATTCTTCGGCGATGGCGGCGTGTTTGACCAAATCTACAAGCCGGCACAATAATACATCGTATGAGAGCACATAGCCCCACGCGGTGGCGGTTCGGGCGGCCGAGTGTCATTCCAGGATTTGGAATGGCACTCGGCTTTACCTTGATCTGGCTCACCCTTCTTATCCTCATCCCACTCTCGGGCCTCGCATGGCGTTCGAGCGAACTCGGCTGGGAGAAATTCTGGTCGATCGCCATTGACGCGCGCACGGTAAACGCCCTGCGGATCAGTTTCGGCACCGCATTCGCGGCTGCCTGCGTCAACGTCGTCTTCGGCATCGTGCTCGCCTGGGTGCTGGTGCGTTACCGCTTTCCCGGCAAGCGCATCATCGACGCCATGGTCGACCTGCCCTTCGCGCTGCCGACCGCCGTCGCCGGCATCGCGCTTGCGACACTCTATGCGCCCAACGGCTGGCTTGGTCAGTTCCTGACGCCGCTCGGCATCAAGATCGCCTTCACGCCTGTTGGGATCGTCGTGGCGCTGGTCTTCGTCGGCCTGCCTTTTGTCGTGCGCACAGTGCAGCCAGTCATGGAGGAGATCGACAAGGAGGTCGAGGAGGCCGCCGCCACGCTCGGCGCGAACCGTCTGCAGACGATCACCCGTGTTCTGTTGCCCGGCCTGGCGCCTGCGGTTCTCACGGGCTTCGCGCTGGCCTTTGCACGAGGCGTCGGTGAATACGGATCGGTCATCTTCATCGCCGGCAACCTGCCGTTCAAATCGGAGATCGCCCCGCTGCTGATCGTCATCAAGCTGGAAGAATATAACTACGCGGCCGCCACCGGCATCGCGGCCGTCATGCTGGTGCTGTCCTTCGCGAAGCTTCTCGTGATCAACCTCATCCAGAGCTGGAGCAGACGGAGGTATGGCAATGGCGCATGAGATCCACGCTCCCGCGGCGAAAGTGCGATCCGTCGTCACCGAGCATCGGTGGGCGCGGTGGACGCTGATCGTCGCCTCGCTGGTGTTCCTGACGTTGATCTTGATCCTGCCGCTCACAGCGGTGTTCGTCGAAGCCTTCCGAAAGGGGCCGACCGCCTTCTTCACGGCTTTGCAGGATGCGGAGACCTTTTCCGCGATCCGGCTGACCCTGATCGTCGCTGGTATCAGCGTGCCATTGAACGTCGTGTTCGGCGTGGCGGCCGCCTGGGCGATCGCCAAGTTCGAGTTCAAGGGCAAGGCCTTCCTGACAACGCTGATCGACCTGCCCTTCTCGGTCTCGCCGGTCATATCGGGTCTGGTGTTCGTGCTACTGCTCGGCGCCAACACCTATCTCGGGCAGTGGCTGAGCGCCCACAGCATCAAGATTCTCTTCGCAGTTCCAGGATTGATCCTGGCAACCATGTTCGTCACCTTCCCCTTCGTCGCCCGCGAGCTCATCCCGCTCATGCAGGAACAGGGGACCGGTGATGAAGAGGCAGCGATCTCGCTTGGGGCCAGCGGCTGGCAGACCTTCTGGCACGTGACCCTGCCGAACATCAAATGGGGGCTGCTCTACGGCGTTCTGCTTTGCAACGCCCGTGCGATGGGCGAGTTCGGCGCCGTCTCGGTGGTTTCCGGCCACATTCGCGGCCAGACCAACACCATGCCGCTGCAAGTGGAAATCCTCTACAACGAGTATAATTTCACCGGGGCTTTCGCCGTTGCCACACTGCTTGCACTGCTCGCGCTCGTCACCCTTGTTTTGAAGACCTTGCTGGAAATGCGATACAGCGATGAAATCGCCGCGAGCCGGCGGCACTGAGGAATTAGAATGGAAGTTCGTGTTCAAAACCTACGCAAGGAATTCGATCGGTTTCCGGCTCTGCATGACGTGTCGCTCGATATTCGCTCCGGCGAACTGATCGCGCTGCTTGGTCCGTCGGGCTCCGGCAAGACGACGCTCTTGCGCCTGATCGCCGGGCTCGAAAGCCCGACCGAGGGCCTGATCTACTTCGGCGACGAAGACGCGTCTCGCAAGAGTGTGCAGGAGCGCAATATCGGCTTCGTGTTCCAGCATTACGCCCTGTTTCGCCACATGACGGTGCTCGACAACGTCGCCTTCGGCCTGAAGGTTCGCCATTCCTCGCGCCGTCCTCCGAAGGACGAAATACGCCGCAGAGCGCTGGAATTGCTTGATCTCGTCCAGCTCCCCGGCCTCGAAAAGCGCTATCCCGCGCAGCTCTCCGGCGGCCAGCGGCAGCGCGTGGCGCTGGCGCGCGCCATGGCGGTGGAGCCGAACGTGCTTCTGCTCGACGAGCCGTTCGGCGCGCTCGACGCGCAGGTCCGCAAGGATCTGCGCAAGTGGCTGCGCGAGATCCACGACCGGACGGGGCACACGACCATCTTCGTCACCCACGACCAGGACGAGGCGATGGAACTCGCCGACCGGGTCGTGGTTATGAGCCAGGGCGCGATCGAGCAGGTCGGCACGCCCGATGATGTCTACGATCACCCGAACTCCCCCTTCGTCTTCGGCTTCGTCGGCCAATCGAACTGTCTGAAGGTCAAGATTTCCAATGGCGAAATCTGGTTCGACGGGCGCTCGCTCGGCATCCGCGCCGAGGGCGAGGCCGACGGTGAGGCGAGCCTCTACTTCCGTCCGCACGATATCGAGATCCGCAATGGCGCCGAAGGCATTGCCGGTGTCGTGACCAGCAGCCGCCGCGTTGCCGGAACGCGTCACGTGGAGATCGACATCGGGCAAGGCCATCCGCCGATCGAGGCTGAACTGCCGCCGGCGGCAGCAGGGGCCATTGACCAGAGCGGCATTGCGTTTCGGCCGACCCGCTGGAAGCTCTTCAGGTCTGCCTGAGGATGGCCAGAGAGCGAACCAATACAAAAAGAACGGCGCACTGCCGTTCTTTTTGCTTATATGCCGGGGCGCGGCGTTGACGGCAGCCCACGTGAAAATGCGCTCTGCCCCTGCATTATCGCTGTTCTCGTCAAGCTCGGCTTTAGAATTGAGCGCTAAGGATGAGTGGGCTATCGCCGCGCTGCGATGGTTTGCAAGCTGATCGCATCGAAAGACCGCCGCCATGACAAGTATTGCTTCCGACCTCGACATTTTTGATCTGGCGCCGATCGCCATGTGGATCGAGGATTTCAGCGGGGTTGCGGCGCAGTTCGAGGTCTGGCGGCAGGCTGGTGTGACCGACATCAATAGCTTCCTGAAAGAGGATGTGAACCGCGTCGCGGCCTGCTCGCAGCGCATCCGGATATTGCGCATCAACCAGAAGACGCTCGATCTCTTCGAAGCCGAAAGCCAGGAACACCTCACCGCCAATCTCTCCTCCATATTCCGGGACGAGATGCTGGAGAGCCATGTCAACGAACTCGCTTCCCTCTGGGACGGACGCCTTGAGTTCGACGGCAGCGCGGTGAACTATACACTCTCGGGCCGACGCCTCGATATCCAACTGCGCGGTTCGGTCCTGCCTGGCTTTGAGAAGACGCTGGAGCGCGTGCTGATCACCACCGAGGACGTGACCGCGCGCGAGACCGCGCGGCGCGCCGAACAGGAAAATCGCCTCTATGCCGAGGGCATTTTCGAGCACTCCCCGGTATCGCTCTGGATCGAGGATTTCAGCCGCGTTAAAGCTTTGATTGAAGACGTGCGCAATCGCGGCATCGTGGATTTCCTCGTATTTACAGATGTTCACCCGGAGTTCGTCGTGCAGTGCATGAGCGAGATCAGCGTGATCGAGGTCAACAAGGCAACGCTCGATCTCTTCGGTGCGCCGGATCGCACCACCCTCCTCCACGGCATCGCGAACATCTTCCGCGACGACATGGAAAAGACCTTTCGCGAGCAGCTGATCGAGCTTTGGAACGGCAATCTGTTTCACCAGCGCGAGGTCATAAACTACGCGCTCGATGGCTCCGAGCGCCACGTGCTGCTGCAATTCTCGGTATTTCCCGGCCATGAGAAAGACTGGTCACGCGTACAGGTCGCCCTGACCGATATCACCGCGCGCAAGAAGGCCGAGGCCTATCTCGAATATCTCGGCAAGCACGACGTGCTGACCAAGCTACACAATCGCGCCTTCTACATGGATGAGCTCAACCGCTTGCAGCGCAAATCGCTGCGGCCGGTATCGGCCTTGATCATCGACCTCGACGGACTGAAGATCGCCAATGACCAGCGCGGCCACGACGCCGGCGACGCGCTGCTACGCCGTCTCGGCGAGGTGCTGAACGGCGCCGTTTCCATGCCGAACCACGCTGCCCGTGTGGGCGGAGACGAGTTCGCGGTACTGATGCCCGGCGCCGATCGGCAGGCGGCTCAGGCGATGCTCGAGACCATTCAGGAACTGCTGAAGATCAACAACCAGTTTTACTCCAATGCTCCGCTCGATATTTCGGTCGGTCTTGCTACGAGCGAAGACGGAGAGACGATGGAGGCGATGGTTCGGCGCGCTGATCTGGCGATGTACGAACAGAAGCGGGCGCACCACGCAAGCCGCAAGGCGGCTTCGGCAGCGGCTCTATAGGCGGCGGTCGAAACGCTCGCTACTGACGCGGCTGGTCTGCGAAATGCTGGAGCGCGAATTCGGCGGCACGCTGGTTGGATTTGCGGGCGTCGTCGAGCCAGAAGGGGAACAACTGCCATTGGTGGATCATCCCCGGCAGCACCTCGGTCGTCACATCGACACCGGCCTGCTTGGCCTTGTCGGCAAGACGCAACGTGTCGTCGAGCGAGATCTCCCTGGAGCCGACCTGCATCAACAGCGGCGGAAAGCCGGTCATGTCGGCATAGAGCGGCGATACGCGCGGGTCGGTGGGCGAGCGATCTCCGAGATAGGCCTTGCGCGCCGCCTCGATCTGCAATGCATTGCCGAACGGATCATTGATGGCGTTCGCCTTGATCGATGCGCCGGTGGCCGCAAGATCGGTCACGGCGCTGATGGTGATAACGGCAGCAGGTGGCGGCCCGCGTAGCTTGATCTGCCGCAGCACCGCCTCGATCGCGAGGTTGCCCCCGACGGAATCGCCGAGCATGACGATGTTGCCGCTCTCATATCCGGAATCGAGCAGCCAGAGATAAGCGGTCAACGTGTCGTCGATCTGCGAGGGATAGGGATATTCCGGCGCCAGCCGATAATCGATCAGCAGCACGTCCGCCGATGCCGCTTTTGCAAAGGACGCGGCCGACGCGCGATGTGTATCCAGCGAGCCGCTATAGAAACCACCGCCATGGACATAGAGGATGGCGCGCTTGCCGAGCGAATAATGAAGCCGCGCCGGCCATATCAATTCGGCGCCGACGCCACCGGCGTCGACTTCCCTGATCTGTACGCGTGACGGGCCCGGTGTCTTTTGCATCAACTGTTCGAAAGCATCGCGACGTTCGGAGAGCGTACTGGCCTTGGCATAATGCTCGCCCATCTTGTCCAGGAGCTTCGCGACCTGTGCTCTCGACGCCTCCGTCTGTACGGGTTCGTCAGCTGCAAGTGAGGGAACCGCAAGACAGAGCGAAAACAGGGAAACGGCCGCAGCAATACGCAGTGCCGCCGCTACCGGCCGGCCGGCCGTATCTCCATGATGGCGTGCGCTTCGCATTCCCAGACCTCTCCGTGCCGGCCCTGTGCCGATCCGCGCAGACCCTCTCACGACTGGAAGCTGTGTCAAGATGCGCGAGGCGCCTATGGTAAACCGGGCGCGGTTACAGCGCCGCCCGTGTCAGGCGGACTTGGCGTCTTCCTGCAGATTGACGAAGGCCTTGATCGGCAGATGATCGGAGGCGACGCGCGACAATGGCGTATCGTGGGCCTCGACCGTGGTCAGCACGCCCTTGCGGTTTGCCATGATGCGATCGAGCGCAAGCACCGGCAAACGCGCTGGAAAGCTCGGCACGGCGAGCGGCTGCGGACCGAAGATCGACTGGAACGAGTGAAGCGACGAGCGGTCCCCCAGCCGCCATTCGTTCAGGTCGCCGAGCAGGATGGTCGGCATGTCGGACTTATCCGCCATGAGTTCGAGCAACACTTTCGCCTGCTGCGCTCTCGAATGCCTGAGAAGGCCGAAGTGCGCGGCGATGATCCGCAGCGCGCCACCCCGCTCGAGATCGAGTTCCGCGACGAGCGCACCGCGCGGCTCCAGGCCGGGAAGCTTGATCTGGTGAACGTCTCGTACCAGCCCCTTCTTGAACAGCACCACATTGCCGTGCCAGCCATGCGCCTTGTTCACGCCGCTGATCGGCACGGGCACCAACCCGCTCTCCCTCTCCAGTCGCGGCAGATCGAGAATGCCCGTCCGCTCGCCGAACCGCGTATCCGCCTCCTGAAGCGCTATGACGTCCGCGTCGATTTCATGGATGACGCGGCTTGTGCGATCAGGGTCGAAGCGTCTGTCGTTGCCCACGCATTTATGGACATTGTAGGACGCGATCAGCGTGCCTTCGGGCCGTGACATCGGACTGACATGAGCCAGTTCTATGCGCTTCCTGTGATTTCGGATGGAAGCAAGAATGCTAGCGGGCAGATTGTTGTTTCTGGCATGCATCGCTGTTTTCCGGTGCTCCATGAAGCGAATGGGTTCCCTGGCTTCAGTATAGGCGCTCAGCTCAAACTTGCCATGTCAGAGCACGCAAAAATTGCTCAGAGATAGGGCGAGCCGAGCCAGAGGACCTTGTTCAGCAGGCGCACCGGAAACGGCGCGGACCGCAAGCCTTGCAGCGTAACCGGCGCTGCGGAGCGGATCGCCTCGTCGATATGCTCCTCGATCTCGTTGGCAAAGCCCTCGTTCAACACTTCGAGATCAATCTCGAAATTCAGCCGCAGCGAGCGCGGATCGAGATTGGACGAGCCGACATAGGACCAGACGCCGTCGATCGACAGCAGCTTCGAATGGCTGAACGCGCCGCTGGCGCGCCAGATGCGGCAGTAGTTGCTGACGATCTGGTCGAATTGCGCGGTCATTGCCCTGTCGACCAGAACGAGATTGTTGGCGGCGGGAACTACGATGTCGACCTCGACGCCCCGGCGCGCCGCCGTCGCCAGCGCGCTGATCAGTTCCCTATCCGGCAAGAAGTAAGGCGACATGATCTTGATCGACGTGCGGGCGACCGAGAAGGCGCCCATCAGCATCTTGTGGTTCGTCTCCACCCTTCTGTCAGGTCCTGAAGCGACCACGCGCATGAAGACGGGATCACCTGGCTCCCGCTCGGGTGCTGCGATGCGCCACTCGTCGCCGGTCAGCTCCTCGCCGGTCGTGAAGCGCCAGTCCTCAGCGGCGATATCGAAGAGATCAGCGACAACGGGTCCGGTGACCATGAAATGGGTGTCGCGCGCGAAGTCTTCACCGGCGAACTCGCGCGTGAAACCCGCCCGGATGTTCATCCCGCCGGTCAGCGCCACCCGGCCGTCGACGATCACGATCTTTCTATGCGTTCTCAGGTTCGCGTATGGCAAGCGCAGCCCAATAATGACGTTGCCGTTGAACACGGAGACGGAAACACCGCCATCCTCAAGGTAACCGAGGATGCTCGGCACCGAGTAACGGGCGCCGACGGCGTCGATCAGCACGCGGACCTGCACGCCACGCTTCGTCGCCGCGATCAGCGCATCGGCGATCCTGAGGCCAATCGGGTCGCGGTCGAAGATATAGGTTTCGAGAAGAACGCTTCGCTCGGCACCGTCGATCGACGCCTTCATCGCGGCGTAGCAATCATCGCCGGTCTCGAGCATATCGATCGTGTTGCCGGTGGCGATCGGGCTGCGCGCCACGCGGTCACCGAGCGTCTGGAGGGCGGCGAAACGTCGGCCGAAACCGCTGATGACGATCTCGGCTTCGGCGTCGAAGGTCTCCAGCTCATCGAGATCGGCCTGCGGCATCAGTGCATCGCGGCGCAGGCTCAAGGAGGCGCGGCGGATGCGGTTGATGCCGGCGATCGCGTAAAGCACGGCGCCGACGATGGGCGAAAGGACGATGACGCCGACCCAACCGATCGCGGCGCGCACTTCTTCCTTCGTCATGGTCGCGTGGATTGCCGCGGCAGCCCCCATGAGCAACGAAATAACAAACAGGATATGCGGCCAATAGGTCGATATGAGATAAAACATGTCACCAAGATATAGCGGCAATTCAGGACTGTTCAATCACGCCCTTGATTGGCGCTACGGAACGCTATCGGCCGGTCTTCGGCGTGGTCTGATGACAGTATAACCGCGCCAGCCACGGCACCGGAATGCCCGTATTTGGGGCAGATGCCGCGCCTTCGTTAAGCATCGTGCTGCAACGCCACATATATTTTTGCAGTGTGTCAGAAATTACTTGAAACAATGCGATTCGTCTGGAACTCTTCAATCAGTATCGCGTTTGAACGATGGCATCCCTGCAGTGGAGATCGGCGATGACGGAAACTCAAAGAGAGTGGGTTCAGAAGCGCGCGTATGCGCTTTGGGAAGAGGAAGGCCGCCCCAGCGGGCGTGATCATGAACATTGGCAACAGGCGATGAAAGAGCGCGCCGCGCTCGAAGGGTCCGCCGCGTCCGCCGATGGCAAGGAAGTCAAGAGCAGAACCAAACGCGCAGCTCCCGAGATCAAGGTGAGTAGCGCCGCCAAGGCGACCAAAGCCGCGCTCAAGAAATCCACGCCGCGAAAGTCGGCATGATCTCTGCAAATTATTGATTTAAAAGGGCGCTCCAAGGCGCCCTGTTTTCATTTCAGTCACATCTCTGCATTAATTCAGTCGTATTGAATGAATGCCAGCAAGATCTCCAATCGCAGCGCAATTTCGGACTTACTTAAAAGTGCTGTGGCGGCGGTTCCCAATGGAACAAAAGTGACCTTCTGACGGTTCTCCTGCAAAACTGGGAGAATGGTCATGAACCGCAGCTACTTCGACGTAATTCTCGTTTCCCTCATTGTAGCAGGTTGCTACATGTTCATCGCTCCGGTGTGAGATAAAATGCCGACCCTGGTCCTTGCTGCAACGGCCTATTTGGCGCTCGCCATGCTGCTTGTCGTCGTTGTCGACAATCTCGTGGCCTTCTTCTTCCGAGAAAAGCCAGCCGCCATTTCGATACGCCGATCGGCATTCGAACGCATCGCGGCGGTTTCACGCTGGTATGGCCGCAAGTAACGACCGGCGAAAGTGCCGATCGTCGATAATCTAAACAGGCGGCGTCTGCACGACGATCCAGCGACCAGACGCCCTCAGGGAGGCGCGGATGGCTTATCAACTTTACTATTGGAACGGTATTCAGGGACGCGGCGAGTTCGTACGCCTCGCACTCGAGGAAGCGGGCGCCGATTACGTCGACGTCGTGAGACACGAGCAGCCAGGCATGGGCACCGATGCTATGCTGGAAATCCTGGATCATGGGTTGAATCCGACGACCGCATTTGCTCCACCTTTTCTAAAGGATGGCGACATCCTGGTTTCGCACGTCGCCAACATCCTTTTCTACCTCGGGCCGAAGCTCGGACTCGCACCCTCCGATGAAAAGCTGCGCTACACCGCGAACGGGCTGCAGTTGACGATCACGGATTTCGTCTCCGAGATTCACGATACCCACCATCCAATCTCGACAGGACTTTATTACGAGGATCAGAAGGCCGAAGCGAAGGCGCGTTCGGCGGCGTTCATCGATGAGCGGATCCCGAAATATCTCGGCTATTTCGAGCGCGCACTACAACAGAACCCGAGCGGCTCGCGACACATCGTCGGCTCGGAGCTTTCCTATGTCGATCTCTCGCTATTCCAGGTGATCGAAGGTCTCTGCTACGCATTTCCGAATGCGATGAAGGGTTACTAGAACCACTACCCCGCCTTGGCCGATCTGCATGCGGCGGCGCGCGAGCGTCCCCGGATCGCCGCCTACCTCGCCTCCCCTCGCCGGCTCGCCTTCAACGAAGACGGCATCTTCCGTCACTATCCGGAGCTTGACGCAGGCAACTGATCTCCAATCTAATCCCGGCGGGACATCATCTTGGCCGGACGCGCGTCGGCCTTTCGATAAAACTGGGAGATCGTTTTCATGGCACATCTTGCGCAATTGCTTGTGGCAATCAAAATTCCCGATCTGGCCGGCAAGGCCGTTCTGATCACCGGCGCTTCGACAGGCATTGGCGCGGCACTCGCCAGGGCGCTTGCGGCACAGGAGATGAAGGTCGGCATTCATTACAATTCGAGCCGCGAGCAGGCGGAAGCGCTGGCTGACGAGATCAAGACGGCGGGCGGCCACGTCCATCTCGTGCATGGCGACGTGTCGAAGGAGGGTGAGACCGAGCGTGTTGTCGAAGAAACCGCCAAGACATTCGGCCATCTTGATGGCTTGGTGAACAATGCCGGAGGCATGCTCGGTCGCAAGCCAACCTCGGAATTCACAGACGAGCACTACGAGAAGGTGATGGACCTCAATGCCCGCTCCGTGCTGGCCGCCACCCGCGCGGCCCATCCCTGGCTGAAGAAGCAGGGAGGCTTCATCATCAACACCACATCGATTGCCGCGCGAAACGGCGGCGGTGGCGGCGCCATTCTTTACGCGGCCGCCAAGGGCTTCGTCTCCACCATCACCCGCGGCCATGCGAAGGAATTCGTGCCCGACCGCATTCGCGTCAACGCGGTTGCGCCAGGCGTGATCGCCACGCCGTTCCATGAACGCTACACCAACGACGAGCAGATGGAGATGCAGCGTAAGTCGATCCCGATGGGCTTCGTCGGCACGCCGGAGGATTGCGTCGGCGCCTATCTGTTTCTCGCATCGCCGACGCTATCAGGCTACGTCACGGGCCAGATCATCGAGGTCAATGGCGGACAGTTGATGCCCTGATCTTCAGTGGCGCAAATCGATACGCTCGCGCTGTGATCCAAGGAACTTTTGCAGCGCAACAACGTTCCCTGCAGGCTAACAACCAAGCGGGGGCGTTCGATGAGCTTTTCGTTTTCAGAACTCGACTTTCTCAAGCCCGAACTCGGTGCTGAATATACCGGCCAGGGAACGCATTTCGCGGTGTTTTCCGCCCACGCCGAACAGATGGAGCTCTGCCTCTTCTCGCCCGATGGCAAAGAGGAGGTCGCGCGAATGGCGCTGCCAAAGCGCGAGGGCGACATCTGGTCCGGCTACATCGCCGGCGTTGGCCCCGGCACGGTCTACGGCTATCGCGCCCACGGCCCTTACGAGCCGAAGGCTGGCCATCGGTTCAATCCGAACAAGCTGTTGCTCGACCCCTACGCCAAGCAGGTGCTCGGCGAACTCAAATGGGACGACGCACTCTACGGCTACACGATCGGCGCCAAGGATGACGACCTCTCTTTCGACGACCGCGACAGCGCGCCGTATATGGTCAAGGGGATCGTGCAGGACCCGGATTTCGACTGGGATGGCGATCAGGCAATCCGCCGAACCTGGACGGACACGATCATCTATGAAGCGCACGTGCGCGGGATGACGATGACGCATCCTGATGTGCCCGACGAGCTGAGAGGCACGTTTCTCGGCATGTGCAGCGAGCCGATCATCGACCACCTGACCAAGCTCGGCATCTCGGCGATCGAGCTGTTGCCGATCCAGCATTTTCCGAACGACCGCTATCTGCTTGAGAAGGGCCTCACCAATTACTGGGGCTACCAGACTCTGGGCTTCTTCGCGCCACAGCCGCGATACCTGTCGGGAAGCAAGATCACCGAGTTCAAGACTATGGTGAAGGCGTTCCACGCCGCCGGCATCGAGGTCATCATGGATGTGGTCTATAACCACACCGCCGAAGGCAGCGAACGCGGGCCGACGCTCTCCTTCCGCGGGCTCGACAATGCCAGCTACTACATCCTCTCCCCCGACGATCCGCGCCACACCTATGACACGACGGGCACCGGCAACACGCTGAACGTCGCCCACCCCATGGTCATGCGCATGGTGCTCGACAGTCTGCGCTACTGGGTCGGCGTCATGCACGTGGATGGCTTCCGCTTCGACCTCGCCAGCACGCTCGGGCGCCAAGACCTCGATTTCGACCGCCAGGGCATCTTCTTCGGCGCGATCCGCCAAGACCCAGTCCTGTCGGGCGTGAAGCTGATCGCCGAGCCCTGGGATGTCGGCGAAGGCGGCTATCAGGTCGGCGGCTTTCCGCATCCGTTCCGGGAGTGGAACGACAAGTTCCGCGACGACACCAGGCGTTTCTGGAAAGGCGACGGCGGCATGGCGCCTGACATCGCGTCGCGCCTTACCGGTTCGCAACTTCAGTTCAACCACTCCGACCGCGCGGCGACATCATCGGTCAACCTCCTGTCCGCCCATGACGGCTTCACGTTGATGGACACGGTGTCCTTCAACGACAAGCACAACGAAGCGAACGGCGAGGACAACCGCGACGGCCATTCGGACAATCACTCCGACAACATGGGCGCCGAGGGCGCGACCGACGATGCCGGCGTCCAGGATGCCCGCGCCCGCCGCCGCCGCAACATGATGGCGACGCTGCTTCTCAGCCAAGGCATTCCGATGATCGTGGCCGGCGACGAGGTCGGCAACAGCCAGGGCGGCAACAACAACGCCTATTGCCAGGACGACGAGATCGGCTGGGTCGACTGGTCCGGTCTCGACGATCCGTTCCTCGGCTTCTGCCAGAAGATGATCGCGCTGCGCAAAGACCACCCCGAGCTTCGCCAGGAGCGCTTCCTGACGGGTGCCGTCGGCGAGGATGGGCGCACCGAAATCGCCTGGTACCGCCCTGATGGCGAGCAGATGGGCGAAGAGGATTGGAACGATCCGGAACTGCGCCTGCTCAGCGTCTACATGTCCTACAGCGCTCACACGCCTGACGCTGACAAGAGCGCTGGTGTGTTCATGGTGCTCAACGCCGGCGGAGATTGCGAGGTCCGTCTGCCGCACGTAAACGGGATCGAGGAGTGGAGCCGTGTGCTGGCGACTGGTGCGGACGAGCCGTTCGACAAACTGGATATCAGTGAACCGCTGACTGTCGAGCGCGAAAGCATGGCCGTGTTCGTCCCGAGGAGCGGCTAGGCGAAATCCGAGCGCGCGCAGCAGCGAGGATTTATATCAGCGCTGCGCATCGCGCTCATCGAGCGCTGCCATCGCCTCGGCAAGCGCCGCGCGCACCCGTGCGCGCTCCTTGGGGTCCAGTTGGCCAAGATCGAGGTGCAGGTCGAGCCCAGAGAAATGCTCGCTCATGACGCGGATCGCGTGATCCTCGCCAAGCAGCAGGCCATTGACGGCATAGGGCTCGATCTCCCGCTGGATGCCCTTCATCGTGATCGGCGGTAGTGGCGTGGCGTCGACAATATCCTGCACCAGTGCATAGGTTTCGTAGCTGATCACGATCTTGCCGCCCTCGGCGATCGATTGCAGGCGGGCGGCCAGATTGGCCTCGGCGCCGATGATCGTGTAGTCCATCCGGTCATTGCTGCCGAAATTGCCGACATTGCAGTAACCGCTGTTGATCCCCATGCGGACAACAAACGGCTCTTCGGTGCCGTCGCCGCGCCATTTCGCTTTCAACTCGCCAAGCCGGTGCTGCATGTCGATCGCCATCTTCAAGCAGGCTTTCGCATCCTCCGCCGCGCCATTGGTTTCGGGATCGCCGAAAAAGACAAGCACGGCGTCGCCGATGAACTTGTCGAGCGTGCCGCCATGCTTCAGAGCGATCGCCGACATCTCGGTCAGGTATTCGTTGAGCATCTCCGTCAACGCCTCCGGCTGCAGGCGTTCGGTGGTCGCCGTGAAATCCTTGATGTCGGAGAAGAAGATCGTCAGCCGCTTGCGCTCGGTATGAACCACGACATCCTTCTGGCCGCTGAAAATCCCCTTGTAGATCTGTGGCGAAAGATAACGCGAGATTTTCATCGATATGCTGGCCAGGAATTCGTTGGCGGATTCCAGGTCGCGGTTGAAGCCCTGGATCAATGCCGCTTGACGTTGTTGCAGAAAAATCAACGCCATGCCGAGACCGGCTGAACAAAGAAAGTAAAGCAACAGGTATTTGAAGGCGAAAACGTTGGCGGCGAAGGGCTGCCGGATGATGACCTCCTGAATGCCGCGAACGTCGCCGATCTTCCAGTCCCTCTTCGGACTTTCGGGATGCGTGTTATGGCAGGCAACGCAGGCCTGCGCCATGAGCACCGGGGTCACCAGACGAAAGGTATTGGTAAATCCGCTCCGGTTGATATCGCTCAAGGTCTGTTTTGGGTTGGCCCGCAGCGCGGCCAAAGACGCGGTCTCGAAACGGTCGAGATCATGCGGCGCCCGCTTGTTGAACGGCAGGTCGGAAACGAAGCGATAAGTGATATTCGCCTGCTGTTGCTTGATCACGTCCCCGAGTTCGAGCGAGAGCGTGGCGGGTATGGGGATCGCGCCGGGAATGGTGGCGTATTCGTGGGTGACCGGCGTGCCGGTATCCATTCCAGCCGCGTGTGCCGCCAGTATCCGGCCGACGACATTGGTTGCGTAGTAGGAGCGGATGCTTGTTATCAGCGAGCTCATGTCCTGAGCTTGCCGCTTCAGCGCGCTTTGCGAGAGATTGCTCACATCCATCCACACCGCCAGCGGCAATCCTGCCAGCATCGCGATCACCACGGCCGTGATGAAGTAGCCGTTCTTCCTCGCAATCGAACCATGATCAGCATCGCCTGCCACGCACCACCTCGTTTTCAACACGGATCGTCCTGTGTTGGACGCGAACTTGAAGACTGAATGCCATGAAGATGCCGTCGCGGAAAATCGGGCGATTGGGCGGCGACGCGTTGGGATCATTGCACGACCAACGATGGGCGTCGAGCGAGAGCAAGCGCAAATGCTAGACTTTAGTGGGATCGGCCGCCATTTGCATTCCCGTATGCGAATTCCCATATATTTTGAAGGAAAATCAGGATTCGGCACTGCAAGCTGGCCAAAAGCGCACCGCAATTTACGAAAATCGAACCATAAGCTGTTGCTTTCTGCGACAAAACCCGGTTGCTTAAGAAATTCCACCGGTCGGTTTGATAGGGTGGATGCGGTACGTAAAACAAGACGGCTTGTGGAATGCCACGCTTGGCATCAAATGATGATCACGTTAGCGCGGTGGGGTCGGACCATTTTGAAAAAGCGATGAGTAAAGATCTCTTTCAAGTTAAGTTCTGGGGCGTTCGCGGCAGTATCCCGGTCTCCGGACCCGAGTTCGATCGCTATGGTGGCAACACCTCCTGCATCGAGATTCGCTGTGGCGAACACCGTATGATCTTCGACGCGGGCTCCGGCGCCCGCGAGGCCGGGCTCTGCATGCTCAACGAGCAGGTCCGCGACGTCGACCTGTTCTTCAGCCACTGTCACTATGACCACATCATCGGGCTGCCGTTCTTCAAGGCCATTTACTATCCGTCGATCGATCTGCGCATCTGGTCCGGCCATCTCGATGGCAAGATGACCACGCGCGAGATGATCGAGCAGTTCATCAGCCCGCCATGGTTCCCTGTGAAGACCGACATCTGCCAGGCGACGATGAGCTTCCGCGACTTTCATGCCGGACAAATTCTGGAGCCGCATCCGGGCGTCAAGATCAAGACCTTCATGCTGAACCACCCTGGCGGCGCGATCGGCTATCGCGTCGAGTATCAGGGCCGCTCCATCGCGCTGGTCTACGATATCGAGCACACGCCCGGCAGCCATGATCCCGTCGCGCTGGAAATGATGCAAGACGTCGATCTCGCCGTCTACGACTGCACTTACAACGAAGACGAAATGCAGCGCTTCAAGGGCTTCGGCCACTCGACCTGGCAGCACGGCATCGAACTGGCGAAAATGGCGGGCACGAAACAGTTCGCACTCTTCCACCACGCCCCCTCGCGAACCGATGCGCAACTGGAAGACATGGAAAAGCAGGCACAGGCCGCCTTCCCGAGCTCGTTCGCAGCTCGCGACAACCAGGTTCTCGAACTCTAGGCTTAGACCAAAGACGCCGCCGATTTCCAAGCGACGGCGGGATGGGCGCTCGTCTCGTTCATAAGGTCGGAGAGGAACGCCCAGGCGGTTTCGTCATGCACGAGATGGTGCGTGAGAATGCCGATCGGCTCCGCATCATCATCGAAGCGCGCCCGCAGTTCCTTCACCACGTCAGCTACCAGCTCGTCATGCGGCCTGCCGCCACGGATGCCGTGCCAGTTCATGATATCGACGTGGGTATTCAGTGGCCGTATCGGGCTTCCCGCTTTCGCCGCTCCGTAGACGGACAGGGTCTCAAGGCCAAGCGCCGGCAATTCCGCGATAAGCGCGCCGTTGATCCTGTTCCAGGGCGGCACCAGCATCGAGATGAAGCGCAGGCCGAACAGCCGTTGCAGAATGGCAAAGCCGTCGCGCAGTTCGCCGAGCACGATTTCCGGCGCGCGATGGGCGCCGAGTTCCTGCTTTTTTTCGTCAGCTGGCGCGTGATTGGTATGCGACCATCCATGCAAGGCCACCAGCACATGCCGCTCCTCAGCCAGCCGCGCGGCAAGCGGCTCGCCCGTGGACGCCGGAATGACGGCGAGCGTCAGTGGCACACCGGCATCGGCGGTCAACTTCAGCAGCTTGTCCAGCGCCGGCGTAGGCTCGATCGCATCGTCGTCGCGAAGCCAGAAACGGGCGATCTTGCCGGCGGCCTGCCACCGGTCGAGCTCAGCCCGCAATGGCGCCCAGATGTCGTGAGCCGTCATCATTGTTTTCCTATGTATCTGCATAAAATCTCGTCGATCGCCTTTGCCGCAATCGCAAGCGATCGTTCGTTCAGGACGAAGCGGCGTGCCGCGTTCGCCATCTCGGTGCGTTTCGAGGCATCGTCGAGCAGTTCGCTGATCGCCGAAGCGTAGGCGGCGATATCCCCTTCAGCCGTCAGCAATCCGGTCAAGCCAGACTGGACAACTTCCGGAACGCCCGCCGTGTCCTGCGCGACCACAGGCAGGCAGGCCGCCTGTGCCTCGAGATAGGCAAGCCCATACGCCTCGCCGCAGCCCGGCCATGCGTAGATGCCCGATCTTCCAAGCTCCTGGACGATATCGTCAGCTCCACGCTCTCCGAGCCAATCGATCCGCCCCGGCTCGAATGTTGCGAATAGGCGTTCCACCTCACCACGCATCGGACCGTCACCCACGATCGCAAGCGTCCAAGGCTTGTCCCTTATCGTGGTCAGCGCTTCGGCGAGCATCGCGTAACTCTGCATCTTGTCGCCGGCGCGCATCATCGCGACCGTGATCAGCCGTGTGGGCTCCGGCACTGGCTGGAGGCCTTCAAATGCCGCCGTATCGATGAAAGGAGCGAGTGCCGCGACGTGCGCCTCGGGGATTGCCCTCTCCAAACCCTGTCGGTCGCGCCGCGTGAAGCCGATATTGACCGCGGCATCCCTAACCATCGCGCCGATCCGCGCCTGATACGGCGCCCAGTCTGTCTGATCGCGTTTGGGAGAGTAGGATGCTTCCGCAGTGACAAGAGGAACGCCGAATTCCGCACAGAGCACAGGCCCGAACGGATCGACGGATTTGTAATAAGGATGATAGCAGAACCAAAGATCAGGCTTGTCCCCGCCCGACCACGCAGCCCGGAGCCGCTGTAGCTCCAAGGCCGCCTCGCCCTCGACCTTTGCCGCCGCGTCCGGCGTCGATGCGAAACTGCGGAATTCGGATGCGACCTCGACCGTATGGCCGCCCATTTGCAAGGCGCGGATCAGCAGCCGGCCCATCAGCCGGTCTCCCGAGGGCACCGGATGGTTGGGCGATTTCAGCGGTGCGTAGAATGCTATGCGCATGCGGTCACGCACTTTGAGACGCAGTGTTCAAGACCGGCCCCTGTGCCCGCCGGGCGAAAGTTTGCTATGGTCTTCATCCTTACGGCTTGCTGACGAACATGTGACGTGCACGGACGGTCGAAAGGCGGCAATAAAACCTCAATTGCCCTATCACTAGTGCAAATGTGATTTGGGTTTCAAGAACGGTATTGAATGGCGAGCGGCGCAGTCAGCAGCATTTTTTCGGAACGCTCGATAAGGCGTGCGCGGCTCGGCTCCGGCCTTGTCATGTTCGCCTTCGCGTTCCTGCATTTTTCCAATCATGCGCTCGGCCTCATTTCCGTTTCGGCGGCGGAAGACGGCCGGCGGTTTTTCACCGCGCTGTGGCGTAATCCGGTCGGCACGCTGGCGCTTTACGGCGCGATCTTCACCCATATCGCACTGGTGTTGCGCTCGATCTACATCCGTCGCAGCCTTGTCATGCCCAAGGGCGAGCTTGCCCAGATCATTCTCGGTCTGGCAATTCCCATCTTGTTGATCGACCACGTGATCGGCACGCGTGTCGTTCACGCGCTCTACGGCTATCGCGACAATTACGAAACCATCATGCGCACGCTGTGGATCAACGCGCCCGGCAATGGGCTGCGCCAGGTGGTCGCGCTCGTGTTCGTATGGTTCCACGGCTGCATCGGGCTGCACTACTGGCTGCGTTATCGCAACTGGTACACCGATATCGCGGCGTCGCTGCTGGTCGTGGCCATTCTTGTGCCGGTTCTCGCCATTCTCGGCTTCATCGAGATGGGTCGTACCATTGCCGAACCGGCCTACGAGGGCATTGCAGATAGCAGTCGCTACGAATCCAACCTCAATTCTCGCTACATGAAGGACCCGGAGGCGATCGCGGAAGTCAGGATGATCCGCACCGGGCTATACGGCTCGTTCGCGGGCGCCTTGTTCCTCGTCATCGCGGCCAGAACGCACCGTCGCTGGAGGGAACGTGTCGACCAGATCACGGTGCATTATCAGGGCGGGGAAGTGGTGCGCGTTCCGCGCGGCTTCACGGTCCTTGAAGCAAGTAGACTTGGTGGGATACCGCATTATTCCGTCTGTGGCGGCAAGGGCCAGTGCTCCACCTGCCGGGTGCAGGTGCTGAGCAATCTCGAGGCACTCCCTGCCCCCGACCGGATGGAGCAATCGACGCTGAAGCGGATCAACGCCGCACCCGATGTCCGGCTTGCCTGCCAGCTGCGCCCGACGCAAGACGTGACCGTGGTGCCGCTTCTGCTTCGCGCGACGGAGACCGCCCTGCCCGCCAACACCCAGGAAACGACGCCCGGCCGGGAGCGCGAGATCGCCGTTCTCTTCTGCGACATACGCGACTTCACGGCGCTGACCGAAGACCGCCTGCCCTTCGATATCGTCTTCCTGCTCAACCGCTATTTCGCGCTGGTCGGCAATGCGGTCGAGAAGGCCGGTGGCCGTGTCGACAAGTTCATCGGCGATGGCGCCATGGCGCTCTTCGGCATCGGAACTTCGCCCGAGGAGGCTTGCCGCCAAGCACTCACGGCTGCGGCATCGATCGCGCGCGACATCGAAAAGCTGAGCGAAGAGCTATCGGACGAGCTGTCGATGCCGCTGCGCATCGCCATCGGCATCCATACCGGCCCGGCGGTGGTGGGAACGCTGGGCTTCGGCCGCGCCCGCAGCACGACGGCGATCGGCGACATGGTGAACGTCGCCAGCCGCCTGGAGGCCGTAGCGAAGGAATTCGAGGTCGCGCTTGTCGTCTCCGAACCGGTAGCGGCTCTCGCCGGTGCCGACATGGGCGGCATAGAAAGTCGTGAAATCAGCGTCAGAGGCCGCGCGCTGCCCTTGAAAGTCTACGTCATTCCGCGAGACAAGGCGATCGAACTGCTCGAAGGACAGACCTGATGCCCGGCCAATCGCGGCTGACCGCCAAATACTGGATGAAGCGCTGGCGCAAGATGCGCAACGCGATCGCCCGCAAGCTGTTAGATACGCGCACCGGCCGCCGTATCCTGATCGAGAGCATCGGACCGCGCGTCGTCTCGATGACGGTCGATGCCGGCGACCACCTGATGACCTTCTCGCCTTCCGACTACATCGGCCGCAAGGTGTTCCGCAAAGGGCATTTCGAGCGCGATCACGTCGATCGCTTGCTGACGATCCTGCGGCAGCGCGGCCTGTTGCGAGGTGACAGCCATCTGCTGGAGATCGGCGGCAATATCGGCACGCAGACGGTGTATTTCGCGCTCAACGGCGCTTATCGGCACATCGTCACGATCGAGCCCGATCCTCGCAACTTCCCGCTTTTGCAGCTCAATCTGCGGCAGAATCGGCTCGACGAGAAAGTTACGGCGGTCAATTGCGCTGCCGGCGACATGTCGGGCGAGATCGATTTCTTCATGAATGCCAATAACCATGGCAAGAGCAGCGCGATCCAGCAGAGCGCCAGCGACACGAAGATCAGCGTCCCCGTTCGGCCGGTGACGGAGATCCTGGCTGATCTTTCGATCGACCCTGCATCGATTGGCCTCGTCTGGATGGATATCGAGGGATATGAGCCGGTGGCATGTCGGTCCATGGTGCCACTCTTATCGCGCCGCGTGCCACTCTACATGGAGTTCACCCCAAGCTTTTACGGCCCCGCTCAGACAGGTGAATTCATCGCCATGCTTGCCGGCTTCTACGATCGCTGCCTCGTCTTCTTCGAAGACGAAGAGAAAGAAATGCCGGTGAAGGACCTGCCCCGCGACATCGATCAGTACGACGTGCTGTTCCTGCCCTGATCAGCGCCGACGGTAAAGATAGTAGCGGCCTTCCTTGATACCTGGCGGAAGCGGCAGCGGCTCGAGCTCGGGCCGCTCGATCGGCAGACCGCTGACGGCGATCCCGCCCATTGCCAGAACGCCAACCATCAGTTGCGGCAGCCACGTCAGCGTCACCGCGTCGATCTCGTCGTGGCCCGTACCAATATCGGCATGCGCGAGAGCAGCACCGATGCCGAGGAAGGCTTGGCCCGATTCGCGAATCTCGCCGGTCACCATGTTCTCGGCCGGCGGCGTCGAGGACGAGTAGGAGCGCACATCGCGGTCGAAGGCGATGATGCGGCGATCGGGGAAATGCTCGCGGAGATGATCATAGGTGCGGCCATTGCCAAGCCCGAATTCGAGCACGGGGCCGTCTATCTTTTGAACGAGATCGACGATGGAGTTCAGAATATCACGCTGGGCCGTCAAACGGCGAATGAAGCTGTCGAGGCGGCTCATTTGCGACTGTGTCCGTTCGTAGTTCTTGAGAGCGGATGCGAAGACATCACGCCTATGGGATGGATGCATGCCTGCCGTTGGCGTTTGCCGCAAAGCCGATATCTCGCGGTTTCGCAGCCACGCGTTGCAAGCATGGATGTTGGCGACAGAGCTAGCGGCAAAGGGTCAAGCGTGCAAGCCGACATGCGCGGCTGCCTGGCAAACTCACATGAAGGTTATCGTCTTCGCCGCCCGCGTGACGCATTGGAATTGGGCAAGATAGGCCTGCGCCCAAAATGTCATTGCCGCAGATCGGCCTGTCTGTTCTAACTCTCACATGAACGACATTCCCGACGACAGCTTCTTCGCCAGCGTGCCGGTCTTCGACCAATTCGAGGGCGTGACCGATACCAACAACTATCGGCGTCTGCCCGATGATTGGGTGTTGGCGGTTGCCGATATCGTCGGGTCGACGCAGGCGATCATGGATGGTCGCTACAAGGACGTGAACATGGCCGGTGCGAGCGTCATCTCCGCCGTGCTGAATGCGCTCGGAAAGGGCGACTATCCCTTCGTTTTCGGCGGCGACGGCGCGATCGTCGCCCTGCCCGGCTCGATGGAAACGGCGGCGCGCGAAGCGCTTGCCGCCGCCCAGCGATGGGCCGAGGAAGATCTGCAGCTGACGCTGCGCGTTGCCCTGGTGCCGCTCAGCGACGTCAGGCGTGAGGGATTGGATGTGCGCGTCGCCCGATATTCGGCAAGCCCGTTTGTCAGCTACGCGATGTTTGCCGGCGGCGGCGGCAACTGGGCCGAGCGGCAGATGAAGGAAGGGCGTTACGCCATCGAGCCGGCGCCGGCGGGCACGCGCCCGGATCTGACCGGCCTTTCCTGCCGCTGGAACCCAATCGAATCCCGCAATGGCGAAATCGCCTCGATCATCGCGGTGCCGGGCGAGCGGGGCGTGACGCCGGAGTTCCGGCAGCTGGTCAGCGATGTGGTCGGCATATCCGCCGAACAGAGCCGCGACGCGCATCCGGTTCCGGCCGATGGGCCGGCGCTTGGTTTCTCGCTGAAGGGTATCAACCGGGAAGCCCGCGCGACCGCGCCGCGCACCGGGAGGCTGCGGCAACGCATTTTCATCATGCTGCAGATCGCGCTGACGGTGATCCTGCATAAACTGAACCTGAAGCTCGGAACTTTCGATGCGCGGCGCTACAAGCGCGATGTGGCCGGCAATTCAGACTTTCGCAAATTCGACGATGGCCTGAAAATGACGCTCGACATCGATGCGCATCGCCTCGGTATGATCCGGGCGCTGCTTGAAGAGGCGCAGGCCGACGGTATCGCGCGCTATGGCCTTCACAGCCAGACATCGGCACTGATGACCTGCTTCGTGCCGACGCCGCTATCGCGCGATCATATGCATTTCATCGACGGAGCAAGCGGCGGCTACGCTGTCGCCGCCAGCCAGATGACCGGCAAGACGTTGTCGATCGACGAAATCACGCCTTGATGATGGTCTCGGCGGCAATCCCCAGCCGCGCGAAGACGTTGCGCGTGTCGACGATCAGCGCACCGCTTTCGGCAAGACGCTTGTAGTCGACGCCGTCGTGATCCGTCGCAATCAGGATCGCGTCATAGCCTCCCAGCACCTCGTCGGTGAGTTCAACGGACTGCCGACCCTTCAGCGCCTGATACTCACGCGTGGACGGGATTTCCGGCACATGCGGATCGTGATAATCCGCCCGGCCGCCACGTTCCTCGATCACCTCGATCAGCCGCAAGGACGGGCTCTCGCGAATATCCGCGACGTTCTTCTTGTAGGCGAGGCCGATCATGAGAACGCGCGAACGGCTCAGCGCCTTGCCGACGCGGATATCCAGCGCTTCGGCAAGCTTGCCGACCACATAGCGCGGCATCGCCGAGTTGATCTCGCCGGCGAGCTCGATGAAACGGGTGGGAAGCTCGTATTCTCGCGACTTCCAGGTGAGGTAGAAGGGATCGATCGGGATGCAGTGACCGCCCAGCCCCGGTCCCGGGTAGAACGGCATGTAGCCGAACGGCTTGGTCTTGGCCGCATCGATCACTTCCCAGACGTCGATGCCCATGGCCGCGTAGACGGTCTTGAGCTCGTTGACGAGGGCGATATTGACCGACCGGAAGATGTTTTCCGTCAGTTTGACGGCTTCGGCGGTGGCATTCGACGACACCGGAACCACCGTCTTCACGGCAGCGCCATAGAAGGCGGACATCAGCGACAGGGCCTCGGCACCATCGCCGGCGACGACCTTCGGGATCGTGGCCGTGTTGAAATGCTGGTTGCCGGGATCTTCCCGTTCCGGCGAAAAGCCGACGAAGAAGTCGGTTCCCGATTTCAGGCCGGTTTTCTCAAGGATGACCTTCACCACATCGTCAGTGGTTCCAGGATATGTCGTCGATTCCAGCACAACGAGCTGGCCTTGGCGGAGATGCTCGGCAATCGTGCGCGCAGTCGCCTCTACGAAAGACAAATCCGGATCGCGGTGCTTGGTGAGTGGCGTCGGCACGCAGATGATGATGACGTCGCATTCGGCTAGGCCGGTAAATTCGGTCGTCGCGGCAAAGCGGCCGGCATCGATCTGAGCCTGCAGGTCGGCGCTGGTGACCGCATCGATATAGGAGCTGCGCGCGTCGATGGCG
This sequence comes from Rhizobium sp. NPDC090275, assembly GCF_044772225.1. NCBI lineage: Bacteria > Pseudomonadati > Pseudomonadota > Alphaproteobacteria > Hyphomicrobiales > Rhizobiaceae > Rhizobium > Rhizobium sp. NPDC090275. The sequence goes on along the minus strand of NZ_JBIVYL010000008.1, from coordinate 230,985 downwards.
ACGATCTTCTTCGGATCGACATCGAAGCCGGTGACCGCAAAGCCGCTACGGGCGATCGCCATGGCGAGCGGCAGGCCGACATAGCCGAGGCCGATGATGCCGGCGCGCGCCGAGCGGGTCTCGATCTTGTTGGAAAGATCGTCGAATACAGAGGTGCTTTGCAAAGCGAGTCTCGCCTGAAACAGAAAGGAACTCTGATCTAGTGTAAGATCGCCGCGAATTAAACCCGCCAAAAGGCATATTGGGCAACTGACGCGAACGTGAACACGCGGTGTCATCTGGCAGGCCGTTCGTCGCGGTGTTGCTAAAATGACTCGGCCTCCCGCAGACATCTGGAGGAACAGCGGAATTTGGTCCGCGCCCATTGTTTCGCGCGGATGGCGGACCTATCTAGGGTGTATAACCAACCATCAAAAGGCAGCTTATCCGGCCGCATTCACCTGTGGCCTGACAGGTACCTCCGCCGCTGTGGCGGATCGTTGACACAATAATACTGCTCGTTCATCCTCATTTCGCCTGGCGCACACGGTGCGGCTGGACGAGTATCCGACGTTTTTCGGGGGTGACGCGCCTTATGAGGATATTGGCAGGCATGGGCGCGATCGATACTCGGGTTTCTTCAATTCTACTGGACCGTGTTGCTGAGTGGCTGACGAATTCGTCGCTCGCTGGCGACGATCTCGAAAACATCGTTCGCGGCTTTTGCGAGCGCATCGCGGCCGCCGGCCTTCCGATCGCGCGCGTTCACCTGACCTTCTCGATGCTGCATCCCCTGTACGATGCGCTCAGCTTCACCTGGCGAAGAGCAAGCGGGGTGACGATCGAGGGGTATCGCCACGCGGCGGGGCAGAAGCCTGATCGGTTCCTGCAGAGCCCTTACTACTATCTCCTCGACAACAATCTGCAGCATATCCGTCGCCATATCCCCGCGGATGGGCCGGTGGAATTTCCTGTTTTCGCCGATCTGCGCGCCGAGCGGATCACCGATTATCTCGCCTTCGTGCAGCCTTTCGGCGATGGCTCGGTGCAGGGCATGATGGGTTCGTGGTCGACCGACAGCCATTCCGGCTTTTCCGACGACATGATCGACGCCCTGCTGCGCATGCAGAACCACCTCGCCGTTGCTGCCAAGATGGCGGTGCTCGGCAAGCTCGCCAACAACATGTTGACCACCTATCTCGGCGGCGATGCGGGCAAGCGTGTGCTGAACGGCCAGATCCGACGCGGCGATGGGGAAACCATCCGCGCAGCACTTGTCATGGGCGACATGCGCCAATCGACGGTCTATGCCGAAAAGGAAGGCCGCCAGAATTACATCGATACGCTGAACCAGTTCTTCGATGCGATCGCGGCACCTTTCAACCGCAATGGCGGCGAGATCCTGAGCTTCATCGGCGACGGCTTCCTAGCCGTCTACCCCTGCGGCCGCCACAAGGACCCATCGAAGATCGCATGTCAGTCGGCACTGTCTGCCGTTCACCAGGCGCAATCGCGGGTGGCCGAGCTCAACAGCGAGCGGCAGGCCAATGGCCTCGGCAAGATTGCCTACGGCATCGGCCTGCATGTCGGCAACGTCATGTTCGGCAATGTCGGCTTGAAGGACAGGTTGACGTTTTCGGCCTTCGGCTCAGCCGTCAACGAGGTCCAGCGGCTGCAATCACTGACCAAGAAATATTCGCGGGAGGTCGTCGCAAGCCAGGCCTTCGCTGGCTATTGCGGCGGTGAATGGACGACGCTGGGCGAGGAAAAGCTACGTGGCGTGCGCCAGAAGATCACGGTGCTGCAACCGCATGCGCCGGCCCCGCATCCGCATACCGAGCAGAGCTTCCACGACGTGCCCCAGGACGCACTGTCGGAGGCCGAGCAGGTCATCCTCTTGCACCGCGATGCGCGCAAGCACGCCAAGGCGCCAACGGCGGACAAGTTCATGCAATAGTCGCTTTAGGCAGCGTGCCTGGGTTAGGCTGGATAAAAATGCTGAAATGTCCCCAATTTCAATGTGTTCGTCATCAACTGGACACCCTGATTGCCGTACGCTAGTGTCTTCGTAACGGGAACGAAGAAAACTGGGGAATTTCATTGGTATGGCGTCCGCGTCCGATCTGCTGCGCATCGAAAATCTGGATATCTCCTTCTCGGTTTTCGGCGACAAGCTGCGTGTCGTAAAGAACGCAAATTTGCGCATTTTGCCGGGCAAGGTGACGGCGCTTGTCGGCGAATCCGGCTCGGGCAAGTCGGTCATCAGCCAGAGCATCATGGGCATTCTGCCCAATCCCGCGCAGGCATCGGGAAGCATTCTCTTCACCGACCCGCTGGATGGCAAAGCCACCGATATCCTAAAATATTCGCGGGACAGCGAGGAGATGCGCGATCTGCGCGGCCGGCGCATGGCGACCATCTTCCAGGAGCCGATGACGTCGCTGTCGCCGCTGCACACTGTGGGCAACCAGATCAGCGAGTCGCTACTGATCCACACCGACGCGACGAAGAAGGAAGCGCGGCAGAAGACGGAGGAGATGCTCGGCCTCGTCGGCTTCGCCAATCCGAAGCGCACGTTCGACATGTACCCCTTCGAGCTGTCGGGCGGCATGCGCCAGCGCGCCATGATCGCCATGGCGCTCATCTGCAACCCAGCCCTGTTGATCGCCGACGAGCCAACCACCGCGCTCGACGTGACGATCCAGGCGCAGATCCTCGAACTGCTACGCGATCTCCAGCACAAGCTCGGCATGGCGATGCTGTTGATCACCCACGATCTCGGCGTCGTCGCCAACATGGCCGACGAAGTCGTGGTGATCTACCATGGCGAGATCATGGAAGCCGGGCCGGTGGAATCGATCTTCCGCAATCCGCAGCACCCCTATCTCAAGGGTCTGATGGCCGCCGTTCCGCACTTCGACATGAAGGAAGGCGAGCGGCTGAAGGCGCTGCGCGACGTTCCGGTCAATCTCGAATCCCTCGTCGGCAAGAAGAAGGCCAAGGTGGCGGCCGAAGGGCCTGAGGTGCTGTTGTCGGTCAACAATCTGACCAAGACCTTCAAGACACGCAATCGCGGCCTGTTCGGCATGCGCGATCACGCGGGCGTCCGCGCGGTCGACGATGTCAGCTTTGATATTCGTCGCGGCGAATGCCTTGGCCTCGTCGGTGAATCCGGCTGCGGCAAGACCACCGTCAGCAAGATACTCATGCGGGCGATGTCGCCGGACAGCGGCTCGGTGATCTTCAACGACGGCAAGGATGTCGTCGATGTCCTGTCCGTCACCGGCGATGATCTGCAGGAGCTGCGCACCAATATCCAGATGGTCTTTCAGGACCCCGTATCGTCGCTGTCACCACGCATGACCGTGCGCAACATTCTCAGCGAGCCGCTGGAGATCCACGATCGTGGCGACAGCGCGGAGCGTAATCGCAAGGTCGAAGCGCTGATGGGTGCGATCGGGCTGGATAAGCGCTATCTCAACCGCTATCCGCACAGCTTCTCCGGCGGCCAGCGCCAGCGCATCGGGATCGCGCGCGCACTGGCACTCGGACCGAAGCTCATCATCCTCGACGAGCCGGTCTCGGCACTCGACGTTTCGGTGCAGGCGCAGATCCTTAATCTCCTGAAGGATCTCCAGAAGGAGCTTGGACTGACCTATCTGTTCATTTCGCACAATCTGGCCGTGGTCGATTACATGGCCGATCGTATCGCGGTCATGTGCAAGGGCCGCATCGTCGAGATCGCACCCCGCGAGATCATCCTGCGCGATCCCGTCCACCCCTACACCAAGTCGCTCCTGGCAGCCGTCCCCTTCCCCGATCTCGACCGTCCGCTCGACTTCGAGGCATTGCGCAGGAACGGCGCGGCCGACAAGCAGAATTGGGGCGTGACCTTTACCGCCGAGCACGACGACGCATCGGAACTCGACTATGCCGATCTCGGCAACGGGCATTTCGTGCGCGCGCGAAAAGGCGCCGACGCGAAGGAGTTGCGCGCATGGTAACGCGTCGTGGCTTCATCGGCGGACTGGTTGGCGCGGCGATTTCACCATCACTGGCGAAAGCAGTAGGCGATCGGGACATTGAGCCCGAATTCCTGCGCGACTGGCTGCGGGCCGATCGCATCCCGCCGATGGTGGAGCGCCTGCCGACCCACCCGAGAATCATCAACATGAAGGCCACCGGGCGGCAGCCCGGCGTCTATGGCGGCACCGTGCGTACGATCATCGGCAGCGCGAAAGACATCCGCTACATGACGGTCTACGGCTATTCCAGGCTGATCGGCTACGATACCAAGCTGCAGTTCCAGCCCGACATCCTGATGGGCTTCACCTCGGAAAACGACTCCGTCTTCACCTTCCACCTGCGCGAAGGCCATCGCTGGTCAGACGGATCGCCGTTTACGGTGGATGATTTCCGCTACTGGTGGGAAGATGTCATCCTCAACAAGGATCTGACGCCGGGAGGCGGCGCGCTAGAGCTTCGCCCGCATGGCAACCTGCCGCGCTTCGAGGTGCTTGATCCCCTAACCGTGCGCTACACCTGGGACCGGCCGAACCCGAACTTCATGCCGGCGCTCGCCGGCCCCCTGCCGCTGGTCATCTACGGGCCGGCGCATTATCTCAAGCAATTCCACAAGAAGTATCAGGACGACTTTCGTCTGTCCGCGCTGATGAAGCAGAACCGGGTCAAGAAATGGGCCGATTTGCACATCAAGATGTCGCGCGCCTCGCGCCCGGAAAATCCCGACCTGCCGACGCTCGATCCGTGGGTCAACACGACGCCGCCGCCGGCCGAACAGTTCGTCTTCGTGCGCAATCCGTTCTTCCACCGGATCGATGAGAACGGCGTTCAGCTGCCTTACATCGACCGGTTCATCATGGGTGTCAGCTCGTCCTCGATCATCGCCGCCAAGGCGGGCGCGGGCGAATCCGATCTGCAGGCCACTGGCGTCGATTTCAACGACTACACCTACCTCAAGGACGCGGAAAAGCGCTTCCCCGTGAAGGTCAATCTCTGGAAACAGGTGCGCGGCTCACGCGTGGCGCTGCTGCCGAACCTCAATTGTGCCGACGATGTCTGGCGCAAGCTTTTCCGCGAGACGAGCTTCCGGCGCGCGCTTTCGCTCGCGGTCGACCGGCACGAAATCAACATGGTGGCCTTCTACGGCCTCGGCAAGCCGAGCGCCGACACCGTGCTTCCGGATAGTCCGCTGTTCAAGCAGGAATATGCCGACGCCTTCATCGCCCATGATCCTGATGAAGCCAACCGCCTGCTCGATGAACTGGGGCTGACCCAGCGCGACAGCGAAGACATCCGCCTGCTGCCGGATGGGCGCCGCGCCGAGATCACGGTGGAAACCGCTGGCGAGAGCAATCTCGATACCGACGTGCTCGAACTGGTGCGCGATCACTGGCGCGAAGTGGGCATTGCGCTTTACACCCGCACCTCGCAACGCGACGTCTTCCGTGACCGCGCCATGAGCGGACGCATCATGATGTCGATCTGGTTCGGCATCGACAATGGCGTGGCGACGGCCGACATGTCGCCCAGCCAGCTGGCGCCGACCATGGACGACCAGCTGCAATGGCCTCTCTGGGGCATGTACCATTTGTCAGCCGGGCAAGCTGGAACGGCGCCTGACCTGCCCGAAGCCGAACAGCTGGTCAGCTTGCTCAGCCATTGGGGTGCGACCTCTCACTTCGAGGAACGCCAGGCGATCTGGCACCAAATGCTGTCGCTCTACACGCAGCAGGTCTTCTCGATCGGATTGATCAACAGTACGCTGCAACCCATTCTGAAATCGGCGAAATTGCAGAACGTGCCGGAGCAGGGCCTCTATGGCTTCGACCCGACGTCCTATCTCGGCATCTACATGCCAGACACCTTCTGGTTCAAGGAGGCCTGAGCGATGTTGAGATATATCCTCTGGCGCATCGCCGCCATGGTGCCCACGCTGTTCATCATCTCGGCGCTGGTCTTCACAATTATCGAACTGCCGCCTGGCGACTTCTTCGAAAGCCAGATTGCCGAATTGCGCGCGCAGGGCGAGAACGCCAACCTGCAGGAGATCGAGGAACTCAGGAAACAGTACGGTTTCGATAAGCCGGCCGTGGTCCGCTATTTCTACTGGGTCGGCGGCATGCTGCATGGCGACTTCGGCTATTCGTTCGAATACCAGCTCCCGGTCTCCGAAGTGGTGGGCGACCGGCTGTGGCTGACCATTCTGGTCTCCTTCGCCACCATTCTCCTGACCTGGCTGATCGCCTTTCCGATCGGCATCTATTCCGCGACCCACCAGTATAGCTGGGGTGACTACGGCCTGACGCTGTTCGGCCTGCTCGGCATAGCCATTCCGAACTTCATGCTGGCGCTGATCCTCATGTATTTCGCCAACATCTGGTTCGGGGTGTCGATCGGCCATCTGATGGACCAGAAATATCTCGCAGAGCCGATGAGCTGGGAAAAGGCGAGATCGATCCTCTCGCATTTGTGGATCCCCGTAATCATCGTCGGCACAGCGGGTACCGCAGGCATGATCCGGCGGCTTCGCGCCAATCTGCTCGATGAGATGCAGAAGCAATATGTCGTGACTGCGCGCGCCAAGGGTCTTCATCCGCTGCGCGCACTGCTCAAATATCCGCTGCGCATGGCGCTGAACTTCTTCGTCGCCGATATCGGCTCGATCCTGCCTTCGATCATCTCTGGCGCGGAAATCGTCGCGATCGTGCTGTCGCTTGAGACCACCGGCCCGATGCTGATCAAGGCGCTGCAGAGCCAGGACATGTATCTGGCCGGCTCCTTCCTGATGTTTCTGGCCTTCCTGAACGTCATCGGCGTGCTGATCTCGGACATCGCCCTTGGCTTCCTCGACCCGCGTATTCGCCTGCAAGGCAGGAGCACCAAATAATGTCGCCCTTGCCCCCACCCGGCGCACCGATGCCGCACTATGTCTCGACCGCGCCATTCGATCCGATGGCGACCGAAACGATGACGGCGGCGCAATCGCGCATCCACCTGGCTTCGCAAAAGCAGCTGATGTGGTGGAAGTTCAAGCAGCACCGCCTGGCGCTGGCCTCGGCGGTTTTCCTGATCGCCGTCTACCTGATGATCGTCGTCGTGGAATTCGTGGCGCCCTACGGGCTGCACACCAAAAACGTCGATTTCATCCACTCGCCGCCGCAACGTGTGCACTTTTTCAATGACGGCAAGTTCGTCGGCCCGTTCGTCTATGGCCGCACGATGTCGCTGGATATGGACACGCTGCACAGGTTCTATAACGACAAGCCCGACGATGTGCAGCCGATCCGCTTCTTCTGCCGCGGCGACGCCTACAAGTTCTGGGGCGTGTTCGATTCGAACCTGCATATGGTCTGCCCCGCCGAGGGCGGCCAGATGTTTCTGCTCGGGACCGACCGGCTGGGGCGCGACGTGCTTTCGCGCATTCTCTACGGTGCCCGAATCTCGCTGACGATCGGCCTGATCGGCATCTCGATCAGCTTCTGCCTCGGCATCGTCATCGGCGGCCTTGCGGGCTATCGTGGCGGCGTGTTCGACCTGATCGTGCAACGCCTGATCGAAGTGCTGCAATCGCTCCCGAGCCTGCCGCTGTGGATGGCGCTGGCGGCGATCATGCCGGTGACGTGGAGCCCTCTCGTCATCTATTTCGGCATCACCATCATTCTCGGTATCATCGACTGGACCGGTCTGGCGCGCGCCGTGCGCTCCAAGCTGCTGGCATTGCGCGAAGAGGATTATGTGCAGGCTGCCCAGCTGATGGGTGCCAGCACTTCGCGCGTGATCGGGCGGCATCTCGTGCCGGGCTTCATGTCGCACCTGATCGCCTCGGCAACAATTTCCATTCCGAGCATGATCCTGGGCGAGACCGCGCTGAGCTTCCTCGGGCTTGGCCTGCGTCCGCCGATAACCAGCTGGGGCATTCTGCTGACGGAAGCCAAGAGCGTAAGTGTTATTGCGTTCTATCCGTGGTTGCTTTTCCCGATTATACCTGTGGTCTTGGTGATTTTGGCGTTCAACTTTCTGGGAGACGGGTTGCGCGATGCGGCTGATCCCTACAAATAACGGCCTGCGGCGATCCACCGTGATCCGTCGCAAGCGTCGTTGAAAGCGGCGGTGCTAGATGATGTATAGCCCGGAAGGAATGTCCATGGCCCGGCGCCTGGAAGACGCACGCATCCTCATGTATAGCCACGACACGTTCGGGCTCGGCCATCTGCGCCGCTGTCGGACCATTGCGCATGCCCTGGTCGAAGATTATCGCGGCCTGAACATCCTGATCATCTCAGGCGCGACAATCGCCGGGGCTTTCGACTATCGCGCCCGTGTCGACTTCGTGAAGGTCCCAAGCGTCATCAAGCTGCGCAACGGCGAATACACCTCGATGGCAAGCCATATCGATCTTCAGGATACGCTGAAGATGCGCGAATCGATCATCCGCCACACGGCCGAAACGTTCCAGCCCGACATCTTTATCGTCGACAAGGAGCCGATGGGACTGAAGGGTGAGGTCGAGGAGACGCTCAACTATTTGAAGGCACGCGGCACGACGCTTGTGCTTGGCCTGCGCGAGATCATGGACGCCCCTCACCTGCTCGACGCCGAGTGGAAGAAGAACGGCGTGATGCAGAAGATCGATCAATATTACGATTCGATCTGGGTCTACGGCCCGCCTGATTTCTATGACCCGCTCGTCGGCCTCGATGTGCCCGCTAGCGTTCGCCGCAAGATGGACTTCGTTGGCTTCCTGCAGCGCAGCGTTTCGGCCAACAAGACATCGATTAACGCGCGCAGCGACGATTATATTCTCGTCACAACGGGTGGCGGCGGCGATGGCTCCGATCTCGTGCACGACGTGATGAATGCCTATGAGCAGGACCCAACCTTGCAGCAGAAGGCACTGGTCGTGCTCGGTCCTTACATGCCCGCGGCCGAACGAACGACGCTGGTCCAGAAGGGATCGAAGATCCCCTATATTCAGGTGATCGAATTCGACAACAACATGGAAGAGCTGATCGCCGGCGCTGCCGGCGTGGTTGCGATGGGTGGCTACAACACCTATTGCGAAATCCTCTCCTTCGATAAACCGGCGCTGATCGTGCCCCGCGTCAAGCCGCGTGAGGAGCAGTTGTTGCGCGCGCAGCGCGCCAGCGACCTTGGCCTCGTCGAGATGCTTCTGCCGGAAGCATCGGCCGACGCCGCCGTCATGGCCGACGCGCTGAAGCGCCTGCCGCATCGACAGCCGCCTTCGATGAGCGGATCCAACATGCGGCTTGAGGGCCTCAACCATATTTCCGAGACGGTCGGCGCCTGGCTCGACAACCGTGGCCGCCACCTTTCCGTCGTCGGCGCCGAGTGAAAGTCGCATCATTGCCGCCACGCCGGAAATTGCTTGTCGTCCTGAAGGGCTATCCGCGCCTTTCGGAAACCTTCATCGCGCAGGAATTGCTCGGTCTCGAGAAGGCCGGTTTCGACCTGACCTTGATCTCCATGCGCCGCCCGACCGACAAGAAGCGCCATCCCGTCCATGACGAGATCAAGGCCCGCGTCGTCTACCTGCCGGAATATCTGCACGAAGAACCGCTCAGGGTGCTGAAGGGGCTGCTTGCCAGCTTCAGGAAGCCGGGCTTTGGCGCGCTGATGAAGCGCTTCTTCAAGGACCTGCCGCGCGATATCTCGCGCAATCGCTTTCGCCGGCTTGGCCAGGCAATGGTGCTCGCCCATGAATGGCCCGACGGCGGAGAGTGGCTGCACGCGCATTTCATCCACACGCCCGCCTCCGTCACAGAATATGCGAGCCTTTTGACCGGCGTGCCGTGGACCTGCTCGGCCCATGCCAAGGACATCTGGACATCGCCCGACTGGGAGCTGACGGAAAAGCTTTCCAGCGCCCGATGGGCCGTGACCTGCACCCGCAATGGCTACCAGCACATGCGCACGCTGACATCGCGCAAGGACGCGGTGCATCTCAGCTATCACGGTCTCGATCTGGCGCGCTTCGGTCATTTCCCCGGCGAACGATCCGGCGGGGATGGCAGCGATCCGACGAAGCCCGTGTTCCTGCTCAGTGTCGGGCGCGCGGTGGAGAAGAAGGGTTATGACACCTTGCTGCGTGCGCTTGCGCTCCTGCCCAGCGATCTGAACTGGCGTTTCGAGCATATCGGCGGCGGTGATGAACTGGCCAAGCTGAAGGCGCTGGCGAGCGAACTCAAGCTCTCCGAGCGCATTACCTGGAAGGGCGCGCTCGCCCAGGAGGAGGTTCTGGATCACTATCGCCGCGCCGATCTCTTCGCCCTCGCCTGCCGCATCGCGGCCAATGGCGATCGCGACGGATTGCCGAACGTTCTCGTCGAGGCATCCAGCCAGCGTCTGCCTTGCATCTCGACCTCCGTGTCCGGCGTGCCGGAACTGCTGGTCGATGGCGAGAATGGGCTTCTGGTCGAACCAGATGATCCCAAGGCGCTGGCGAAAGCGCTTGAGATAGCCATTCGCGATCCCGGCTTGCGGCAGAGGCTGGGCGACGCTGCCGAGATGCGCGTGCGCAGCCACTTCGACTACAATGCCAGCATCGTCCAGCTCAGCCAGCTGTTCCAACAGGAGTGGCAGAAAGCATCATGAGCGCTCCGAGGGTATTCTTCTACGTTCAGCACCTGCTCGGCATAGGCCACATCGCGCGCGCAAGCCGCATCGCCAATGCCCTGCAAAACGATGGCTTCGATGTCACCGTCGTGACTGGCGGGCTGCCTGTCGCGGGTTTCCCGGCTGCGGGGCTGAAGACGGTGGCGCTTCCTCCGGTGGTGGCCAGCAATGCCGGTTTTTCCGGGCTCGCCGATGAACGGGGTGTTGCGGTCGATCAGGATTTTCTCGATCGGCGCCGGGACCTGTTGCTGCAGGCGTTTCGCGATGCGCGCCCCGACGTGGTCATCATCGAGGCTTTTCCTTTTGGCCGCAGGCAGATGCGTTTCGAACTTCTACCGCTCATCGAAGCGATCGAGGCATCGAGCCCACGACCGAGACTCTTGAGCTCCGTGCGCGACATATTGCAGGAAAACCGCAAGGCCGGTCGCGATGCCGAAACCGTGAAGCTCGTGCAGGCGCATTTCGATGGCGTGCTCGTTCATGGCGATCCCGACTTCATCCGCTTGGAAGACACGTTCCCGCTGACTGCTGATATCGCCGACAAGGTCTCCTATACCGGGATCGTCGCGCCGCCTCCGCCCGAGCCGGCATCGGAGATATTCGACATCATCGCATCCGCCGGTGGTGGCGCGGTTGGGATGGAGCTTTTGAATGCAGCCGGCCAAGCCGCGAAAATGCTGCCGGCTGATCTGCGCTGGCTGCTGATCAGCGGCCCGAACCTGCCGGAGACGGATTTCGCGACGCTGTCGCAAGCGATCCCATCCAACGTCACGCTCGTCCGGTTCCGCAAGGATTTCCCCTCGTTGCTCGGCGCCGCGCGCGTGTCCATTTCGCAGGCGGGCTACAACACGGTGGGCGACCTCATGCGCACCGATTGCCGGCCGATCCTGATCCCGTTCGTGGCGGGTGGGGAGACCGAGCAGACCGTCAGGGCCGAGCGGCTTGCCAAGCTCGGCTTGGCCGAGTTGCTGCCCGAAAAAGGGTTGACAGCGGATCATGTGGCGGCGGCGGTGAGTGCAGCGCTTGCGGCCCCCAACCGTCGCACCGTCGATCTTGATATCGATCTCGAAGGCGCCAAACGAACGGCCGAAATCATTCGCGCTATGCTCGCGTGAAACTCTCGCCCTTTATGAAAATCATGTGATATAAAACAGACTCTCGCGTGAATCGGCATCCAGTAATACACGCCGCTTCGCGTTGTTTTTATTGAGCGATCCGGTAGCATGATCCTGTTCTCGGTACCACCGCCCTCTCGTGCAGGATTGATGTCTCAAATTTTCCCGACAATCGACGGTTAGCAATGGAAAAAAGCCTCGCGCGATATATCTGGTCGAACACGCGGCTGCAGCAGCTTTGGATTCTGGCGGTCGTCGCGCTCTCGATGGTGCCCTACTTCCTGTCGTTCGACCTGCCCAAGCAGATCGTCAATGGACCTATTCAGGGCTCGGGCTTCGAGGGTGAAGGCGCCACGCAGACCTTCATGCATCTGTCCTACACCTTCCCGCTGATCGGAAAGGTGGAGTTCTTCCAGGGCGTCCAGCTCGGCCGCGAGCAGATGCTGATGGCGCTCAGCCTGGTTTTCCTGGCGCTCGTCGTCCTCAACGGTCTCTTCAAGTTCTACATCAACACCTACAAGGGCCGGCTCGGCGAGCGCATGCTGCGGCGTATCCGCTTTCAGCTGATCGACCGGGTTCTGCGTTTCCCACCCAACCACTTCAAGCGCGTGAAGTCCGCTGAAATCGCGACCATGATCAAGGACGAAGTCGAGCCCATGGGCGGCTTCACCGGGGATGCCTTCGTCTCGCCCGCCCTGCTCGGCGGCCAGGCGCTGACGGCGCTCGCCTTCATCATCGTGCAGAACTTCTGGCTGGGCATGATCGCGGCTGCGATCGTCGGCGTTCAGGCCGTCGTCATCCCCCGCATGCGCAAGCGACTGTTGGAACTCGGTCGCCAGCGCCAGTTGACAGCGCGCGAGCTTTCCGGCCGTGTCGGCGAGATCGTCGATGGCATCGGCACGATCCACGGCAACGACACGTCGAACCTCGAACGCGCCGACATCGCCGCGCGCCTCGGTCTCATCTTCTCGATCCGCTACGATCTCTATCAGTGGAAGTTCCTGGTCAAGTTCCTGAACAACTTCCTGGCGCAGGTCACCCCATTCCTGTTCTACGCGATCGGCGGCTATCTGGCGCTTCAGGGGCGGCTGGATATCGGGCAGCTGGTGGCCGTCATCAGCGCCTACAAGGATCTGCCGGGACCGCTGAAGGAACTGATCGACTGGGACCAGATGCGCCAGGACGTGCAGGTCAAGTACCAGCAGGTCTACGAGCAGTTCAATGTCGAGCCGCTGATCGACGACAGCATCCACAAGGTCGCCATTGAAGAGGTCGCGGCTTTAGCCGCACCGATCGTCGTCACCAACCTTGCCGTCAGCGACGATAGCGGCGCCAAGTTGATCGATCACGTCTCCGTCGAGATCAAGCCGAACGAGACGGTCGCCGTCGTCGGCCCTAATTCGAGCGGGGCGGAAGCCTTCGCCGAAGCGCTCGGCCGGGTGGTCTGGCCTAACTCAGGCCGTATCACCATCGATGGAAAAGATTTGCTGGAACTGCCGGAATCGGTTTCGGGCCGCCGGATTTCCTATGCCTCGTCGGATCTTTATTTCTTCCAGGGAACGCTGCGCGACAACCTTCTCTATGGCCTGAAGCACGCGCCGCTGAAGGATCCCGAATACGACGAGCAGACGGCCCAAGAAGCCAAGTGGCATGCCTTGGAAGCGATCAAGGCCGGCAACCCGACGCTCGACCCGAACAGCGACTGGGTGGACTACCGCGCGGCGGGCGCCACGGGTCCTGGCGATATCCTGACGGCGATGCGGCCGGCTCTCGACGCCGTGCTAATCACCGAGGACATTCTTGATCTCGCGCTGCGCTCGACTGTCGACACGCACGTCCACACAAAGCTTGCAGAGCATATCGTCGATCTGCGTGCGGCGCTCCGCGAGAAGATGCAGCAGTCGGAGCTCGGTAACATCGTCGTACCCTTCGACTTCGATAGCTACAACGCGCAGGCCACCGTCGGTGAGAACCTGCTTTTCGGCTCGATGAAACGGCCGATCATGAACAACAGGCGTCTGGCGGCGCATCCCTATTTCCAGACACTGTTCCGGGAAACGGGACTGAGCAACGACCTCTACGCGATGGGCCTTGAGATCGCCGAGAACGCGGTCGAACTCTTCCACGACCTGCCGCCGGACCACCCTTTCTTCCAGCAGCTGACCTTCATGACGGCGGACGACATTCCGACCTATCAGGCGCTGCTGCAGAAGCTCAGTAGCCGCAAGTTCGACGATGCCACGCCGGAAGAACGCTCGGCCATCATCCGGTTGAGCTTCGCCTATATCGAACCCCGCCACCGCTTCGGTCTCCTGACCGACGAGCTGACGGCCAAGATCGTCAGCGCACGCAAGCAGTTCCACGAGAATATTCCGGATGATCTCGCCGCCGTCATCGAGCGGTACGATCCCGAGCACTTCATCTCGTCGGCGAGCCTGATGGACAACGTCCTGTTCGGTCGTATCGCCTACCAGCGCGCCGACGCCTCCGAGAGCATCCGCTCGATCATGGTCGGCCTCTTCGAAACGCTCGATCTCTTCGACGATGTGCTGTCGATCGGCCTTGAGTTCGATGTCGGCTCCGGCGGCAAGCGATTGACGATGGTCCAGCGCCAGAAGCTGAACCTGGCGCGAACGCTGCTCAGGCGTTCGGACTACATCATTCTCAACCGGCCGCTGTCAGCGCTGGACCAGCGCGTGCAGGATCAGATCACCAACAATCTCGTCAACGAGCTGCATCACGAGGGCGAGCGGCCGGCGATCGTCTGGGTTCTTTCGAATGCCAGACTGGCCGCGCTCTTCGATCGAATCCTGCTTTTCGACCGTGGAAGCCTAGTCGAGGCCGGGAATTTTCCGGAACTTTCCGAACAGAACAGGATGTTCAAGGAACTGTTATCGTAATATTCTACAGGGGCTACAAAAGTGACGTCCTGCCAAAAAGGACGCACGTCATTCTAGCAAGCGCGCCGCGAGCGCGCAGGGAGAAAATAAGCTCATGCTGCTGAGAGACGAAGTCGAGATGCTGCGGCGCGTGCCGATCTTTTCGCGGATTGCACCAGCCAAGCTCAAACTTTTGGCCTTCACCTCGGATCGCATGACATATAGCGCCGGTCAGGATCTATTCCGACAAGGCGACCCAGGGGACGCCGCCTATGTGGTGCTCTCGGGAACAGCCGATATTCTCGTTCGCTCGCCCGCTGGCGACATCAAGGTTGCGGACGTCGATCCCAATTCGATCGTCGGCGAGATCGCGATCCTCTGCGACGTCTCACGTACCGCAACCGTTCGCGCCACGTCGGCGCTTGAAGTGCTGCGCATCAGCAAGGAGCATTTCCTGAAGCTGCTGAGCGACTTTCCCGAGATGGCCGTCGAGATCATGCGCGTTCTAGCGGATCGTCTGAACCACACGACTGCCGAACTGACCGCCGCGCGCGCGGCAAAGAAGCCGGAAGCGGTGAATTAGACGACCCCTCGCAATTTAAGCGGAAACGCAAAAGCCCGCCTGAACATCAGTTCTGGCGGGCTTTCTTTATTCGCGGCAATCAATCAGTCGCGCTGTTCGAGCGCCCGGCTGAAGGCCAGAGCAGCCAGCGTACAGATCGCACCCGACAGCAGGTAGTAGCCGACGAAGGTCAGGCCGAAGCGGCTGGACAGGCTGAGTGCGACGAGCGGCGCGAAGCCGGCGCCGACGAGCCAAGCCAGGTCGGACGTAAACGCCGCACCCGTGTAGCGGTATCCCCGGCCGAAGCGCGACGAGATCGACCCCGTGGCCTGGCCGAAGGACAGTCCGAGAACGCCGAAGCCGATGATAACGAAGGCATCGTGGCCATTCGAGCCCGAGCCGAGCATGATCGGGCCGACGAAGCTGAAGATCGCGATCAGCACCGCGCAAACGGCGAGCTGCCCACGCCGACCGATACGGTCAGCCATCAGGCCCGACGCGATGATCGTCAGGATCCCGACCATGGCGCCGACCGTCTGCACCAGCATGAAAGCGCCGATCGGCTGATCGCCGTAAAGGCTCATCCAGCCAAGCGGGAAGATCGTGACGAGGTGGAACATCGCAAAGCTTGCCAGCGGCACGAAGGCGCCGATCAGGATATCGCGACCGTGGATGCGCACGACATCGCGAATCGGTGCGGCTTCGAGCTCGTGCTGTTCCAGCGCCGTGCCGAATTCCGTCGTCATCACCAGGCGCAGACGCGCGAAGAGCGCGACGACGTTGATGGCGAAAGCGACGAAGAACGGATAGCGCCAGCCCCAGCTGAGGAAGTCTTCCGACGACAGATTGGCGACGAAGTAGCCGAACAGCAGGCTTGCCAGTGCAAAGCCGATCGGCGCGCCAAGCTGCGGGATCATCGCATACCAGCCGCGGTGATTCTTCGGCGCGTTCAGCGCCAGAAGCGACGCCAGGCCATCCCAGGCGCCGCCGAGCGCGAAACCCTGCCCCAATCGGAACAGCGCCAGAAGCGCGATCGACCAGGCGCCGATCTCACTATAACCCGGCAAGAACGCGATTGATGCGGTGGATCCACCGAGCAGGAACAGGGCGATGGTGAGCTTGGTACCGCGGCCATACAGGCGGTCGATCGTCATGAAGACCACCGAACCGACGGGACGAGCCAGGAATGCAAGCGAAAAGATCGCAAAGGAATAAAGTGTGGCTGTCAACCTGTCCGGCGCGAACGGAAAGACAAGCTGCGGAAAGACCAGCACCGAGGCCAGCCCGTAGACGAAGAAATCGAAGAACTCGGATGTGCGTCCAATGACGACACCGATTGCAATGCTGCCCGGCGACACCGGCTTATCAGCATGAATTTGTCTCGCGTCACGTTCCATGGACGTGGACGAAGGACCATAGTTAGTCACAGTAGCCATATTCAAAACGCCTCCCTCGTTAAGACGCTTGCGGCAAAGCGTCTCAGGTAAGATTTTGAACTAACTGTCGTGCTTATCAAGGGTGGAATGCAGAAATAGTTTATGACCGGCTTCGAAAATTAGCGCCACATGAAGAATTGTGCGCGAAAGCGCTAAAATAAGGCCCTGAACGGTGGTCGAAGGGGCTTTCGGGGATATATAGTTGCACGAATGCGGCGGCGTGCAAAAAATGCCTCTTTTCGCCGCTTCAAGTTTTTGACATCGCACGCGCTCCGTCGTATCCCGCACTGCGGCAATTCTGCTGCGCTGCGACCAAACACCTCATGTTGCTACAAGTTATAGTGCTTTAGTCGCGGATCGGACGAAACAAAAAGAGCAATAACGACGTGCAAAAGCTGTCAAAGTTTTCCCGCCATCTCGTCATTCTGCCGCTGTTTTTCATGCTCGCAGGATGTAACCTGGTGGTCATGTCGCCTTCCGGCGATATCGCCATGCAACAGCGAGACCTGATCATCGTGTCAGTCCTGCTGATGCTGTTGATCATCATCCCGGTGATTTGTCTGACGCTGTTTTTCGCTTGGCGCTACCGCCAGTCGAACACCTCCGCCACGTATGATCCGGAATGGCATCATTCCACGCGCCTCGAAGTGGTCATCTGGTCCGCTCCGCTCGCGATCATCATCGTGCTGGGTGCGATCACCTGGATCACCACGCACAAGCTCGATCCGTACCGTCCGCTCGACCGCATCGATGCGGAGCGCACGATTCCCGCCGACGTAAAGCCCCTGACCGTCCAGGTCGTCGCTCTCGACTGGAAATGGCTGTTCTTCTACCCGGAACTGGGCATCGCAACCGTCAACGAACTGGCGGCTCCCGTCGATGTTCCGATCAACTTCGAGATCACCGCGTCGTCAGTGATGAACTCGTTCTATATCCCCGCACTCGCTGGCCAGATCTACGCAATGCCCGGCATGCAGACCAAGCTGCACGCCGTCATCAACAAGGAAGGCGTGTACGACGGTTTCTCCGCGAACTATAGCGGCGCCGGCTTCTCCCACATGCGCTTCAAGTTCCACGGCATGAACCAGCAGGGTTTCGAAAGCTGGGTGGCTCAGGTCAAGAACCAGGGCACCGCGCTTAACCGCGACGCCTATCTCAAGCTCGAACGTCCGAGCGAGCGCGAGCCGGTTCGCTACTACGCCACCGCCGACAAGGATCTCTACAACGCGATCCTGAACATGTGCGCCACGCCCGGCAAAATGTGCATGAACGAAATGATGCATATCGACATGATGGGCGGCGCCGGCAAGGAAAGCCATGAGAACCGCGACAAGCTGAAATTCGAAGGTGAGCCAATCGACGGTTTCCATCCTCCGGCTGCAGGCGAATCGCAGGACGCGCCCGCGCACGGTGCCGAGAGCATGGACAACATGCCGGGCATGCAGAACGCTTCCGACGCGACGGCCGCACCTGCCATGACCATGCAGCACGACGGCCATACCATGCCGTCGTCCGACGCGAGCGCGCCTGCTGCGACCAAATAATTCAACCTGGCGCTTTGCGTCTAAAAGACACCAATGAACGGGTTACTCCATGTTTTCCAATCCTGACCTTCTGAAGTTGATCTTCGGCCGGTTGACGATCGAGGCAATCCCCTATCACGAGCCAATTCTCGTCGCCACGTTTGGCGCGGTCGTGGTCGGCGGGATCGCGGTCCTCGGTCTCATCACCTACTTCAAACTCTGGACCTATCTCTGGAAAGAGTGGTTCACCAGCGTCGACCACAAGAAGATCGGCATCATGTATGTCATTCTTGCTCTGGTCATGCTGCTGCGCGGCTTTGCCGACGCCCTCATGATGCGTACCCAGCAGGCGATGGCCTTCAACGGCAATCCCGGCATTTTCCCGCCTCACCACTACGACCAGGTCTTCACGGCCCACGGCGTCATCATGATCTTCTTCATGGCCATGCCGTTCGTTACTGGTCTTATGAACCTCGTGGTTCCGCTTCAGATCGGCGCACGCGACGTCTCCTTCCCCTTCCTGAACAACTTCTCGTTCTGGATGACGACGGCCGGCGCGGTCTTGATCATGATGTCGCTGTTCGTCGGCGAATTCGCGCGTACCGGCTGGCTGGCCTATCCGCCGCTCTCGGGCGTCGAATATAGCCCTGGCGTTGGCGTCGACTATTACATCTGGGGCCTGCAGGTCGCCGGTATCGGAACGACGTTGTCGGGTATCAACCTGATCGCGACGATCGTTAAGATGCGTGCGCCCGGCATGACCATGATGAAGATGCCGGTCTTCACCTGGACCTCGCTCTGCACCAACGTGCTGATCGTCGCCTCCTTCCCGATCCTGACCGCAACGCTCGCGCTGCTGTCGCTCGATCGCTACGCCGGCACGAACTTCTTCACCAACGATCTTGGTGGCAACCCGATGATGTATGTGAACCTCATCTGGATCTGGGGTCACCCGGAAGTTTACATCCTCGTGCTGCCTGCCTTCGGCATCTTCTCGGAAGTCGTCGCAACCTTCACCGGCAAGCGCCTGTTTGGTTATGCCTCGATGGTTTACGCCACCGTCGTCATCACCATCCTGTCGTACCTCGTCTGGCTGCACCACTTCTTCACCATGGGTTCGGGCGCAAGCGTGAACTCCTTCTTCGGCATCACGACGATGATCATTTCCATCCCGACAGGGGCGAAGATGTTCAACTGGCTGTTCACGATGTATCGCGGTCGTATTCGCTACGAAGTGCCGATGCTGTGGACGATCGGCTTCATGGTGACCTTCGTCATCGGCGGCATGACCGGCGTCATGCTGGCTATCCCGCCTGCCGACTTCGTGCTGCACAACTCGCTGTTCCTCATCGCCCACTTCCACAACGTCATCGTCGGCGGCGTGGTGTTCGGTCTGATGGCCGGCGTGACCTACTGGTTCCCGAAGGCTTTCGGCTTCAAGCTCGATCCGTTCTGGGGCAAGATGTCCTTCTGGTTCTGGCTGGTCGGCTTCTACTTCGCCTTCATGCCGCTCTACGTTCTCGGCCTGATGGGCGTAACCCGCCGCATGTCGCAGTTCGAAGATCCGTCACTGCAGATCTGGTTCATCATCGCTGCCTTCGGCGCCTTCCTCATCGCGCTCGGCATCGGTTCGTTCCTGATCCAGCTCGTCGTCAGCTTCCTGAAGCGCGAAGAGCTGCGTGACACGACCGGCGACCCGTGGGGTGCCCGTACGCTCGAGTGGTCGACCTCGTCGCCGCCTCCGGCCTACAACTTCGCGCTCACGCCGATCGTTTACGACCATGACAGCTGGTACGACATGAAGGCTCGCGGCCACGTCCGTCCGACGGAAGGCTTCAAGCCGATCCACATGCCGAAGAACACCGGTACCGGTGTCATCCTCGGTGCTCTGAGCGTCGTCTTCGGCTTCGCGATGATCTGGTACATGTGGTGGCTCGTCGTGCTCTCGGCCGTCGCCATGCTCGTGATCACCATCGGTCACACGTTCAACTACAAGCGTGACTTCTACATCCCCGTAGAGGAAGTCGTGGAAACGGAAGACAAGCGCACCAAGCTGCTTGCCGAGCAGGTGTAAGATCATGAGCAACTCTGCAATCGATACGGCTGAAAAGCCCGAATTCTACCTGACGGAAGAGCATCATCCGGAAAACAGCACCATGCTGGGTTTCTGGCTCTACCTGATGAGCGACTGCCTGATCTTCGCGATCCTGTTCGCCACCTACGCCGTTCTCGGCCGCAATTATGCGGCCGGCCCGTCGCCGGCAGATCTCTTCGATCTGCCGCTGGTGGCGGTCAACACCTCCATGCTGCTCCTCTCCTCCATCACCTATGGCTTCGCCATGCTACAGATGGAGCGGGCAAAGAAGGCTGAAACACTGTTCTGGCTCGCCGTCACCGGCGTGTTCGGCGCCGTGTTCATCGCGCTCGAACTTTACGAGTTCATCCACCTGATCCACGAAGGTGCGGGCCCGCAGCGTTCGGCGTTCCTGTCGGCGTTCTTCACGCTGGTCGGCACGCACGGTCTCCACGTCACCTTCGGCATCATCTGGCTGGTGACGTTAATGGTCCAGGTTTCGATGCATGGCTTGATCCCTGAGAACAAGCGTCGCCTGATGTGCCTTTCGATGTTTTGGCACTTCCTCGACGTTGTCTGGATCGGCGTCTTCTCGATTGTTTATCTTATGGGAGTACTCGGATGAGTTCGCACGCACCCGCACACGAGGATGCTCACGAAGCCCATCATGGGCACAGCCATGGGCATGAAGCAGCGCACGGCAGCTTCAAAAGCTACATGATCGGCTTCGTCCTGTCGGTCATCCTGACGGCTATTCCGTTCTGGCTGGTCATGGCAGGCGTCTTCGACAGCAAGGCTGTCACCGCTGCCCTGATCATGATTTTCGGCGTGATCCAGATCGTCGTTCACATGATCTTCTTCCTGCACATGAACTCTCGCTCCGAGGGTGGCTGGACGTTGCTGGCGCTGATCTTCACGATCCTGCTCGTGGTCATCGCACTCTCCGGCTCGCTCTGGGTCATGCATCATCTCAATACGAACATGATGCCGATGAACCCGGAAATGATGAAAAACATGCCCTGACGGGCACAATGGACGGGCGGCGGCAACGCCGCCCGTTACGGTTTAAGACCTTGACAAACTCCCCTGCAGACCAAGCCCCCAAACGTCGTTCGGCGATCGCACTGACGATCTTCTGCGGCTTCCTCGTCGTTGTCCTTTGCGCGGTTTTCGCGCTTGGTGTCTGGCAGGTCGAACGCCGCGCCTGGAAACTGGATCTGATCGCCCGTGTCGATCAACGCATCCATGCCGAACCGGTGGCCGCCCCCGCCCGCGCTGACTGGGGAAATATCACCAAAGAAAATGACGAATACCGCCGCGTCACGGCTGAAGGCACCTTGCAGAACGACAAGGAAAGCCTCGTCTACGCGGCGACGACGCTTGGCGCCGGATACTGGGTGATCACGCCCTTGACGCTTGCCGACGGGACATCCGTGATGATCAACCGCGGCTTCGTGCCGACGGACAAGCGCGATGTGAACACGCGCCTCGACGGCCAGGTTTCCGGCCCCGTCAAGATTACCGGCTTGCTCCGCCTCAACGAGCCGGGCGGCACCTTCATCAAGTCGAACGATCCCGCGAACGACCGATGGTACTCGCGCGACGTGGACGCGATGGCCGCCAAGCGTGGGGTCACCGATATCGCCCCTTACTTCATCGATGCCGATGCCACGGCCAATGCGGGTGGTTTTCCCGTTGGCGGGCTGACGCAGGTCAGCTTCCCGAACAACCACCTCCAATATGCGCTCACCTGGTTTGCGCTCGCCGCGATGGTCGCCGGCCTTCTGGTTTTCGTCCTGCGCAGCGAGCTGCGCCGACGTCGATAACGGGTCGGGCCTTCGGGCCCGACATCCACGGCGTTGCCCCGGGCGGCCGCACCGTTCATGATACGGCGATTCCATTTCGGACAATCCGGGCCGCATGATGCGCATCTTTCTCGTTCGCCACGGCGAATCCCTCGGCAATCTTGATGAGCGGGCTTACGGCCAGTTCGGCGATCACAATGTCCCGCTGACCAGGTGGGGACACCGGCAGGCGATTGGCGCGGCCGTGGCGATAGCTTCCCACCTCAGAACCTTGGCCGACGTCCGACAGCTGCAGATTTGGTATTCGCCATTCTTGAGAACGCGCCAGACCAAGGACGCGCTGCTCGAGGTTCTTCCGTCTGATCTCATAGGCAAGGTCCGGGAAGACTATCTGTTGCGCGAGCAGGATTTCGGCCTGTTCACCGAGATCTATGACCATGCGGAGCAGAGGCAAAAATTTCCCGACGAGTTCGAGAAATGGGCACGGCTGCGCAACAACAGCGGAAAGTTCTACGCGCGGCCGCCGGACGGCGAGAGCCGTGCCGATGTCGCCCAGCGCATGCGCCTGTTTATCCAGACGGCACTGCACGACGCCCGCAATGGCGACGACACCGTCATCATCGTCGGCCACGGTGTTACCAACCGTGCATTCGAGATGAATTTTCTGCAGCAACCGGTCGACTGGTTCGAGCGCTCCTATAATCCCGGCAATGCCGATGTGACGCTGCTTCATGGATCGCATGCTGCGGGATACACCTCGACGCTGCTCCACCACGCCGCCGATCGCCGGCCGGGCGAGGAAAGCGAGATGCGGGAGGCCTATGGCGCCCGGGTCACGATCGCGACGAGGCTCGATACTCCTGAAGGGAGTGGGACGTGATTTGCGCACATATGGGGCTACGTTGCCTGCGATGATCGACGTCACAACATCTGGTACGGAACCCCGCTCCTGCGGCACATGCACATTGTGCTGTCGACTGCCCGAGATCGATCAGCTCTCGAAGCCGGCGAATGAGCTGTGCGTGAACTGCGTGACAGACCAAGGCTGCCGCATCTACAACGATCGCCCGGATCTCTGCCGGGATTTTCTCTGCGCGTGGATGACGAACCCCATGCTCGGCCCCGAATGGGACCCAACAGTCGCGAAGATGATGGTCTACGGCCAGGGCGATCAGCTCACGGTGCTTGTCGATCCCGAGCATCCGCGAGCGTGGCGCGAGGAGCCATACGCAAGCCAGCTAACGGCATGGGCGACGGACGCAGCCGGGCGTGGCGGCTATGTCATCGTCTTCGTTGGCGACGACGTCTACAAGGTCGCTCCGACCAACTAATCGCCGCTTTGCAGATGAAGTCTCAGTGTCCGACGCGCGACAGCACGTCCGCTTTCAGGAAGCGCTCGACGATCAGCATGAAGACGAGCGACGGGATCAGCAGCAGGAGCGCCGTGATCGAGGCGATCTGATAGTTGCCGCCAGAGGCCGTCGTGTAGAGCAGCAGCGGCAGCATGTTCACATCAGGCGCGCCCACGAAGTAGCTGCCCGTGAATTCGTCGAGGCTTTCCAGGAAGACGAAGATCGCGCTTGCCATCAGGCCGGGAGCAGCAAGCGGCAGGGTGATATCGAAGAAGGTGCGCAAGGCCCCTGCCCCGGTGACGCGCGCCGCCTGCTCCAGTTCCGCATCGATCGCCGAGAAGGCCGCAGTGGCGATCCACACAGCGTAGACGAGGCCGTGCGAGACATGCACGAGGACGACGCCCGGGATCGTACCGTTGAGACCGATTTCGTAGAAGATGCGCGCGACATTCACGTAGACCGTGAGGTTCGGGAAGGCCTGCGGGATTAGGAAGGCGAGCAGGATCGCGCTGCGCAGCGGCAGCTTCAGCCGCGCCAGCGCATAACCGGCCGGAATGGCGAGCAGCAGAGAGACGATGACGGTCAGGACGGCCACGACGAGTGAGTTGCGTAGCGAATCCAGCGCCCCGCCACGCGGCGCAAAGACCTTAGCCCAGGAGCTGAAGCCGTATTCCAGCGGCAGGCTATGCGGAAAGTACCATTTCTCGGCGACCGTCCACAGAACCAGATTGGCGAGCGGGCCGAAAATGAAGAAGGCCATCAATCCGAAGATGATACCGCGCGGCACCCACCACAGTGCGGCGAGCGAGGCTCGCGATCGAGAAACCGTCGTCATCACGCGCGCTCCTTCAGGCTTTGGCGGAGATAGATCCAGGCGACGGATGACGCCAGCACCAGCGAGACCAGGCCGAGCGCGTTGGCGACGCCATAGTCGCCATAGGCGTTGACGCGGAAAGCGATATCGGCGGTGAGCATGGTCGGCGATTGCGCGTTGATCATCAAAGGCACCGAGAGCACCGACATCATGGTGACAAAAGATAGGATCAGGCCGACGGTGAGCGTGACGGCGACCTGCGGCACGATGATCTCGAACAGCAGTCGCAATTTCGACGCGCCGAGATTGCGGGCCGCCTCGATGGTGTCGCGGTTGATGGAGGCCATCGCACCGGCGACGAGCAAAGCCACGAACGGCGTCTGCTTCCAGACGAAGGCGATGACGATGCCGCGCCAGTCGAGGAAGCTCACGGTATCGAGCGGCGTCATAAGGCCCAGGCTGACGGCCGTGTTGTTCATCATGCCGTTCTTCGAGAGAAAGGTGCGGAGAATCTGGCCGACGACGATGAACGGAATGAACATCGGCCAGCGGTAGAGCCAACGCAGGATCGCAACGGCACGCGGATGCTCGCCGAGCGTCAGATAGCCGCCGATTGCGATCGAGCCGAGGCCGATCAGCACGGTCGAGAGACCGACGATAACAACGGTGAAGACGATGTCGCTGGTGTAGAGGTCGAAGGTCTTGACGAAATTGTCGAAGCCGAGCGCTCCGCCTTCCACCCTGAAGGCGCCCACCGCCGACATGATCAGCGGAAGAATGAACAGGGCTGCGATGACCGCCAGCGCGGGCAGGACGAGCAGGAGACCGAGTAGGCGTTTCGACATGTTACGACCTTGAGACGCGAGCGAGGCGGATGAGAGGAGGCGGTGACAAAGACCGGCGCCGCCGAAAGGACGACGACACCGCGTGCCACCTCTCATCCAGTCCATCGAACCACCTTCCCCCGGGAGAGAAGGCGGTTCGCAGGCTTACTTTACGGACTTTTCGTAGGCTTCGAGGATCGCGGTGTTGTAGGGCGCGATCGGGAAAGGCTTGCCGTTGTTGGCAAGGTCATCCGGCGTGATGTCGACGAAGAGCTTGTTCCAGGTCGCGTCGTCGAGCTTCGGCTTGACGAAGTTGGCGTCGATACCCGGATACCAGTTGAAGCGCTTGACGATGCCTTCGGCCTGGACTTCCGGGCTGGTGGCGAGCGCAATGAACTTCTCGGCAAGCGCCTTGTGGCCCGACTTTTCAGGAACGACGTAGTGCATCGGCTGGCCGGGCATACCCGGTGCCGGCAGTACCAGCTTCATTTCCGGCGGCAGCTGGCCATTGGCCTGCCAGCTGTAGAACATGTCGACCCAGACAGGGCCCATGGCGATTTCGCCGCGGCTGAGAAGGTCGAGCGTGCCGGCATTGCCGGGTGTCAGCGTGGCGTTCTTGGTGAAGTCGGCGAGGCTCTTGAAGGCGCCGTCCCACTTCGTGGTTTCTTCCTGCTTGAACGGACCCGTCATCAGGTTGTTGGCATCGCCGCCGCCGAAGGCATAGACCCAGCCCATGACGAAGGACACGCCCGAAGCGCCGCCCTTGATGCCGTTATAGCCGAACTGCTTCGGGTGGGCCTTTGCCCATTCGGCAAGTTCAGCATAGCTCTTCGGCGGGTTCGGAACGAGCGCCGGGTTATAGGCGATCGCCGTCTGGCTGTTGAACATCGGCATGACGAAGCCATCGACATCCGAGCCGAGGGCGTTCTTCGCGTTGCCGCGGGTCACGAGCTTGCCGGTGTCGATGTTGCCGCGATACTTCTCGAGGTAACCCTTCTGGACCATCGGGCCGGCGAACTTTTCGTGGACGACGGCAACGTCGACGTCCCACACCTTGCTGTCGGCTGCGGCCTGCGCGTCGAAACGCTCCAGGATCTTCTGCGAGCCCGCATCGCCGGGGCCGGTGCCGACGGCGCGAACCGTGTCGCCCGGATTGGCCTTCTCGAACAACGGTCCGAGATACTGGTTGATGTAATCGACCATGTTCTGGTCGCCGGCGGTGGCGACCGTCAGCTCTTCGGCCTTTACCGGCAACGTCGCGAGAGCAATGGCGATAGCGGCATACGTCAATCTCTGCATCAGGCTTCTCCTTGTTATGAAAATGTGAGGTTCTGAAAGTCAGGCATCAAAAAGTCAGGCGTGGACTTTCCCGGGCGAAACCCGGGAAATGGCGTTTGCCGGCTGGGTGCTCGGCGAATTGAAGAGGAACAGGGCGTCGGCAGGCACCTGGACGCGGACGCGTTCGCCCGGCTCGAATGGACGCGGCGCGTCGGCCATGATCTCGCGGTCGCCGACACGAACGGCATGGCGCCAATGGCCACCGGGATAGCTGACGGCTGCGATCTCGCCATCGAGCGTAACGCCCGACCCGACAACGGCAGTCTCGGCGGAGAGGATTTGCGCCGCCTCCGGCCGGAAGCGCGCCTCGACGGTGCCTTGCACGAGGTCTCGCCCCATGAGAGCGACATGGCCTGCGGCATTCGTTGGACCTGCGGCGATGACGAAGTCGTTGCCATCAGGCGCGCCGGTCAGCGAGATCACGTTCTCGGCGCCCATGAAGGCTGCGACGAAGGCCGAGGCCGGCCTGTTGTAAACGTCTTCAGGCGTGCCCTGTTGTGCAATCCGGCCGGCATTGAGGATGACGATCCTGTCGGCCATCACCATCGCTTCTTCGCGATCATGGGTCACGTGAACGGCGGTGATGCCGAGGCGCTTCTGCAGCGCACGCAGTTCGTGGCGAACGCTGAGCCTTATACGGGCGTCGAGATTGGAGAGCGGCTCGTCAAGCAGCAGGATCTCGGGATCAACCGCCAAGGCACGGCCGAGCGCGACGCGCTGGCGCTGGCCGCCGGACAAGGCCGCCGGCTTTCGTGCTCCAAGCCCGTCCAGCCCCAGAAGAGACTGCATAGCGGAGACCCGCTTGTCGATTTCGCTGCGCTGGACCTTCTTCAGCTTCAAGCCGTAGCCGATGTTCTGCGCCACCGTCATATGCGGCCAGAGCGCGTAGGACTGAAAGACGAGCGCCATGCCGCGCTTGTCGGGCGGCAGGTGCGTCACCTCGCGATGGCGCACGGAGACCGATCCCGAGGATGGCGTAACGAAGCCGGCCAGAACACGCAGCAATGTCGTCTTTCCGCAGCCGGAAGACCCCAGCAAGGCGACGAATTCCCCGCGCTCTATATTGAGGTCTATGTCCTCCAGAACCTGGGTGTTGCCATATCTGCAGGCAACCGACCGCAATTCCAGAAACGCGCCTTGGCTCATCTTTCAACTCCCGTTGCACAGCTGTGCAATATGCTCAGGAGCTAGTTAGAATGTTTCCTTTACAGTTAGATGACGGTTGCCGCCTTCTCGCGATCCACTGCATCGAATGGATTATCCTTGCGCGGTTTTGCCCCCGATTTCAGGCACTAACAAGCGGCCCGGATGCGCAGTGACAATTCGATGACGAAAATGAAACGCAGTTGGAAAGCCGTGTTACGCCCACGACACATGATCGCTCTAAAGAGGCGCCGGAAGACGTCGCTGGCCTGAGTTTGGCCGGCGGCTTGGAACCGGAGAAGCGCCGTGAAGATCATCCATATCACCGATACACATCTGAGCCCCAACAAGCCGCATTTCAACGGCAACTGGGCGCCCTTGGTCCGCTGGATCGAGGAAACCGGCGCCGACCTGATCGTCCACACCGGCGATCTCAGCGTTGACGGCGCGGACAAGGACGAGGATCTGACCTTCTCCATGGATCTGATGCGCGAAGTATCGATCCCCATGTTGAGCGTTCCCGGCAATCACGACGTCGGCCACCTCCCGGGCTCCGCTCAGCCGGTCAATCCGGAGCGTCTGGCGCGCTGGCGCAATCTCGTCGGCCCCGACTACTGGGTCAAGGATATCGGCGAGTGGCGCATCATCGGTCTCAACAGCCTGCTGATGGGCTTCGAGGACGCGGAAGAGCAGGCGCAGTTCGATTGGCTGCAGAAGACGCTCGCCGAACGCGGCGAGCGCCGCGTCGCGATCTTCGCGCACAAGCCGCTGTTCGTGGACGACGCCAATGAAGGCGATACCGGTTACTGGAGCGTGCGCCCGACGCAGCGCCGCAAGCTTTACGACCTGATCGCCGCCCACGACGTCGCGCTCTTCGGCAGCGGCCACCTGCACTGGACGTGGAAGGGCGAGTTCGGCCAGACCTCCGTCGTTTGGGCGCCGCCGACAGCCTTTATCCTGGACACGATGGAGCGCGAAATGCCTGGCGAACGCCTAGTGGGTGCGGCCGTGCACGAACTTGGCGACGACGTCACCACCGAACTGGTCGCCGTACCAGGGATGACTGCCTACTTCCTCGATGATGTCGTGGAAGAGGTCTACCCGCAGGCAGCGCCGAAGAAGCAGCGGGAGCGAGCGGAATGAGCGCGCTTTCCCTTCGCGGCATCACCAAGTCCTTCTCCGGCAACGCCATCCTCAAGGGCGTCAGCCTTGATGTCAAGCCGGGCGAGTTCATCGCGCTGGTCGGCCCGTCAGGCTGCGGCAAGAGCACGCTGCTGCGCATCCTTGCCGGTCTCGATCATGCCGATCAGGGCCAGATCATCATCGGCGGCGAGGATATGTCGGCCATTGCGGCCGCCGATCGCAACATCGCGATGGTTTTCCAGTCCTACGCGCTCTATCCGCATCTGACAGCCGGCCAGAACATCGCCGTTCCGCTCGCCATGCGCCGTCTCTCCGGCGCGCAGCGCCTGCCATTCGTCGGCTCCATGCTTCCCGGCCAGCGCGCCATCAGCGCGGCGATCGCGCGTGATGTCGCCGAGATGGCGAAGTCGCTGAAGATCGACCATCTGCTCGACCGAAAGCCCGGCCAGATGTCGGGCGGCCAGCGCCAGCGTGTGGCTCTGGCACGCGCCATGGTGCGCCATCCGAGCGTGTTCCTCATGGACGAGCCGCTCTCCAACCTCGACGCCAACCTGCGCGTCCACGCCCGCGGCGAGATCGTGGAGCTGCATCGGCGCGCCGGTGTGCCGACCGTCTACGTCACCCACGACCAGGCCGAGGCCCTGTCGATGGCCGACCGCGTGGCCGTGATGATCGGCGGCAACCTGCTTCAGCTGGCAAGTCCCCAGGTCATTTACGATGACCCCGCCCATATCGAGGTTGCCCGCTTCGTCGGCCAGCCGCGCATCAATATCGTGCCGGCGCTTGCCGAAAGCGGCATGGTGTCCTTCGGTGGCGTCAGGCTCGGCCTGCACACCCCGGTGTCGGCCCGCACGCCGGTAAGCCTGGCGATCCGCCCTGAATTCGTCCGCCTGGCGGATAATCGTGAGGATGGTCTTGCGGCGAAGGTCGAGCGCATCGAGTTCCTCGGTTCCGAGGTCATCCTCTACTGCAAGCTCGATGCGATCGGCGAAATCATGATCGCCAAGCTCTCGCCGGCGGAGGCCAGCGGCGTCTCGGCGGGCATGCCCGTTGCTCTCTCGCTGTCACCGGACAAGGCCATGGTCTTTGCCGAGGATGGCAGCCGCCTGAAGGCAAGCCCGATTACGATCGACGCGACTTTGGAGAAGGCTCATGGCTAGCATCGCCATGGACGCCCCCGCGGCCCGCAAGACCACCGCCGCCCGCGAACGCAACGAAGCGCGCACGGCCTGGCTTCTGGCGCTGCCCGCCATCATCCTGATCTTTGTTTTCGTGCTCCTGCCAGTGGTTGCCGTCGTCCTGCTCGGCTTCACAGATTTCGAGCTCGGCATGGGCAAGTTCCGCTTTGTCGGTTTCGAGAACTATGCGCACCTGATCAACGATCGCGCCTTCCGCAAGGCTCTGTGGAACACGACGTGCTATACGGCGATCGTCGCCCCTGTTTCGATCGTCCTCGGCCTTGTCGTCGCTCTGCTGATCGAAAGCGAGACCACCGCCCGCAGCTTCTTCCGTACGGTCTACTTCCTGCCGGTGGCATCGTTGATCGTCGCCATGGCGACCGTGTGGCAATATCTCTTCCACCCGACCATCGGGCCGATCAACAGCCTGCTGGCGCTGGTCGGCATCCCCGGCCCCAACTGGCTGGCAGCCTCCAGCACCGTTCTCTACAGCCTGTCGATCATCGGCATCTGGCAGTCCGTCGGCTTCAACATGGTGCTTTTCCTCGCCGGCCTCACCGCCATTCCGCGTGAGCTCTATGCGGCAGCCGAAGTCGATGGCGCCCGCTCGGCTTTCGATCGGTTCCGTCTCGTGACTTGGCCGATGCTCGGGCCGACGACGCTGTTCGTCACGACCATCAGCATCATCAACTCGGTGAAGGTCTTCGAAACCGTCCAGACCCTGACCCAGGGCGGGCCGAACCACGCATCCGAAGTGCTGCTCTTCAGCATCTACCAGGAAGGCTTCGTCTATCTGCGAGTCGGTTACGCATCGGCGATGACCGTGGTGTTCCTGGCCATCCTGATGGTGCTCACCTTCCTCCAGTACAATGTTCTCGACCGTCGGGTGCACTACTCATGAGCGTAAACACGATGACCGCCAACCGGTGGACTCTCGGCCGCGTCAGCCGCCTGGCGCTGCTCTCCTTCGGCGCGCTGCTGTTCCTCGCGCCCTATGTCTTCATGCTGTCGACGGCAGGCAAGGCGCAGAGCGAGATTTTCACCTCCGCTCTGTCGTTGATCCCGACCAACTTCTACTACGTCGCCAACTTCACCAAGGCGCTGACCCGCGTGCCGATGGGAACGCTTCTCTGGAACGGCGTGCTGGTCTGCGGGCTGATCTTCTTCTTCCAGGTGCTGATCGCCATTCCCTGCGCCTACGCCATGGCGAAGCTGAAGTTCCGTGCGGCGCGGCTGATGATGGTTCTCGTCATGCTCGGCCTGCTGGTGCCGATCCATGCGACCGCCTTGCCGCTCTATGTCGGCTTCAACAGCCTGTCGCTGCTCAACAGCTACACCGCGCTGGTGGCTCCGTTCTCGATCTCGGTCTTCGCGATCTTCATGTTCCTTCAGTTCTTCCGGTCCATGCCCGACGATCTGATCCATGCGGCGCGCCTGGACGGCATGTCGGAGCTTGGGATTGTCGCACGCGTCATCGTGCCGAATGCCTGGCCCGCCGTCACCGCCTTTTCGATCTTTTCGGTCGTCGCCCACTGGAACGACCTCTATTGGCCTCTCGTCGTCATCACCAAGCAGGACTACGCCACGCCGCCTCTCGGCCTGATGTATTTCCGCGCCGCCGAGGCCGGTGACGACTACGGCGCGCTGATGGCCGCCACCATGATCATCACCCTTCCCCTCGTCGCCGCATTCCTGCTCGCGCAGAAGCGCTTCGTCGAGGGTATCACCATGACCGGTCTCAAAGGCTGACCGGTCGCCTCAACCCAGGAGAACGAGCGATGAAACGTATCACCCAGCTTCTCGCCGCAGCGGCCATCTCGATGGCGACAACCGTGCCGGCTTTCGCCGAGACGACGCTGACGGTCCACTACCCGATGCCGGGCTTCTTCAAGGACGTGATGGACACGATCTCGAAGAAGTTCATGGAAGAAAACCCCGATATCAAGATCCAGTTCGCCAGCCCGTCGGCGACCTATGAAGAAGGTATCCAGACGATCCTTCGCCAAGTCGGCACGTCGGAAATGCCCGACCTGACCTTCATCGGCCTCAACCGCCTACGCATGATCGACGAGCGCGATGTCGCCGTCGACCTCGGCCCGCTCGTCAAGAAAGACGGCAACATGGCCGAGCAGGGCTTCTCGGACACGATCCTGAAGCTCGCCCAGGTCAAGGGCAAGCAGATCGGCCTCGCTTTCGCGACCTCGACCCCGATCATGTACTACAACGCCGATCTCGTTAAGGCCGCCGGCGGCGACCCCGAGAACCCGCCGAAGACCTGGGATGAAGTGATCGCGCTCGGCGGTAAGATCAAGGCGCTCGGCAACGGCGTCGATGGTATCGACTTCCGCTGGCAGGGCGACGACTGGATGTTCTCGGCGCTGCTGTTCGGCGCCGGCGGCTCCATGCTCAGCGAAGACGAAAGCAAGGTTACCTTCAACGGTCCGGAAGGCCAGAAGGCCGGCGAAGTGATCGAGCGTATGGTCAAGGAAGGCGGCCTGCCCGTGTTCACGAAGTCTGCCGGCGAGCAGGCATTCGCGGCCGGCAAGGTTGGCTTCGAGTTCCAGACGACAGGCGCGCTGCGCAACACCATCAAGAATGTCGGCGACAAGTTCGACCTGCGCACCGCTCCGCTGCCGCTGCTCGACCCCGCCAAGGGCCACCTGCCGACCGGCGGCAACGCCGTCGTCATCCTGACCAAGGATGCCGCAAAGCAGGAAGCCGCCTGGAAGTTCGCCAAGTTCGCGGCCGGCCCTTATGGTGCCTCGGTCGTCGTACCCGGTACCGGCTACGTTCCGAACAACGAGCTGGCCGCCAAGTCGCCTGATTATCTCGGTGACTTCTACGCCAAGAACCCGCTGTTCCAGGCCGGCCTGAAGCAGATGCCGCTGATGGTTCCGTGGTATGCCTTCCCGGGCTCCAACGGCGTTCGCGTCACCCAGACGATCGTCGACAACCTCTCGCGCATCGTCGACCAGTCGTCGGCGCCGAAGGAAGCCCTCGACGACGCAGCCGCCGACGTCGAAGGCATGCTGCCGCGCAGCTAAGCGCGACCGAATGGTCCTATCGAGCCGTCGCACACTGTGCGGCGGCTCTTTCTATTTGGATGGTTTGTTGAGATCGCGAACGGTCCCGCCCTTGTGCAGCGAATAGGCGAGTTCGAGATGCCGGTCTGGTGCTGCGTTCTCGACCATATCGAGAAGCAGCGACGCCGCCGTCGTGCCCATACTGGCATCCGGCATGTTCATCGTCGTCAATGGCGGATCGATCAGCCGGCCGATGACGATGCCATCGAAGCCGGCCACCGATATGTCGCGCGGCACGGACAGACCCTCGCGGCGCAGGGCCGCGATCACCCCCAACGCCAGAAGGTCATTGGACCCGATGATCGCGGTCGGGCGACCGTCCCGGATGGCGGTCAGGATGTCGATCTGGTCGTATTCCGAGACGAAGGAGATCTGCATGGCAGCAAGCGGCGGCTTGCCGACTTCCCGCAAGGCTTCGAGATAACCCTGATAGCGGCGCGCGGCGCGGTCGGAGGCGGCGAAGCTGCCGGAGACGAACAAGATTCGCTCGTGCCCCATCTGCAGCAGATAGCGCGTGAGGTCCCGGCCTGCGGCGAAATTATCGACGGTAACGGCAGCCGGATGACGTTCCGTCGGCAGATTGTGCAAGAGCACGGTAGGCGGCAAATCGCCAAGTAGCGCCTGGCTGGTGAGGCCGTTGCAGACGGTCAGGATCAATCCCGTCGGCCGTTCGCTCATCAAGCCCGAAACGGCATCCGCTTCCTGCAGCGGATCGTAGTTGGACTGGGCGATCAGCACGCTGTGACCGGCGCTCAGCATGCGGTTCTGGATACCCGACAGGGATGCGGCAAAGACGGGGTTGGTGAGGCTGGGTACGAGCACGCCGATCACGGGTCGCCGGCCGCCCTTGGCGTTGGCGCCGGGAGCGCGATAGCCGAGTTCGCCGGCCGCCTTGCGCACCTTGCCGACCATCGCGGGGCTGACCGGCCCGCTATGGTTCAGAACGCGGCTCGCCGTCGCCGTGGAGCAGCCCGCACGTTCAGCAACTTGGCGCAGTGTCGCCATGGATCGTTTTCCCGCGTTCTCGGATAGAGCCTCCCGTGTCCGGCTTTAGCAGGGATGGCGCGACGCGCGCAAGAATACGCGCGGTTGCACTCTGTCGCACCCCTCTCCCGATGAGCACAATTCAGCCGCCGCCTTGCCGATCGGCAAATTTGCAGACGTCTAAAGCCGGCATGGGTGTAGAAAACCGGTGAAACGTCACCTATACCGATCCGTGCATGCGCACATCAGGGCAGGTACAAAAGGTAATGGCAGCAACACGAGCTTCGGGATCATTCCACGAGCGGGATCGGGGTGTCCGATGTCCCATCGGGGATGGCTTGCCATTCCCCGGTCGTTTACCCGAGGTGATACCCGATGACCGAACCCACACGATTGCGCTGCAGCACCGACATCCGTCTGCTGAAGCTGTCTGAATATTTGCACCTGATCGTCGACCGGCTGGCGAGCTTCGATGCCGCCGTCGTTCAGACCGATGACAGCGTAACCTTCGAATTCCCCTTCGCCTCCGCGCGCTTCGACATGGCGCCCGAGCGGCTGACGATGGAAGCCTCGTCGCCTGATGAAGAGGGCCTTCGCCGCGCCAAGGAACTTCTCGGTGTCGCGGTCGAGCTCTACGCGAAGAGCGAAAAGCCGCAATTCGTCTGGACGGGCGACCTCGCCGGCGACACGACGCTCTCGTCCTTCCGGCTCATGCGCGTCGAGCGCGCCTGGCAGGTGACACCGGGCATGCGACGTGTGCGCCTGACGGGCAGCAATCTCGAGCGTTTCGACAATCCCAACAGCATGCACATCCGCATGTATTTTCCGACAGCCGATGTTCCCGAGCCGGTATGGCCGATCGCCGGACCGAACGGCCTGACATTCTGGCCGTCTGAGGAACGCAAGCCGGTCGCGCGCGTCTACACCATCCGCGAGATGGATGCGAAGGCAGGCTATATCGACGTCGATTTTGTCGTCCACGGCGATGGCGACGGCGCGCACGAAGGTGTGGGCTGCGCCTGGTCCATGCATGCGAAAGAAGGCGATGAAGTCGGCATCATGGGACCGCTCGGCCGGCCTGTGAGACCGGCGGAGTGGTACATCATGGGATGCGACGAGACGGGATTGCCGGCACTGAGCCGCATTCTGGAGCGGCTGCCGGCCGATGCGCGCGGCCATGCCTTCGTCGAAGTGGCGCGGGCGACCGACGAGCAGCCGATCACGCATCCCGAGGGCATCGAGCTTCGCTGGATCCATCGCAACGGCGTTCCGGGCGGCGAGCACGGCGAATTGGTCCGAGCGATCCGCGCCGTGGAGTGGCCAAAGGGCGTCTCAAGCTTCGGCTGGTTTGCCTCGGAGAACGACGCCACCAAGGAGATCCGCGAGTATTGGCGCGACACGCTGTCCTACGGACGCGACCAGACGCTGGCTGCCGGCTATTGGAGGCGAGGCGTGACCGGGCTGATGGCCGGTTGATCGGGGCGGCCTGGCATGCCTTTATAGGGACAGGGCATCGGCGGAGCGGTGAAGGGGCGAAGCCATCCGCCCCGTTCATCGTCGGCCGGGCGCCAGATCGTAGGCGGACGCTGAGGTGACATTCGGCTTGCGGAACGCCATGCGTCTGCAGTAGGTCACTGCTCTCAACCATTGCGGCCGCGTAGGTCGGTCAAACAACGGCATGCGTCGATAAGGAGTGCTCCGATGAATGAAGCCCAGTTCATGGCACTATGCAAAAGCGGAAAATTCAAGGAAGCACTGGCGCTTGCCCTGGATGGCAAGGAAAAGGCGAAGTTCTCGCCGAGCCGCTTCGCAATCGATAAGAAGTCGGGCACGCCAATATTCTACCGCGGCAACAAGCGCGTCGAGATCGGCGCCGATGGCGAGTGGGAACTGGCCAAAAACAACTGGCAGCCTGGCGGTCCACAGGACTGAAGTCCGCCACACCGTCATTTGAAAGCGGCACGTTATGTGCCGCCTCCCCTATTCTTGCTCAGGCAGCGCGAGCTGCGTTCAGTGGGATCTCGACGTCGATCTCGAGGATCGACATATGCTCATCGCGGTCCATCTTCACATGTACGCGGTCGTTGTCGACCTGCACGTGCTTGGCGATGACAGCGAGGATTTCCTCGCGGAGAACCGTGATCAGATCGGAGCCGGTCGAGGACCGCTCGTGAGCCAGGAGCACCTGCAGGCGCTCGCGGGCAGCCGGTGCGGTTCTCTGTTTTCCAAAAAGCCGAAAAATGCTCATGCGGCCTTCCTTCCAAAAATCTTGCCGAAGATACCGCGCTTTTCGCCCGGCACCG
The DNA here is from genome assembly GCF_044772225.1 of Rhizobium sp. NPDC090275. NCBI lineage: Bacteria > Pseudomonadati > Pseudomonadota > Alphaproteobacteria > Hyphomicrobiales > Rhizobiaceae > Rhizobium > Rhizobium sp. NPDC090275. Next base: position 194,794 of record NZ_JBIVYL010000008.1, on the reverse strand, counting down.
TCATCGCCACCTCTTCGCCGGCCAGGCGGCGAGCGGCGTCGAAGTAAGCCATGGCGGGCGCGCTCTTGCTGTCCGCGAGCGTGACCGGGGCGCCGATGTTGGAAGCGCGCAGAACGTCCATGCTTTCAGGAATGATGCCGAGCAGCGGGATGGAGAGGATCTCCAGCACGTCGTCGACCTTCAGCATGTCGCCGCGCTCGGCGCGGTTCGCATCATAGCGGGTGAGAAGCAGATGCTTCTCCATGCGCTCGCCGCGTTCGGCCTTCAGCGTCTTTGAATCGAGCAGGCCGATGATGCGGTCCGAGTCGCGAACCGACGAGACTTCAGGGTTGGTGACGACGACGGCAACATCGGCATGGCGCATAGCAAGCGTCGCGCCGCGCTCGATTCCGGCGGGGCTGTCGCAGATGACCCAGTCGAAATGGCGCTTAAGGTCGGCCATGACGCGCTCGACGCCCTCTGCCGTCAGATTGTCCTTGTCGCGGGTCTGCGAGGCAGGAAGGAGGAAGAGCGTCTCGAGGCGCTTGTCGCGGATCAGCGCCTGCGACAGCTTGGCGTCGCCCTGGATGACGTTGATCAAGTCGTAGACGACTCGGCGCTCGGCGCCCATCACCAGATCGAGGTTACGCAGCCCGACGTCGAAGTCCACCACGACGACCTTCTCGTTTCTCTGTGCAAGAGCCGCTCCAAGTGCCGCGGTGGAGGTTGTCTTTCCAACTCCGCCCTTGCCTGAAGTGACGACGATGACTTTCCCCATCTTTCTCTCCTAATATCTGGCCAACCTGGGCTCAGCTAAGTTTCTCGGCCTTGATCGCGTCGTCTTCCAGCCAGAGCTGGACTGCTTGTCCGCGAAGCCCCGGCTCCAGGTCTTCCGCCATTTTGTAGATGCCATCGATGGCAACCAGTTCAGCCTCAAGCCTGCGGCAGAAGATGCGCGCCGAGGCATTGCCCAACGACCCCGCCATCGCCCGTCCGCGCAAGGCGCCGTAGACATGGATCGAACCGCCGGCGATCACTTCCGCGCCTGACGAGACAGACCCGATGATGGTCACGTCGCCTTCCGCGAAAATCACCGACTGCCCGGAGCGAACCGGCTCCCGAATAACCAGTGACTGCGGAGTTTGCCGCGTCTCGATTGCGTCAGGCTTGCGTGGCGCTTCGAGAACAGGTTCGCTCTGCGGCATCTCGAAATCGGAAACCGGACGCCCGCCCTTGAGAGCCGGCGGCATGCCTGGTCCGATCAGCGAAGGACGCCCACCTTCGATGCCCATGATGCTGACATTGCGCTCGCCGAGCGCCGCGATAAGCTCCTTCAACTGCGCGCGATCAATGTCGAGCTCACTGATATCGAGCACGACAGGGCGCCCAAGGAAAAAGCCGGCCGATCGCGCGGCCAGATCGTCCAACCGAACCAGCCAGTCGTCGAGCGGCAAATCCGGCGATAGCATCACCGCCAGAAACGAGCGGCCCTTGATACGGATGGAGCGGGCGTCTGTTAGCAATTTGGTCATCTACGTTAAGAAATCGTTGAGATTTATTAACGATGAATTGGTTAACAAATGGTTAACACGGGCATTTCAGCCGGCCGCGAGCGGCGCCGATGACGGGGCATTTTTCGAGGGCGGATAGGCAGTATCGAACGCCCTGAATTTGTGCTGTGAAAGACCCCAGAAACGATAAAGGCCCGCTTAAGCAGGCCCATCGGAAGCAATCAGGTAGTGATGTGATCAGCGACCGTATACGCGACGCTTCAGATCAGCGCGGCTGACACCGATGTCCTTGAGGGCAGCGTCGTCGAGGCGGGAAAGTTCGCGGTATGCTTTGCCGAGCTGAAAGTACTCGACGATCTTGTTGGTGATTTTCATTGCATTTCTCCTTCTTCGATGCTCAATTAATTATCTCATTGCCCTGATAATGAGCAGAGATAAATTTGCATAAGAGGCATCCGAGAATCGCAATCGGCACTGTGTGAAAGGCAAGACTCACACTCTGGCGGTGCGGCCGACGAGATGAGTCGGCCACACGCGTTAAAGCGAATGATCGATGCGCGATCAGCCCTTGATGAAGGCGAGCAGATCCGGGTTGATCACGTCGGCATCCACCGTCAGCATGCCGTGTGAGAAGCCGGGATAGACCTTCAGCGTGCTGTTCTTCAAAAGCTTCGCCTGCAGCAGCGAGGCATCCTTGTAGGGCACGACCTGGTCGTCATCGCCCTGCAACACCAGCGTCGGCACGGTGATCGCCTTGAGGTCCTCGGTCTGGTCGGTTTCCGAGAACGCCTTGATGCCATCGTAATGCGCCTTGGCCGAGCCCATCATGCCCTGCCGCCACCAGTTGTCGATCACGCCCTGGGATACTTTCGCGCCGGGCCGGTTGAACCCATAGAAGGGACCGGAGGCGACGTCGATGTAGAACTGGGCGCGGTTGGCGGCCAGCGCCGCGCGGAAACCATCGAACACTTCCATCGGCGTGCCATCGGGATTGCCCGGCGTCTTCAGCATCAGCGGAGGAACCGCGCTGACCAGAACGGCCTTGGCGACGCGCCCTTGCGGCTGGCCATACTTGGCGACGTAGCGAGCGACCTCGCCGCCACCCGTGGAGTGGCCAATGTGGACCGCGTTGCGCAGATCGAGATGTTCGGCAACGGCGGAGGCATCGGCGGCATAGTGGTCCATGTCATGACCGTCGCTCACCTGCGCGGAGCGGCCGTGGCCGCGACGATCGTGCGCAACGACGCGATAGCCCTTGTTGACGAAGAACAGCATCTGCGCGTCCCAATCGTCTGATGACAGCGGCCAGCCATGGTGGAAAACGATCGGCTGGGCATCCTTCGGACCCCAATCCTTGAAGAAGATTTCAGCGCCATCTTTCGTCTTCACAAAGTTTCCGGTCATGGGAGTTGCTCCTTTTGCAGTGTGTACTGTCTTTTGCTTCGCGGCGAAGGCCGGTGTGGCCATCGCGAATGAAATCGTTGCTCCGGCAAGCATTGCTTGCCGGCGAGAAAGCGGGAATGAAAATTCGTTTGCCACAGGGCGCTCCGTCTCAAATCATCAGAGCCGGCTTCGCCGCCCTTTGATGTCAGGAGCTTATGGAAACGACACGCATGGCGATTGTCGTTTTCGGTGGCGTTTGGATATTCGTGCGGAGAATCGTGGCAGACGACAGAAGGGCCGCTGCGGGATGAACGCGGACTTGGTCGACGCGCTCATGGAGAATACGGCCCGCAAGGTGCGGGCCGCAGCTCTTAGTCTATCAACGCTGATTGTACTTGGCGTCGAGTTCGTCCATCGCCTTGACGTTGCCGGCGGAGCGGCCGTTTTCATCGAAGGTCTGCGCCAGGAACGCATCGGCGATGGCCTTGGCGAGCTCAGGTCCGATGACGCGCGCGCCCATGGTGATGATCTGGGCGTTGTTCGACAGCGCGGCGCGCTCGGCGGAGTAGGTGTCATGGGTCAGTGCGGCGCGGATGCCGGGGACCTTGTTGGCGGAGATGCAAACGCCGATGCCGGTGCCGCAAACGAGAATCGCCTTGTCATAGGTGCCGTCGATAACGCCCGACGCCACACGATCCGACAGGCTGGCGTAGAATGCATCCGGGCCCGCGCTCGTGCGCGAGACTTCGGACACCTCGTAGCGGTCCTTCAGGTGGTCGGCGAGAACCTTGGCGAGACCTTCGCCCGCGCTGTCTCCTGCGATAGCCAGTTTCATGCTTTTTCTCCTTCGAGTTTGGCGTCAAGTTTGGCGGCGCATTTCGCGAGGATGTCGAGATAACCTTCGACATTCCAGGCCGAACGGCCGATGAAAAGCCCGTCTATATGTGGGCTTGAGATGAGTTCTTCGCAATTGCCGGGGTTGACCGACCCGCCGTAGAGGCAGGGAATGCGGCGACCCAGCACCTCCTCTGCAACGGCAATGATTTCGGCCTGGCGCGCATCGGCGTATTCGGCCGTGGCCGGAATGCCGTTGACACCGATCGCCCAGACCGGCTCGTAGGCGAGCAGGATCTCGGCCCCTTTCTGCGCGCCAGTCAGCTTGGAAAGTGCGCCGCGAACCTCGGTTGCAAGTACCTCGGCGGCACGGCCGCTTTCGCGGTCGGCCAGCGTCTCGCCGATGCAGATGAGCGGGATCAGACCATGACGGACGGCCGCTTCGGTCTTCAGCCCAACGGTCTCGTCGGTTTCGCCGAAGAACTCCCGCCGCTCGGAGTGACCGAGTTCGACAATGTCGAGGTTGCAGTCCTTGAGCATCACCGGCGACACCTCGCCGGTCCATGCGCCATCATCGGCCCAATGCATGTTCTGCGCTCCCACCTTGACGGAGGTTTCAGAAAGCATGGCCTTGACCTCGCGCACCGCCGTGAAAGGCGGAATGACGAAACGCTGGATGCGCGGATCGCGCGCATCATCCGCAGCTTTGAGGCCGTTCGCGAAGCTCTGCGCCTCGGCAAGCGTCTTGTTCATCTTCCAGCTGGTGCCGATCCAGAAACGTGGTGAGTTGGCCATCTGCAATCCTATTCCCTATCGTCGTCTATCTGATCATCCGGCTAGCGCAGAAGCGCTTCGGCCGTGCGTTCGTCGGTAATAAGCCCGTGGAGGCTGCCGCTGCGCAGAACCGCGCGGATCGCCTCGACCTTGCCGCCGCCGCCCGCAATTGCCACCAGCCGCTCCGTCCTCGGCTGCGGCAGGCGTGCCGAGAGCGTTCGCTCCGTCAGCGAGGTTTCGAGAATGCGACCGTTGGAATCGAAGAAGTAGCCGAGGATTTCGCCGACACCGCCGGCAGCCGCCACTTCCTTGATCTCGCGGGCCTCGATCATGCCCGATTGGACAAGCTGCGCTTGCGTATCGACCGTGCCGAGCCCGACCAGCTTGAGCGTGGCGGTGTTTGCGAGGTCCATCACTTCCTTCACGCCACGCTGCGCCAGGAGCACCTCGCGGTCCTCGGCCGTGTTGGCGAAGAACGGAACGGGCATGACATAAGCAGGCATGCCGGTCTTTTCGGCGATGCGGTGCATGACGTCATAGGGGTTGGCCGCGTAGTTTCTGGTCAAGCCGCCGAGAAGCGAGACGAAGCGCAGGTCGCGGGCGGAGACGCGCGGCAGGAGATGCACTGCTGTCGACAACGTGCGGCCGTGGCCAAGCCCGATCACGTCATTGTCGCCGCGCTCGATCTCGCGCTTCAGGAAGTTCGAACCGGCAAGGCCGAGTGTGCGAAAGATCGACTCGTCTTCGCCGACATAGGGCGTCACTTCGCAATATTGCAGGCCGAAGCGCTCGGAGAGGCTGTTCTCCAGCGCGACGCACTCGATGATGTCGCCTTCGATACTGATCTTGACGACACCTTCGGCCACCGCGCGCGCGATCAGACGGTGCGTCTTCACCGATGGCAGCCCGAGACGCTTGGCCACCTCGGACTGAGTCAATCCGCCAGCGTAATGCAGCCAGGCGGCCCGCACCGCGAGCGATTCTTCCGGATCGTTCATCGACAGTCGTCTCCCGATTTGGCCACGCGCATATCCCGCCTCTTTTTTTCGATTCGCCTTTCGGTCAGATATGCAGGTCGGCGATGCCGGTGTCGATGTGGGGAGCCCAGAACGCGACGCTTTCGGCGATCTGCGAGATGACCTGGCGGTCGTTCGGCTCGCGCTCCTTGAAGGACAGCTCGAGGCAAATCTCGTTATCCTTGGCGCCGCCCTCGGCAAATGCCTTGAGCAACTCCGGCGGCTGGATGCGGCCCTTGGCGTTGAACTCGGCCGTAAACGGCCGATGCCCGCCCTTGTCCATCAGGCTCTGCTTGATGTGGATGATCGGCGAGACCTTGGGCACGGCACGCGCCCAGGCATAGGGTTCGAAATCATCGGGGTTGGTCGAGGTCACGTCGCCGTGGTCGATATCGGCCATCATCCACATCGGCACGGCCATGTTGGCGGCGGTCAGCCGGTCCTGCAGCTTCACGCACTCGGCGATCGTCTCGCCGAACTCGCGGCCGATGCTCATCGGCTCCCAGAAAACGTAGGAGAGGCCCGCCGACTTCGCATGTTCGGCAACCTCTGCCCAGCAATCTATGGCGATCTTGATCAATTCCTCGCGCCGCGCGGGATCGTCGAAATCCTTGTAGGTGAAGATCGCGAACTGCGTACCGACCGAGGTTCCGCCGAGATCGGCGGTGATATCGGCGAAAGTCTTGAACCAGTCGACATAATAGCGACGGACGTCGGCATCGGGATGGCCGAAATGGTTGAGCCGGCCGTAGGGCCCGGTCATGCCCGAGGTCACCCTGACGCCGGTGCGCTGGAGCGCCGCCGACATGTTCCGGGTCAGCCTGCGAATGACGGGCGCCTGCCAGCTGGGATTGATGAACTCGTGGGTGAGCTGCAGGTCGCGGATGCGGAGATCCCGCGCCACGGTTTCGATCAGGTCATCCGGCTCGGCGAAACGATTGACGAGCGGATTGGTGTTCAGCGAAAGGGTCAATGCCATGATCGGTATCCTCAGGCGGCCGCAACGAGATTCGCGCCGGCGAACCAGTCGGCAAAGGCGGCCTGCTCGGCCTCGGTCAGGTGCAGATAGTGCTTGGTGCGGCGCTTCAGCACATCCTCAGGGGTCAGCGCCCACTCGGACGAGACGAGATAGCGAACCTCGGCCTCATAGAGATGGCCACCGAAGTGACGGCCAAGCCCTTCGACACCTTTTGCATCACCGACGATCTTGCGGGTGCGGGTTCCGTAGAGACGGCCATAGTGCCCGGCGAGCGTGCGCGACATCCAGGGATAGGTTTCCTTCAGACCGTTGAAAAAGGTCTCGTAATCGGCCTTCGGCATGTCGCCGCCCGGAAGTGCCGCGTGCTCCGTCCAGTTATCGGACATTTGCGGGAAGATATGCTTCAGGCGCTGCATGCCGCGCTCGGCGAGTTCGCGGAAAGTGGTGATCTTGCCGCCGAAGACGTTGAGAAGCGGCGCGTTGCCGGTCTCTTCGAGATCGAAGACGTAATCGCGCGTCACAGCCGACGGATTGCCCTTGCCATCGTCGAACAGGGGACGCACGCCGGAGAAGCTGTGAAGCACATCCTGGCGGCGGAGTTTTTCCTTGAAGTAGCGATTGACGGCGGTGAGCAGGTATTCGATTTCCTTCTCGTCGGCCGCGACATCCTCGGCCCGGCCTTCGTAGGAGATGTCCGTCGTCCCGATCAGGGCCTTGTCGCCCTCATAGGGGTTGATGAAGATCACGCGCTTGTCGTGGTTCTGAACGAGATAGGCGTTGGAGCCCGCCCAGAACTTCGGCACGATGATATGGCTGCCCTTGACCAGCCGGACATTGCGGCTGCTGTTGGCGCCGGCCACGCGACCGATGACATCAGACACCCACGGGCCTGCCGCGTTGGCGATACAGCGGGCGCGGAAATTGCGGGTTTCACCGGTGACGCTGTTCTTGGTGGTGATGCTCCAGCCGCCATTCTCGCGGCGGGCGGAGACGGCTGCCGTGCGGGTCAGAACCTCGGCCCCACGCTCGGCGGCATCGACCGCGTTGAGCACGACGAGGCGCGCATCGTCGACCCAGCAGTCGGAATATTCGAAGCCGCGGGTGTATTGGTCGAGGATCGGCGTGCCCTCGGGATCCCGGCGCAGATCGAGCGTGCGGGTGCCCGGAAGCTTCTTGCGACCACCGAGGTGATCATAGAGGAAGAGGCCGAGACGAACGAGCCAGGCCGGGCGATCCTGCGGCGAATGCGGCAGCACGAAGCGCATCGGCCAGATGATGTGGGGAGCGGCGTTGAGCAGCACTTCGCGTTCGATGAGGGCTTCGCGCACCAGCCGGAATTCGTAATATTCGAGATAGCGCAGGCCACCATGGACCAGCTTGCCGGAGCGCGACGATGTCCCCTGCGCAAGGTCGTCCTTCTCACACAGAACGACCTTCAGGCCACGGCCCGCCGCATCGCGCGCGATGCCGGCACCATTGATCCCGCCACCGATCACGAACAGATCCACCATTCCGGACTCAGTCATCAACATGCTCCTTCGGATGCTTTTGCATCAACACATTCATTCAGCGCGGCCGCGCATCAGTCGCGGCCCAGCGCGGGATTTCCGTCTATTGCGTGGCGACCAGCTGATCCCAGGCGGGCGCAACCGCCTGGCGTACCATCACGTAGGCCTTGAACAGGCGCTCGAAGCGCTCGGCCTGCTCGCTGTCGGGCGCTTCGGCCTCGCCAAGCAGCGGCGTCACCCATTCGGCAATGCAATCGTCCATGTTGCGATAGGCGCCGATCGCGACAGCCGCCATCATCGCAACGCCGGCAGCACCCGCCTCTTCGCGCCGCGATACCCTGACCGGGGCATTGACCGCCGCCGACAGGCAACCGCGAAGCGCGCGCGAACGCGCCGCGCCGCCGGTGATCCGGAGCTCTTCGGGCATATCGCCCATCGCCGCGTAGCAATCGCGCGTCGCCATGCCGAGACCCTCGACGACAGCGCGCAACAGATCGGCAAAGCCGTGGCGCATGGAAAGGCCGGTGAAGCCGGCACGGGCAGCGGCATTGACGAAGGGGCCGCGCTCGCCCGCATCCGAGATATAGGGGTGATAGAGCACCGAACCCGGCCGGCTTTCAGCGAACCAGCTGTCGATGCGGGCGATCAGATCGGCATGCGATACCGTCTTGCCGCCCTCTGCCATCAGCGACCCGGCCATCTGCAGCAGCCAGTCGATGTTGATCGTGGCGCTCATGTTGGTCTGCACCTGGGTGACGATCCCTGGCATCGGCAAGGCGATCACATAACCCGTGCCCTCGGCATTGAGCTGCACGTCGGCCACCGCCTTGGCGCGCATGTGGACGCCGGTGGAGCCGACGGTCGAGCAGGCCGCATTCTGACCCGCGCTGCGCACGCCGGCACCGAGCGCGGTCATGACCATATCGACATAGCCGAGACTGATGGGCGTGCCGGCAAGAAGCCCACAGGCCCGCGCCGCATCGGCGGAAAGCGGATGAGTGACCTCGGTGCCATCGATGATCTCTGGCAACAGCGACCGGCGGCGCAACAAGCCCAGCGCATCGATCGCCGCGTCGTCATACTGGCGCGTGCGGAAATTGCCGAAGGTGAAACTTGCTTCCGAGGGGTCGGTGGCGCGGACGCCCGTGAGATTGAGATAGAGCCAGTCCTTGCAATGAAGCGCGACTTCGGCGCGATCGAGAAGATCGGGCTGATTGCGGTCCATATGGGCGATCTGCGCGCCCTGCTGGCAGGTATTGAGGCCGGTCCCGGTTGCTTCGAAACGCGCGCGATTGCCGGCGCCGGCACTGAGTCGCGTCACGGTGGGGGCCGCACGCGCATCGAGCCAGAGCCATGCATCGCCAACCGGTCGGTTGCCGGCGCCGACGAGCCATGTGCCGTCGCCCTGCCCCGTCACCGAAATGGCCGCCGTGCGCTCGGCAAGGCTCGGCACCTTTTCGCTGAGGCCGCGCAGCGCGGTCACGCAGTCGGCCCAGGTTTGCGTCAGAGACTGCGTCGCCGAACCGTCATCGCCGGTCGCATATTGATTGCGCGCCGAAGCGGATGCGATCTGGCGCCCGGAGAGCTCGAAGGCAACCGCCTTGATCACCGAGGTCCCGGCATCGATACCGATAATGATCTGTCCACGTTCAGACATCGAAAGCCTCGTCGGCCACGATAATCCATGCCGCTGGATACGGCATCCTCATCCCATTCATGGTCACTCCTCCCAGACGACCGCCGATGGACCGCGCCAAGCGCCACCACTCAGGCAAGTACGTCGCATTGCGACTGCTCCTCGCGAGATCAGACTGAAAGACCTCGCCTCGGGCAGCAACCGGAAACCGGCAAGCACCGGATTTTCGTTTCATGCAGAATATAACACAAACTTATCACCGCAAATGAATTTTTTTTCTGTTGTCGCAATTTTTTTCAGCTATAATGCGAACCATCAAATAGACACGATGAGCGAGGCACTCGGCTGAGTGCCATTGCGCAGGTAAAGCGAGGATGCTCGCCAGCGCCAAAGCGCATGCCATAGTGAATCTCAATCAAATATAATGATATCAATAACTTGTGATCTCGTCATGCGATTGGTCACGCATGCGTCAGTAATGCAAGAGATTACAAAACGTTGCCCTGTTAGCGCCCTCTCCGCGCACCAGCCCGATCGTTCCCCACAGTCATCGACATCGCCTAAAACGGAAAACGCCGCCGAATGGCCGATTGACAAGGTGCAATCTTTATAACATCTTTACTGCCATTGATAACACGATGATACCATAGCCCACAGGCTAACACGGTATCTGCGTGAAGCGCCCGGCGGTTGGAGGAGAAACAAACGCCGGGTTATTGAGGAGGATCACGACGGTGCGAATTTCTGTTTCCAGACATGGCTTGGCGTCCCGCCAGCATTTCCGCCCCGACGCGCGATCCCCGCTTGGCGGCCTCCTCGCCAACTCTCCAGCCAACATACTGGCCAATACACAGGATTGTCGCCCGACCGACCGGTCGCGACGTCGATAATCCCCCATCCCCTTTTCTTTCCCTCAACAGGAAATCCGGCCTCGCGCCGAAGGTTGTAAGAAAATGAGCATAGAAACGGACTACGCGGCTTCCCAGCCGAAGAGCGGCAAACTGAAAATCGCGGTCGGCATTGCGGCCGTCGTGGTTGTCGTCGGTGCGATCGCGTTGGACACGAAGGTTGTCCATATCGGCTCCGAGAATGACGTGCGCCAGCAGGCGTTTTCCTCGGAAACCTATGGCGTGGAGCAGTTCCCGAAGATCGCGGCTGATGTCGAGAAGCGCGCGGTCCCAGCTGCCGAGCTTGCACCGGCTGCCCTCGCCGACAAGAAGGCGGCGGGTGAGAAATACGGCGTCGCAACGACCACCGGCCCGGTTCTGCCCGTGTCCTTCTCCGGCGTTGTCGGAGAGCGCAAGGGCAACATCAACGAGGTGAAGGTCGACGGCCTGCCGCCCGAAGTCGTCATTCGCGTGCAGACCGGTCCGGCAATCAACGGCACCGATCTGCGCGATGCCACGGGTACGATCGAATTCGGCCAGTTCACCAATCAGATCGAGTACCAGGACGCCGGTTCGGCGATCAACAACGAGATGAAGAAGGCCGTGCTTGGGAGCATCGACCCCGCTCAGTTGACCGGCAAGACGGTCACCGTCACGGGCGTCTTCAAGCTCATCAATCCGAAGAACTGGCTCGTCACCCCTGTCAAGGTTGAAGTCAAATGAGCCAGGCAAGCCAACGCCAGATCAAGGGTGAGATCGGTGAGGTCGTGCTCAGCGCCCGCAACGTTGCCAAGACCTATGGCAGCGTGCAGGCCCTCAAGGGCGTGAACTTCGACATCCACCGCGGCCAGGTCACCACGCTGTTCGGCGAAAATGGTGCCGGCAAGTCGACGCTGATGAAGATCCTGTCGGGCGTCGTTCGCCCGACATCCGGCGAGATCATCCTCGACGGACAGACCGTCAACTTCGTGTCCTCGACGCATGCCCGCGAATGCGGCATCTCGATCATCCACCAGGAACTCAGCCTGGCGCCCAACTTGAGTGTCCGCGACAACATCTTCATGGGCCGCGAGATCATCACGGCGGGAACAGTCGATTTCGCCGAGGAAGAACGCCAGACCCGCGCCCTGCTCGAAGAGCTGGAAGAGGACATCGATCCGCTGACCCCCGTCGAGGATCTCCGCCTCGGCCAGCAGCAGATCGTGGAAATCGCCCGCGCGCTGTCTGTGAACTCGCGTATCCTGATCATGGATGAGCCGACGTCTGCGCTGAGCGCCACCGAAGTCGAAGTGCTCTTCAAGGTTATCCGCGATCTCACCAGCCGCGGCGTATCGATCGTCTATATCTCGCACCACCTCGAAGAGGCGCTACAGATCACCAACCATGCCGTCGTGCTGCGCGACGGCACCATGACCGCCTATGCCGAGCGCAAGGATATCGATCTCGAATGGATCGTCCGCAACATGGTGGGCGAAAACTTCGACCTCGGCAGCCCGCCGACCGGTTACGAGATGGGCAAGGTCGCCCTGTCGATCAAGGAACTCACCGTTCCCGGCCCCTCTGGTGCCGCCTATAACGCGGTCGACCGCCTGTCGCTCGATGTGCGCGCCGGCGAGATCGTCTGCATCTACGGCCTCATGGGCGCCGGGCGTACCGAGCTTCTCGAATGCGTGGCCGGACGGCTGCACGCCAGCGGCGGACATATTCTTCTCGAAGGCCAGGACGTGGCCGGCCTCAGCATTGCCAACCGTATCGCAAGCGGCCTCGGCCTCGTGCCCGAAGACCGTCAGCGTGACGGCCTGGTGCAGACGATGACCGTTGGCACCAACCTGTCGCTTGCCAGCATCGGCGCCTTCACCAGGGGGCTATTCACCTCGGGTGGCCGCGAGCGCGAACTGGTCACGGATTCGATCCGCAAGGTTCACATCAAGACCGACGGCGGCGCCGCTGCAATCGGCTCGCTCTCCGGCGGCAATCAGCAGAAGGTCGTCATCGGCAAGATGCTGGCGACGCATCCGAAGGTCATCCTGCTCGATGAGCCGAGCCGAGGCATCGACATCGGCGCCAAGGCCGAGGTGTTCAAGCTTCTGGCGGAGCGCGCCAAGCAGGGGCTGGCGGTGATCTACTCCACCTCGGAGGTCGCCGAATGCCTGAGCATCGCACATCGCATCATCGTCATGCATCGCGGCAAGATTTCCGCCGAGTTCAGCTCTGACGTCACCAAGGAAAAGATCATGGCCGCCTCTGGCGAAGCAGTGGTCGCGCACTAGCCCGGAATTATGGAGCACTGATTATGTCAGTCACTGAAGCAAACGACAAAAAGACAGTTTCGAACGGGCCACGGCGGGATTTCAATATCATTCGCCTGCTGCTGGAAGGTCGCGCGTTCTTCGCGCTGATCGTCATCATCGCGGTTTTCTCCTTCCTGTCGCCTTACTATTTCAGCCTCAACAACTTCCTGATCATGGCCTCGCACGTGGCGATCTTCGGGATCTTGGCGATCGGCATGCTGCTCGTCATCCTGAACGGCGGCATCGACCTTTCGGTCGGCTCGACCCTGGGTCTTGCGGGATGTATCGCTGGCTTCCTAATGCAAGGCGTACAGCTTCCCTCCTTCGGCGTCATCCTCTACACGCCGGTCTGGGCGGTCGTGGTCCTCACCTGCGCGATGGGTGCGCTGGTCGGTGCCGTCAACGGCGTGCTGATCGCTTATCTCAAGGTTCCGGCCTTCGTTGCCTCGCTCGGCGTTCTCTACGTTGCCCGCGGCATCGCGCTTCTGATGACGAACGGCCTGACATATAACAATCTCGGCGGCCGCCCCGAACTCGGCAACACCGGCTTCGACTGGCTCGGCTTCAACCGTCTCGGCGGCGTTCCGATCGGCGTGCTCGTGCTTGCGGCTCTCGCCATCATCTGCGGCATCGTGCTCAGCAAGACTGCTTTCGGTCGCTGGCTCTACGCTTCCGGTGGCAATGAACGCGCCGCCGAACTCTCGGGCGTTCCCGTCAAGCGCGTCAAGATCCTCGTCTACGTGTTCTCCGGCGTCTGCGCGGCCATTGCCGGCCTGGTCCTTTCCTCCCAGCTGACGTCCGCCGGTCCGACCGCCGGCACCACCTATGAACTGACGGCGATTGCTGCCGTGGTCATCGGCGGTGCCGCGCTCACCGGCGGACGGGGGACCGTACGCGGCACCATGCTCGGCGCCTTCGTCATCGGCTTCCTGTCGGACGGCCTCGTCATCATCGGCGTCTCGGCCTACTGGCAGACGGTCTTTACCGGCGCGGTCATCGTTCTCGCCGTTCTCATGAACAGCATCCAATACGGGCGTCGGGTCAAATCCTCCTGACGCACGCCACCGAACTTCTCCGCAACAAAGCGGAAAGCACCGCCGGGAAGCCGGCACAACACGAACTCATCAATGGGAGAGAGACTATGTTTAAAAAGGGCATGCGCGTTCTTCTGGCAGCTGTTGCCGTAGCGCCGATCTTCGTAAGCTCCGCATGGGCAGAGGGCCTGATGACGGTTATCGTCAACGACCCGTCCAACCCCTACTGGCTGACCGAAGGCAACGTTGCCAAGGCAACTGCTGAAAAGCTCGGCTACACCGCGACCGTCGGCGCGCACAAGGGTGACACCAACACCGAAAGCAACCTGATCGACACCGCGATCACCAACAAGTCGGTTGCCATCATCCTCGACCCCGCAAACGCCGATGGTTCGGTCGGAGCCGTCAAGAAGGCCGTTGCAGCTGGCATCCCTGTCATCCTCGTCAACGCTGAGATCAACCAGGAAGGCCTGGCCAAGGCACAGCTCGTTTCCAACAACGCACAGGGTGCCGCCATCGGTGCGCAGCAGTGGGTTGAAGCTGTCGGCGACAAGGGCAAGTATGCCGAACTCTTCGGCTCTCCTTCCGACAACAACGCCGCAACGCGCTCGAACGGCTACGAGTCGGTCCTGACCCAGTATCCTGACCTCGTGAAGTCGGCCAAGGAAGTCGCCAACTGGGACCGTACCCAGGGCCACAACAAGATGCAGTCGATGCTCCAGGCAAACCCTGACATCATCGGCGTCATCTCCGGCAACGACGAAATGGCTCTCGGCGCGATCGCAGCACTGAAGGAAGCCGGCAAGCTCGCAAACGTCAAGGTTGGCGGTTTCGACGGTTCGCCTGACGCGGTAGCCGCCATCAAGGCCGGCGACCTGCAGTACACCGTCCTGCAGCCGGTCGCAGTCTTCTCGGAAGAAGCCGTCAAGCAGGCCGACAATGTCATCAAGAACGGCAGCACCGGTGCCAAGAGCGAAAAGCAGCTCTTCGATTGCCTACTGATCACCAAGGACAACGTCGACAAGTACACCGCTCCCTTCGTTCTCGAGCAGTAAGACACGGAAGGGGACGCCTCGCCGAGGCGCCCCCTTTTTTCCTCCACAGTTGCGTATCTTCGCGATACAACGCGCAGACCAGTCGTTCGAGCGCAGAGGCCATCGTGACACAGAAGATAGGCGCAGGCGCGCTCCCCATCGACGAACTCCCAAGCGACAGCCGCCAGACGCGTCAACTCGTGCGTCGGCAGATGATTGCCGAGGCTGTGATGGCGGAAGGACAGATGCGGATCGAGGATCTGACCGATCGCTTTGGCATCAGCCTCATGACCGCGCATCGCGACGTCGACGATCTCGTCAGCCGCGGTCTGTTTCGCAAGACACGCGGTGTGGTGACCGCAGCCGCCTCCAGCCTGATCGAATCCAGCGACGTCTACCGCTCCGGCCGTCAATCGGCGGAGAAGAACATGATCGCCGCGGCGGCCATGCAGTTCGTCGAGCCTGGGCAAGCCATCTTCTTCGACGATTCCACCACCGTACTCCCGATGGCCGATCATCTTCCCGCGAAGGTTCCGATCACGGCGATCACCAATTCGCTGACGCTCATCAACGCATTGAAGGGCATGCAGGACCTGACATTGCTGGCGCTCGGCGGGCAATATTACAACTGGTGCAACGCCTTCGTCGGCCGCACCACCGTCAACGAGATCCACCGTCTGCGCGCCGACGTCGCTTTTATCTCCATGTCGGCAATCACCGACGATCTGGTGTTTCATCAGTCGCCTGAGATGGTCGACACCAAACGCGCCATGTTCGACTGCGCCGCCAAGCGCGTCCTCCTGGCCGACCACACCAAATTCGAGCGGCGCGCCCTGCATCGCTTCGCAGCCCTCAGCGAATTCGACGTCATCATCGTCGACGACAAGACGCCCGCCGTCCATATCGACCGCATGCGATCGCGCGATATCAACGTGATCATCGCGCGAGAGGACAAGGCGCGTCTGCGACCACATCAGCCGGAGTAAAGCCTGAATGCCAAGTCTGCTTGGAATAGATAGCGGCCTCACCGTCACCAAGGCCGTGATCTTCGACGTCGACGGAACCCCGATCGCCGTTGCCCGCCGCCGCGTGACCCAGTTCATGCCGCATGCGCGCCATGTCGAGCGCGACATGAACGAACTCTGGACGCAGACGGCCGATGCCATTCGCGAGGCGATCGAACTCAGCGGCCGCCCGGCCAGCGATATCGCCGCGATCGCCGCCACCGCACACGGCGACGGCATCTACCTGACCGACAAAACCAACGCCCCTCTTGGCCGCGCGCTTCTGTCGCTCGACAGCCGTTCGGTCGATATCGTCGAGACCTGGCTTGCCAGCCCACTTGCCGACCAGGCGCTTGAGCTGACGGGCCAGGTCCCGCACGTCTCGGCGCCCTCGGCACTGCTTGCCTGGATCAAGAAGCACGAGCCGGCACGCTACAAGGAGATCGGCCATATCCTGTCGTGCAAGGACTGGCTGCGGTTCTGCCTGAGCGGCGTCATCGGCACAGATCGCACCGAGGCGAGCACTTCCTTCACCAACGTCCGGACGCAGGATTATGATCTCGATGCCCTGCGATTGTTCGGCATTGAGGAGATGGCTTCTGCGTTGCCGCCGATTTCCCGCTCGGACGAGATCATCGGCTACGTGACCGCGCAAACGGCCGAGCGCACCGGTCTTGCCGTTGGAACGCCCGTCGTTGCCGGCCTGCACGATGTCACAGCCTCCGCGCTCGGTTCCGGCGGCTATGCCGACGACGTGGTTGCCGTCATCGCCGGCACCTACTCCATCAACGAGACGCTGTCGTCGCATCCGCGCATGGACCGCCGCTGGTTCTGCCGCAACGCCATCGAGCCCGGCCAGTGGAACAATATGTCGATCTCGCCGGCATCGACGGCGAATTACGACTGGTTCCTCGATACGCTCTGCGCCAGCGAGCGCCAGAGCGTCGAGGCATCCGGCGGTTCGGTCCACGCGCTGCTCGCCCCGGAGATCGAGGCCGCCTTCGAGCGTCCCTTGACGGCGCTCTTCCATCCCTATCTCTTCGGCTCGCCCTATGGGGCAGCCGCCAGCGCCGGCTTTTTCGGCCTCGGCGGCTGGCACAATCGCGGCGATATGCTGCGCGCCGTGCTTGAGGGCATCGCCTTCAACCATCGCATCCATGTCGACGCCTTGCGGGATGGCTTCACCTTCAGCGAGGCGCGGCTTGCCGGCGGCATCTCGCGCAACAAGCGCGTCGTGCAGATGTTCGCCGACATTCTCGGCATGCCGGCGACGGTCACCGAGACCGACGAAGCGGCCGCGTGGGGGGCTGCCCTTTGCGCCGGCGCTGGTGCCGGTCTCTATGCAAGCCCGCGGCACGATCCACGCGACACGGCGGCCATCGCACACCGCTGCTACCCTGATGCTGCGCGAAGTGCTGCGTACCAGGAGCGCTACGACCTCTTCCGCGAGATCGCCGATGCCATGGCGCCCATCTGGCCGAAGATCGGGAAGCTCACCGCAGGCAAGCCATCGGCTTGAAATATGAACCGCGCCCGTCGGGCACGGTTTGCAAATGACATTCAGCAGGACGATTTCAGATGATCGATATTTCCGCCGCCAACACGCTTCGTTTCCAGAACCTCGGCGCGATCAAGGACATTGACGTCGTCATCCTCGGTGCGGGTATCAATGGCGCGGGTACGTTCCACGATCTCTGCGTGCAGGGTGTCGATTGCCTGATCGTCGACAAGGCGGATTTCGGTTCGGGCACAAGCTCGGCGCCGTCGCGCCTGATCCATGGCGGATTGAAATATCTTGAAACCGGCGAGTTCGGGCTGGTCGCGCAATCGACGCTGGAGCGCAATCTGCTGCTGCGCAACGCGCCGCATTGCGTCGAGCCGCTTCCGACCTTCATTCCAGTCTTCTCCTGGACGCGTGGCATCTGGGCAGCGCTGAGAACGCTGACCGGCTCGACCACGGCACCGCGCAGCCGCGGCGCCGTTCTCGTCAAGATCGGCCTGCGGATGTATGATTTCTTTGGCGCCCGCAACCGGGTGATGCCGAACCATCGCTTTCTCTTCAAGAAGAAGGCGCTGAAGGAGATGCCGCATGTCACGCCCGCCATCGTGGCGGGCGGCATCTATTACGACGCCAAGATCAGCCGCCCGGAGCGCTTGGTCTACGAACTCGTGGCGGATGGGCTGCAAGCCAACGACAAGGCGCTGGCCACCAACTTCACGACGCTGGTCTCATCGGAAAACGGCGTACTGACCTTCAGGCGCGCCAATGGCGAAACGTTCTCCGTTCGCGCGAAGCTGGTCATCAATGCCGCAGGCCCATGGATCGATCATGCCAACGCCTCGCTCAATGCGCCCTCGAAGCTGATCGGCGGCACCAAGGGCTCGCATATCCTGCTCGATCATCCGGAACTGGTGAAGAGCCTCAACGGGCACATGATCTACTTCGAGGCCGATGACGGCCGCATCTGCCTCGTATACGACTATCTCGGTCTCGCCATGGTCGGCTCGACCGACATACCGGCGAGCGATCCGGAGAACGTGCGCTGCGAGGAGCCGGAGATCGAATATTTCCTCGAGAGCGTACGCTCCCTTCTCCCTTCACTGCGCTTCAGCCGCGATCAGGTCGTCTACACCTATAGCGGCATCCGCCCGCTGCCGGCCTCCGACGCCTCGTCGCCCGGCCTCATCAGCCGCGATCACTCGGCGCCAGTGATGGAAGCGACGGCGGAGCGTCCCTTCCCTGTCATATCGCTGGTCGGCGGAAAATGGACGACGTTCCGTGGCTTCTCCGAGGAGGTCGCCGACCTCGTGCTCAAACGCCTCCAGCGCACACGCCGCCAATCGACGCAGCAGCTGGCGATCGGCGGCGGTCGGCAGTTTCCTGGTGACGCCGCGCAGCGTCAAGCTTGGCTAGCGGCTGCCGTTCAAAAGAGCGGCGTCGATATCGAACGCGCCGAAACGCTTCTGTCGCGATACGGCACCACGGCATCTGCGATCCTCGATCACGAAGCGACGTCCGCCCATCGCGACAGCGAGCGGCTTTCCGATGCCGAGCACTACAGCCTGCTTGAGATCGACTGGATTGCGAGAAAAGAGTTTGTCGTTCATCTGTCCGACATCGTCCTTCGCCGAACCACGATCGCGATTGAAGGCGCGCTGACGATGGCCGGCTTGCGAGACATGGCAAAGGTTACCGCCAAAGCGCTCGGCTGGGACACGGCGCGCACCGAGAAAGAGATCGACGACGTCGTGACGACGCTTAGCGATTTCCACGGGCAGAATCTCAGGCAGGCGGCCTGATTATCACCTGGCCTATGCGAGACGCGACATCGCGTGCTCGTCGGAGGTCGAATGCTGACCGAACTCCCGTAACAGCCAGGCGGCCGAATGACGGTCGACCGCCTTGTGAAACAAATAGCCCTGCCCCAGCAGACATCCGAGGGCGCGCAGGTGTTCGGCCTGCATCTCCGTTTCTATTCCCTCGGCGACGACACGAATGCCGAGTTTTTCGGCGATCCCCATCAGGCCTTCGATGATGACCGCGCCTGCATCGCCGGGCACCAGACGATCGACGAAGGACTTGTCGATCTTGATGATATCGACGGGAACGGTCAGCAGATGAGTCAGAGATGCAAAGCCGGTGCCGAAATCGTCGAGCGCGACGCGCAAACCTCGGGACCGCATGGCCTTGATCTCGTTTGCCACGACATGATCGCCCTGGCCGAGATAGACGGATTCCGTGACCTCGACGATGACGTGCTTCAGCGGTATGCCTGATGCTGCAAACACGCTGCACAGCCGCTCCTGAAGATGGCCGGCGTGAAAATCCGCCGCCGACAGATTGATGCCGACATGCTGGAACGGCAGGCCCATATCCAGCCAGCGGCGGACATCGGCCGCAACACGTGAGAGCATACGCTCGGTCAATTCGGATGCCACCTGAGCGTCCAGCGTCGCATCATGAAAGTTCGCCGCCGAGACGACATCCCCGGCCTGCGTGGTCATGCGACACAGTGCTTCGAAGCCGACGACCTCGCGCGTGTCGAGGCGAAGGATCGGCTGGTAATGAGCATCGATGCGGTTCTGCGCCAGCGCGACACTGACGTCGCGGATGGCGCGGAAGCGGCGCGTCAGAGATGTCCCCAGTCCCGCATGATAGGCCGTGTATTGACCACGATTGCGCTCCTTGCCGTGATAGAGCGCCACATCGGCATTGTGCCGGACCTGCTCGGGCGTGTCGTCGATCTCGGCGATTGCGCCGCCAATGCTGGCCGCGGGAAAGATCACATGGCCATCGCACTGCGCCGGCCGCTTGATCTCCCGCAGGATGTCCTCGGCCTTTGCGGCAAGATCCGGCTCCGGCCCATCATGCAGAATGACCGCAAACTCGTCGCCACCCAATCGGAACGTCGTTTCGGTCGGCATGGTGGCGGCCATGCGGCGCGCGACGACCTGGATGAGCGCGTCACCCGCGCCATGACCGAACGTGTCGTTCACCAGCTTCAAGTTGTCGACGTCGACAAGCAGCATGCCCCAACTTCGCTCGGCGGATCGATGCTGCTGCTTGAGCACCTCGTTGAACCGCGCGCGATTGGGCAGCCCCGTAAGCGCATCCGTATAGGTCAGCGCCTCGCGCTCAAGCGCGCGTTCGTTTCTCTCCAGCGCAATAGCGCAAAGATGCACGCATGCGTCCACGACGTCGCGCTCAAGCTGGCTCGGGCCACGCTTTTCGCGAAAATAGAAGGCGAAGGTCGCGAGAACCCGATCGCCGCTCATGATTGGCGTCGACCAGCACGCTTTGAAGCCGAGGGGGAGAACCATGGCCTTGAAGTCCTGCCAGCGCGCATCGTTTTCGATGTCTGTAACGGTAACAGGGACGCCATGATAGGCCGCCGTCCCGCAGGAGCCGGCCAGAGGGCCGATGGCCAGATTGTCCACGGCCTGCGAATAAGTGAGCGGCAGCGATGGCCCGGCAAGCGGATGCATTCGGCCATCCTTGACCGTCAGCACCGAACAGACTGTCCAGGGGATGGCGGCCTCCACGCGCGTGCAAAGATCATGGACGACGGCGCCGAGCGGCTCGCCCTTGGCGATCATTTCAAGAATGGCATTCTGCAGCGTCAGCATGATTGTCCCACTCGAGATTACGAAACCCACAGTGGCACGCTCATGTTCAAATCGGATTGAATGCATCATTAAACTTCTATCTTTGCACTCTACCTAAATAAGATTTTTCTGATTTCTGTTCCGGCTACCTTTCTTTCACGTAGACATTGGCCTCCACAGCCGCCGCGATGAACGCGTTTCTGGCCTCCGAAGGCGGTCTCTTGCCGCTTAAGACCTGCTGGCAGGTTCGCTTGGCGGTCTTCAGACTGCGCCCGCGATCGATCGGCCACGCCGTATTCAGCGCCGTCGCGGCCTCGCTCGTATTCGTCACTGTTCGGAATTCGCCGTATCTGCTCGCCTGGAAGTAGATCGGCCGGCTCCATCGTTTCGGGTCCATAACGCAATACCTCCGATACCGGTTAACGCATGTGCGGTTGTGGCGTTCCAATATTTCAACGTAATCGTCGATACCGGAATGTCCGCGACGATTTTACGCGACTGTGTTTTGCCGGTCATAGCGCGCCAGCTGATACGCGTTACGGTGGTGCGAAACGGGGGTGGATGTGATGACGAAGACGGACTGGCCGAAAGAGGCGCTGACATCGGAAGCGATGGAGATGCTGGATCGCATCCTCAGACAATGGTCCCTTGAGCAAAACTGTGACGTGACCAGCGACCGCGGCCAGGCAACCGCCAAGGCGCTGATCGACTGGTTCGAATTCGGCGTGCAGGACGAGAAAGAGCTCGCGCGGCTGGCTCGCGACGAGTTGCCGCTGAAGCCATAGTCTTTGGGAGACTTGGTCAAGCCGGTCACAAGATCGCGATGGAGCAAAAAAATCTCGCGCGCTTGATGCAACGCAATATGCATATTCGTTCGCATGCACTATCCCTTCTTGCCGGCCGCATGTCGCTGCTCCTCCCAGCAGCAGGGTGGCCGCATATATGAAAAAGGATAGCGCCCCACATGACGAATACTCTGATTGAATCCATCAAGAAGCGCCGCAGCCAGTATGCTCTCGGCAAGACCCTGCCGATCTCCCAGGAAGAAACCACCAAGCTCATCCAGGAAGCCGTGAAGCACACGCCGTCTTCCTTCAACTCGCAGAGCTCGCGTGTTCTGGTTCTCTACGGTGCGGAGAGCGACAAACTCTGGGGCTTCGTGATGGACGCACTGCGCAAGATCGTTCCTGCCGACGCCTTTGAATCGACCGAAAAGCGGATCAACAGCTTCGCCGCCGGTGCCGGCACCGTTCTCTTCTTCGAAGACCAGGACGTCGTGAAGGGCCTGCAGGAAAAGTTCGCGCTCTACGCCGACAACTTCCCGATCTGGTCGGAACAGTCGAGCGGCATGACGCAGTTCGCCGTCTGGTCGGCTCTGGCCGCATCCGATATCGGCGCCAGCCTGCAGCATTACAACCCGCTGGCCGATGCCGAGATCGCAGCCGCGTGGAACATCCCGGCCTCGTGGAAGCTGCGCGCGCAGATGCCGTTCGGCGCCAACTCCGCCGCCTTCGGCGAAAAGGCGTTCATGGACGACAGCGACCGCTTCAAGGTCTTCGGCTGATAACACTGCCGGCGGCGTCATGCGCCGCCGGTTTCTTTGCCTCAGCGGTGACTGCTCTCACGGCGGCAAGTTGGTAGGGGGACAGATACTTGGATCGTCTCGAATGCGACCGCATGTTCGTTGCCGTCATCGATACGGGAAGCTTTGCTGGCGCGGCAGCCCGCCTCGGCACCAGCAGCGGCCAGGCTTCGAAGCTGGTCTCGCGCCTGGAGGCAAGCCTCGGCGTGCAGCTGATCATGCGAACGACGCGCGCGCTGTCGCTTTCGGAAGCCGGTCGCGCCTACTATGAGCGCGTGAAATCGCTTCTCGAGGAATTCGATGCGCTTGATGCCTCGGTGCGCAATGCCTCGCGCGCGCCGTCGGGCAGATTGCGGATCACCGCGCCGATCACCTTCGGCACCACGCAGCTGACACCCGTGCTCAATCAGTTCGCGATGGCCTTCCCCGATATCAATCTCGACGTCAGCTTCTCGGACCGGACAGTCAATCTCGTCGATGAAGGATTTGATGCCGCCGTGCGCATCGGGCGCCCTGATGATAGCAGCCTGATCGCACGCAAGCTTTGCGCCGCGCGCATCGTGCTCGTTGCCGCCTCCTCCTATCTCGACCAGCGCGGTGTGCCGGTGACGCCCGCGGATCTCGCGGCCCATGATTGCATCATCGACACCAACTTCCGCGATCCGCTCACCTGGCGGTTCCGCGACAAGGCTGGTTCGCAGCCACTGGTGACGGAAGTTCGTGGGCGCATCCAGTTTTCGAACGCCGAGGCCTGCGTCGCCGCAGCGGAAGCGGGTCTCGGCATCGCGCGTGTCCCGAGCTTCGTTGCCGGTGCGCGACTTCGTCTTCAGGCGGTGCGCCCTTTGCTATCCGATTTCGAGGATGAGCCGCGCGGCCTCTACGCGGTCTATCCCCCTGCCCGGCATCTGGCGTTGAAAGTCAGAGTGCTCGTTGACTTCCTGGCCGACGCCTTTCGCGGACAACCGGTGTGGGACAAGGGCTGGAACTAATTGCTTCCATTTCGGAAGGAAATATTCTCTTCATGGCCGGATAATCATCCATCTGGAATTGCGCCATATCAAATTCCAACACCGCGCAAGAACAGATCAGGAGTTCAGTCATGCTCGTGGATGGCAAGTGGACCGCCGATTGGCACCCCGTACAGGCGACCGACGCCAAGGGCGGCTTCGTCCGGCAGATTTCGGGTTTCCGCAACTGGGTCACGCCCGATGGCAGCGCCGGTCCGACCGGTGACGGCGGATTCAAGGCCGAGGCAGGCCGCTACCATCTCTATGTCGCGCTGATCTGCCCCTGGGCCTCGCGCACGCTGATCGGCCGCGCGCTGAAGAAGCTGGAAGATGTGATTTCGGTATCAGTCGTCGAACCGGCGCTATCCGATCAGGGCTGGCGTTTTGGCGATTATCCGGGCGCCAATCGCGACGAGCTCAACAGCGCCACCTATATGCACGAGATCTACACCAGCGCCGACCCACATTACACGGGCCGCGCCACCGTGCCCGTGCTCTGGGACAAGGAACGCCGCATCATCGTCAACAACGAGTCGGCGGATATCCTGCGGATGCTCAACTCCGGCTTCGGCGCGCTTGCCGATGGAGCGGTCGATCTTTACCCGGAAGATCTTCGCGCGCAGATCGATGCCCTTAACGAGCGCATCTATCCGCAGCTCAACAACGGCGTCTATCGTACCGGCTTCGCAACAACACAGGTCGCCTACGAGGAAGCCTTCGCCGACGTCTTCACGATGCTCGACGAACTGGAGGCGCGCCTCGACGGACAGCGACCGTTCCTCTTCGGCACGCGACTGACGGAGGCCGACGTCCGCCTCTTCGTTACGTTCATCCGCTTCGACGCTGCGTACAATGGGCTTTTCAAATGCAACCTGCGCCGGCTGGCGGATTATCCCAACCTCAGTCGTTACGTCGACAACATGCTCGCCATACCGGGCATTCGCCAGACAGTCAGCATCGATCACATCAAGCGCGGCTATTACTCGATCAAGGCGCTGAACCCGACGGGCATCGTGCCCGTCGGTCCGCAGCTTCCGTTCGTAATCTGAGAGGAAACAGCCATGTCGACAATCGCATCACATGCACTGGTCATCATGTTCCATGGCGTCGGCTCGAGCGGCGCCGATCTTGCACCTCTGGCCAACGTCTGGAAAGACGCCCTTCCAGGCGCCGTCTTCGCTTCACCGAACGCACCAAGCCCATCGAGCTTCGGCGCGGGCTACCAGTGGTTCAGCGTTGCCGGTGTGACCGAGGAGAACAGAAGCGGACGCATCAAGGATGCGCGCCCGGCTTTCGACGACACCATCTCGGCGATCATCAAGGAGAACGGTTTTGCCGATCGGCTCGATCGCGTCGTTCTGGTTGGTTTCTCGCAGGGCGCCATCATGGCGCTCGACGCCGTGGCGTCTGGGCGCTGGCCAGTCGGCGCCGTCGTCGGCTTCTCCGGCCGCCTCGCCTCGCCGCTTCCGCTCGCGCCCGCGGTCAAGACGCCGGTGCTCCTGGTGCATGGCAGCGCCGATCCGGTCATTCCGGCGGTTGAAACGACACGTGCCGCGGTGGCTCTGGAGACGCTTGGCATGAGCGTGGAGACGATCATCGTTCCCGGGCTCGGCCATACCATTTCAGCCGACGGCGCTACCCGGGCGGGCGCGTTCATGGCTGAAGCGTTGAAGTGATCCAGACCCCGGAAAGATACAAAGCGTTGCGCCAAGCTCGGCGCAACGCTCTCTCTGAAGGTTAGGCCGAAGCCTTTACGGCGTATTTCAGATGCAGCAGACCGTCGTCCAGTCTGTCGCAAGAGAGCAGCGAAAGCTCGCATTTTCCCGCCAAGCCATCCCGCCCATATTCGATCACACGGTCGCTTCCCTTGCGCGCATCGACGGCTGGCGCCACGAGCAGGCTCAGCTCATCAACCAGCCCCGCCGCGAAGAACGAGCCATTGACCGCCGCTCCGCCTTCCAGAAGCAGACGGCGAATGTTGAATTCGCGGCCGAGCGTTTCCAGCAGGCTGGCAAGATCCATCTCCTGCCCGTCGGAGACGATATAGGACACGCCGTCGGCGACGAGTTCGGCGAGATGCTGATCGGCGACGTCCTTGCCGAGCAGCACGATCACATGATCGCCATCGAAATGGCCGCCGTTGAAATGCAGCTTGCCGTGCTGATCAATGGCAATGGCAAAGCTCTTGGCTTCGCGGTCGGCAACATGCAGCGAGCGGTCGACATCAAATGGTCCCGCCGGCGCATGCGGCCCGGCTTTCGACATTTCGGCCATCGTAACACGGCCAACCAGCCAGCCATCGGCGCCAAAGCGCTTGTGTATATCCTCGTATGTGGCCGACCATCCGGCGCGATTGCCATCCGGGCTGGCGGTCCAGCGGCTCGGATGCAGACCGCCGTCGAGCGAGGTGATCATGTGGCAGATGATGTACGGCTTCATGATGCGCTTTGGCCCTGGTAGTCTTCGTCGGCCACCTTCTCCATCCAGGTGACGGCGGTGCCGTCTTTCTTTTCGGCTATCGCCAGATGGCTCATCGCGCAGCTCGGAGATGCGCCATGCCAGTGTTTCTCACCGGGTTCGAACCACACGATATCGC
Source organism: Rhizobium sp. NPDC090275 (assembly GCF_044772225.1). Lineage (NCBI taxonomy): Bacteria > Pseudomonadati > Pseudomonadota > Alphaproteobacteria > Hyphomicrobiales > Rhizobiaceae > Rhizobium > Rhizobium sp. NPDC090275. The sequence goes on along the minus strand of NZ_JBIVYL010000008.1, from coordinate 168,633 downwards.
CGGGGCGAATTTCCTCGACCTTGCCGCCCTCGCGCTGAACCAGGCCCAGGCCGGAAAGCACGACCAAGGTCTGGCCGAGAGGATGCGTATGCCACGCGGTGCGCGCGCCCGGCTCGAACGTCACGGTCGCTCCGCTCAAGTCACCACTGCCACCGAAGGGCGCGTCGATACGTACCGTGCCGGTGAAGTAGTCTTCAGGTCCTTTCGCGGAGGCCTGCGCTCCACTCTTTCTGATTTCCATGGATGTCGCTCCTGAGATTCGAGGCTGTATGAGGGAGCGAAATAGGCCACCCGAGAGCCATCGACTAGAGGCACTCTACCGCATGACGTTATGCGAGTGGCTCATAAGCGGCTGACCGCGCTCACCGATAACGCAGCGCGTCGACAAGAAGGGCGAAGGCTGGCGAGGCGAGACGACGGCTGGGATAATAAAGGTGATAGCCCGGAAACGGTGGCGACCAGTCGTCCAGGACTTTGACCAGTTTTCCTTCTTCGACCAGCGGACCAAGGTGATCGTCCGGCAGACATGTCAGCCCCAGGCCACTGATCGCCGCGTCGATGATCATCGGCACGTCGTTGCAGATGAACTGCCCTTCGACGCGCACGTTGAGCGGGCGACCGTCCTTCTCGAATTCCCAGGTGTACAGGCCGCCGAGTGTGGGTAGCCGCAGGTTGATGCAGGAATGATGCGTCAGGTCATGCGGCGTCACGGGCTTTGGATTTCGTTCGAAATACTCGGGCGATCCGGCGACCACCATCCGCAATTCCGGCCCGATCTTGACCGCGATCATGTCCTTTTCGACCCGTTCTCCAAGCCGAACGCCGGCATCGTAGCGCTCTGCCACCAGATCAATCAGCCGCTGCTCGATCGAAATCTCGATGCTGATATCAGGATACTCCGCCATCAGCCGCTTGGCGGCCGGCATCAGAATGGTCTCGGCGGCATGCCGGCTCGACGTGATGCGGATCATGCCGGCGGGCTTTTGCCGCATCGCGCTCAAAGCGTCGATACGGCCGCGAATATCGTTGAACGCGGGCCGTAACGTCTCGACGAGCTGCTCGCCCGCTTCCGTCGGCGAGACGTTACGCGTCGTCCTCGTCAACAGGCGCACGCCCATCCGCTCTTCGAGACGGCGAACGGTGTGGCTGAGCGAGGATTGCGATGTGCCAAGCTGCGCCGCCGCGCGCGTAAAACTGCGCTCTTCGGCCACCATCAAGAAAGCAGCAAGGTCTCCGAGTTCGTCGCGCTTCATCCATGAATCCATCGCATTAGTTCTGTTCGAATTTAGCATCCCGCATATCGATATCGCCAGCGCTAATTTCGATCGGAAGATGGCGGCGATCTTGCGTCCGGTTCGCGAAAGCCGGTTGAATTCGATCTCGGCATCGGCTTAGCTCGCACGCGTCCTTTCAGCAGCGAGCATCCCATGACATCGACGGCCGACATCATCGTAATCAACGCCCGCGTTCTCACCCTCGATCCGGATCACGCACGCGCACAGGCAGTGGCGCTCGGCGACGGAAGGATCATCGCCGTCGGTGCGAATGAGGAAATCGAAGTGCATCGCGGTCCGGAGACACGGGTCATCGACGCGCGCGGAAAGACGGTATTGCCGGGCTTTTCGGAAAATCACATGCACCTGTTTTCAGGCGCCGCCGAGCTGGATCATCTGCAGCTGAAGGGTGTGACGGGACTGGCTGCGCTGGCCGAGGCCATCCGTGACTATGCGCAGGGCCGCCGGACGCAGAAGGTGCTTTTCGCCCAGGGCGTCGACTACAATATTCTCGGCGACACAGAGCCGCTGACCCGCCAGCATCTGGATGCCATCCTGCCCGACCAACCGCTCGTCCTCTTCGCGCCAGACCATCACACGGCATGGGCAAACACTGTTGCGCTAGAGCTGGTCGGCATTCTCCACGGCGCTGACCTCAGGCCCGGCAACGAGGTCGTGATGGGCGCCGACGGGCTGGCCACCGGCGAACTCAGGGAGATGGAAGCCTTCAGCCCGCTTCAGGCCGCCGGTGGTTTCGATCGATACCGGCTGGGGCTGTCGACTGGCGGCGAGCCTGAGCCCTATCCGGATGCCGACCAGTGGGCGCAGGACATTGCAGTGATGCGAACCGGCCTTGCCTATTGCGCCCGCCACGGCATCACCACCGTCCAGAACATGGACGGCAATCTCTATCAGCTGCAGCTGCTCGCCGCGATCGAGAAAGAGGATGGCCACCTGCCCTGCCGCGTGCAGATCCCCTTTCATTTCAAGAATTTTATGTCGCTCGACATGTTGGAGAAAGCCTCAAACATGGCGGCCAGCTACAAGAGCGACTGGCTCTCCTCCGGCCTTGTCAAACTCTTCTACGACGGCGTGATCGAAAGCGGCACGGCCGTGATGGTCGAGCCATACGCCGACAAGCCCGGCGATCGTGGCGAGGGTCTCTTCACGCCGGAAGCGTTTCGCGCGGTCGCAGTCGAGGCCGATCGGCGTGGCCTGCAGATCGCCGTTCACGCCATCGGCGACGGCGCCGTCCGGGCGGTGCTTGATGGTTACGCGGCGGCACGCCAAGAGAACGGCGCGCGCGACAGCCGCCATCGCATCGAACATATCGAAGTGGTGCACCCTGATGATATCAAGCGTTTCGCCGAGCTCGGCGTCATCGCCTCCATGCAGCCTCCCCATCCGCCCGGCTGCGCGGGCCTGCCGCTGGAGCCGACGATCTCGCGTATCGGCAGGAACCGCTGGCCGGTCAGCTACGCCTGGCGCACGCTGAAGGACGCCGGCGCCCATATCTGCTTCGCATCCGACTGGCCCGTTTCGCCGATCGATCCGCTCGTCGGCCTCAAGGCCGCGGTGACGCGCAAGAAATGGAGCGACAGCGATCCCGACCAGTCGTTCTCGCTGGCGGAAGCGCTCGCCGCTTATTGCGTCGAGGGCGCTTACGCCGAGTTCAAGGAGGATCGCAAGGGCATGATCAGGCAGGGTTACCTGGCCGACATTGTCATTCTCGATAGCGATGTCGAGGCGATCGAGCCCGATGATCTCGATACCATCAAGCCGGTCACGACGATCTGCGGCGGGTATATTAGTTTTTCCGATTGATAAATATTTTCTACCGGAAGCGTAAAATCTGGTTGTCAACGCAGAACGCGTGTGGTCACCTAGCCAAAAGCCGAAAAGGCGGGAACAGCAGCATCAGCAACCACGAGTGGGCCGCATATGGCGGGATTGAACGCGATTGAGATTCGCAGTGTTTCCAAGGTGTTCGGCTTTGGCGAGTACGCCTTTTCCGCGGTAGACGACGCATCGGTTTCCATCCGGCAGAACGAGTTTTTTACCCTTCTGGGACCGTCTGGCTGCGGCAAGACAACGCTCCTGCGCCTGATCGCCGGCTTCGAATACCTGACGTCGGGCGAGATCATGCTGAACGGCGATAACATCGCCGCGATGCCGCCATTCAAGCGGCCGATCAACACGGTCTTTCAGAGCTACGCGCTTTTCCCGCACATGACGGTCGCCGAGAATATCGGCTTCGGCCTGACCATGCTCGGCCGGCCGAAGCAGGAGATCCGCGACCGGGTCGCGGCGATGTTGAAGCTGGTGCGCATGGAAGCGCTCGCCAACCGCCGCACCAGCCAGATCTCCGGCGGCCAGCAGCAGCGCGTGGCGCTTGCCCGCGCGCTGGCGCCGCAGCCGAAGGTGCTTCTGCTCGACGAGCCCTTGTCGGCGCTGGACTACAAGCTGCGAAAGGACATGCAGATCGAACTCAAGCGCCTGCAAGCCGAAACCGGGATCACCTTCATCTTCGTCACCCACGACCAGGAAGAGGCGTTGACCATGTCGGACCGCATCGCCGTGATGTCGGCGGGAAAAATCCTGCAGGTCGGCAATCCCAGAGAAATATACGATGCGCCGACCGACCGCTTCGTGGCCGATTTCATCGGCGAGACGAATTTCCTGAAGGGCCGCATTCACGCGGTGAATTCGGGGATCGCGGACGTGGAGACCGCCGCCGCCGGTCGCATTTCGGCGACGATTTCAAGCAACTTTTCCGATGACGGAGAGGTCACCCTGGTGCTGCGGCCGGAGCACGCGGCCCTTTGCGGGCCAACGGATCATGGGCGCTGCCAGATGACGGGCACGCTGGAGACGATCGTCTATTTCGGCACGGATACGCATTATCACGTTCGCCTTGCCGACAACGAAACGCTGTTCACGCTGCGCGAGCAGAACAAGCCGCTGCAGGCTGCGCGGTACGCCGAGGGTGACAGGGTCGGCATCGCGATCGAGCCCAATGCCGCCAGGGTGCTGAGGAGCTGACATGACCCATGTGGCGGATGTGATCGAAGCGGAAAAGAGCCGGGACATCCGGACGCGCTGGCTTCTTTCGCTGCCCGCCCTGCTGATCATTCTCGCGGCCGCCAGCGGCCCGCTGCTGATCGTCGTCGCCTACTCCTTCCTGACCCCGGGGCCTTACGGCGACGTCGTCTGGGTGCCCTCCATCGAGGGCTGGATCAACGTCGCGCTGCAGCAGGACATTTTCGACGGCTCGCTATCCATGGCCGACGCTCATGTCTCGATCTTCATCCGCTCGGTCGTGCTATCGCTTGCCACCACGCTGCTTACGCTCGCCATCGGCTTCCCGACCGCCTATTTCATCGCCACCCGCCGCGAGACGACCCGCGAGCTCTGGCTGCTATTGATCACCATTCCCTTCTGGACGAACCTCTTGATCCGCACCTTTGCGATCCTTGAAATCATTCGCAATGAGGGGCTGATCAACGGCTTGCTGATGCGCTTCGGACTGATCTCGAAGCCGATCCAGATGCTGTTTACCGACGGCGCGATCCTGACCGGCATGGTCTACGTCTACCTGCCGCTGATGGTTCTGCCGCTCTATGCCAGCATGGAGAAGATCGACTTCCGGCTGGTCGAGGCCGGATACGACCTCTACGCGACGCCGTTCAAAGTCCTGCGCCGGATCATCATTCCGCTGGTCAAGCCGGGCATCATCGCCGGCTCCATCCTCGTCTTCATCCCGGCGCTCGGGGCCTACGTCACCCCCAGCATCCTCGGCGGCGGCAAGAACCTGATGCTTGGCAACCTGATCGAGCTGCAGTTCGGACAGGGACGCAACTGGCCGCTCGGCTCGGCATTGTCGATCACGCTGATGATGATCGTGATGATCGCCCTGCTCTTCTACGTGCGCAACGCCGGCGGGCAGGAGAACCGGCATGGCTAGATCCTTCTCCATCCGGCGCCAGCGTGGCTTCACCACGATCGCGATGATCTGCTTCGCGGCCCTCTATCTGCCGATCGGCGTGCTGGTTTTCTATTCGTTCAACGCCGGCGAGTCGCTCGCTTCGTTCGACGGCGTGTCGCTGCGCTGGTTTCAGAAGGCGTTCGAAAACAAGCAGGTGATCGACGCCTCGCTGCGCTCACTTCAGATCGCGGCGATTGCCGCCGTGGTCTCGACGATCGCGGCAACGATGGCAGCGCTGGCGACAACGCGCACGGCGCCCTATCGCGGCCTGACGATGAAGTATGCCTTCATCAACCAGCCGCTGATGATCCCGGAGATCGTCACCGCCGTGGCGCTTCTGATCTTCTTCGCCCGCATCAAGATCTGGACCGGTTACGCCGGCATCGGCTACCTTATCGCCGCCCACACAGCCTTCTGCATCCCCTTTGCCTATCTGCCGATCCGCGCGCGCCTCGAGAACATGGACCTGACGCTGGAGAAGGCGGCGGCCGACCTCTATGCCACGCCGTGGAAGGCGTTCCGCCATGTGACGCTGCCGCTGCTATGGCCGGGTATTCTCGCCGGCTTCATGCTGGCCTTCGTCATCTCGCTCGATGATGTCGTCATCACCGAATTCGTCAAATCCGCAGGCCAGGACACGCTTCCGACCTACATGCTCGGCCAGATCCGCCGCTCCATCACGCCCGAAATGAACGCGATCTCGACGCTGTTTCTCGGCCTGTCGATCCTCGTCGTCTCCATCTTCTTTGTCGTCAATCGAAAACGTGCCTGAAAACAAGAGAGGGAACATGCGCATGAAACGGATGACTTCGACAATCGCCCTGGTGGCGGCACTCCTTGGCACCGCGGGCCTCGCCCATGCCGAGGGTGAGCTCAACATCTACAACTGGGGCAATTACACCAGCCCCGAGATGATCAAGAAGTTCGAGGACAAGTACAAGGTCAAGGTGACAATCACCGACTACGATTCCAACGACACCGCGCTTGCCAAGGTGCGCCAGGGCGGCTCCGGCTTCGACATGGTCGTGCCCTCGCAGAACTACATTCCAATCTGGATTTCCGAGGGCCTGCTACTGCAGACCGATCCGGACAAGATGGAAAACTTCAAGAACGTTGCCAAGGAATGGGCCAACCCCGACTTCGATCCCGGCCGCAAATACACCGTTCCGTGGGCGATGGGTATCGTCGGCACCGTCGTCAATACCGACGTCTACAAGGGTGACATCAACACCTGGGGCATCATCTTCGACACACCGGCGGAGCTGAAGGGTAAGGTCAACGTCGTCCCCGAAATGACCGATGTCATCGACGCGGCCGTGCTCTACAACGGCGGCAAGAAGTGCACCGGCGACCTGGCGATACTCAAGAAAGTGCGCGACACGCTCTTGAAGGCCAAGCCCGACTGGGTCGCGATGGAATATGGCACCATCGAGAAGATGGGTTCGGGCGACTTCGCGGCGTCGAGCGACTGGAATGGCTCGGCCTTCCGCCAGCGCCTCAAGAACCCCGCGATCAAGTTCGGCTATCCCAAGGAAGGCTACGTCAACTGGAGCGACAACCTCTCCGTCCTCAAGGATGCCAAGAATGTCGAGAACGCCAAGCTGTTCCAGAATTTCATGATGGACCCTGAAAACGCCGGCATGAATTCCGGTTTCCACCGCTATGCAAACGGGATCGCCGGCTCCGACAAGTTCATGCCTGAGGACATGAAGAATGCGCCCGAGATCAACATCCCGGCTGAATTCGCGTCGGTCGGCGTGCCATCCCAGACCTGCCCGCCTGATGTTCAGGCGCTCTACACCAAGATCTGGACCGAGCTGCAGAAGTAAGTCCGATCTCGGCACCCCGGCCTTGATGGCGCGGGGTGCCGCCGTTTTCTGGCGAATGGATGTTTTGATGAAGACCGTCTTTTCCCCCCGCCATCGCGGGCATGCCAACCAGCTTGAGCTTGTGGCGGGCGCCATTGTACCCGGCTTCGAGCTGACATCGCGGGCGGAGTATATCGCCGCGCGTGTCGCGGCGGTCGGACTCGGCACGATCATCGAACCGGCGGAGCACGATCTGACGACAGCGGCGCGGGTTCACCGTCAGGACTATCTCGATTTTCTGCCGACGATCTGGGACCGATGGACGGCGGAGGGACGGACTGGTACGGCGCTGCCTTTCACATGGCCGACACGCGGCCTGCGCGGCGATGTCCTTCCCGAATTCATCGATGGCCTGCTCGGCTATTACTCGTTCGACGCCGGCTGCGGCATCGTCGAGGGCTCCTGGGATGCGATCAAGTCCTCCCACGACGTGGCGCTGACGGCAGCCGGCCTCGTGCAGTCCGGCGAACGCGCCGCCTTCGCGCTCTGCCGCCCGCCCGGCCACCATGCCGGCGCCGGCTTCATGGGCGGCTATTGCTACATCAACAATGCCGCCGTGGCAGCACAATGGCTGCGCGACAACGGCGCCCAGCGGGTATCGATCCTCGACGTCGACTACCACCACGGCAACGGCACGCAGGAGATTTTCTACGCGCGTGACGACGTGCAGGTCATCAACCTGCATGCCGATCCGATGCAGGAGTACCCCTATTTTCTCGGCCATACTGATGAGCGGGGCATCGGCGCCGGCGAAGGCTTCAACCTCAACTACCCCATGCGCTTCGGCACCGACTGGGCGAAGTGGAGCCAGTCGATGGACGAGGCCTGCGGCAAGCTGCTTTCCTACGCGCCAGACGTGGTGGTCGTTTCGCTTGGCGTCGATACGTTCGAGAAAGACCCGATCAGCAAATTCAAGCTCAGGACGGAGGACTTTCCGAAGATCGGCGAGCGGATCGCCAGGCTCGGGCTCCCGACCTTGTTCGTCATGGAAGGCGGCTATGCCGTCGAGGAGATCGGCGTCAACGCGGTGAGCGTGCTGACCGGTTTTGAAGGCGCATGATTGCCGGCGGAGAGAGTTGGAATGGCTGAGATCCCCTTCAATCGCGCCGACGTCACGCTCGCCAACTGGCGCACCGTCCCCTACAGCCGCTGGTCCTTCGAGCATGTCAGCGAGATCGTTCCTTCGGCGATCATCCCGGGCACGCGCGGTGGAAAAGCGGCCGAGCCAATCGGCCTCGATGCGCTATCAGGCGTCTCGCTTTCGGGCTTGGAAGATGCACCGTCATCGCTGCCAGACTTTCTCACCGAGAGCGAAACTGACGAACTCGTCGTCATGAAAGACGGACGCGTTATCGCTGATTGGTCGGCGCCGCACTCCGATCCCTCCTGCCCGCACATCATATTCTCGGTCTCCAAGTCGCTGACCGGCCTGCTCGCCGGAATTCTTGCGGATGAAGACCTGCTGTCCTTCGAAAGCCCGATCAGCCGCTATGTGCCCGAGGTCGCCGGCTCGGCCTATGCCGATGCGACGGTACAGCAGCTGTTCGACATGGAGATCAGCGTCGATTTCGTGGAGAGCTACCTCGACACCTCAGGTGGTTTCGAGCGCTACCGCCGCTCCACCGGATGGAACCCCGAAAAGCCCGGCGATCCCGCACCGGATCTAAAAAGATTCATATGCAGCATCGGCAAGGGTGGCGGGTCACATGGCGAACGGCACGCCTATCGCTCTCCGAATACCGATCTCGCCGGCATCGTCCTCGAACGCGCTGCTGGAGCGCGGTTCGCCTCGCTGCTCAGCGACCACCTGTGGAAGGCAATCGGCGCCGGAGCGGACGCCATGGTCACCGTCGACCGTATCGGCACCGCGCGCGCTGCGGGCGGCATGTCAGCCACCGCACGGGATCTTGCGCTGTTGGGGGACCTTGTCCGTAGGCGTGGCGCCGGGATCGTGTCAGAGGACTTCATCGCCGACCTCTGGTCGCGCAAGCGCCGCGAAGCATGGAAGAACGGCGATCAGCTGGAGCTATTTCCAGACGGAAGCTACCGCAATTACTGGTACGAGACGGGCGCCGGAGAGCTGGCGGCGATCGGCATCCATGGCCAGTGGATATGGATCCACCCGGAGAGCGAAACTGTCATCGTCAAGCTGTCGTCGCAGCGGTTGCCGGTTGATCCGGCCCTTGACCAGGCGATCGTGCGGATGATGCGGGCGATCTGTGGCGTATAGTGCGCGCGCGGTCAGCGGGAGGCTACGCCCTGCTGGCGATCGGCCGCTTGTTTCGATGCCAACTGGCTGATCGGCAAGGAGAGTTCGGCAATTCGGGGATCAGGCGCCTCAACCCATCGCTCCGGCGAGAAGTAGGCCTTGGTGCGCGTCTGCGGCCCGGAACCGGCGGCGACGACAAGCATGAAATTGTAGCTGTCCTGGCTCTCGGTATCGCGCCGGAAGCTGAAATAGGCTCCAAACCGCTCATTCTCGAAATCATGAAGACTGCGTATGGGCGCCAGCGCGTCCTCAAAATCACTCCACCCCGCCTGCCGGACCAGGGTCTCGAATATTTTCATGTGACCGACGTCCAGCCGCCCCTCGGCGTCCGTCGGCGGACCGACGAGCCTTCCCCTGATTTCCACGATGTCGCCGCTGGCGTTGCCCTTGACCCTCAGGAATACCGAGTTCAGCGGCCGAACGTCGTTCTTCTTGTATATGCGCTGGAAATAGCATTCGTGGCTGGTGCTGCGCATCGACGGCGCGCGCCATTCGCTTGTCTCTATACCGGCATCGCGCAGCGCCTTGCAGACGGTAGGCCCGGATACCCGCCACATGCGCAAGAACTGAGCCGCCACGTCGGGTTCCGGGGCTTCGATCAAGCGAACGGGGATGTCGACCGGTTGCGCCGGCGGTGGCGTGGACGTCGCGGCCGGCTCGACAATCATGGGCGGCTGTGGCGGCTCATCGAAGATTTGAATTCCGAAATGGCGAAAGAGGTCTTCGAACCGCTGAGGATCGCCAAGAAACAGCGCCGCGACCGCGAAGCACGGCAGGATGAGGAAGAATATCGACCAGAGGGACCTGCGGATATTGTTCCGCAACGGCACGCTTGTCTGCTCTCGTGATGCATCACTCACCAAATCCATCACCTTCGCGGCTGGATTATAAGTTAAAGCTCATACTCACAATGGTTCAATACATTCGAATTGGCAATCTCTTGATCGCGAATTCATGCTGCACCGCGAAAAAATCAGTCGGCATTACCATCCGCCCCACGCTTTGAGCGACGGAAATACACCAGCGATCACATCCGTGCGATTGGCTGGCAAGTTAAGAAACTATTTATGAAATCGTGAAAATTAGAGAGGACGATCGTGGCAATGCGGCATCCGAGCGCGTTGGCATCCCAATGACGTGGTTCAATGAGTAAATGCTCACGCGCGAGACGGTGCGTAGCAATGCGTATGGAGTATAGCGTATCATGAGTATCAAACACTTCGCGGCAGCCCTTGCCGTCAGCCTTCTTGCCTCGCCGGTTCTTGCTGCCGATTTCGGTTCCTACGACCAGCCGTCTTCCGGCAGCTGGGAAGGCGCCTATGCCGGTGTCCACGGCGGCATGGCCTCCCCGAACCTCAACCCCTTCTCCGGCAACAAGGGCCTGAGCGTCGGCGGACAGGCCGGCTACAACACCATGGTTGGCGGCGCCGTCGTCGGCGGCGAAGTCGAAGCCTCCTATCTTGGCGACAGCCGCGTGAAAGTGGAAGACGGCAAGCTGAAAGAGCGTCACCGCCTGAGCGCCAAGGGCAAGGTCGGTGCGCCGATCGACCAGACTCTGATCTACGGCACCGCCGGCTTCGCGATGACCAACTTCCGCGACAACGGCAACATCGCCGGCCCAGACGGCTGGAAGCCGGGCTACATTCTTGGTGCCGGCGTCGAGCAGAAGCTGACCTCCAACGTCTCGGCACGCGTCGAATATAACTACACGATCACCAACAGCGTGCGTACCTTCTCCAACGGTGTCGGCACGACGGGCAACGTCCACGACCACACGCTGAAGGCCGGCCTCAACGTCAGCTTCTGATGGAAGGGAAGATGGCGTCAGCTTCTGACGCCATCTTCCACACAAATGCTCTCCGCCGGCTCCAGCAATCCCGCACACGCCGGATTACGCGGCTTTGCACAGGGCGGCCGTGTGAATTTCCGGCGAGTACGGCGCCTGGCTTCGCGCTTGCATCGCAGCCCTCAAGATCTCTGCTTGCGGAAAGCCCATAGATGGGCCTGATACCCACGCGGGAAAATCATGCGCCTCGTATTCGCCCGACCTCGGCCACCCTACAATGGTCTTGCCGACATCGTGCAAGATGCGTCAAGTACCATATACAACATAGCGTCACGCTTTACTCTTCAAACACCTTGCCGCTTCGCGCCTCCAGGCGGTAGCGGTGCGCGGGATAGACGAGCCGGGCTGTCGACACCACCTGGCGGCCAGACCATGTCCGGCGCCGAATGGTCAGGCAAGGCTCGCTTTTCAGGATCGTCAGAAGCTTGCATTCCCAGGCCTGCGGCATGGCCGCCTCGACCACATGCTCGGAGCCGCTGAGCGGCGCTGCAGCCACCAGATAGGCATTGGGCGTCTGCGATGAAAAATCCTGCCGGAGATAGTCCGGCGCGGCCGCCGGATTGACAAAGCGGTCCTCGATCTGGACCGGCACACCATTCTCGCTGTGAACGATCAGCGAATGAAAAACCAGGGCACCGATATCAAGATCAAGCGCGTCCGCGGTCTCCGGAGATGCAGGTTCCTCGGCCAGGACGACCACCGAGGCCTCATGCGAATGCCCGCGCTCCGCAATCTCGTCGGCGATATTTCTGACCTCGAACAGCGGCGAATAGCCCTTGCGCTCCGCCACGAACGAGCCGACACCCTGGATGCGAACGAGCTCTCCTTCCGCTGCCAGTTCGCGCAGCGCGCGGTTCGCCGTCATCTTGCTGACGCCGAGTTCAGCGACCAGTTCGTTCTCGGAAGGAACGCGGAATTTTGGCGGCCACTCGCCGCTTTGGATACGGTCGAGAATCATCTGCTTGACACCGACATAGAGGGGCGCGCTATCGTTCTGCGCCAGCTCACGCTTCATCTCGCTGGAATGCTTCATTGCCTATTCCTTTTGCACGAATGAATTCCGCCCATTCGATCGACTTTCCTCTTGCATAACACAAATTATCTCATATGGTACCCTATACAACCACCTGATCAACTTCTCTTCGAAGGATGACAGGCAAGCCGGCGCAGATCGGCATCGAGCAGCCGCAAGGCCATCGTAACTTCAGAGGAGATCTCTATGAAACTCGCAGCCATTCTTCTTTCCAGCGCCGTCGCGCTTTCCGGGCTTGTCGCTCCCGTTTCCGCCAAAGATTGGAAGACCGCCACCATCACGCTCGAAGGCGCCTATGCGCCGTGGAACATGACCAATGCCGACGGCACGCTCGGCGGCTTTGAGCCCGAACTGGCGAAGGTTCTGTGCGAACGCGCCAAGATCGAATGCACGCTCGTGGCTTCGGATTGGGACGGCATGATCCCGGCACTGAACGCCGGCAAGTTCGATGTGATCATGGATGCGCTCTCGATCACCGAAGAGCGCAAGCAGATCATCGACTTCACGGTGCCCTATGCCGCGACGCCGGCTGCTTTCGCCACTGCCAAGGACAGCCCGCTGGCCAATGCCGCCGGCACCGGTGCGACCATCAAGATGACGCCCGGCCAGACCGGCGTGAAGGAAATCGACACGCTGAAGGAAGCGTTCAAAGGTAAGACGATCGGCATCCAGGCCGCCACCGTCTACGCCAAGTTCGTCTACGACAATTTCGGTGATATCGCCCAGATCCGCGAATACAAGACGGGTGCCGATCGCGACCTCGACCTGCAGAACGGACGTATCGACCTCGGCTTCGACGACGCCGTCTATTTCAACAGCGCGTTCGAGACCGCCGGCGGCGCACTCGCCTTCACCGGCCCCGAGATCATCGGACCGATTTGGGGCGAAGGCGAAGGGCTTGGTATCCGCAAGGCCGATACCGACCTCCGCGACAAGTTCAGCGAAGCGATCAAGTCGGCTCTTGCCGATGGCACCGTGAAGAACCTGTCGATGAAGTGGTTCAAGGTCGACGTCAGCCCGCAGCAGTAAGGCCTCCGGCAAATACAGCCCGGTCTCCGACGCTCGCGCCGGAGACCGTATGTCTGACAACGTCGATCGAGCGACGCATGCGGGGAACACGCCATGGCATCACTGTCACTGATTGGATTCGGCTCCGGCGGATGGGGCGCGCTGCTGCTTTTTGCCGCCTTCATCACCCTGTGCGTAACGGCCACAGCGCTCGTGATCGGCGCGGTGATCGGCGCGATCGTCGCTGCTGCGAAGCTGTCCGGCAACCTCGTGTTCGCCACGCTCGGCAATATCTACACGACCGTCTTTCGCGGCGTGCCTGAGCTTCTCATCATCTACCTGATCTATTTCGGCGGCTCTTCGGCGGTCACCGCGATCGGCAAGGCGATGGGCTACGAGGGATTCCTCGGCATGCCGTCGTTTATCGCAGGGGCGCTGGCGGTCGGCATCATCTCAGGCGCCTATCAGGCCGAGGTCTTTCGCGGCGCCTTCCAAGCGATTTCCAAGGGAGAGCTCGAGGCAGCGTCAGCGATCGGCATGCACCGCGCATTGCGTTTCCGCCGCATCATCATGCCCCAGGTTTTCCGCTTCGCCATTCCCGGTATCGGCAATGTCTGGCAGTTGAGCCTGAAGGATTCCGCGCTGATCTCCGTTACCGGCCTTGCCGAGCTGATGCGCACCAGCCAGGTGGCGGCGGGTTCGACGCGGCAGTATTTCCTCTTTTTCATCGTCGGCGGCATTCTCTATCTGATCCTGACCAGCCTGTCGGACCGCGTCTTCAACGGCGCCGAACGGCGCGCCAACCGCAGCATGCCCACGGCGGCGATGGGAAAGGCATAAGGACAAGCCCATGGATATCGCCTTTCTCACCCAAACCATGCTGACACTCTTGAAAGCGGTCCCGACCACGCTGGCGCTGTTTTCGGTATCCGTGGTCTCTGGCTGCCTGCTTGCGCTTTTGATCGTCTGGATGCGCGTTGGCGGAAACCCGGTTCTGTCTGCCTTTGCCAAGGGCTACATCTTCGTGTTTCGCGGGTCCCCCTTGCTGATCCAGATGTTTCTGATCTTCTACGGCCTCGGCCAGTTCGGCTTCATCCGCTATTCGTTCCTCTGGCCTTTCCTGCGCGAGCCCTTCATCTGCGCCGTACTTTCACTGGCGTTGTGCACCGCCGGCTATTCGGCCGAGATCTTCCGAGGCGGCATCCGCGCGGTCTCGCCCCGCGAAATCGAAGCAGCACGTTCGATCGGCATGTCGGGCTTTCTGCTCGTGCGCCGCATCCTGGCACCAATCGCATTCCGCCACGCGCTGCCCGCCTATTCCACCGAAGTCGTGCTGATGATGAAGTCGACGGCGCTCGCAAGCCTCGTCACCGTCTGGGAAGTGACCGGCGTCGCACAACGGCTGATCTCGCAGACCTACCGGACAATGGAGGTCTTCCTTTGCGCGGCCATCATCTATCTCGTTTTGAACTTCATAATCCTGCAGGCCATGGCCTTGCTTGAATACTCGCTTTCGCGACATCGCCGCGCCGCGCCGCCCGCGCTGAAGGCATAAGAGCAGAACCAAACCGATGGAGCACCCATGCCCGGCCTAACCCGACTTTCGGTCCGCAATATCCGCAAGAGCTTCGGCATCCATGAGGTCCTGCGCGGCATCTCGCTTGATGCGCAGGATTGCGACGTCATCTCGCTGCTCGGCGCTTCCGGCTCCGGCAAATCGACCTTTCTGCGCTGTATCAACCTGCTGGAAACCGCGACCGACGGCGAGATCTGGGTCGACGGCGAACAGATCCGGATGATCCACAAGGGCGGCAAAAGCCGGCCCGCGAGCCAGAAGCAGGTCGACCACATCCGCTCCGAACTCGGCATGGTGTTCCAGTCCTTCAATCTCTGGTCTCACATGACGATCCTGCAGAACATCATCGAAGGCCCCGTGCATGTCCTGAAGCGCCCGCGCTCCGAGTGCATCGCCGAAGCCGAAGCCTTGCTCGAAAAAGTTGGCATCGCCGACAAGCGTCATGCCTATCCGGCCCATCTTTCGGGCGGTCAGCAACAGCGCGCCGCGATCGCCCGCGCGCTCGCCATGAAGCCGAAGGTGATGCTGTTCGACGAACCGACCTCGGCGCTCGATCCCGAACTCGTCGGCGAAGTGCTGCGCGTCATGCGCGCGCTTGCCGAAGAGGGCATGACCATGCTGGTCGTGACCCATGAAATGAGCTTTGCCCGCAACGTCTCGAACCGGGTGGTCTTCATGCGCGAAGGCGTCGTCGACAGCAGCGGCACGCCAGACGAAATGTTCGGTGGCGGCGGCTCACCGGCATTCCGGCAGTTCATCGGTCACTTCGGAACCGGGCAATGACCATTGTTCTCGATAGCGTCCTCGGTTGGCGGGATATCGCCCGCGTCGCCGAAGGAGAAACACTTGCGCTCTCGGAGACGACTTGGCAGCGCGTGGATAACGCCAGTCGCATTGTCGAACGGATCGTCGAGACCGGCGTTCGGGCCTATGGCGTCAACACCGGCGTCGGCGCGCTTTCCGATACGGTAGTCGATCGCCAGTCGCAAAGCCGATTGTCCCGCAACATCATCCTCAGCCATGCCTGTGGGGTCGGAGACAGGCTGGCACCGCGCGAAGTGCGCGCCATCATCGCCGCCCAGATCGCCAATTTCAGCCATGGTCACTCCGGCGTGCGGCCCGATATCCTGCGCTATCTCCTGGCGTTTCTTGAGCGGGACTGCATCCCCGATGTGCCCGCCAAGGGCTCGGCCGGCTATCTCACGCACAACGCCCATACCGCGCTCGTACTCATTGGCGAAGGTAGCGCGCATCTCGGCGGAAAACCGATGTCTGGCCGCGAGGCGCTTGCCGCTCTCGAACTTGCGCCGCTCGTGCTCGGCGCCAAGGAGGGCTTGAGCCTTGTCAACGGGACGGCCTGCGCGACCGGTCTTTCCAGCGTGGCGCTGGCGCGCGCCGAGCGGTTGCTCGATTGGGCTGACGCCATAGCCGCGCTGGCCCTCGAGGCTGTCGGCTGCCAGATAGCTGCCTTCGACGCGGATGTTTTGGCCCTACGGCATTCGAAGGGCATTCAGGACGTAGGCGCCCGGCTGCGCCGCTATCTCGCGGGCAGCGGCCTCATCAAGGCGGCGCTCGGCAAGCGCACGCAAGATGCGTTGAGCCTGCGATCCGTACCGCATGCCCATGGCGCCGCGCGCGATGTGTTTGACACTTCCTGCGCTGTCGTCGATCGCGAACTTGCCTCTGTCACCGACAACCCAGCCGTATCGGGGACACCTGATGCTCCCATCGTCTCATCGGAAGCGCATGCGGTGGCGCCGGCACTTGGTCAGGCGGCCGATAGCCTGGGTATCGCACTCGCACAGATCGCCGCCATGAGCGAACGGCGCATGGACCGTCTCGTCAATCCGCTCGTCAGCGGCCTGCCGGCATTTCTGGCAAGCGATGCTGGGAGCAATTCCGGCTTCATGATCGCGCAGTACACGGCAGCCGCCTTGAGCAACGAGAACCGCCGTCTTGCCGCGCCAGCATCGCTCGATGGCGGACTGACATCCGGTCTGCAGGAAGATTTCCTCGCCCACCCGACGGCGGCCGCAAATAAGCTTCTTTCGATCATCGACAACGCAGAATACATCCTCGCCATCGAGCTGATGGCTGCAGCGCAGGCACATGACTTCCTATCGTCAACGGCGCGGCGCGCGCCCGGCAGCGACATGATTCACGCCGCCGTTCGAGGCGTCGTCGCCCACTATGCAGACGACCGGCCGCTATCGCTTGATATGGAGCACGTGCGGTCGCTCATCCAGCGCAGCTTGCCGCCGTCAATCGCCTGAAGGAAAAGCCATGACCACTCAATATGACGTTGCCGTTGTCGGGCTTGGCGCCATGGGCAGTGCGGCCGTCGCATTCCTCGCCGCCCGCGGTGTCAAGGTGATCGGTATCGATGCCCATCACCCTGCGCATGCTCTAAGCTCTTCGCATGGCGACAGCCGCTTGATCCGCCTCGGCTACTTCGAGGACCCCTCCTACGTGCCGCTGCTGCAACGCGCCTATCAAAACTGGCGCGCGCTCGAAGCGCGGTTACGGACCAACGTGCTCGAGATAACGGGCGTCCTGCAGATCGGGGCTCCGGACAGCAAGATCGTCAGCGGGACGCGGGCATCCTGCGCCATGCATGGCCTGGCGCACGAGGTGCTTGATCGCGAAGAAACCGCCCGTCGCTATCCGGTCTTCGCGCTCGATCAGAACGAGATCGCCGTACTCGACCCGCAAGGGGGCTACCTGCGTCCGGAGACCGCGGTCATGGGTTACCTGAAGCTGGCGGCAGAAGATGGTGCCGTGTTGCACTTCGGCGAACGCGTGACATCGATCGACCACGATGATGCGGGTGTCACCATCCGATCCGCCGAGGGAACCTATCGCTCTCGCAAGGTGATCGTCTCTACGGGCTCCTGGATCGCGGAACTCGTGCCCGAACTGCAAGGCCATGCCATTCCGATCCGCCAGGTCGTTGCCTGGTACCAGCCACGCGACGGCTTCGTCACGCAACCCAGCCACATGCCATGCTTCCTGCGCGATGAGGGTGACGAAGGATCCTATTTTGGCTTCCCCGCCATCGGTACAGATGGCGTCAAGGTCGGCCGGCACGCCCATTTCCGTGAACCCATCGACCCCAACCAACCAAACCCGCCGGTCAACGATACCGATACCGCATTGCTTGATGGCTTCATCGGCAGGCGCCTATCGGCGGCCGCCGGTCTGCGAGCCAACGCTACGACATGCCGCTACACGATGCTGCCGAGCGAGGATTTCCTGCTCGACCTTGCTCCATCAAGCTCAAATATCGTTGTCGCCTCGCCCTGCTCGGGACACGGCTTCAAGTTTACGAGCGTGGTCGGCGAAATCCTTGCAGATCTGGCGCTTGATGGCGGGAGCAAGCTGCCGATCGCTGCCTTCTCCTTCGATGCGATGCGGCGATATCTGGATGGAAGAGCGGCCAGTTAGCGGAAGCCGAAGGCGGCGCGCGCCTCAAGGCATTCGCCGTCGCCGGGAAGGCAGTCGCGGCACACTTGCGGCCTGATCTCGTAGACCATGCATGATGTGCTCGAACCAACCGTGCCGTCCAGAGCCGAGCAGCGATCGTCGTGGCAACGCATGCCCGTCTGATCATCGGCGACGAAGCGGACGGGCAAACGGTCGAGATCGGCATCCGTTTCGGTCGAGAATCGCGGCCAGCTCGATGAATACGAGCAACAGGCGCCGCAGGTCTGACAATCGAAATCGGCTGAAATGGTCATCGTCGCTTTCTTTTTCGAAGAATATGCTGCACTGGATGCAGCAAAACTTTGTCGATTTTGGCGCTCTCGTCCGCATGGCAGGCCGAATTGAGCGGAACGCTGACCAGATTCCCATATTTCATGCAAATGAAATGGCTTCGACGCATGCTGGGAGTTGATGGACGCGCCTCAGCACTATAGGTTCGCGTCGCCATTGCAAGCAAAACACTTAAAAGGGAATATCCATGCCTGAGGGTACAGTTAAATTCTTCAACGAGGACAAGGGCTTCGGTTTCATCACGCCTGAGAACGGCGGAACCGACGTTTTCGTTCACATCACGGCCCTGCCGCGCGGCGCCTCGCTTCGCGAAGGCGACAAGGTCAGCTTCGACCTCGGCCAGGATCGCAAGACGGGCAAGTCGAAGGCTGAAAACGTCTCGATCCTCTGATTGTGCTTTAAAGCGTCTAGCCTGCCGCCTCGTGCGGTAGGCTAGACGTTGCTTTAATGCGACCGTTTGATCTGGCAGGCTCAACCAGTGCTAGTGATAGATCGAGGTGAGATAAAAAGTCACGATCCACGCGAGTAACGTAACTATACCAAGTACCATTATTAAAAGACGCAACTGCTGCTCCACGCAATTCCATGCCATTCTGGGAACCAATACGCAGCAAACGTCGATCTAGTTTCATTTCCTATTAAGTTTTTGGCAGCTCCGGGCGCGCATAGCGCCTATTCGGAGAAGATCGCCGAGCATAACTCCAAGCAACACGGAATCACCAAGGTGGAAACGGATCTTCGAGCTCGGGCCAATCATGCGGATTGGCACTGGCGAGACAGCTGTCGAGCGCGGAGCGGATACCAACCTCGTCCATGTCGACACCGATGAAGACCAACTCCTGGCGTCGGTCACCCCAGGTATCATCCCACTGGCTACGCATCTGTTCATGGAACTGGGGGTGATCGGGCCAATCATCACGCGCAACAGTGGCCCACCAGAACCCCATGGGTTCGCACCTTCGCTGTATACCCGCAGCCGACATCAGGCCGACGTGATGCGGACGTGTAGCGAGCCAGAAATGGCCCTTGGCGCGAACGACGCCCGGCCATGGGGCATCGAGAAAAGCGACAAGCCTGCCAGGATCAAAAGGCCGCCTGGCCCGATAGACGAAACTCGAGACCCCATATTCCTCGGTCTCGGGGACATGCGTCTCCGGCTGATACAGTTCCTTGTACCAAAGCGGGTTTTCGGCTGCCTTCTCCTCGTCGAAGAGCCCGGTATTTAGGATGGCGTCGAGCGGCAGCCGACCGTAATCCACCTCGATCTGGCGCGCCTGCGGATTGAGCGCGGCGACCACCTTGCGCACATCCGCGCGCTGATCCTCTGTCGCATCCGCGATCTTGTTGATCACGACGACATCGGCGAATTCGATCTGGTCAACGAGGAGATCGACGAGTGTGCGCGTGTCCTCGTTGTCCCGCTGCAGTCCGCGATCGCTTAGAAGATCCGCGCGGCTATATTCGCTGAGAAGATTGGCGGCATCGACAACGGTTACCATCGTGTCGAGCGTCGCGAAATCGGACAGCGCAAAACCGTTCTCGTCACGAAACGAAAATGTCGCCGCGATCGGTCTTGGCTCGGCGATACCGGTGCCCTCGATCAGCAGGTAGTCATAGCGCCCGCTTTGCGCCAACTGTCGAACCTCCGCAAGCAGATCGTCACGCAAGGTGCAGCAAATGCAGCCATTGCTGAGCTCGATCAGTGTCTCAGTCGTGTGCGACAGGTTGCAGCCGCTGTTTCGGATAAGGCTGGCATCAATGTTCACGTCGCTCATGTCGTTGACGATCACTGCGACGCGCAGCCCATCACGGTTGGTCAAGACATGGGTCAGAAGCGTGGTTTTGCCCGCGCCAAGAAACCCGGCCAACACCGTGACCGGCAGTTTCTTGACGTCGCTTTCCGGTATCTCCTTGCCTCGCTGATGCGGTGGGGTCATCAGCATGTCCATCGTCTTCGCGCCTGCCTCATTTGATCAACCATTCAGCTCCCTATGCTGCCAGTTGCGGCTTGAAGACGACGTCGGCCCAATAGTTCGCCGAGTCGTAGGTCGCGTTAGGGAAGATGCCTGAGGTCGCCGAGCCTCCGTAAGCATAGACGCCGTTGCCGCCGGCCAAAGCGTTGGACATTGCGGTCAGAGGCCCGTTACTGACGCTGTTAGTAAAGTAGCCATCGGTCGCCACATACGTGCCGGTCGTGTGATACGAGGCGATGTAGGTGGTGTTGGCGGAGATCGAGACGGCTGTGCTGAAGTTCACCGTCTGCCAGCCGCTCCCCGTCGTGCTTGAATAGGTCGCGGTGGCAAGCTTGGTTCCCGTCGAACTCCAGAGATCGACAACGTTCTGGCCGTTGTCGTTGGCGCTGCGATAGAACTTGATGCCTGTTATCGTGCCGGCGACGTTCGACTGGAACTTGATGCCGAGTTCGAGCTGCGCCCCGTCGTTCAGATTGGTCTGCGCCGGTGTATTGGATGCGGTAAACAGGCTGTAGGTCGTCGGCGCTGTCGACACCGCGATATTGAAGGTCTCGCTGGTGGCAAGACCGCCGAGATCGGTGGCGGTGACCTTCACGCTGGTCGTGCCGGCTGCCGTCGGCGTGCCGCTGAACGTCCGCGTCGCGGCATTGAAGCTCAGCCAGGACGGCAATGCCGTACCATCGGCCAGCGTCGAGCTGTAGGTCAGCGTGTCGCCAGTATCGACATCGGTGAAGGTGTTGGCCGGGAGCGCCAGCGAGAAGGCTGTGCCGACAGTGGCATTCTGCGCCGCCGTCTGTGCTGCCAAGACCGGTGCGTCATTGGCGCCGTGGATGGTGATCGTCAGCGTCGAGGAGGCTGTGGCACCAGCTGTGTCGCGCATCGTGTAGTTGAAGACTTCACTCAGCGTGTTGGTCGACAGCCGAAGGGCCTGAACCGCCGCGTTGCTTTCGTTGATCGTGTAGGTGTAGGTACCAGCCGCATTCAAGACGAGGCTGCCGTAAGTGCCGTTGAGCGCCGAGCCCAGCGTGCCCACTGTCGCCCCGAAGCTGACCGCGCTGACCGTCTTGGTGTCGCCGCTATCAGGATCGGTGTCGTTGGTCAGCACATTGCCGGTCGCTGCAACGCCGCCAGACCCATTCGCCACACCGCCCTTTTCCGTTGCGTCACCGGTATCGGCGACCGCAGTTGGCGTCGTGTTGCCTGGAACCGACACGGCAATATTGAAAGTTTCGTTGGTGGCGAGACCGCCGAGATCGGTGGCGGTGACCCGTACGCTGAGCGTACCGGCTGCCGTCGGCGTGCCGCTGAAGGTTCGCGTCGCGGCATTGAAGCTCAGCCAGGACGGCAATGCCGTACCATCGGCCAGCGTCGAGCTGTAGGTCAGCGTGTCGCCGGTATCGACATCGGTGAAGGTGTTGGCCGGGAGCGCCAGCGAGAAGGCTGTGCCGACAGTGGCATTCTGCGCCGCCGTCTGTGCTGCCAGGACCGGTGCGTCATTGGCGCCATGGATGGTGATCGTCAGCGTCGAGCTTGACGTCGCACCGGCCGTGTCGCGCATCGTGTAGTTGAAGACTTCACTCAGCGTGTTGGTCGACAGCCGAAGGGCCTGAACCGCCGCGTTGCTTTCGTTGATCGTGTAGGTGTAGGTACCAGCCGCATTCAGAACGAGGCTGCCGTAAGTGCCGTTGAGCGCCGAGCCCAGCGTGCCCACTGTGGCCCCGAAGCTGACCGCGCTGACCGTCTTGGTGTCGCCGCTGTCAGGATCGGTATCGTTGGTGAGCACATTGCCGCTAGCGATAACGCCGCCAGACCCATTCGCCACACCGCCCTTTTCCGTTGCGTCACCGGTATCGGCCACCGCAGTCGGAGCCGTGTTCGCCGGCGCAGAGCCGCTGCTGAAGACGACATCTACCCAGTAGTTCGCCGAGTCGTAGGTGGCGTTCGGAAAAATTCCTGACGTCGCGGATCCACCATACGCATAGACCCCGTTGCCGCCGGCCGTGGTGTTCGACATGGCCGTCAGAGGGCCGCTGGTGACAGCATTGGTGAAGTAATTGTTGGTCGCCACATACGTGCCGGTCGTGTGATACGAGGCGATGTAGGTGGTGTTGGCGGAGATCGAGACGGCTGTGCCGAAGTTCACCGTCTGCCAGCCGCTCCCCGTCGTGCTTGAGTAGGTCGCGGTGGCAAGCTTGGTTCCCGTCGAGCTCCAGAGATCGACAACGTTCTGGCCGTTGTCGTTGGCGCTGCGATAGAACTTGATGCCTGTGATCGTGCCGGCGACGTTCGACTGGAACTTGATGCCGAGTTCGAGCTGCGCCCCGTCGTTCAGATTGGTCTGCGCCGGTGTATTGGATGCGGTGAACAGGCTGTAGGTCGTCGGCGCTGTCGACACCGCGATATTGAAGGTCTCGCTGGTGGCAAGACCGCCGAGATCGGTGGCGGTGACCTTCACGCTGGTCGTGCCGGCTGCCGTCGGCGTGCCGCTGAAGGTTCGCGTCGCGGCATTGAAGCTCAGCCAGGACGGCAATGCCGTACCATCGGCCAACGTCGAGCTGTAGGTCAGCGTGTCGCCGGTATCGACATCGGTGAAGGTGTTGGCCGGGAGCGCTAGCGAGAAGGCTGTGCCGACAGTGGCATTCTGCGCCGCCGTCTGCGCTGCCAGAACCGGTGCGTCATTGGCGCCGTGGATGGTGATCGTCAGCGTCGAAGAGGCCGTGGCACCAGCTGTGTCGCGCATCGTGTAGTTGAAGACTTCACTCAGCGTGTTGGTCGACAGCCGAAGGGCCTGAACCGCCGCGTTGCTTTCGTTGATCGTGTAGGTGTAGGTACCAGCCGCATTCAAGACGAGGCTGCCGTAAGTGCCGTTGAGCGCCGAGCCGAGCGTGCCCACTGTGGCCCCGAAGCTGACCGCGCTGACCGTCTTGGTGTCGCCGGCATCAGGATCGGTATCGTTGGTCAGCACGTTGCCGGTCGCTGCAACACCGCCGGACCCATTCGCCACACCGCCCTTTTCCGTTGCGTCACCGGTATCGGCGACCGCAGTTGGCGTCGTGTTGCCGGGAACCGACACGGCAATATTGAAAGTTTCGTTGGTGGCGAGACCGCCGAGATCGGTGGCGGTGACCCGTACGCTGAGCGTACCGGCTGCCGTCGGCGTGCCGCTGAAGGTTCGCGTCGCGGCATTGAAGCTCAGCCAGGACGGCAATGCCGTACCATCGGCCAGCGTCGAGCTGTAGGTCAGCGTGTCGCCGGTATCGACATCGGTGAAGGTGTTGGCCGGGAGCGCCAGCGAGAAGGCTGTGCCGACAGTGGCATTCTGCGCCGCCGTCTGTGCTGCCAGGACCGGTGCGTCATTGGCGCCATGGATGGTGATCGTCAGCGTCGAGCTTGACGTCGCGCCGGCCGTATCACGCATCGTGTAGTTGAAGACTTCACTCAGCGTGTTGGTCGACAGGCGCAGGGCCTGAACCGCCGCGTTGCTTTCGTTGATCGTGTAGGTGTAGGTACCAGCCGCATTCAAGACGAGGCTGCCGTAAGTGCCGTTGAGCGCCGAGCCGAGCGTGCCCACTGTGGCCCCGAAGCTGACCGCGCTGACTGTCTTGGTGTCGCCGCTGTCAGGATCGGTATCGTTGGTGAGCACATTGCCGGTCGCTGCAACGCCGCCCGACCCATTGGCGATGCCACCCTTTTCCGTTGCGTCACCGGTATCGGCAACCGCAGTCGGAGCCGTGTTCGCCGGCGCAGAGCCGGAATTGAACATTACGTCGACCCAATAATTCTCCGCCTGGAACGTGGCAGTTGGGAACAGGCTGCCGCTGCCGTAGCGGTAGACGCCGTTGTTGCTCGCAGGTGCTGTCAGCGGCCCGCTAGTCACATCGGATGTGAAGTAATTTGTTGTCGACGAGTAGCGGCCGGTATCGGTGTGATAAGATGCCGTGTAGATTTGACCGGGTGTCACGGTGATTGGACTTGTGAAATAGGCCGTCTGCCAACCTGTCGCCGTCTCGTTCGTAAATGTCAGCGTTCCCAGTTGCACGCCCGTGCTCGACCACAGTGAGCCGGTGTGCGTACTGGTATCCTGGCTACCCTTATAGAAGCGAATGCCACTGATCGTGCCCGCGACCGACGTCTGGAAACGAACGCCGAGTTCGACGGACGCCTGGTCATCCGTATTTACGACGGCCGGCGTCGCGCCAAGGAAGAGCGAGGTAAAGCTCGGCCCACTCACTGTCACCGTCTTACCGGCCGACGGCTTCTCGAGGTTGATGCTGTCGTCGACCGCACGGGACAGGATGGTGTAGGTGCCCGCAGCCTGGGGCGACCACGAGTATGTCCAGTTCTCATCTCCGGTCGCCGGATGCCAACTGGCTCCGTTGTCCGTGGAAACCTCGACGCCGGCAATCACGCCACCACCCGCATCCACCGCAGTTCCGCTGATCGTGATGCTGGATCCGACAGCCACGCTTGATGGCGTATTGATCACCGAAGTCGGCGCCGTGTGGTCGGTCGAGCCTGTTGCCGCGATCAGTCCAGCCTGCAGCGTCCCTGGCTGGATCCCCATGTCAGCGAGCAAGTTGACCATCGCCTGCTGCACGCGGGGATCGGTCGGCGTCGCCTGGTTGTCGTGATTGTCGCTCAGACCCCAAGTCCAGTAAACCGTACCGGCCCCGAAGACGAGAGCGCCGCTGGGCGCCCTATAGAGCGTCAGGTTATGCGTCGCGACTGCATTGCCCGTCGTGTTTCCGTAGTCGAACAGATAGCTGCTAACAGGAACCGTCGTCGACGACAGCTTCACGAGGCCGGCCGGGTCGAAGCCGTTGTCGACCGCCTCGTCCCACTCATAGCCGAGGTAGTTCTTGGTCAGCGTCGCCGTCTGGCCGGGTTGGAGATTGGCGATGCTGGTGTTGCGCCAAAAGCGCAGCTTCGCGTCGTCGTAGGAAACAGTGATCGATTCAAGGTTGCTGCCGACGTCATCGACCTTGAACAGCTGGCCGGTCAGCGAGTTTTCTGGATTGCCGCCACCGATGGCCGGCGGGCTTAGACGCGGATCGCGGAAGGTGCCGGTCCACTCGTTGGAAGGATCGATGCTGGCACCCGGCGACCATGTCTCCTTGTAGGAGATCAGCGTGCGATAGGGCGTGCCGTCTGCGCTGTAGGCATTGCCCCAGCGCGTCCGCCAGTAGACCTCATTGCCGCTCCAGAACATGAGATTGACGCCCGCGTCGCGCGCGGCTTCGACGTTGGCTCGCTGTTGACCGGACCAATACTCGTCATGGCCCGCGTCGATATAGGTTTTGTGATTGAGAAGCAGGCTACCGTAGCGGTCAGCATCGACGCCCGAGATGTAGGACACATCGTAGCCGTTCTGCTCCAGCCAGTAGATACCGGCATATTCGGCGCCGAACAGATAATCCTGCGGACCGGCGTAGGTGCCGACACCGCCACGTGTCGCAATCGGGCGGTTATAGCTGACGGCATAGGAGCGGCCGGCGCCCTGGCCTGTGGCCGGGCCGTTGCCACCATAGAAATTCGCGCCGCCCCAGCCGTTGTACGCCTGCCAGGTTTCATCCGCTGTCTGGAAGACCACGTCGCTATGGCTGTCGTCGTCACGAACGATAAAGGGGATGTGGTTTTCGCCGAACGTTCCGTCTTGGCGGACAAGTTTGGCGATATAGACGCCGGAGACAGCATCATCAGGCACGGTCCAGGACGCCGAAACAGCCCAGTTTCCGGCATCGACCGCACCGGTCGTGGCATCCCGCAATGGATTGGGTTGAGATTGCACACCCGTGTGCTGAATCGTACCGACCTTGCGCGCGCCCAAGCCGCCATAATAGCCGAGGCGGTAGATATCGATGCGATAGTTGCTGGAATCCGTATTGATCTTGAAGCTGATCGTCTTGCCGTTATCGACGCTGATATCCGTCGCGAAGCCCTCGATGTTGGAGCTGCCGGCACCATCGATGCCCCACTCGCTCTCGGGATTGCCCTGCTTCTGGTTTTCCAGCACGACCGCGTTGGTCGCGCTTGCCGCAGCTGTGGCCGCGAACGTGGCGGTCGCAGCGAAACTCTGCGTCGCGGCTCTCTGCGCAACCTGCGCGGTGGTAACGGATCCCGTGAGCACACCGGTGCCCTTGGTGCCGCCGCTTCCGGCCTCTCCGCCGCCCGGCAGCGTTCCGTTCTGAGCCGTCGCGCTGTTCCAGTTCGCGGTTCCGGTCCATGTCGTCGCGAATGACAGGTTGCGATCGAGCAGCGGGTCGCTGACCGAAGCGCCCATGACCGCTTTACCTGTAGAAACGTGATCGGGTCCCTCCACCAGTCGGGTTCCTGGCAACTGGCCATCGGCCTGGAGGATGCCACTGTCCTTCCCCAGTTCGAGTATCCGTGTCGGCGAGGTGTAATAGCCGCAGCCACAGACGCTGAATGGCATGCCGAACGAGTGGACATGAGGACCGGTGACTTGTGCGTTCGCCTGACCTGAGGGGGTCACATCCAGAATCACGACGTGGCCGGAATCGCCGGTCCCACTCATGGAGGCGCCAGAACCGCGTCCCGCTGGCGCCCCACCTTGCCGCAGAAACGGCGCCAGCGGATCCGTGCTCATGGAACCCCGCGTAAAATGCGCGGGATGCAACTGCGATCCTGGGCCCGACGCAGATGCACTCACGAAACCGGGAGCTCCAACTGTCCGGGACGAGCCCGCATGGCCATCGGCATGGTTTGCCACCCTGCCGATGCTCGCCGGGCCGTGCTCCCGCCGCTGCGAGCCCTCGTCTGCAGGGCTGTCGAGATTGTCTGCTACATCGCCACTCTCTTCAGTGCCGCGGTCGCTCAGCGCGGCTCCATCGGCAGCACTGTCGACGTGAAGATCGTACTTGTCTTTTTCCACAGCCTGCACCGGCGCGGAGGCAACCTGGGTTGCGTCGTCGGGCTTGGGAGCAGCCACGCGCGCCTTCACCGTCCCGCCTGTCGTCAGCCACCAACGCGGATCAAATAGATCCGTCAACATGGAACGGGAAACCCACCGGTGCGCGCTGCGATACATGGATGCCCCTCTCGATTATTTGGGATAGATTAGAGATACGAAGATCATATTCTTATATTCCCATTAACTATATTCGAAAGTGGTGATAGTTGACGCTACCTACTTCGGCCGATTCCTCACCTATCCTTTTAGTTGGTGGATTTCCGCGAAACTATATTTGACTTTTGACGATCTCTCATTTGCCTAGACTGACGGCACAGCCGAGGAACCCGGGACCATTCTCCCTCATCATCTGCAACGCATTGACAGACATTGGCTTTTGCCGGCGAGGTCGCGTGACACGGCTCTGCGACAAATTTTGTACAGCCGGGCAAATCTCTGCGACACGGCGGCGTTAGGTTCACGTACCGATACCCCTCAAGGAGACGGACACATGCGTGGAGAGTTTTGGCACGTCATCGTCATGCGAGAAGTCCTCGATGAATTCTGCGATCAACACGATCTCTCGGTCAGAGATCACACCGCTATCCAGGCGGCAGAATTGCTTATGCGTTTTGCGGCCGAAGGAGACGTCACCCCCCAGGATTTACGTGACCGCCTTAACGAGGTCATGGGAGATCGGCTTCTGGATGACCGCGCGATATCTAACCAGCAGGCGATTGCTCGTCTTTAAGCAAGTACCTTAGTTTATTCCGGCTTTAGCTTATCGCTGCCGTGTGTTTAGGCACGCACCGAACCCCTCGCCCGATCGGGGCTCCAGGGTCTGTTACAAGATGTCGGAAGGGCCTGTGTTGGAATTCGAGTGCGATACACTCGCTGCATAGCATCAAAGGGCTTTCTGGCCCGGACCAGCCCTATGCGGCCCATTAATGAACCCACAGCATAAGTTCATCCCGAACTCAGCGCCTAATCGGCGTCGATGGGGGCATATATATTCTCTGCAAAAGCATGCCGATAATCACCAGCTTACAGAGATCACATGTCATCCGAAAACGACGCCGCCGCCTTTGTTCGGGCAGGAAAGATTGAGATACAGGCAACTCATGCAAGTCGCTGGCATGTTCTCGGCATTCTCAGCGCTCTCATGGGATTTGCATCCATTTCGACCGACTTCTATCTGCCGGCAATGCCGGAGATGGCTGCCTCACTTGGAGCGAGTACCGGCAGCGTAGAATTCACGATTTCCGGTTTCCTGATCGGTTTCAGCCTCGGCCAACTCTTTTGGGGTGCTGTGAGCGACAAATATGGACGCCGCGTGCCCGTGGCCGCCGGCCTTGTTCTCTTTATCATCGGCTCGGCTGGCTGCGCGATGGCCGAGAATGTCGAAGCGATTATAATCTGGCGTATCGTTCAAGCGCTGGGGGCATGCGCCGGTGTCGTATTGTCACGAGCTATGGTTCGCGACCTCTACGCCGGGCCGCGTGCAGCACAGATGCTTTCGACGTTGATTGCGGTCATGGCTATCGCACCGCTCCTCGGCCCGATCATCGGCGGCCAGATAGCTGCTGTCGCCGGCTGGCGAGCTATCTTCTGGACGCTAGTGATAGTCGGTGCGGCCACTTTGCTTGCCTTGTTCACGCTCCCGGAGACCCTACCGCCCGAAAAGCGCCGGCAGGATTCGCTTCTTGGCGCGTTTGGTCGGTATGGCAAACTACTCGGCCATAGGAAAATCCTCGGCTACGCCGGCGTGGGTGCATTCTTCTATTCGGGCATTTACGCTTATATAGCTGGCACCCCATTCGCCTTCATCACATACCATCATGTTCCGGCTGAATATTACGGCCTGCTGTTCGGTTCGGGCATTATAGGCATCGTTGCAACCAACCTGATGAACACCCGTCTCGTGCCACGTTCTGGCATGGACACGATACTGTCCCGCGCAGCGTTTTGCGCTATGATCGCTGGTATCGTTCTGGCGGTCGCCTCTTATTTCGACGCTGGGGGCCTTTGGGGTATATTCGTCCCACTTCTCATATTTGTGTCCATGACCGGCTTCATCGTCGCCAATTCGATTGCCGGAGCGCTGTCCGACTTCCCGGAGCAGGCTGGAGCAGTGTCGGCGCTGGTCGGCGCAATTCAATACGGCAGCGGCATTGCCGGTTCCGGCCTTGTTGGACTTTTCGCCGACGGAACACCATGGCCAATGGGCTGGGTCATTGGCCTGATGGGTGTAGGTTGTGTGCTTTGCGTCGGCCTGGTGACTCAAGATGGAACGGAAATGAAACAGAAATAATCAACGGGCAGCGGATTTCGAAGCGCAAACAGAACTCTGCGCGCTGACCGATTTGCCGCCGAACGAGTGAACGCGGTCCCATTGTAACATGAAAGGAACTCACCCATGCTGGCAACAATGCTTTACGCTCCAGGCGACGTTAGATGCGAAGAGGTCGCGGAGCCCAAGATACTCAAGCCGACCGATGCGATCATCAAGCTGGCGGCCTCCTGCGTCTGCGGTTCGGACCTTTGGCCGTTTCGCGGCGCCAATCAGGTGACCGCACCAATGGCCATGGGCCATGAATATTGCGGCGTGGTTGTCGAAGTCGGCAGCGCTGTGAAGACGGTGAAGCCCGGCCAGTTCGTGGTTGGGTCGTTCTGCCTGTCGGACAACACCTGCCCGCATTGCAAATTCGGCTTCCAGTCCTCGTGCGAACAGCGCGAATTCATGACTGGCGCGCAGGCGCCGTTCGCACGCGTCCCTCTCGCGGACGGTACGCTGGTCGCAACGCCAGAGATGCCCGCCGACGACCTCATTCCCAGCCTGCTGGCGGTTTCCGACGTGCTCGGCACCGGCTGGTATGCGGCTGACGCGGCAGGTGTGCAGGAAGGTTCGACGGCGGTCGTTGTCGGCGACGGTGCCGTCGGCCTGATGGGTGTGCTGTCGGCCAAGCAGATGGGCGCATCGCGCATCATCGCCATGAGCCGCCACAAGACGCGCCAGGATCTCGCTCTCGAGTTCGGAGCGACAGACATCATTTCCGAGCGTGGCGAAGAAGGTGTCAAGCTGATCAAGGAGATGACCAACGGCGTTGGCGCGGATTCCGTTCTTGAGTGCGTCGGCACGCAGGAATCCATGACACAGGCCGTTAGCGCCGCCCGTCCCGGCGGCAAGATCGGTTTCGTCGGTGTACCGCATGGCGTGACCTTCGACGGGCAGAACCTGTTCTTCCAGCAGAAGAGCCTGCTTGGCGGTCCGGCACCGGTCCGTCGCTACCTGCCTTACCTGATGGATCTCGTGCTCGATCGCAAGATCAACCCCGGAAAGGTGTTCGACCTCGAGGTTCCCCTCGCGGACGTCGCCGAGGGCTACAAGGCGATGGACGAACGCCGCGCCATCAAGGCTCTGCTGCGCGTCTAACTGACGAAGCCCAGGCATCTACGACCGAGCGATCGAAGATGCCTGGGATCTGCCCGATAACGACCCATGAGCCGGCAGAACAGGCCTATTTGGATCTGGCGCTCTAATCCGCCGCATGGCTGTCACCATTTCTGGGGCGATCAGCAGCCGAGAAGACAGAGATCGGCTGACGGAAGTCGTAGAAACAGATAGAACGCATTGTCGCTAACTATTCCGCCGATCATCGCACAGGCTCCAGGCATCAATGAAGAGAACTGGCTCAGCGTCATCCGACCTCGTTATCCGAGCCGCAGTACCATTGGATGTCCAGATCCTGGGTGCTTTCGGCACGCTTCTTGTCGCGCTACATCACAAACTCGATCCTCAGCGCTTCATCGAAGCGACCAAGGACACGCCACCAGCCTATGCCCGCTTTCTGGAGCGGAAGATCGATGATCCGAACGCGATACTACTCGTTGCTGAACAGGGCGGCATTTTGCTTGGCTACGTTTATGAAGAGATGGAAGGGCACGACTAAATGTCCTTGCGTGGACCTGCCGGTGTTGTGCACGATCTTTTCGTCGATGCTTCCCGTCGACGCGAAGGCATCGGTAGCTTGCTTCTTCAAGCGGCGTTGTCCGAGATCACGTCGCGTGGGGCTGAACGGGTCGTTCTCTCAACTGCTCAGCAAAACAAGACAGCTCAACAGCTATTCGCTGCACTTGGCTTCCGACCCACCATGATCGAGATGACCCGCGAGCTTAAAGATTGACACGAGGTGCTTTTGCAAGCCTCTTCGCAATTGCCTTACAGGAAATGACATGTCGGCAACCGAACTTCCATCAACACCGAAACGGATGTCGGGCGGAATGACCTGGCTGTTTGCCATCGTCGGCGGCGCGGCGGTTGGCAACCTCTATTGGGCGCAGCCTCTGCTTGCAACGATCGCGAAATCCCTCGGCGTGCCAATTGGCTCGGCCGGCGCGCTCGTGACGATGACGCAGATCGGATATGCGCTCGGCATCGTCCTGATCGTTCCGCTGGGGGACGTCATGGTCCGGCGCACGCTGATTCCAGTCGTTATGTTTGTCTCAGCGTTGGCACTGCTCGCGACCGCGCTGGCGCCGTCTTACACGACGCTTCTGGCGGCCCTCACAGCTGTCGGCCTCACGACCGTGGCCGGCC
The DNA here is from genome assembly GCF_044772225.1 of Rhizobium sp. NPDC090275. NCBI lineage: Bacteria > Pseudomonadati > Pseudomonadota > Alphaproteobacteria > Hyphomicrobiales > Rhizobiaceae > Rhizobium > Rhizobium sp. NPDC090275. The sequence goes on along the minus strand of NZ_JBIVYL010000008.1, from coordinate 136,520 downwards.
AATTGCTCATTCCGCTCGCAAGCGACCTCTCAAGCCCCGAGGAGCGTGGGCGAACGGTCGGAACCATCGTCGGCGGCATCCTGATCGGTATCCTGCTGTCACGCACGGTCAGCGGCGTCATCGCGGACGCCTTCGGCTGGCGGACCGTCTATTTTCTCGCCGCGGCGACCACGGCGTCCTTCTCGGTGTTGCTGACGCGCGTGTTGCCAAGTGAAAACGAGAGACCCCGCATCGCCTATGGACTGCTGCTTGCCTCGGTACCCGCCGTCGTCCGCAAACACAGATCGGTTCAGGTCACCCTGGCGATCGGAACCATCGGCTTCTGCACCTTCACCATGTTCTGGACGGGGCTGACATTCCTCCTCAGCGCCCCGCCGTTCTCATACTCTCTCAGCCAGATCGGCCTGATGGGCGTGGTCGGCCTTGCCGGTTCGCTTGCCGCGAGACGCGTCGGCTGGCTGCATGACAATGGCTATTCTGCTGCCGGCACGGGTGCGGCACTTTTCTTGGCGTTTGTATCGCTCGGGATCGGCGCCGCCGGCTCGGCCAGCATCATACCCGTCGCCGTTGCCGTTCTCCTTTTCGACGTTGCGATCCAAGGCAACAACGTTCTCAACCAGACCCGCCTTTTCTCGGTCGAGCCAGAAGCTCGAAGCCGTCTCAACACCGCTTTCGTTTCGTGCAACTTTCTCGGCGGCGCGGTTGGTTCCTTGCTCGCAGGCTTTCTCTGGGAACTTGATGGTTGGACGGCCATCATGTCGGGCGCGATGGCTTTGGTCGGTGTGGCTTTTCTTCTGTGGGTGGCACAGCGCAGGCACATCCACGTTTCGCACGCGCGGAAAGCATAGTCTGACAGCCTCAGCCGCCGTCCTTGTGGTACTAGATCGTGCACCGATGACCTCAGCAACTACATCTGAGCCGGCCAAGTTTGCGCTGGCTCAGATGCGCTTTGCTTTACCGCATCTGTAGAACGATCGGGTTGCTGCTCGCTGGGTCCGTATGCTCGCGCATCGCCTTCACGTCCTCGGCCTTCACCGGGCCGCCATGATTGCCCCAGGAGGAACGGACGTAGGTCAGCACGTCGGCGATCTCGCGATCCGACAACTGCTGGCGGAAGGGTGGCATCCGGTAGGCATCGGGAACGCCTGCCGTCACCACGCGTGCCGAACCGTTGAGCGTGGCGTTGACCTGAGAGTCGACATGTTCGATCAGCGAGGCGGCCGATCCAGCCAGCGGCGGGATCCACTCGTTCTTTCCGCGGCCATCAACCCCATGACAGAAGCTGCAGCGGGTGGCGTAGGTCTGAGCACCCGGCGCGCTGTTGGCGGCCGGTGCCGACACTGGTGTCGCCTCCGCATATGTCCACGGTGAGCCATCGCGTCCGGCGTCGCCCGGAAGCGACTTCAGATAGTGGCCGATCGCCTTCAGGTCTTCGTCCGTCATGAACTGCGTGGAATTGTTGTAAGCTTCCGCCATGGAGCCGAAGACCACCGCGTGCTTGTTGCGGCCATTTTTCAGGAACTGGAAGATGTCGTCTTCGCTCCAGCGACCAAGACCGGTGTTGTGATCCTGGCGAAGGCTCGGCGCATACCAGCCGTCAAGCAGCGCGCCGGAAAGGAAGAGCGGGCTTGCGTCGTCCAGCGCCTTTTCGTTCATGGTCAGGCTGCGTGGCGTGTGACAAGCGCCGCAATGCCCGGCGGCCTGCACGAGATAGGCCCCACGATTCCAAAGATCGTCCTTGTCCTGCTTGCTGACATAAGTGCCCTGATCGACGAACACTGCGTTCCACAAAGCGAGTGGCCAACGCATGTTCAAGGGCCACTTGATGCCACTCTGCCTGTTTGGCTCGTTCGCGGGCTGGACGCCATTCATGAAGAAGGCATAGAGCGCGCGTACGTCGTCGTCGTTCAACTTGACGTAAGAGGGATAAGGCATGGCCGGGTAGAGACGCCGGCCATCCGGCGTCACGCCGTGGCGGACAGCGCGATCGAAATCGGCCAACGAGTAGCTGCCGATACCGGTTTCCCGGTCGGGCGTGATGTTGGTGGCGAAGATCGATCCGAGTGGCGTGCCCATTTCAAGGCCGCCGGTAAACGGCTTGCCGCTGGGCGTGCTATGACAGGCGACACAGTCGGCCTGGCGCGCGACCATCTCGCCGCGCTGCACCAGATCATTGCTTGCCGCCCCTGAGGCGGTTCCGCCGTCAAAGGGTGAGGATGGTTTGCTGGTAACGAACCATGTCAGGCCTCCGGCGACGATGACAATGATCGCGAGAAGAACGAGAAGAATTTTTTTCAAGGATTGGTCATCCCTTATGAGTGCTGCGTTTGAAGGCTGTTGCCTCAGGCTCAAACGGCCGGGGAACGATCCTCCCCGGCCGGCACGGGCGGTGCGCCGCTTACGCGCGCTAGCTTTCAAACGTGTAGTGGGAGAGCGGCATGCTGCGGATGCGTTGCCCCGTCAGGGTAGAGACAGCGTTCGCCACAGCTGGCGGGATGGCAGGCAGTCCCGGTTCTCCAATCCCGCCCATCTTCTCCCCGCTCTCGATGATCCGCGTATGAACCCGCGGCATCCGGCTCGGCGGAAGGATGGGATAGAGATCGTAGTTGCGCGCGACCGGCTCGCCCTTTTCGTAGATGGCCTCTTCCAGGAGCACTTGCGAAAGGCCAAGCGCCGTTGCCGAATTGACCTGCGCCTCGATGATCGCCGGATTGACGATGCTGCCGGGATCGATGGCTTCCCAGATATCGTGCACGACAACCTCGCCCGCCCGGATCGAAACCTCCGCGATCGCAGCGGTAAAGCTGCCGAACGGAGAGGCCATGGCAACCCCGCGCGTGCGGCGCGTGCCGTCCTCGGCCGTGAACGGGCCACGCTTCCAGCCACCGGACATCTCGCCCACGGCCTTCAGCAGGTTTGACAGTCTGGCGTTATCCTTCAAGAGCTGCACGCGCAGCTCGTAAGGATCCTTACCGCCCTTGTCCGCCAGTTCGTCGAGGAAGGTTTCATAGAGGAAGTCGTTCATCGAATTACCGACCGAACGCCAATAGGCGAGCATTGTCGGGTTCTCGACGTAGATCTGAGCGATCCGTCGGTTGGGGATGGCGTATTCCTTGCCCGTCAGACCTTCGACGGCGGTCTCATCGAGCTTGTCCTCGCTGTGGCCGTTGATATTCTCCGAGGGGCCTTCGCAAATGCTGATGGCCTCCAGTGCGATCGGCATTCCGCTTTCATCCAGGCCACCACGGAATCGCACCGCAGCCATCGGCCGCAGCGGGTCGCGCAGAAATTCCTCTTCGCGGGTCCAGATCAGCTTGATCGGCTTGCCTGTCTCCTTGGCGAGTTGGATCGCCTGCGGATAGGGGTTGGCGGACGGATAGAGAAAGTGCCGGCCGAAAAAGCCGCCGAGAAGCGGGCTGTGGATGTTTATCTTCGCCGCATCGAGACCGATCAGCTTGGCGATCGCGGCCTGATACATTTCCGGCGCCTGGTTCGGCATCCAGAGATCCAGGCTGCCGTCATCGTTGAACCGCGCCAATGTCGAAGGCGGCTCAAGCTGGCCGTGGTGGAGATACTGGCTGTGGTAGGTCGCGGTGACCACCGTCTTTGCCGATGCAAGTGCACCGGCAGCATCGCCCTTGCTCTCCGCGTCCTTGCCGTTGCCCGGCTCGTTCGCGAGACGCTGGCTGAACGCAGCGGTCGAAAAATCCGCGGGCATGGCGCGGATACCCTCAATGATCGGCGTCTCACCGGCCTCGCTCCACTCTACCTGCAGCGATTCAGCGGCACGCTTGGAATGCCACCAGCGCTCGGCCACAACCGCAACCGCGCCCGGAAGGCGGTGGATCGACTGAACGCCGGCCATCGCCTTGACCGCATCCTCGTTGCGGATCGCGCCGACCGACATGCCGAGGCGCGGTGCGTGTTGCACGGCGGCGTGAAGCATGCCGTCCACCTTGCAGTCGATCGCATAGATCGCCTTGCCGACGGATTTGTCGTGAACGTCAAGCCGCTGCACCGGCTTGCGGATCCAGCGAAATTGGCTCGGATCCCTGAGGGTGACACTGTCGGGCGCTGGAACCGGAAGCGCCAACGCATCGTGGGCGAGATCGCCATAGGCCACTTTCTGGCCCGTGGCGGCGTGCACCACATAACCGGGTTCCGTCGACAGCTGATCGACCGGCAGGTTCAACCTGCCGGCCGCAGCCTGCAAGAGCATCGCGCGCGCCAGCGCGCCGAGACGGCGCATTGTGTCATAGCTCGTTCGAACCGACATACTGCCGCCGGTAATGCGCATCTTGCCCATCACGACGAGATAATCGGGACCAGTCGGCGCGTTCTCGACGACGAAGGACTGTGGGTCCAGGTCGAGTTCTTCGCCAACGATCTGCGCCATGGCGGTAAAGACGCCCTGCCCGCCTTCGACGAACGGGCTCATCAGCCGGGCCGTATTGTCCGGACGGATTTCCAGGAAGGCCGGAACGCGGGTACCGGGCGCCATGCTTGCAGCGGCTTCCTGAGCACGCACGGCGCGGACCGGCACGCCGAAGCCAATGACCAGCGCGCCGGCAGTGGCGCCCATGGTTCCAAGAAGGAAGCGGCGCCGGGAGATGTTGACCGGCTCGCCGTTCGGGACTTCGCCTTCGGCTTGAATATTGTGAGTGATCTCGTTCATAGCGTGCCTACTTTCTGTCCGGCGAGATCCTGAACGGCCGCCTTGATCGAGTTGTAGGTTCCGCATCGACAGAGGTTCACCATCGCAGCGGCGATATCGTCATCCGAAGGATTGGGGGTCTGCTTCAAAAGCGCGGTCGCGGCCATGACCTGGCCAGACTGACAGTAGCCACACTGCGGAACCTGATGGGCAACCCATGCAGCGACCACCTTTTGGCCGACCGGATCATTTTCCATCGCCTCGATGGTGGTGATCGAATGGCCCACAACACTGTCGATCGGCGTCACGCAGGATCGAACGATCGCGCCATCGACCAGCACGGAACAGGCACCGCATTGGGCAAGACCGCAGCCATATTTGGTTCCGGTCATGCCAAGTTCGTCGCGAATGACCCACAGCAGCGGCGTGTCACCTTCCGACTGAACTTCATGCGTCTGGTTATTGATCTCAAGTCTCATGATCGCTCCTTGACAGCCGGCACAGCTGGATTCAGCTGCGATCGGTCGATCCCTTGGAATCAAGACCAGGAGTGAATTCGCCCAGTCTCGCAGTTAGCCTTTGAGTTTCGTTTATTTCACCACCGGTTATAAGTGGCTCGAAATTGCTTGGGCTTATGAAGCACGGACATAAATGCGTTGTCGGTACGCGTGGCCGAGTGGTCACGCGTACCGACACTGTCGATGTTGGCATGCTAACATTTTGACGACACCTCGAAAAGCCGATCGCAAGGCAAGCAACTGATCGTGATCGTCGACGCGACGGTCCAGCGCGAAGCGCTCAGCCGCGCGTCTCTTCTACGCCCTCGTCCTCGACAGGCCTCTTTGTCCGCATCACCTTCAACACGAAGACAAAGAAGGCGGGCACGAAGAAGATGGCGAGGATGGTCGCCGAGATCATGCCGCCGAGCACACCCGTTCCGATAGCGTTCTGGCTGGCGGCACTTGGTCCGGTCGCAATCGCCAAGGGCACGACACCGAGCGTGAATGCAAGCGACGTCATCACGATCGGGCGGAAGCGCAACTTTGCGGCGCCGACGGCCGAATCCAGCAGCGATCTGCCTTCGGCGTAGTAGTCCTTGGCGAACTCGACGATCAGGATGGCGTTTTTCGCCGACAAGCCGATGATCGCGATCAATCCGACCTTGAAATAGAGGTCGTTCGGCATGTCGCGCAGCATCACGGCCAGTACCGAGCCGATCACGCCGAGCGGCACGACCAGGATGACCGAGATCGGAATGGACCAGCTCTCATAGAGGCCCGCGAGAAGCAGGAACACGAAGAGGATGCTGAGGCCGAACAGGAACGGCGCCTGGCTGCCTGACGTGATTTCCTCCAGCGACTGGCCGGACCATTCGAAGCCGAAGCCTTCTGGCAGTTCCGACGCCAGACGTTCCATTTCAGCAATGGCTGCGCCGGTCGATTGGCCAGGCGCCGGCGCACCGGAGATGCGCACGGTGGGATAGCCGTTGTAGCCGACGATCTGTGGCGGGCCTTTCTGCCACTGCGCGATCGCGAAGGACGACAGCGGAACCATGCCACCGCTGGCATTGCGCACGTTGATCTTCAGCACATCCTCGATCTGCAGACGGCTGCGATCCTGCGCCTGCACGATGACACGCTGCATACGTCCCCTATTCGGGTAGTCATTGATGTAGGAGGAGCCCAGATTGGCGGTGATCGCGTTGTTGATGTCCGCGAACGTCACGCCGAAGGTGTTGGCCTTCTCGCGGTCGATGACGAACATAACCTGCGCAGCATCCGGCAGGCCTTCCATGCGCACGCCGGTCACGACCTGGCTTTGCGCGGCCTTCGCCATCAGTTCGGCGGTCGCCTGCGCAAGCGCTGCTTGTCCGAGGCCCGCGCGATCCTGAAGACGGAAGGAGAAGCCGCCGGTTGTACCAAAGCCCTCGATTGGCGGTGGCGACAGTGCAAAGGAGGTCGCGTCCTTCAGTGCAAAGAGCTGCATGTTGGCGCGGTTGGCGATGTCCTGCACCGAGTTGCCCTCGCCGCGCTCGGACCAGTCCTTCAGCGTGACGAATGCAAGACCCGCATTGGCGCCATTGCCCGAGAAGCTGAAGCCCTGAATGGCAACGATATTGGCAACGGCCGGCTCCGCCTTGAAGATCGTTTCGATCTTCCGGATGGATTCGATCGTGCGGTTGGCACTGGCTTCCGGCGGCCCCTGGATGTCGACGATCAGGAACCCCTGGTCTTCGTCGGGAACGAAGGATGTCGGCAGGTTGACGAACAGATAGCCGAGACCGACGGCGAGCGCGAGATAGACGACCATCATGCGGCCGGCGCGGCGCGCCATTCCGGTGACCGACGCGGCATATCCGTTGGTCAGCTGCTCGAACTTGCGGTTGAACCAGCCGCCCGGACCGCCCTTCTGATGATGACCGCCCTTGATCGGCTTCAGGAAGGTCGCGCAAAGTGCAGGCGTAAGCGACAATGCCAGGAAGGCCGAGAACAGGATCGATACGACCATCGTCAGCGAGAACTGCCGGTAGATGATACCCGTCGATCCAGGGAAGAAGGCCATCGGAATGAAGACCGACGATAGAACAAGGGTGATGCCGAGGATGGCGCCGGTAATCTGCCCCATGGCCTTCCGCGTTGCCGCCTTTGGCGACAGCCCTTCCTCGGCCATGATGCGTTCGACATTTTCGACGACGACGATTGCGTCATCGACCAGGATGCCGATCGCGAGAACCATCGCGAACATGGTCAAGACGTTGATCGAAAATCCTGTCGCATACATGACCGCACAGGTGCCAAGCAGCGCCACCGGTACCACAAGCGTCGGAATGACGGTGTAGCGGAAGTTCTGCAGGAACACGAACATCACGATAAAGACTAGGACGATCGCTTCGAGCAGGGTGTGGATCACCTTCTCGATCGAAGCGGAGACGAACGGGCTGGTATCGTAGGGAACGCTATACTCGACGCCCTTTGGGAAGAAGCGGCTCAACTGGTCCATCTTGGCCTTGATTGCCGCGGAAACCGCCACGGCATTGCCGGTAGACGACAACTGGATACCGAGCGCCGCCGACGGCTGACCATTGAGACGGCTCGTGAAGTTGTAGGATTCCGCGCCCTGCTCGATACGGGCGACATCCTTCAAGCGGACCGTGGAGCCGTCGGGATTGGCGCGCAGAATGATTTCGCCGAACTGTTCCGGCGTACCCAGCTGACCCTGGACGAGAACGGTAGCCGTCAGATCCTGGGTGATGGGGTTCGGACTTGCTCCGATCTGTCCCGCCGCCACCTGCGCGTTCTGCGCGGTAATTGCCGCGTTGATGTCGTCGGTGTTGATGTTGAGGCCGACCATCTTGTCGGGATCTATCCAGACACGCAGCGCGCGCTGCGCGGCGAAGAGCTGGGCACGACCAACGCCATCGATGCGTCGGATTTCGCCGATGACGCTGCGATTGATATAATCGCCTAGCTCGACCTCGTCCCGGCTACCGTCGGTCGACGTCATCGAGACGATCATCAAGAACCCGGAACTTGCCTCTTCGACGGTAACACCCTGCGTACGCACGGTGGCGGGCAACCTCGCCTCGACGCGACGGATCGCGTTTTGAACGTCGACCGATGCCTGATCGATGTTGGTTCCCGCCCGGAACGTGGCGTTGATGCTCACCGACCCAGAATTGTCCGAGGTCGATTCGAAATACATCAGTCCGGCAACGCCGTTCAGCTCATCCTCGATCTGGCGCGTCACGCCCTGATAGATTTCCTGCGGCGATGCGCCGGGATATGCTGTGGAGATCGTCAGCTGTGGCGGAGCGACCTTGGGATACTGCGCGATCGGCAAGAACGGGATGGCGATGATCCCGGCGATGGAGATGAACAACGCGAAGACCCAGGCCAGAATCGGCCTGCGAATGAAAAGTTGTGCCATGATCGATTACTCCGGTGCCTTCGCGGGCTGCTGAGAGGAACTCGTCGCTTGGTCGGCAGGCTGCCATGCCTCGGGCGCCACCTTTCCACCCGGCTGGACCTTCTGGACGCCGTCGACGATCACGGTTTCACCCTGTTTCAAGCCACTCTCGACGAGCCATTCGGAGCCCTGCGCCTGGCCGAGCGTGATCTTGCGAGGTTCCGCGACATTGTCGGCCCCGAGCACGTAGACCTGCGCCTGGCCCGTATCGTCGCGGATGACCGCGCGCTGGGGAACGGTGACAGCATTGTGCTTGACGGCCTGCTCGATCCGCACGCGGACATACATGCCGGGCAGCAGATCACCCGACTTGTTCGGGAATTCCGCCCTCAACGTCACCTGTCCGGTGTTGGAATCGACATTGGCGTTTGCAAATAGCAACTTGCCGGTCTCGGCGTAGAGCGAGCCATCGTCGAAGACCAGTTCGACACGCGCCTCGCCTGGCGCAGCGCTCGCCAGCGTACCGGCAGCCACGGCTCTCTTAAGGTTCAGCAATTCCTGCGCCGACTGCGTGAAATCGGCGTAGACAGGATCGACCTGCTGGATCAGCGCCAGGTTCGATGTTCCGTCGGCGGTCACCAGCGCGCCTTCTGTCACCAGAGCGGCACCGATGACACCGGAGATTGGTGCGCGAACTTCCGTGTATTCGAGATTGATTTTCGCCTCGTCGAGACCCGCCTCAGCAGAGGCGACATCGGCGCTTGCTTGGGCGAGATTGACGGCCGCGGTGTCGTAATCGATACCCGACGCAATGTTGCGGTCACGAAGGCTCTTCTGGCGCTCAAGCTGCAGCCTCGCATTGTCCTCGATCGACTTGGCGCGCTGAAGGGCAGCTTCCGCGCTGGCGACGCGAACCTTGAACAGGCGCGGATCAATACGATAGAGAACATCATCCTTCTTGACCGTTGCGCCCTGCTCGAAGACACGCTCCTGCAGAATGCCGGAGACACGTGCCCTCACCTCCGAGATACGGGTCGCGGCGATGCGGCCGGGAAGCTCGTTGACAACAGGCACATCCCTGCCCTTGAGTTCGACGACGCCGACCGCCGGCGGTGGCATCGCGGCTCCCTCTTGAGCCAACGCGGCTCCAGATGCGGCAATCAGAAAAGTGGTGGCAATCAGGCACAGCTTCAGGCGCGCCGTTCTACTACGCTGCATTCCGTATTCCTTCTTGAATTGCACCGCACCCCTTAGGGTGCGTCATGTCTTGTCGGCGTAAGAGAGATAGATTGACCGTATGCCGTCGAGAATCTCACGCCGCTCCACCTCCGGCCACGTATGAAATGTAAAAAGCTCGGTGCAGAAGAAGCCTGTGAGCGCCAAATAGGCCATGAGAGCTGCCTTCGGCCGCGCGCCTTCCGCCATTTTTCTCAGATCGAGATCGCACCACTCCCGCATGGTCTCCTGAAGCTTGTCACCGCTTGCCATCGACGCGCTCACCGCCATCGCAACGGCGCGATCGGTGTCATCAATCGTGCTCTCGGCTGACGCGATGCGGCCGAAAAGCTCCGGATGCGGCGTATCCTTGGCTGCCAACACGCATTCTTCGACATGCGCGACATCAGTCTTGAATTTGCGATCGACAAGCGCCTCCAGCAAGCCGCTCTTGGACTTGTGGTCGTAGACCACCCTCGCCTTGCTGACACCAGCCTCCTGGGCGACGGCATCGATCGAGAGCCCGGCGGCGCCCAGGCGCACAACGACGCGCTCGGCAGCATCGAGGATATCATCTTCGCTGATTTTTCTCGTACGGCCCATCGCACACTCCTGTTCGGCGATTTATTTACGAACGGTCGTCTTTAAATGCAAGCGCAAAATTGCTGCAGCGCAAATTCCGCGCCTCCGTGCAATGCGTTGCCGAAGCGTCCTAGAAGCTGGTGATAACCGCGATACCGGGTGTCTCGGCCTTGTCCATGGTCATCAGCTCGGGAATTGCTTCGGCAAGGCCTACCTTCTTGGATATAAGCTGCTGCGGCTTCATCTTGCCGGATGTGATCATCGTCAGCATGGCGTCGTATCGCCAGGCCTGCATGCCATGGCTGCCATAGATCTCAAGCTCATGCCCGATCACCTGCGCCATCGGGATTTGCGGTGTCGAATGTTCGCCGAGCATCAGACCGACCTGCACATGCCGGCCGCGGCGGCGAAGATTCTTGATCGAGTTGAAACAGGTCGTCGGGTGACCCAGCGCGTCGATCGACACATGCGCGCCGCCCTTGGTGATTTCACGCACCGCTTCGACCACATCAGGCACGGAACCGGCGTTGATCGTGGCAACCGCGCCGCATTGGCGGGCGAGCGCCAGCTTGTCCTCGGTCAGGTCGATGCCGATGACGTTTGCGCCAAGCGCAGTGGCGATCATGATGGCGGAGAGGCCCACGCCGCCGCAACCGTGCACGGCGACCCAGTCGCCGGGGCCCGTACGAGCCTGATCGGCAACGGCGCGGAAAGAGGTGGCGAAACGGCAGCCGAGACTGGCGGCCGTCGCGTCGTCGATCTCTTCCGGCAAGGTAACGAGGTTCGTGTCGGCATAATCGATCGCCACATATTCCGCGAAGGATCCCCAATGGGTGAAGCCGGGCTGGAACTGGCTGGGGCAGACCTGCTGGTTCCCGGAATGGCATTCCGCGCAATGGCCGCAACCGGAAACGAAAGGCACGGTAACGCGATCGCCGACCTTGAAGCGCATCACACCCTTGCCCGTCGCCACCACGTTGCCGGCCAGTTCATGGCCGGGCACATGCGGCAGCTGAATGTCTGGATCGTGCCCCTTCCAGCCATGCCAATCGCTGCGGCACAGACCTGTCGCGCCGACCTTGATCACCACGCCGCCAAACGTCGGTTCCGGATCGGGCAGTGTCCGGATCTCCGGTGTCTGTTCGAACGCTTCGTAATACATGGCCTTCATAATGCATTCCCTCGGGCTTCACGGTGTTTACCCGATTTGGCAATGCATCGGGGTGCAAGATCGCTGCGCCACGCTATTACAGTCTGCGACCGTTACAAAGCGCGTTCGCGCTTGGCTGTCCAGGTACGGTGGACTCGGCTGCTCGCTATTACCCGCCGCCTCAGGCCTTGGCGGAAATCGAACTCAGCTCTTCCAGATCGAGGTCGCGTTCGAGCTCACGCAGTGTCTCATCATCGATTTCACCCGCACGATGAAGGCGGATGAGCTCCCTGCGGCCAGCCGCGACAGCTTCGAGAACGACGTCGAAATGTGCCTGCAACATCGGCACGTAGTCCTCGGTACGGGCAGCGTAGTCGACGATGGCGGTCGCGCGGTGTTCGTAGCGTTTCAGCAGCTGCGGATGGATCAGTGTGCCGGCTTCATCGTAAGCCAGCCCCTGCACCGTTGAGAACTGCACCTGTGCCATTGCAGCTTCAGCCTGGCTCATGGTCATAGGAGCGCGCTCGGTTTCCGCATCTCCCAATCCTGCCCATGCGATCATCTTGCCGAGCGTCGTCCCCTGGATGAGCACTGTGCCGGCGATCACAACGAAGGCTGTGATCAAAATAAAGTCTCGCTCTGGAAAGTCTTCCGGCAAGCTCAGAGCGAGCGCGAGCGTCACGACGCCACGAACACCCGCCCAGCCGAGTACGGACACGCCTCCGAGGCCCAAAGGGACGGTCTTCGCAAGGCCAGCGGAGTTGCACAGGCGGACAACGAGATCGGAGCCGAACACCCAAATGTACCGCGCCAGCACAAGCGCAAGGAGGACGACGACAGCCGGAAACGCCATGGATTCGATCATCGCACCGAAGCCGCCACCGCGCTCGATTACGTCCCTCAACGAAAGGCCGATCAAGATGAAGACCGCGGCCTCCATCAGGAAGATTACGACTGTCCAGAACGACGTCCCGCGCATACGCGTCGCAGCCGAAAGAACCGTATGCTGATGCCAGGACGCGATCAGGCCCGTCGTAACAGTCGCAATGACGCCGGATACGTGAAGCTGCTCGCCAAGAAGATAGGCGACCCAGGAAAGCAATGCCGTGGATGCTATGATCAGATAGTCGTCCTGCAGGCGACGAATGAGTTGGACCCAGACAGTTCCCACGACAATGCCGACGGCAGCACCGCCGACGGCAAGGAGCGTAAACGTGCCGACAGCGTCAAATACGCTGAACGTCCCGGTTGCCACCGTCGCCACGGCGAAGCGGAAGACAACCAGACCACTTGCGTCATTTAGAAGGCTCTCGCCTTCGAGAAGTATCTGCAGACGTCGCGGCAACTTCACTCGCTCGAGAACCGCACGTGCGGATACTGCATCGGGCGGGGAAACGATTGCTCCCAAAGCTGCGCACGCGGCCCATGGCAGTGACGGCATCAGCAGATGGACGACCACGGCAATCACAGCGGTGGTGAAGAACACGGCGCCGATCGCAAGCGACGCAATGCCAAGCATGTGACGACGCAGCCGCTCTACGGCGATGGACCAAGCACCGTCGAACAGCAAGGGTGGGAGAAATATAACAAGCACCAGCTCCGGATCGACCGTGATTGCCGGCAGCCCGGGTAGGAAGGCGAGAAGCCCACCGCCCGTGAGAAGCGCCACGGATGGAGGCAGTCCCAACCGATGAGCAAGATAATGAAGCGCGATGATCGCCACGAACATTGCGATCACAAGTTCAAAGAGATGTGTGCCGTCCATTGGTTTCCCCACCGCGATGGTCGGGACATAAGATGACGACTTTCGCGGAAAGGCAACATGGCGCGCTGGAAGGCCGCTTCGTCCAGCATCGCCATAGGCTGAGGATGTCTTCGCTAGCTCGGAGCCCCAACCGTCAGATACCGCCGTGCGCAGTAAAGAAGCGCCTCCTCGTTGCCCCCAGCGCACAAGCCAAGAACGCGCCCGAACAGCACCCGATGCGTCCCTTGATCGACAGCGTGTGTCAGCTCGCATTCGAAGCTGACAAGGGCGTCCTCAAGAACAGGCACACCGCTTTTCCCTTCCGTCCACTGACCCATTGCGAAGCGTTCGGCCATCGCGGTTTTGCCGCCAAACAGATTGGACAACGCTTCGTGGCTCGGGGCGAGCGTATTGACGCAGAAGAAACGCGCGGTCTCAAATGCCGGAAAACAGGAGCTCGTCCGGTTTATGCAGGCGAGCAGAGTGGCCGGCGTATCACTGACGCTGCAAACCGCTGATGCCGTGAAGCCATAAGGCCCGTCGTCGGCCCGTGTCGTCACGATGTTGACCGCCGCGCCGAGGCGCGACATGCCGCGACGGAACTGCATGCTTTCCACCGTCTCGAAGCTGTGATCCATGATCCCCATGTCAGGCTCCTATACCCGTTCCGGCCGTTCAAAACCCATGCGATCGCGCAGGGTGTTGCCCTCGTACTCGGTCCGGTAGATGCCTCGCTGCTGCAGGATCGGCACGACCATGTCGACGAAATCGGTCAGGCCATCAGGGAAGTGCGACGGCATGATGTTGAAACCGTCCGCAGCGCCGGTTTTGAACCAGGTCTCCAGCGTGTCGGCGATGTATTCCGGCGTGCCGCATAGAACCCAATGCCCGCGCGCCGCGGCCATGAGGTTGTAGACATCCCGCAGCCGCATGTTCTCGCGCCGCGCCTTGTCCAGCATGACCTTGGCGAAGGCGTGGTAATTGTCCGATGGCTTCAGGTCGTCGGGAATGGGACCATCTAGATCGTAGACGCTCATATCGATGCCGAAGCGATCGGACAGCAGCGACAGCGCATTGGTCTCGCTGATGAAACCCTGAAGCGCCGCGAGTTTGTCGTGCGCCTCGCGCTCGGTGCGTCCGACGATCGGCATGAGACCCGGCAGGATGACCATGCTGTCCTCGGCGCGACCGTATTTCGACAAACGATCCTTGACGGAGCGGTAGAAAGCACGCGCCTCGTCGAGATCCTGCGTCACCGAGAAGACCACGTCGGCCGACTTGGCAGCCAGTTCCTGGCCGGGGCCCGAACCGCCGGCCTGCAGGATGATCGGCTGGCCCTGCGGTGAGCGGCCGATGTTCAGCGGTCCCTTGACCTTGAAGTGCGCTCCGTCGTGGTCGAGGCAGCGAACCTTGGCAGGATCGATGTAAAGGCCGGTCTCGCGGTCGGCGACGATCGCGTCGTCCGCCCAGCAATCCCACAGGCCGCGAACGACAGTCAGGAACTCCTCGGCGATCTCGTAACGCTTGGCGTGATCGGGATGGATGGTCCCGAAGTTCGCCGCCGCCGTCGGGTTCGCCGTGGTCACCGCGTTCCAGGCGGCGCGACCGCCGCTCAGGTGATCGAGCGACGCGAAGACGCGGGCGACCGTGAAGGGATCGCTGTAGGTGGTCGAGACCGTGGCGCCGAGGCCGATATGCTTCGTCGCGCCGGCGACGGCCGAGAGCAGCGTCAGCGGCTCGAGCCGAGCCGTGTAGGAAGGATGCGCTGCAGGATCGGCGTGCAGGTTGTCGCCCATGAAGATCAGGTCGAACAGGCCGCGCTCGGCTTCCTGCGCGATGGCGCGGACCTGGTCGATATTCTGGAAACTATCGACCGCGCCCGGCATCCGCCATCCGGCGACATGGCTGCCGGTACCGAGAAGGAAGAGACCGAAGTGAATCTTGCGTGTCATGCTATGCTTATCTCCAGAAGACGTAACGCCGCTCGACGAAGCTGATCGCGCCGAAGAACACGAGGCTGATCGTCGAGGCGACGATGATGGCCGCCCAGACCTTGACGAAGTCGATCTGAAGCACTGCCTGGTAGATGACCCAGCCGAGGCCACCGTAAGCGCCGAGCATTTCGGTGACGATGGCCACCAGAACGCTGCGCACCGTCGAGACGCGCATGCCGGCGATGATCAGCGGCAGCGCGGTCGGCAGGCGCAGCCGCCAGACGATGGCAAACTGTCCGGCGCCGAAGGAGCGGATGAGATCGACCGTCTTGCGGTCGACCCGGTCGAGGCCGGCGATGGTGCTGAGAAAGATCGTGAAGGAGACGGCGATCGCTACCATCACCACCTTCGACGTCATGCCCATGCCGAACCAGAGCAGGACGAGCGGCGAATAGGCGACGACGGGGACCGAATTGATGGCGGTCGCCAGCGGCAGGACGACACCGCGCGCGGCGGGGATGACGGTGACGAGGACGGCGAGCGACATGCCGATGGCGCAGCCGATCACATAACCCGCAAGTGCTTCACCCGCCGTATAGGCGGTGGCGTCGAGAAGATTGCGAGCGTCCGAGACCATTCCGGAGAGAATGCTGGAAACCGAAGGCAGCACATAGGCGGGCAGGTTGAAGCCGCGCGCTGCCAGTTCCCATATAACCGCGATGAGCAGCGCGCCGGCGATGCCGCGGCCGATCTGGCGCAGGTTGTCCGTGCGTTGAGTGCTCATTTCTCGATCCCCCAGAAGACGATATGGCGCTCGGCCCAGGAAACGAGGCCATAGAGCCCCATGCCAAGACAGGCGGAGACGACGATGGTTGCCCAGATGCCGACGACGTTTTCGTTGTACATCGCCTGCAGCAGCAGCACGCCGAGGCCGGTCGTGTCGCCGAACCATTCGCCGACGATCGCACCGACGAGAGCCAGCGAAGAGGCGAGCTTCAACGCGACGAAGATCTGCGGCAAGGCGGCCGGCAGATAGATGCGCCGCAGGATCTGCCCGTCCCTGGCGCCGAAGCTGCGCATGAGTTGAACCTGCTTCGGATCGACCGACGAAAAGCCGAGGATGGCATTGACCGTCACCGGAAGGAAGCTGACGTAGAAGGAGATCACCGCCTTGGCGAACAGCGTGTTGCCGAACCAGAGCACGACCACGGCGCCGAAAGCGATGACCGGAATGGTCTGCGAGACGATGAAAAGCGGGAAGAACAGCTCGCGAAGCGCAGTCCAGCGATGGAAGACGACCGCGATCGCCACGCCGAACAGGCTACCGGCGACGAAGCCGAGCGCCGTCTCAAGGAAGGTCCGCCACAGGCCGGCAAGATAGGCGCCGGGCGTCGCCATGATGTTGGCGGCAATGGCACTTGGGCGCGGCAGATAATAGGGGCGGATACCGAAGGCCATGACGATCACCTCGATCGCCAACAGCCCTATGGCCAGCCACAGGATTGGTTTCACCGCTGCGTAGATCCTGCCCGTCGAGATGACGGGCAGGCTTGTCGCGGAAGCTTTCATTCCAGTCACAGGCGTCGTTCCTCGGCCGGGATCTTGTCGATGAAGGAAGCGTTGAAGGCCTTGTCGAGATCGACGGGCTTGGAGATCACGCCGTACTTGGCGAGCAGTTCGTTGGCCGAGCCGACGGCGGCCTTGTCGATCGTGAAGATGCCATCCGTGGAAGCTTTGCCCGCCGTCATCAGCGTCTTGATCTCGGACAGCATGAATTCCTGCTGGGCGCGGTCGAGAGTCGGCGCAATCTTCATGATGATGTCGATCGCCTCCTTCTCGTTGGCGAAGGCTTCTTTCCAACCCTTGACGCTGGCGCGCAGGAACTTCTCGACGAGCTCAGGCTTCTCGGCGGCGGTCTGTTCGGAAACGATCAGCGTATCGCGCGGGAAGGAAACGCCGCTGTCCTCGGGCACGAAGAGGTTGAGGTTTTCCTTACCGACGCGCTGGTTGATGACATAGAGCTCGTTGTAGCGGGTGGCGGTCACGACATCGACCTGCTCGTCGACGAAGGGGGTGACGGAAACCTGCTGCGGCTGGATATCAGCTTCCTTGGGATCGATGCCGGCCTTCGACAGCATGGCCGCAAGCACGTGGTTGGCCCCGGTGAACCAGGTCGTGATCTTCTTGCCCTTGAAATCGGCAACGCTCTGAACCGACCCGTCCTTGTGCGACACGAAGACGAATGGGGTCTGCTGATGTGCGACACCGATGCAGACGATCGGCAGACCCTTGTCACGTCCCGCGAAGACGCTGTCAGTGCCGCCGGAGAGGCCGAACGTGTCGGCGCCGGTGGCGACGAGGTTTTCGGTCAGAAGGTTCGGTCCGCCAGGATTGATGGTGAGGTTGATGCCCTCGTCCTTGTAATAGCCCTTTTCGAGCGCGACGTAGAAGCCGGCGAACTGGGCCTGCGTGAGCCACTTGAGGCGCAGGCTGGCATCGACCATCTCCTGTGCGGAGGCAGGAGCAGCGCCCATGCCGAGTGCCGGAAGCGTGATGGCAGCGGCAGCGAAAGCTGCGATGACGTTACGTCTGTTGAGCATGAAACCCTCTTTTATATTGTTCGTGACTTATCGTTACCCTCCCATCGATGTGCTTACTGCCGGAAGTCCGAGCCTTCCCGGTCCAGTTGACGCAGGAAAGCCGGCCACTCCCGTTCGCCGGCAATAAGAATGTCGCCTTTGCTCTCCCAGAACTGGCGTGCCGCCTTCTCGCAAACGTCGTGCGGCGGGACTACGAGCTCGGCGCCAGAAGCGCTCGCTGCCTGGAGATCGAGCTGGATGCGCGCTGCGCGCTCGAAGTAATAGAGCAGCATGAAGGCTTCGCCCGGCGTGCGGCCGATGGTGAGGATGCCGTGGTTGCGCATCAGCATCACCTTGTTGTCGCCAAGATGACTGATAAGGCGTTCCTGCTCCGCCAGATCGATGGCGACACCCTCATAGGCATGGAAGGCCTGGCGCTGATAGAAGCGCATGGCGAACTGGCTGAGCGGCAACAGGCCGCCCTTCTGCGACGATACGGCGACGCTGGCATCGGAATGCGTGTGCAGCACGCAGACGGCATCATGGCTCGACTTGTGGAGTGCGCCGTGAATGACGAAGGCGGCCTTGTTGACCGTGTAGGGGGTGTCGTCGAGCTTATTGCCTTCGATGTCGATCTTCACGAGGCTCGACGCGGTGATTTCCTCGAACAGGAAACCGTAGGGGTTGAGAAGGAACTGGTCATCGTGACCGGGCACGCGCATCGAGATGTGATTGTAGATCAGATCGTCCATGCCGAGGCGGGCAACCATGCGGTAGCAGGCGGCGAGATCGACGCGAGCCTTCCATTCGTCTTCGGCGATATGGGCCGGGCGACCCGAATAGTGGTCAGTCATAATCTGTTTCCTCATGCTTCAATTAGTGTCCGGCGACCTGGAAGGACTTCATGCTTTCCTCCTCGATTGCCTCAAGAAGAGTCTTTTTCAGTGAAATGAATTCGGGAGACGTCACGATGTCGGCCTTGCGCGGACGCGGCAGGTCGACAACCTGTTCGAGCTTCACCTTGCCTGGTCGCGCAGTCATGACCAGCACGCGGTCGCCGAGGAAGATAGCCTCGTCGACGTCGTGAGTGATGAACAGAACCGTGCGTTTGTGCTTCTGCCAGACATCGAGCAGCCAGCGCTGCATCATCGTGCGGGTGAGCGCATCGAGTGCGCCGAACGGTTCGTCGAGCAGCATCAGGTCGCGCTTGAACAGGAAGGTACGCATCAGCGCCACGCGCTGGCGCATGCCGCCTGAGAGCTGGTTGGGATACTGCTTCTCGAAGCCGGCGAGACCGAACTCGGGAAGCATCTCCATCGCCAGCTTGCGCGCCTCGGCGCGCGGCATGCCCTCGATTTCAAGCGCGATGATGGCGTTGTCGATGACATTGCGCCACGGCAGCAGCAGATCGCGCTGCGGCATGAAGGATACCTTGCCGAGCAGATCCGAAGCCGTGGAGCTCACGCCCTTCAGACGCAGGATATTACCCGCATCCGGCTCTTCCAGACCGGCAAGGATGTTGAAGAGCGTGCTCTTGCCGCAACCGGAGGGACCGACCACGGTGACCAGCTCACCAGGGCGAATGGACACCTCGAGATCACTCAGCGCCTTCGTCGCGCCGAAGGTCTTGGAGACGTTGCGCAGCTCAATGAGCGGCTTTCCGTCATCCATGGTATCGGCAGATTCGAGCAAGGCCGGAGCTGGGAGAGTGGCTTGCGCCTTTCGCGGTTTCAGCAACTCGATCAGCCCCATGGCGCCGGAAGCCGGACCGCGAGGAAATAGTTCGGCCGGCGTAATCGCCCTGTCAGTCATGAGCACGACTCCTGTCACGTATGCAAATCTTCGTCGAATAAATACAAGCAAGCACCGTGCCAGATGCAAAGCCACGTAATTTTCAACCCAGAAACCTACATTTACCGCGACAGAGAGCGGTAATTAGGTCTGCAATCACCGCATCAGCGCAATAATTATACATTTTTATCATTATTTGCATACATATACTCAATATTCGTGTTCCTGATGCGCTATTTGTTGTGCACGACGTGGGTATTTTTTAGCCATCAGACATCAAGGCTCGAAATATCGGCAAACAGCCATTTTCGCGGATGGGCATGCGCAAAAAAAGACCGGGAACGACGCCGTCCCCGGTCCTCGAAAATTGACGAAGAAGGCCTGGACCTAGGAGAGCGCCCGCTTCATCATCTCGAAGAAACCATTGTTCGACGCCTTCTCGACAACGCGGGCGTTGACCTTGAACTCGGGCCAGCGATTGCCGAGAACTGGCGGGTGAACGGCGGAGAATCCCCGGGTGATCTCACCCGCGGTCTCGATCCGGACAACGGCGTCGCGCGCAATCTCGATCAGATCGGAATTGAGCGCCATGGCGCAGGTCAAAGAGTCCGGATGCGTGCTGATCGGCCGACCATACCGCGCCTCGGCCGTCTGGCGGGGCGTGGCCGAAACCTTGCGGTAGAACTCCGACAGCGGCGTTTTCATCGCGAAGATTTCGTCGAGCTGGTCCGCTTCGAACAGGCTGGAGCGCATGGTGAGCGTCCAGGTCGAAAGCGTGATATTGAAGCCCGCCTCGAAGACGATCTTCGCCGCTTCCGGATCGATGAAGAAGTTGTATTCCGCGCAGGGCGTGATGTTGCCGACCGAGTTGTCGGTGCCGCCCATGATCCAGAGATGGCGAACCGCCTTGGCGATGCGCGGCTCCTTCATCACCGCCAGCGCGATGTTGGTCAGCGGCGCCTGGGCGAGGATGTCGATCTCGCCGGGCTCCGCCATCACCTTTTCGATGATCGCATCGACCGCATGCATCGTTTCAGGCCGCTGGCGGGCGATCGGCAGGTTGGCGCCGCTCATCCCGTCATTGCCGTGCATGGTGGAGGCTTCCCACGGCTTGACCATCGGTCGCCGTGCACCGCAGTAAACCGGCACCTTGCCGGAGAAGCCGGCGGCCTCGATGGTCGCCAGCGCGTTTTCCACCTGCTGGTCGAAAGGCACATTGCCGACGCAGACGGTCACCGCCTCCAGCGTCGACCCCGGCGTCTTCATGGCCAGCAGCAGGGAATAGGTATCATCCCCTGCGGTATCGGTATCGATGATAAGCCGCATCAGTAAAACTCGAATCCCATGGTACGGGCATGATAGTAGAGCCCGCCATCTTGCACGATCAAAAATTCGGCGCGGGTGTTGCCGTCATTGTGGTGGCTGTGCTTGGCGGCTGCAGGCGTGACCAGCGTTGCCCAGGGCGACCAGTCGCATTTCTGCTCGGCAACCATGGAGTAAGCGGGATCGCCGGCGACGACCAGCGTGATGGCGGCCGAATTGTGCTTGTGCGGCGGCTGCGCGCTCTTCGGCTTCAGCGTGTTCAGCGAGAGCGTCATGGTCGGCGTGATGTTGCGGGCGGCTTCAGTCTTTTCGGCCGAGAAGATCAGCGCGTGACCTGAGGTCGAGGCATTGGCGTTCGAGCTGTAGACCACGTCGAGCTGATGGGTGATTTCATCGGCCGGATAATGCACGAACTGCACCGCGGCTTCCTTGCCGGTCACCGGCGCGGAGGTGTCGAACTTCAGCTGCGGATCGTTGCCGACAGCCCAGAAGACGCAGTCGTCCGTGGCGGTGATCGCGGATGCGATGCCACCCGGCATAAGGAAGACGTCGCCCTTGCCGAGCGTCGCCGTCTCGTCACCGACGACCAAGCTGGAGCTGCCCTTGATGACGTACCAGATCGACGCCGTGTTCACGAGCGTCGTGTCCAGCGTTTCACCGGCCTTAACGACCGCATAGCGCGCCAGCATCAGCGGCGTCGTCGCGGCAAAGCCGCATTCCATCTTCTGTGACTGGTCGCAGTTGATGAAACCGGTCTTCTCCATCTTCATCGCCTCAGCCGGCTCGTCCATGAAGATGTGCCCCGGCACGGCGGGAAGCTTTATGTTGAAGGCATTGCCGGAATTGAAATAGCGGCTGCGCGCCTCGGCTGCGTTCGCGGGCTCGCGCGGCAGTTGGACCGGCATTTCGGCCATGTCGTTGGCTGTGCTCATCATGCATCTCCTTGGTTGAACGAAACACCGGCTTCCTCCAGAAGCAGGTCGAGAAGAACGGTCGCGCCGGCGGCGACATGATCCGGTTCGGACCATTCGTCCGGGTGGTGGCTGATGCCGCCCCGGCAGGGAATGAAGATCATCGCGGACCGCGTCAACGGCGCCATCTGCCGCGCATCGTGTCCGGCCGCAGAAAGAACGTCCAGACGCGACAATCCATGCCGGTCCGCCGAAACCCGGATCGCCTGCTTCAGTCCCTCGTCGAAACCGTTGGAAGGCGCGTCTACGAGGCGGCGGATCTCGACCTGGCAGGCGCCGGCCTCGGCGCGTGCGATCTCTTCCAGCCGGGCGCCGCACGCTTCCAGCACGGTATTTTCGGGATGGCGCAGGTCGATGCGGAAGCTAACCTTGGCCGGGACGACTGACGGCGCATTGGGCTCGACGACGACGCGGCCGATGGTGAACTTGATCAGATCCTCGCCGGCCATCGCATCATGCATCCGCGTCGCCATGCGCGCGAACGCCCGCACCGCATCCTGCCGGCGGCTCATCGGCTCGGTGCCGGCATGTGCCTCGCGGCCGGTGATCGTGATATCGTAGGTTTTCTTGCCTTGGATGCCGGAGACGACGCCGATAACGGCCCCTTCCGTTTCCAACACATCGGCCTGCTCGATATGTGGCTCGATGTAGGCGTGCATCGGAAAACCAAGCTCGCGACGAGGCAAATCGGGGAACGCGGCATGCAACGAGCCGAGAGCTTCACCGACGCTAATACCGTCCGCATCGCGCACGGCCATCACTTCTTCGGAAGTGCGCATACCAGTAAAGAGCTCGGAGCCCATCATGCCGGGAGCGAAGCGGCTGCCCTCTTCGTTCATCCAGCCGACGACCGTGATAGAACGCTCGAGCGTCAGGCCTGCTTCCGATATCGCGGTCACGGCCTCGAGCGCGGCGAGCACGCCGAAGGCCCCATCAAAAAGACCGCCTGTCGGCTGGCTGTCGATGTGACTGCCGGCAACGACAGGCGCCAGGTGGGGAAGCACGCCTTTGAGGGTAAGAAACAGATTGCCCGCCGGATCGGTCGAAGCTTCGAGGCCGGCCGCCGCACCCCAGGCGATGATCCGCCGCCATGCCAGGATCTCCTCGCCCGAGAGCGCCTGACGGTTGACGCCGCCACCGGGCAGCGCGCCATCCTTGCCGAGGGCCATCAGGCGGGTCCAGAGCCGGTCGGGAGAGATTGCGGGCCGCGCCATGTCTTTTACTCCGTCCGCATCACCTGGCCGGGATCAGCGCGCGGATCGCGCACTTTCCAGGCGCCCTGCTCCACCTGGGCGATGAAGTCGGACACGAGGGAATTGAACAGCATAGGTTCTTCGAGGTTCAGCGTATGGCCGGTCTTCGGGAAGATGGCGAGACCTGCAGCCGGCAACATTTTCTTGAGGTAGATCGAAGGCTGCAGGCAGTGATCGTCCTCGTCGCCGGTCATGACCAGCGTCGGCACCCTCATCGTCTTCAGCTGCTCTTCGAGATCCCAGAAGGACGGGCGGCGGCACTGGACACCGCGCATGGTGTTGGCGGCACCGATAGCCGAATGATGCGACAGGCGCTCGGCAAAGGCCGCCCAGCCACGCGGATCCTTGTTCTGGAACTGCACCCGGCTGGCGCCGAGCGAATAGATCTTCGAGAACCCAACCGGATCCTTCTCGAAATTGTCGGCGACTTTCAGCGAGGTGTTGCGGAAATAGTCAGCGGTTTCCCGCTCTGTCCCGTAACCGGCGCCGGCAACCGTTAGCGACAGCGCGCGCTCCGGCGTGCGAAGGCCGAAATGCAGGGTGGCGAAGCCGCCCATGGACAGGCCGGCGATATGCGCCTTTTCGATGCCGAGCGCATCGAGCACGGCAACCGCGTCATCGGCGGCATTGGCCTGCGAATACATCTCCATATCCGTGGGGATATCGGATGGCGCATAACCGCGCGCCGCATAGGTGATGCAGCGGTGACGACGGGCAAAGAAGCTCATCTGCGGTTCCCAGGCATCGTAATTGCCGCCGAACTCGTGGATGAACAGGATCGGCGTTCCGCCCTCTCCTGCCGTCTCGTAGTAAAGCTTCGTTCCATCCTTGGCGGTCGCGTACATGTGAAAGCCTCTTTGCCTCGTATCGTCGATGGATATGCCGGCCCTAGAAAAGGGCCGGAACGTCGTTGAGCGTGCGCGCGGTTTCGATATAGCGCGGAAGGCCTTCGCAGAAGCGCTCCGCCCAGGCCGATGGTACCGAGGTCGAGACCTTGATGAAGCGATCACCGAACGCGGCCGTGTGGTAACGACCCTGGCGGATCATTACACCCTCGCGACGGGCGGCTTCGACGATGGCCTCGGGAGAAACGCCGGTGGAGGCGGTCTCGAGAACCAGGAAGTTGCCATGCGAGACCGGGATCGGAACCGAAAGACCGGTCGCCTTGGAGGCCTCGATGATCATCGCCTTGTTGGCGCTGTCGATGCGGCGCACGTCCTTCATCCATTCCGACTTGACCGAAAGGCCAGCCATCGCCGCGCGCTGGGCCACGACCGATGCACCAAGCACCGAGGTGGAGGCTGCCGAGAACTCGTCGACCAGCTTCGGCTCGGCGACGAGCGCACCGATGCGCATGCCGGCGAGACCGAGCCACTTGGAGAACGACAGCGAAACCACCGTGCCCTCGGGCGCGACCTGCAACACCGGCGTATGGCCTTCGGCGAAATCGCGATAGGTGCAATCGTGGATCAGCAGCGCGCCGACCGAACGGGCGATCTCGGCGAAGGCTTCGATCTCTTCGCGGTCATAACGGATGCCGAGCGGATTGTTCGGATCGACGATGTAGATGATGGCGCAACGCTCATCGACGTTGGCGCGCAGTGCCTCGGGCGCCAGCTTGTAGTTGACGGAAGCGTCGTAGATCGGAATCTGGACAACTTCGGCACCAGCCTGCTCGGCGAACATGCACGGCCACTTCCAGGTGGGGTCGGTGGTAACGAACGTGGTGCCAGGCTTCGACCGCGCTTTGCAGATCATCGCGAGCGCATTGACGCCGCCTTCAGTGACAAGCGCTTCGGCCGAGGTTCCGGCGACGCCGAGATCGGCGACGATCGCGCTGCGCAGTGCCTCGAAGCCCATCGGCGGGGCATAGGCGTTGAACTCGCCCGCCTCGACCGAGCGGATCATGGCTTCCGCGACCGCCGGATGGGCGGGCACATGGTTGGTGTTCTGACCCATCCACGCCAGATCAGGCGTGGAGAACAGGTCGTCGAAATAGCGGTTGCGGGTGCGTGCGTCGGCCATGAATCAGATCACCGAACCGCGTGCTGCAATGCCGCCGTCGATCGTGACGACCGTGCCGCTGATGTAGCCGGCCTTGGGCGACGCCAGGAAGACGCAGAGATCGGCGACTTCTTCGGCGGTTGCCGGACGCTTGCCCGGGTACTTGTCGTAGAGTTCTTCCCAGCGGCTCTCGTCGCCGAGCATGTCGATCGCCTTGCGCTTCATGATCTTGAACATGCGCGGGGTATCGACCGGGCCGGGGTTGACGCCGACGACGCGGATGCCTTCGTCCATGCTGCGGCCGCCGAGCGCCTTGGTGAAACTCATCAGCGCGGCATTGCCAGTGGAACCGGCAAAGTATGCGGCATCCCAATTCTCGCCGGAATTGCCGATGACGTTGATGATGACGCCGCCCTTGCCCTTGCGGCGCTTCCAGAACTCACGCGCCAGCGTGATGTAGCCGAACACCTTGAGATCGAAGCCGCGACGGATCGATTCGTCCGTGACGTCCTCAATCGAACCTGCAGGGATATCGCCTGCATTGTTCATCAGAATATCGTAGTCGCCGCAGGCCTTGTCGAGCGCCACCATGGCCTCGGTCGTGCCGAGATCAGCTTCATGTACGGTAACGTTGACCGGATACTGCGCCAGCTCGGCCTTCAGCTCTTCCATCGCCGCGCCGTTACGGGCGGCAAGGTGAAGGTGACATCCTTCAGCAGCCAGTACTTTCGCGATGGCATGACCGATGCCCTGCGAGGCTCCAGTGATCAGTGCCGTCTTTCCAGCAAGATTAAGTTCCACCTGCATCTCCTATATGAATACATATTTCGCCTTCTTGCATACGCCGATTTATGATCATGTCCATAGAGTTTTTTGCGATCCAATTGGAATTTTTTACCACCAAAGCGCAATTTGACGAACATTTTCGCACGCAATGCGAATTAATGAGGCACGCAGCTTATTTGTTTAGCGTTTGCGCGATTATTTTCGAAAACTCATTTCGTGTATACGAATAGCTATTGCACGAATACCGAAAAGGCATAATGTCGCATCCAAGCCCTCGGGCGGAATGACCTCTGAAACAGACGGCTGGAATTTTCATGGCAGATGTGTCCCTCAAAAACGTAGGGAAGACTTACGAAAACGCCTCGGCGAATACGATCGAGAACCTGAACCTGAACATTCGCAGCGGTGAGTTCGTGGTGCTTGTCGGCCCGTCGGGCTGCGGCAAGTCGACGACGCTCCGTATGTTGGCGGGCCTTGAGGAGTTGACCGACGGCGAGATCTGGATCGGCAACCGGCGTGTGGACGAGCTGGAGCCGCGCGATCGCAACATCGCCATGGTGTTCCAGAACTACGCGCTTTATCCGCATATGACGGTGGCGCAGAACATGAGCTTCGGCCTGAAGCTCTCGGGCATGGAAAAGGCCGAGATTCGCCGCCGCGTCGAGGATGCGGCCAAGGTCCTCGATATCTCCGCCCTGCTGGAGCGCCGCCCCAAGCAGCTCTCAGGTGGCCAGCGCCAGCGCGTCGCCATGGGTCGCGCGATGGTCCGCGATCCCGCCGTCTTCCTGTTCGACGAGCCACTTTCCAACCTCGATGCGAAGCTCCGCGGGCAGATGCGCGCGGAAATCCGCCGCCTACACAAACGGCTAAAGGCGACCACTGTCTACGTCACCCACGATCAGGTCGAGGCGATGACGCTGGCCGACCGCGTGGTGGTGCTGAACAAGGGTCTGATCGAGCAGCAGGGAACGCCGCAGGAACTCTACGAACGTCCGGCCACGCGTTTCGTCGCGGGTTTCATCGGCAGCCCGACCATGAATTTCCTGCCGGCCGACGTCGTTATGGAAGGCGAAGTGCCGACGCTGAAGTTTGCGGGGGCCATGCTCGCCGCTCCCGCCGACAAGCTCGAAGCCTTGAAGGCCTACGCCGGCCGCCGTGTCGAGATCGGCCTGCGCCCCGAACATTTCCTGGCCGATGGCACAACGGAGATCTCCGTCCCAGTCGACATGGCCGAACTGCTCGGCCCGACGACACTCGTTCATTTCACGCTCGAGGGCGTTGCCTGTTCGGCCATGCTGCCGCCGGAGTTCGCCGCGGCCGAGGGGCAGACGCAGTCGCTGCGCATCGCCCGTGACCGCATGTCTCTCTTCGACCCGGATACCGGCCGCGCCATCTGACGCGACCACTGCCTGTACGACTGCATAAAAACAAGGAGAACAGCTGATGAATGCACGCATACTCTTTCTCGCCGGCCTGCTTGGCGCCACCGCGCTTGGCGGCACCGGCGCATTTGCCCAGGACAGCGCTGCCTGTACCGGCGAGGCCGTGACGCTGCGCATTTTGCGCACGCCGGGAAACTACCCCTATCCGGCGCCGATGGAGGCCTGGCAGAAGGAAAATCCCTGCGTCAAGTTCGAGATCAACGAAGTTCCCTTCGCCCAGCTGGCCGACACGATCTCCGTTCAGGCCGCGAGCTCCAATCCGCCTGACGTGCTGGTTTACGACGGTCCGAACACCCAGTCTTACGCCGCCTCCGGTATCCTGCTGCCCATCACCAAGTACCTGCCAAAGGGCTGGGACGAGGACATCCTTCCCGCAACCAAGGCCGAGCACAGCTACGAAGGCGAGGTCTATTCGCCGGGCATCGAGCAGACCACGGTCGCCATGTACTACAACAAGAAGCTCGTCGAAGCCGCCGGCATCAAGCCGCCGCAGACGCTCGACAAGGCCTGGACCTGGCCGGAAGCACTGGCTGCTTTCAAGGCCTGCCAGCAGGGGCCGGCCGGCGCACCGAGCGTCTGGGGTCTCGGCCCGACCCGTTTCGGCAACGGCCAGCCCGGCCTCGTCTATCAGGACCTGATCTACCAGCGTTCAGCCGGCGACCCGAAGGCCGATCCGGAAAGCTCCGCCTACAAGACCTTCTGGGCACTCTCCAAGGACGGTAAGTCGGTCGAGGGATACCTGAACACGCCGGAAGCGATCGAAGCCCTGAAGTTCTACAAGTCGCTCTTCAATTCCGAAGGTGTCGCGCCCAAGGTCGGCATTCCGAATGCCTTCTTCGACGGCAAGGCCTGCTTCTACATCGATACGCCTGCCGCCGGCAGCGCGCTGATCAAGGATCCGAAGATCGAATGGGGCATCACCCCGATCCCGTACTTCAAGACCCCGATCGTCCACACCGGCTCGACCACGATCGGCGCGACGGCGCGTTCCAAGCATCCCGATATCGCTGCAAAGTTCGTGGTCGACATGTCCACGGGTGAATACGCCTACATGAACGTCAGCCAGCGCGGCAATCTTCCTACACTGAAGAGCCTCTTCCCACGCTTCGAGACCTACAATTCCTATCCGATGAAGGTCTTCGTCGATCAGCTGCAGGAATGGGGCCAGCCGCGTCCTCCGGGTCCGAAGTTCGCCCAGTACGACAAGCTCGTTACCGATGCTCTGCGTGCCGTGGCCTTCGGCGGCGATCCAGCCGACCTGATGGCGGACGCCGAGAAGAAAGTACAGCGAGTTCTCGATCGCTAAGCATTGGACGCAAGAATGTCGGTCTCAAATACCCTATCCACGGCTTCGGCCACAGCGAAACCAAAAACGCGAAAACCCGCTACCAAGCGGCAGAAGCGGGATTGGCTGTTTGCGGCCGGCTTCCTTGCGCCGTTCATGATCCTGTTGCTGGTTTTCCAGTACGTGCCCTTGCTCGTCATGGCCCGCAACAGCGTCTATGACTACTCCCTGCTCAACCCGGCCGCCGCAAAGTTCGTCGGGTTGCGCAACTTCACCGACATGATCGATTATGACGATGCCGCCGTCTCCTTCGGCGTTACCTTCCTCTTCGCGCTCGGCGTCGTCGTCTTCGTCATCCCGGTCGCCTTCTCGCTGGCGCTCTTCCTCAATTCGAAGCTGCCGGCGCGCGGCCTTGTCCGCACCATGATCATGCTGCCGGTCGTGACCTCCTCCGTGGTCGTCGCCACCATGTGGTCTTTCCTGCTCGACCCCTCGAACGGCCTGATCAACGGTGTGCTGAACATCGTCGGTATCGGCAACCAGCCCTTCCTGACGTCGACGAGCCAGGCGCTTCCGGCCCTGATCGCCATGACGCTCTGGCAGCAGGTCGGCTTCGGCGCCATCCTGTTCCTCGCCGGCCTGCAGGGCCTGCCGGTGGAACTGACGGAGGCCGCCCGTATCGACGGCGCCACGCGCCGCCAGGTTCTCTGGAACGTGACGATCCCGCTTCTGTCCCGTACGACGCTCTTCGTCGTCGTGATCATGACGGTGTTTTCGCTGCAGGCCTTCGCGCCCGCCTTCCTGATGACCCAGGGCGGACCGCAGGACAGCACCAACCTGATCGTCTACCACATCTACAACAGCGCCTTCATCATGCAGCAGGCCGGCTATGCCTCGGCACTCTCGGTGGCGCTGCTGCTCGTGGTGCTTGCCATCTCCATGGCGCAGATGGCTCTGCTGCGCTCTCGCTGGAATTACTGACATGAAGAAGCAACATCTCCGGCGCGGCGCCATGGTCGCCCTCGTCATCGTCGTCATCCTGTGCTGCTTCCTGGCGCCTTATGCCTGGATCGTCTCGTCGTCCTTCAAGAACCAGCTGACGCTGTTCAACGACGTGACACCGCTCTCCTGGCGCGCCTTCCTGCCGGTCGAGGGAACGTTCGAGAACTATCGCACGTTGTTCGAGCGCACCAATGTGCTGACCGCGCTGATGAACACCGCCATCGTTGCCGGCGGCCAGGTGGCGCTGACGCTGCTGCTCTGCTCGATGGCCGCCTACTCGCTGACGCGCATTCGCTTTCCCGGTGCCAAGATCGTCTTCGTGTTGATCCTGCTCACCTTCCTGCTGCCGATCGAGGCGATGATGGTGCCGCTCTATCAGGTGGTTTCCGGGCTTGGCCTCTCCAACTCCCTTCTCGGCGTTATGATCCCCTGGATCGCCAGCCCCTTCGGCCTGTTCCTGCTGAAGCAGGCATTCGAGGAACTACCGGTCGAGCTCGAGGACGCCGCGCGGATCGATGGCGCCGGTCATGTGCGCATCTTCTTTTCGATCGTGCTGCCGAACGTGAAGGTGCCGATGCTGACGCTCGGCCTCATCACCTTCCTGTTTTCGTGGAACAGCTTCCTGTGGCCGCTCGTCATCATCCAGGATCCGGCAATCCAGGTCATCCAGGTGGCAATCGCCCAACAAGGTTCGCCGACGCAGCTACCGAACTGGGGCGAAACCTTTGCAGGCGCGACTGTCGCGACCGTACCGCTCATCCTGCTCTTCCTGCTGCTGCAGAAGTATTTCACGCAGGGCATGACCACCAGCGGGATCAAGGGTTAGGCCATGAACGCACCGGCCCGCAGCCTTGCTCCGCTTTCGACGCTGGACGCCCCGATGGGCGGACAGATCGGCTATCGCGTCTTCGGAAGCGAAGGCGACTGGCTGGTGCTGATCCACGGCTGGTGCGGCAATGCAGAGCACTGGGACGCGATCGCGCCCGAACTGGCGCGAGACCACCGGGTGCTGGCGGTCTCGCATCCCGGTTTCGGCGGAATGCTCCCGCCGCCGCCAGCCGGCCAGACGATCCGCGCGATGGGTGCCGCTGTCGCTCATCTCCTGGCTCGTCTCGATATCGAAGGCGCGACGCTGATCGGTCACTCGATGGGCGGCCCGATCATGACCGAGGTGGCGATCGTCGCGCCGGATCGCGTCACGGCGCTGATCGGCCTCGATACGCTGACCGACCGCGACTATTACGGCCGTGTTCCGGACGACGAGCTCGTCAGACGCCACGAGGAGTTCGCCGCCGACTACGCGGGCCGCATGCGCGCCATGATCGATATCATCGTGCATCCGTCCACGGACGAGGCGATGCGCCAGGCAATCACCGACAGCATGATCACTTCGGCCCCCGCGGCCTTCGCGCTCGACGTTAAGGACGACCTCTTCGCCTGGGACGCCGAAGAGCGCTGGCCACTGGTCAACTGCCCCGCCGTGATGCTCAATTCTGCCTGGGTCGCGCGGTTGGCGGATCCGAAGCCGATGGCCTGTTTCAGCAGTATCGACGTCGTCGAATACGACTCCGGACACTTCCCGATGATCGAAGCTCCCGCGATGATTGTGGAAAAGCTCCGAAGCTGCCTTGCGACGCTCGTATACCCATAATCCACCCATTGAATGCACCGCAAAAAGAAAAGTATAAATGCCGCCAGCAAAATACAAATTGGCCATTCGCAGTTCGGCGAGAGGAGTGACCGCATTGGATCAGGATGACACGCGTCTGCCCGAGGCGGCAAACGGGGTGCGCGCTCCTACCCGCGCCGGCGAGCTGCGTGAACAGCTTGAGCAGATGATCCTGGACGGCAGGCTCGAACCCGGCGAGCGGCTGGACGAGATGGAACTCGCGCGCCGCTTCGGCCTGTCACGCACGCCGGTACGCGAAGCCATCAAGGCGCTGCTGGCCATCGGGCTTGTTGAGACGCGCGGCCGCCAGGGCACACATGTGGCGCTGCTTTCCATTCCAGCGCTGATCGAGATGTTCGACGTGATGTCGGCTCTCGAAGGTCTTTGTGCCCGACTTGCCGCCCGCCGCGCAACGCCCGCCGAACGAGCCGGCATGCGCAAGGTGCACGAGGAACTGGTCGAAGCCTACAATTCCGGTGATCCTGTCGCCTTTTACAAGGTGAACCAGAAATTCCACGACCAGCTTTACGAAGCGGCCCACACGCATTTCATCGCGGATCAGGCGATCCAGCTTCGCCGCCGCATCGGCGCCTACCGCATGCGCGCCACCTACCAGCCCGGCCGCATGCTGAGCACGCTTACCGAGCACGTCCGTATCATGGATGCGATCGATGCGGGCGATCCGGAAGCGGCGCGCAAGGCTGCCAGCGACCACGTCCAGCTGCTCGGCGACCAGTTGACCGACTTCATTTCGTCGCTGCCGGCGCATATGAGCCGCGCGCAGTAAGACGCTCCAAGCTCAGTTCATGCAGAGACCGCGCGACAACCGTCGCGCGGAGGAGAAAATCCATGTCCGACCCACAACGCCTCGTCATCCTCAATCAGCTCGGCCCAGAACTCGGCAAAGCGCTCGAAGAGCATCCTTCCCGGCCGGTCGTGATCCAGGATTCCTTCCCGGCGGAGCCATGGAAGATCGCACCGGATGCCGACATCCTGGTGACGGGCGGCTTTGCCAACTGGAAGCAAGCGCCACGCGACTGGCGGTTTCCAGAGCGGTTGAAATGGGTGCAATCGCAGACGACGGGTATCGAGATCTATCCGCCGCCCCTCCTGCAGGGCCGGGTCATGACTTGTGGGCGTGGACTGAACGCGCTGCCGATCGCCGAGTTCGTCTTCGCGGCGATACTGCGCAGCGAAAAGCGGCTGGAAGAGACGCGCGCCCGCAGCGAGGCGGACTGGCGCCGGCACGACATCGGCCGCCTATACGGCAAGACGCTCGGCCTCATCGGCTACGGAAGTCTCGGCCAGGCGATCGCCCGCCGGGCGCTTGCCTTCGACATGAATGTCATGGTCAACCGCCGCACCGCCTGGGAGGGTGAGCGTGGCATCACAGCGGCCGGGATCCATGAGATCTTAGCAGTTGCCGACCACCTCGTCATCGCCGCGCCGCTGACCGCGGAGACGGAAGGCATGATCGATGCCGATCTGCTCCGCGCCGCCAAGCCGGGCTTGCATCTCATCAATATATCGCGCGGCGGCCTCATCGGTCAGGAAGCTCTGGTGGCGGCACTCATGGCTGGATATATCGGCAGCGCGACGCTCGATGTGACGACGCCGGAGCCGTTGCCGGACGGACACCCGCTCTACACCTTGCCCAACGTCTTCATCAGCCCGCACATTTCCTGGGCAGGCGGCGATCAGGATCAGGCTTTCCAGCAGCGGCTGATGAAGAACCTCGACGCCTATCTGAAAGGCGAAGAGCTCGAGGCGCTGGTCGATCCCGTGCGCGGCTACTGACCGGGATCGACCTCACTCTGAAACCTAGCCCCGAAGCGTCGGACGTCTGCGGTGGAACGACGTCTTCGTCTGGTAGGCTCCGCCTGCCCGGCATAGCAAAGCCTCGGCGAAGGGGCGACCGACGAACTGGAAGCCGACGGGAATTCCCTTGGTGCTCTCACCGCACGGCATGGTGATCGTCGGGTAGCCGCAAACGTCGAAGGGCGCCGTGAACGGCCCGATCGCAAGGATCGCGGCGGGGTCTTCGCCGAGCGATGACATGAACTCCAGTGAGGGGCCGGCAACCGGCAACCCGGGCACCATGAGCAGGTCGATATCGGCGAACATGCGCGCGATGCGGCCGTTGAATTCGCGGCGATCCTCCAGCGCTACCGCCATGTCGCGTGCCGTATGGGCGCGACCGCGCTCGAGCAGGGCGGACATCCGCTCGCCGTACTCGCCCTTGCGCGCCGGATAGGTCGCTTCGTGCGCCATCGCGCATTCGACCGCGCACTGCACCGCCCAGCCGCGCAGCACCGCGTCGGGGTCCGGGAAGCTGACATCCACGAAACGGGCGCCGAGACCGCGCATCACCTCGACCACGGCCTCGATCGACGCCACGACCTCGTCGGTCGCGCGCGACGCGATGAATGCTCGATCGATACCGATCGTCAGGCCGTTGACATCGGCGGACAGAGCAGCGGCGAGATAGTCATCGACGGGAACCTGCACTGCCGTCGCATCCGCCGTATCAGGTCCGGCGATGGCGCCGAGAAGGGCGGCGGCATCAGCAACGCTGCGGGCCATCGGGCCGACGTGATCGAGCGAGTTCGCAAGCGGGAAGACACCGTGGCGGCTCACGCGGCCCCAGGTCGGCTTGATGCCAACAACGCCGCAGCAGGACGACGGCAAGCGAATGGAGCCGCCGGTGTCCGTGCCAAGCGTGGCATAGGCGAGGCCCGACGTGACCGCCACGCCCGAACCCGATGACGACGTTCCGGTCCAGTGCGCGGCGCCGAAGGGATTGATCGGAGGCACGATCGACGGATGGTGATCGGCATAGACGCCTTCGGTCAACGTCAGCTTGCCAAGCATGACAGCGCCGGCCGCCCGGAGACGCGCGGTCGCAGTCGATTCCTCGACTATCTCTTGGCCCGCGAAAACAGGGCTGCCGAAACCCGTCGGAATATCAACGGTCGCAAAGGCATCCTTGACGGCGAGCGGAATGCCATGGAGCGGCCCGCGCCAGTTGCCGACCTCGATCTCGGCATCCGCCTTGTGCGCAGCGGCGAGCGCCACGTCCGGCGCGACTGCCGCATAGGAATGCAAGTCACCGTCATGCGTGGCGATCCGCTCAAGCATCAACTCCGTCAACGCGACAGAGGAAATTGCGCCGCTGCGCATCGCCTCCCCAAGCTGGGTAAACTCGGCGGACCACAGTGGCTCATCAGTCATCGGTTATCCTCTTTGCATTGTCGGCATGGCAATCGTCGCAGGCAATTCAGCCTAAAAAATCACATTTGTCAAAAATGAATACATAATAGGCACAAATCGCATTTTCTAATCAATGCGTGGCTGGAACACAGGCCTTTTACCGGGTCGAATCCAAGAGAAAGAACCTTAAACGGGCGCAGAACAAACTGGCATGTATATTGCAATCATCTTTCTGCATACACAAAAAGGGGAACTACACCATGAAGCGCTCTTTCAAGCACAGTGTTTTGTCGCTCGCATTTCTTGCTACCGCAATTGGTGGCTCAGTTTCAGCCCACGCCGCGGAGGCCGTATCGATCCGCCTCAAGTGGGTCGCCCAGGCGCAGTTCGCCGGCGTCTACGTCGCCAAGGCCAAGGGCTTCTACAAGGACGCCGGCCTCGACGCGACGATCAGCCCCGGCGGCCCGAACATCAACGTCGAAACGCTGGTTGCCTCCGGCGCCGATACCTTCGGCATCGCCAGCGGTACGGAAGGCGTTCTTTATGCCCGCGAAAAGGGGCTGCCGCTGATCTGCATCGGCATGTCGCAGCAGATGACCCCTTTCGCCTATGTCACCTACGACAATTCCGGCATCAACTCGGTCAAGGACTTCAAGGGCAAGTCGGTCGCTACCTGGATGACCGGCCCGCAGTTCACGCTCTATTCAGTGCTCGCGCACGAGGGGCTCTCGCAGAGCGACGTCAACGTCGTCTCGCAGCCTTTCTCGATGCAGCCCTTCATCGACAAGCAGTACGATGTTGCGACCGTGACGCTCTACAACGAGCTGAACACGCTGAAAGAACAGGGCATCAACAACATCAAGACCTTCCTGCCAGACGATTCCGGCGTCACCACGCAGCAGGATTCGATCGTCACCTCGGAGAAGATGATCAAGGAAAAGCCGGAAGTGGTTCAGGCCTTCCTGGATGCCACGCTCAAGGGCTGGAAGTACGCCTTCGAGAACAAGGCTGAGGCCACCGATATCGTCATGGCAGCAGGCTCCGGTCTCGAGCGCAAGCACCAGGAACTGATGCTTGAAGAGATCGAGAAGCTGATGCGCGCCAAGCTCGGCGGCAGCCAGGGCCTGGGCGCCATCGACATGGCCTCGATCAAGGCCGTCCACGACAGCCTGATCGAATACAAGGCGCTGAAAAAGCCGATCGATCTGGAAGCGGCCTTCGACCAGACCTTCTGGGCCAAGACGCCCGCATCCGCGAAGTCGATGTGATCGTCGCAACCGGGAGCGGATCAGATTTGGATCTGCTCCCGTCTCAGATGACAGAAACGCGTGGCGTGAGAACGCCGTGGTCACGGTGCCGCGCGACTTGAGCCGTCCTGCACCCTTATCTTCGGAGTTTTCATGAGGCGACGTCTTTTCCTTGAGCATCCGGCGGCCGGCATCGTGCTCGCGGTGTTCGCATGGTTGGTGCTCGTGCCGCTCTTCGATGTGCCACCGCGCTATCTCCCTTCGCTTGGCCGCGTCATCGCCGACGCCGCATCCGTCAGTTCCGAGCTCTGGAACAGTTTCCTGCACACTCTTGCTGAGACCGCGCTCGGCTTCGTCGCCGGCGTGGCGCTGGGAGCCGGCTTCGGTATACTCTTTGCCAGCAACAGGTTTCTCGAGCGCTCCGTATTGCCGCTCTTCGTCGCCTTGCAAAGCGTTCCCGTGATCGCTTTTGGCGCCATTGTCGTCATCTGGTTCGGCAATGGAATTCTCGCCAAAGTCGCTATCGCGCTCTACCTCACTTTCTTCCCCGTTTCCGTTGCAACGCTGCGCGGCCTGCAGATGGTCGACGAGAAGCGTGTCGCGCTATTTTTGAGCTTTGGCGCGTCGAGGGCCCAAATCTTCTGGCGCCTTGCATTGCCAACCGCGCTGCCCTCGGTATTCACCGGCCTGAAGCTCGGCGTATCGCTCAGCCTCATCGGAGCCATCGTCGGCGAGTGGTTCGGCGATAGCGTCGGGCTCGGCGTGATGTTGCTGCAGGCGCTTTATTTCGAACAGGTCGAGCGCGTCTGGGTTTTGATCGTCATCTGCGGTCTGCTAGGCGCGCTGCTATATGGTCTTCTAGCCTTTGTTGAAAGGAAGTACGTCTGGTGGCGCATCGTCTGAAAACCCTGGCCACCGAGGCAATTCCGGTCCTCTTCGCCATCGTAGTGCTTCTCATCGTCTGGGAGGTTGCTGCATCCTTCGGCAACATCCCGCAATATGTCCTGCCCGCACCCAGCGCCATAGCGTCCGCCACCATGACGTCACTGCCGCGTCTGGCGGATGGCCTATGGTTGACGACCCTTGAGGCCGTTTCCGGCTTCGCGGTCGGGTCGGCGCTCGGCTTGCTGCTTGCCTGTCTGTTTCTTCTCGTACCGACGCTGCGCATACTGTTGTTACCGCTGATCATCGCCTTGAACACTGTGCCATCGATCGCCTTCGTGCCACTCGCGCTGCTGTGGTTTGGCATGGGTGCTGCGTCAAAGATCGCGATTGCAGCGCTTGCCGTTAGCTTCGCGGTGTTATTGTCGGCACTGGAGGGTTTCTCGCGCACGGAAGATGGGCATGTGAACCTTCTGCGAAGCTTCGGCGCCGGCCGGTTTGCGCTGCTGTGGCGCCTCCAGCTTCCAGCCGCCATGCCGTCCATCGCAACTGGCTTGCGCATTGGGCTTGCACGTAGCACCATCGCGGTGATCGTTGCCGAGATGCTTGGTGCTTACAAAGGTATCGGGCAGATCGTCTATCGCGCCACCGCCGAAATGGATTCACAGACGGTTTGGTCGGCCATTCTTGTATCTTCCTTGACGAGCCTGGCACTCTACGGCCTGCTGGTCGCCGCGGACAAGCGCCTGATCTGGTGGCGGTGAGACGGCCGGATCGTCAAATACGCGACGAAGGCTTCTCCTTGGCTGTTTGCAGAGCCGCGAGAACGGATCTCTCCGAGCGCGCAAGATAGGCGTCCAATTGAGCCGACGCCGCCTCGACATCCCCAGCCTCGAGCGATGCGAGAAGCTCGCCGTTCAGGGCGATATAGGGGTCATGCAGATGGGCGGTATCCTCGAACTGAGCGAACACCAATCGGAGCTCCGCCAGAGTGAGCTCAAAGCAGGCGCTTAGCCGCGGGCTATCGCATAGCTCCACCATCGAGCGATGAAACTCCATATTGATCGTGCCGACGCTTCGCCAATCGCCAGCCGCGCGCGACGCCTCGGTGCGCGCCAGAAGCTCTCTCATGCGGCCTAGCGCGGGGTGCGTGCGGACGGCGGCACGAACTGCACCCTTCTGGATGACGTACCTCACCCTGTAGATATCCACCACCGAAGCCTCGCCCGGCGTGGCAACGAAGACGCCGCGGTTGGGTATGTGAACCAGCAGGTTCTGGCTCGTCAGCAGGCGGAATATCTCCCGCAGCGTGTTGCGCGAGATTCCGAACTGGGCAGCGATCTGCTGTTCGGAAAGCTTGGCGCCCGGCGCCAGCTCGCCCGAGATCAACATCTCACGGATTTTTGCCGCAATCTGCGCCGTCAGCGGCTCGTCTTCCATTTCGGCAACAACAGTGCGCATCATCAACGCTCTTTCCCCATTTGCCCAAGAACACCATATCGCTCGAGAGAGTGCACGAACCCACCCTATGACCCATTCAGACAGCACTTCTCAAAAATGAGTCCAACGGATATTGTTCAACAATCAATATTCCTTTATTGAACAATAATCCGTGACGTCGGTATTTTCAATGGAGATGGAACATGGCGGCAATCGATCTGAACAGCGATCTCGGCGAAAGCTTCGGCCCATGGCCGATGGGCGACGACGCCGCCATGCTGGCGACGGTGACCAGCGCCAATATCGCCTGCGGCTTCCACGCCGGCGACCCGGCCGGAATCCTGACGGTGCTCAAGGAAGCGGCGCGGCGCGGTGTCGCCGTCGGCGCCCATATCGGTTACCGCGATCTCGTTGGCTTCGGTCGGCGCAACATGGATCCGTCGAGCGCCGAACTCGTCGGCGACACGATCTACCAGATCGGCGCCCTGCAGGGCCTCGCGAAAGCGGCCGGAACGAAGGTGTGCTACGTAAAGCCGCATGGCGCGCTCTACAACACCATCGCCCATGACGCCCGCCAGGCCGCCGATGTCATCGAAGGCATCAAGTCGATCGATCCGAGCCTCGTATTGATGGCGCTGGCCGGCGCGCCGATCGTGGCGCAGGCGCGTGAGGCCGGGCTGGCTGTGGTCTGCGAGGCCTTCGCCGACCGCGCCTACAACGTCGACGGCAGCCTCGTCAGCCGCCGGTTGGACGGTTCGGTGATCCATGATCCGCAAGCCGTCGCCGAGCGCATGTTGCGCATGGTCACGGAAAGCCGCGTTGTGGCGATCGACGGAACCGAAATCGCGCTCGACGCGCAGTCTATCTGCATCCACGGGGACACGCCGGCGGCCGTCGCGATCGCCCGTACGCTGCGGCAGACGCTGGAAGCGCGCGGCGTCGAGCTCAAGTCCTTCGTCGATATGTCGTCATGAGCGAGCGCCTGCGTTTCCTGCCATCCGGCAGCGACAGTTTCCTCGTCGAGCTCGACGATCTGGCCGCAACCCTGACCCTGCTCGACGCCCTTTTGGCGGCGGGGCTCGAAGGTGTACGCGAAGTGATCCCAGGCGCGCGCACTGTCATGGTGCGCTTCGATCCGTGGCTAACGAGTGCCACAGCACTCTACGAAAAGATCGCTGCCCTCGACCTCTCCACGCGCTCGTCCAGAGGCGGCGAGCTGTTCGAGATTCCGGTCGCCTATGATGGCGAAGACCTCGAGGATGTCGCCGAGATGCTCGGCTGCGCGATCGAAGAAGTCATCCAGCGCCACACCGAGGCGACCTACACCGTCGCCTTCACCGGCTTTGCCCCCGGCTTCGCCTATATGACCTGTGACGACCCTCGTTTCGACGTGCCGCGCCGCAAGAGCCCACGGGTAAAGATCCCCGCCGGCTCGGTCGCCATCGCCGGCAAGTTCGGCGGCATCTACCCATCCGACAGCCCCGGCGGCTGGCAGCTGCTTGGCAAGACACCGCTCGCGATGTGGGACACGACGCGGGAGCGTGCCGCACTCCTGGCGCCCGGTGACCGCGTGCGCTTCCGCGACATCGCCAAGGGCGCTGTCGTCCCGGTCTCCTCACCAAAGCCCTCGGTCGATGAAGCTGCAGCGCAAAAAGCCGGACTGCTGGTTACCCGCGCCGACCGTCCCGCGCTCTTCCAGGATCTCGGCAGACCGGGCCTTGCCAGCCAGGGCGTCTCCGAATCCGGCGCGCTCGACCGCACGGCGATGATCGCGGCCAATCGCTGCCTCGGGAACCCGCGCGATGCCGCCGTGATCGAAGTGCTCTTCGGAGGCTTCGCGTTCAAGGTCGACCGGCCGGAGACCGTCGCCGTAACCGGCGCCGCCTGCCCTCTGACGATCCGCGCGGCGGCTGGTGGCGAGAGCAGTGCAGGCTTCGCAAGCCCGATCGCCCTTGATGCCGGAGACGAGCTGGTACTGGGCATTCCGCCCGAGGGCATGATGAGCTACCTCGCCCTGCGCGGCGGGTTCGAGGTCCAGCCAGTGCTCGGATCGGCTGCCACCGACACCCTTGCCAAGGTCGGCCCGGCGCCGATCGCGGCCGGTGATATCCTGGTTCCGGCCGAGCACCGATCACTTGCGGTCATGCCGACCGACGCCAAGCAGCGTCGCCTGCCGCGTGCCGGCGAGGTCGTGACGCTTGATATCGTGCTTGGTCCGCGCACGGACTGGTTCACCGAGCAAGGCGTCGCCACGCTGACATCGCAGGAGTGGGACGTAACGCCTCAATCCAGCCGCGTCGGCATGCGCCTTGATGGCAAGGTGGCGATTGAGCGTTCCGACAATGCGGAACTGCCGTCGGAGGGTACAGCGCTCGGCGCAATCCAGGTGCCGCATAGCGGCCAGCCCGTCCTCTTCCTGGCCGATCATCCCCTGACAGGCGGCTATCCGGTCATCGGCGTCGTCGCCAGCCACCATCTCGACCTCGCCGGCCAGATCCCGATCGGCGCCCGCATCCGTTTCAATCCGATCTCCGTCTTCGAGCCGCGCGAGATCATCGCCGGCACCGAGCCGAACAGGACACTGATTTCATGAAAAAGCTGCTCATTGCCAATCGCGGCGAAATCGCCATCCGCATCACCCGCGCCGCCCGCGACTATGGCGTCGCCTCGGTCGCGATCTATTCTGATGCCGACGCCAGCTCGCTGCATGCCGAACTTGCGGATGAAGCCTATGGCCTCGGCGCCGGTCGCCCCGTAGATACTTATCTGAACATCGAGAAGATCCTCGAGATCGCCAAGCGCGCCGGCGCCGACGCCGTCCACCCTGGCTATGGGTTTCTCTCGGAACGCGCGGAGTTTGCGCAGGCCGTCATCGATGCCGGCCTGCTCTGGGTCGGTCCGGCGCCTGATGTCATCACGGCGCTCGGCGACAAGGTCGAGGCGCGGCGGATTGCCGAAAGCGTCGGCGCACCGCTGGTGAAGGGCTCCGCCGGCCCGCTGGCTTCGGCCGCCGAAGCTGTTGCTTTCGCCCGCGAAGCCGGATTGCCGCTGGCGATCAAGGCCGCATTCGGCGGTGGCGGGCGCGGTATGAAGGTGGCGCACCATATCGATGAAGTCGGCGAACTCTTCGATTCCGCCGTTCGCGAGGCCGTCGAGGCCTTCGGCCGCGGTGAATGTTACGCCGAGCAGTTCCTGGAAAAGCCGCGCCACATCGAGGCGCAGGTGATCGCCGACAGCCACGGCAACACCGTCGTCCTCGGCACTCGCGACTGCTCGTTGCAGCGCCGCAACCAGAAACTCGTCGAAGAGGCGCCGGCTCCCTTCATCACCGAGAAGCAGCGCCAGCGCATCCATGATGCCGCCCGCGCGATCTGCGCCAAGGCCGGCTATACCGGCGCCGGCACGGTCGAGTTCCTGCTCTCGCAGAACGGCACGATCTCCTTCCTCGAGGTCAACACGCGCCTGCAGGTGGAGCATCCCGTGACCGAGGAGACCACCGGCATCGATATCGTCATCGAGCAGCTGCGGATTGCCGATGGCGAGCCGCTCTCGGTGACGGATACGCCCAAGCCGCGCGGCCATGCCTTCGAATTCCGGATCAACGCCGAAGATCCGGGCCGCGGCTTCCTGCCGACGCC
Source organism: Rhizobium sp. NPDC090275 (assembly GCF_044772225.1). Lineage (NCBI taxonomy): Bacteria > Pseudomonadati > Pseudomonadota > Alphaproteobacteria > Hyphomicrobiales > Rhizobiaceae > Rhizobium > Rhizobium sp. NPDC090275. The sequence continues at coordinate 94,813 of NZ_JBIVYL010000008.1, read as the reverse complement.
GGGTCTCATCACCCGCTTCCGCGCGCCGTCCGGTCCGGGCATCCGCCTCGACACCGGCGTTGAAAGCGGCTCAGAAATCCCCGGCCTCTATGATTCCATGATGGCGAAACTGATCGTAACCGGCGCCACTCGCGAGGAAGCGCTTGTTCGCGCGCGGCGCGCACTTGCCGAGTTCCGCATCGAGGGCGTGGCATCCGTGCTGCCCTTCCATCGCGCCGTTCTCGAAGAGAAGGACTTTACCGGCGAGGACGGCTTCAAGGTCTTTACCAATTGGATCGAGACCGAATTCCGTGGTGTCTCCTCCTCGCCGAGGATCGAGCCAGCCGACGGCAACCTCATCCGCAGCTTCATCGAGATCGACGGCAAGCGCCACGAGATCGGCTTGCCGTCGGCGCTGTTTTCCGGCCTCGCCGTTGCCCCGCAGGCATTCGCTCCACAAGCGTCCCAGCAGCGCGAAGGCGCCGTTACCGCTCCCATTCCAGGCACGTTTCGGCAGTGGCTGGTCGAGGACAATGCGACGGTTGCCGAGGGCGAGATCGTGGCAGTCATCGAAGCCATGAAGATGGAGACACGCGTCGCCGCGCCCAAGGCCGGCACGATCAAGCTCAGCGCCAAGGTGGGCGACAGCGTCGCTCTCGGCGCGGAGCTGGCGATCATCGCGTAAGAGGAAGAGTAGAGCTCAAACAGGAAAGCCGGCGGGTCTTGCGATCCGCCGGCTTTCTTCTGTTCAGATCATATAGAGCGATCAGCTCTGCCGCATGAACTGCTGGATGCGGCTATCGGCCGGGGAACTCTCCAGCTCTTCAGCTGTCATGTTGACGACAACGTGGCCATTTTCCATCATTACGACGCGGTCGCTGACGCGGCTGACGAAGCGCATTTCGTGGGTGACGATCACCATGGTCATGCCTTCGCGGGCAAGGCCCTCGATCACCTGCAGCACTTCGCCCACCAGTTCCGGATCGAGTGCCGAGGTCGGCTCGTCGAACAGCATGATCTCGGGGTCCATGGCAAGCGCGCGGGCAATCGCCACGCGCTGCTTCTGGCCGCCCGAGAGCTGGTGCGGATACTTGTTTGCATGCGCCGCCAGACCGACACGGGCCAGGTGGTTCATCGCCGCCGCGCGCACCGCCTGCTTGTCGCGATTGCCGTGATAACGCGGACCGAAGGTCACATTCTCAAGCGCCGTCATATGCGGGAAGAGATTGAACGACTGGAACACCATACCTAGACAGGTGACGCGGTGATGAAAATCGGGAACCATGCGGTATCCCTTCGCGTCCGCCGTGATCCACTCGTCTCCATCGAGCGTGATGCGGCCGTCGTCAATATCCTGCAGCGCATTGATCGTGCGGATGAGCGTTGTCTTGCCGGAGCCCGAGGGACCGATGATGCTCAGCACCTCGCCCTTGCGCACCTGAAGCGACACGTCAGACAGCGCCCGCTTGTCGCCGAAGCTCTTGCTGATGCCATCAATGCCGACCACGACCTCTTCACCGACGCGGCGTTCGCTGCCAGCGGCGCTTCCCTGGGCGACGGCTGCCGGCACGGCGATCTCGGCGCCGGTCATCCTGGATATGTCAAGGCTACCCTCGAGGCGCGCCAGGAAGAAGCTGAAGATCGAGACGACGAGCACGTAGTAGAACGACACCGCGACCAGCGTTTCGATGACCATGAAGTTGCGGGTATAGAGCCGCTGGCCGACGAGCAGGATTTCCGCGAGCGAGATGACCGAGACTAGCGAGGTCAGCTTGACGATGGTGATGAATTCGTTGCCGAGCGAAGGCAACGCCACGCGGATCGCCTGCGGCAGAATGATATGCCGATACTTGCCGACAGGGCGGACGCCGAGCGCGTGTGCTGCCTCATGCTGCCCCTGATCGACGGCGATGAGGCCGGCACGGTGGATTTCCGCGAGATAGGCGGTTTCGGAGATGACCAGCGCGATCAGCCCGGCCCAGAAAGGCACCGACAGCACCGGTCCGAGTGCCGGCATGAACTGCGGCAGGTTATAGACGAAGATGAGCAGCACCAGCAGCGGCAGGCTGCGGAAGAGCCAGATATAGGTCTTCGCGAACCAGCGCACCGCGCGCAGCCTCGATTGCCGGGCAAGCGCGAGCAGGAAGCCGAGCACGGTTCCGATGACCCAGGTCAGCACGCCGAGCCAGGCGACGAGCGCCGTCGCGCGCCAGAAGTCCGGATAGAGCACGAGGCTGAAGAGGTAATTCCAGTCGAAGTTCATGGGCGGGTATCCCCAAAAGAGCAGCGGCGCCGAAGCGCCGCGCATTCCTGTGTTGATCAGTCAGGCGAGCGCCTCACCGGCACCCGCCTGGAACGCTTACTGCCCGACAGCCGCCTTGAACTCGGCGTCCGTGGACTTGGCCACGCCATACTTGGCAAACAGCGCCTCGTAATCGGCATCGCCATCGAGCTTCGCCAGCGTGTCGCGCAGGAAGGATGCGACCTCGGTGTTGCCCTTCTTCACGCCGAAGCCGACGATGACGGGATAGAGCTGTTCGGTGGAGGTGACCTTCAGGCGGCCGTTCAGCTTCTTGGCGGCATCGGCGAGCACCGCCGAGTTTTCGAGCTGCGCGTCCACGCCGCCGGACATGACGGCCTGCGTTGCCTCGGGCGAGGTCGGGAATTCGCGGGAATCGATCGGGCTAGCGGCGCAAACCGTCGTGTTCAGCTTCTCGAGCTCGGGGATCCATGCCGCGCCCTTGATCGAGCCGACGCGCTTGCCGCAAAGCTCTTCCGGCTTGGTGAAGTTCTGGCCACCGGCGGCCGAAACCGCGATCGAAACGCCCGTCTTCATGTAAGGGATGTAGTCGATCTGCTTGGCGCGCGGGGCCGTCACATAGAGCGTGGAGGCGATGACGTTGAACTGATCGCTGGAGACGCCGAGGATCAAATTTTCGAAACGGGTGTCATGAAACGAGACGTCGCTACCGGTCTTCTTGCCGATCAGCTTCATCAGCTCGACGTCGAAGCCGGCGGGCTGGTTGGCGTCGTCGAAGTAGTTGTAGGGCGGATAGGTGAGATCGACACCGATCTTCAGCGTTTCCGCATGGGCCGCCGTCAGGGGCGCCGCCAACATGATGAGACCAGCAAGGAGTTTTTTCATGGACTGTTCCTCTCGATTGATGGCTCATTTTTGTTGAACAATTATGAGATTGCAATCCCCCTCGATGCATAAAGTTTCATCAAGGGACTGATTTCGAGCAGATTCGCCATCCGCATCCCGACGCAGGCGCTTGACGGGCAGCGGACAAGCGACTGAAATAACGAGATAAAACGAAGCATCTCAGCGAAGGCATGGCAATACGCCGAAAAAGACGTCGAACAGCATATCCAATTCCGAAGCAGGAGGCGCATGGATCTGCCAATCATGGAAAGCGAGACCTCCAGTGCATGACACCTCGGAACTTCCCTCGCCTCATCGCCGGCATCCTGACATGCGGACTTCACCTCTCTTGACATGCGTAAGTTGTTCAACAAAAATAAATCACCAAGGAGACCCTATTGACCAACCAGAATCCCCCCGACCGACCTCTTGTGCTGACGCAGACCGCCGCCGGCCTGCTGCGCGACAAGATTCTGCGTGGCGAGCTTGCACCCGGCGCGCCGCTGCGTGAGGTCGTGTGGGCGGAAGCGCTGAACGTTTCGCGCAACACGTTGCGCGAGGCGCTGCGGGATCTGGTTGCCGAAGGTTTGATCGAGCACCGTGCGCATTACGGCGCGACGGTGCGGGCGCTGAATTCCACCGAGATCAGCGAGATCTACGCGATCCGCATGACGCTCGAGCTGCGCGGCGTCACCTGCAGCGCCTACGCCTCGCAGGAAGCGATGTCCGAGTTGGTCGCCCGCGTCGAGGCGGTGCAGCGTGCGGCATTGGCCAAGGACTGGCAGCAGTGCGGCACCGCTTCGCTGGAGTTTCACCAGCAGATCGTAGATTTCATCGGCAGCCCGCGGCTGAACGACGTGTTCGCGACCGTCGCCGCCCAGGCCCGCCTCGCCTTCTCGATGGCGCCCGATGCGCGTCGGTTCCAGGAACCGTGGGTGGCGCGCGACGTGGAAATCTGCGGCCTGCTCTGCGACGGCGACCGCACGGCAGCCACCCGCGCACTCGAGCTCTATCTGCAGGAATCCGAACGCGTGGTGCTGGAAGCCGCCCGCGCCCAGAACCTGCCCCGCCCCAAGAAGACATTGGCGACGCCTGCCGATTGACGGCAGCCCGCCCGGCATATCAGGAGAAAATGAGGGATGAAGCCCCAGCCGATTACCAGTGGACCGGAAGACGCAGCGAGCCGCAAGGCGATCAAGCCGGTGATCTGTTATCCCGTCGAGACGCTGCCGCGCCCGGATCTTACGGCATACCGCGCCTTGCGCGACGATCTGGAGTTCGTCGAGCGCGTGGTCGTGCCGCCGCGTGATGCTGCCTGCTGGACCGTGCCGGCCGGCCATTTCTGCCGGATTCTCTCCAGCGAGGGCTCGCAGGTGGGCGATCTCAACCTCTTCAACGCCAACAATCTTGAGGAACGCCTCTTCACCGGCAAGACCCGGGCGCTGAACGGCACGCATGTCGGCCTCGGCGACCAGCTCTTCTCCAACATGCCCTATCTGCGCCCGATCGCGACGATCACCCACGACACGCTCGACTGGTACGGTTTCGACGAATTCGGCGGCTCGGTACATGACGTCATCGGCACGCGCTGCGATCCCTATACGCACAATCTCTTGAGCAATGGCGGCCAGTATCACCACTGCTGCCACTCCAACCTGACCCGCGCCTTCGCCGCGAAGACCGGAAAGTCGCTGCAGGAGGCCGGCACCTATATTCACGACGTGCTCAACGTCTTCATGTGCACCGGCTTCACGCGCGATACCGGCCAGTATTTCATGAAGGCAAGCCCGGTTCGTCCCGGCGATTATCTCGAGTTTTTCGCCGAGATCGATCTCCTCGGCTGCATGTCGGCCTGCCCCGGCGGCGATTGCTCCTCCGAGCATTCCTCGGACGCGGTTGCCTGCTATCCGCTGGTGGTCGAGATCTACAAGCCGGCCCGTCCGCCGGAAGGCTGGAGCGCGCCTGATATCAACGGTTACGACGGCACGCACGGGCTCTAAGCCATACAAAATAGTGTTACACCATGAGGCTCCCGCGACCTGTTCGCGGGAGCCTTGTTTTTAGGTGGGCTCACACACTGGCCGGCCCGTTGATCCTCACAAAGATCGAACCAAACCGCGTCTGCGACGTTCAGCTATCATGATTTTCAGAAAGGAGCAGTCCGATGAAGAGAACGTTAGCCGCAGTTTTTGCTGCAACAATCGCGCTCGTCGGAGGTTTTAGCCCGGTGATGGCGCGAGATCACCATCATCATGACGACACAGGACGCGCTATTGCCGGCGGTGTTGCCGCAGGAGTGGTTGGCGGGTTGATTGGTGGCGCCATCGCCAATTCCGGCCCTCGTTACGTGGATCCGCCGCCGCCCCGCCCACGTTGCTGGTATGAGGATCGCGAGGTCCAGAACGCCTATGACGGCGGCTCGCATGTCGAGTCGGTTCGTGTCTGTAACTAAGTGTCGAAAGACACAGACCTGCCGTGTCCCCGCATGGCAGGTCTCGCCGGATGGAATTCCAGGCTCTTCACCATTTGATCTTGTGGCGGTAAGCTTGCCCTCGGCAGGGAGGCCGCATGATCGACAAACTGGAATTTTTCATCGCGGTTGCCAATGAAAAGCATTTCGGCCGCGCCGCCCAGGAATGCGGCATATCCCAACCCTCCCTCTCCGCCGCCATTCGCCAGCTGGAAGACCAACTCGGCGTCATCCTCGTGCAGCGTGGCTCGCGCTTTCAGGGTCTGACCCCGGAGGGGCAGCGCGTGCTGGAGTGGGCCCGCCGGATTGTCGGCGACGCGCGCACCATGCGCCAGGAAATGCGCGCCGCCCGCGCTGGCCTTGCCGGCCATATCAGGATCGCCGCCATCCCGACAGCATTGTCGATGCTGCCGCAGTTGACCGCACCTTTTCAGGAGCGTCATCCCGACGTCACCTTCTCAATCGTCTCGCGCAATTCGCTGCAAGTGCTGAGCATGCTTGAGAATCTCGAGATCGACGCCGGCATTACGTATCTCGAAAACGAGCCGCTCGGGCGCGTGACCAGCGTTCCGCTCTATGCCGAACAGTATAATCTCATCACTGCGGCCGGCAGCCCACTGTCCGATCGAGAGAGCGTGACCTGGAAGGAGGTTGGCGATATCAGGCTCTGTCTGTTGACGGCCGATATGCAAAACCGGCGCATTATCAATCAGCTACTGTCAGAAGCTGGAGTGACGGCGCAGCCGACGCTCGAATCCAATTCGATGATCGTGCTGTTCTCGCATGTCCGTACTGGCCGCTGGGCCAGCATCATGCCACGCAATGTCGCGAAATCGTTCGGCTTTCCGGCCGAAATCCGGATGATCCCTATTGTCGAGCCGCAGGCGCACCATGTGGTTGGTCTCGTGGCGACCCACCGCGAACCATTCACCCCACTGGTCTCCGCGCTACTGCACGAGGCGCGCGTTCTCGTCGAGAAGCCGGATTTTCAATAGGAAAATCCTATCGACTGACGTGACAGCTTTATTGATCGCTTCGTCCTTCCCTGAGAAAGTTCTATATTGATTTGACGGTTCCGCATCGTCGGCTGATGGCTTTCTGGAGGAGAGCTTGCCGAACGCCCGTGGACGTCGCTGCTGGTCTGGGAGGGCCGCTGATGAATATTCGTGTCGCCAATGGCGATATCTCCGAACAGGTGCGCGACATCGTCGACCGTCTGAAGACGCTCGAAGGGCCGATGTTGCCGATCCTCCACGAGATCCAGGATGTGTTCGGCTATGTGCCGCAGGAGGCGCTTCCCGTCATCGCGCATGAGCTCAACCTGTCGCGGGCCGAAGTGCACGGGGTCGTTACCTTCTACCACGACTATCGCAACCACCCGGCCGGCCGACATGTGCTGAAGCTCTGTCGCGCCGAATCCTGTCAGTCGATGGGCGGAGACCATCTGGCCGAGCGGGTGAAGGCGATGCTGGGCATCGATTGGCATGGTACGACGCCCGACGGCGCGATCACGCTGGAACCCGTCTTCTGTCTCGGTCTCTGTTCGTGCTCTCCATCAGTGATGCTTGATGGAGAGATTCATGGCAGGGTCGATGTCGCCGATCTCGAAGAGATGATCACGGAGGCACGCAGATGAGTGTCCGGATCTATATCCCGCGCGATGCGGCCGCACTGGCGCTCGGCGCCGACAAGGTGGCTGATGCGGTCGCCAGGGAGATCGCCGATCGCGGTATTGATGCCGTGATCGTGCGCAATGGCTCGCGCGGCATGCACTGGCTGGAGCCGCTGGTAGAGGTTGAAGTCGCCGGGCAGCGGATCGGCTACGGCGCCGTCAAAGCGCGCGATGTCGCGGGATTGTTCGATGCCGGGCTGATGTCGGGCGGCGATCACCGGCTCTGTCTTGGCGCGGTCGAGGAGATCGCGTTTCTAAAGCGACAGACAAGATTGACCTTCGCGCGCTGCGGTGTGATCGATCCGCTCTCGCTTGCCGATTATGAGGCGCATGGCGGCTTGGCTGGCCTTCGCCGTGCCGTCGCCATGCAGCCTGCCGATATCGTCAAGGACGTCACCGATTCCGGTCTGCGCGGGCGCGGCGGCGCGGGGTTCCCGACGGGCATCAAATGGAAGACCGTGCTCGATGCGCCGGGTGCGCGCAAATACATCGTCTGCAATGCCGACGAGGGCGACAGCGGCACATTCGCCGACCGGATGATCATGGAGGGCGATCCTTTCGTGCTGATCGAGGGCATGGCGATCGCGGGGCTGGCGACCGGGGCGACCAAGGGCTTCGTCTATATCCGCTCTGAGTATCCGCATGCGATTGCCGCCATGACGGACGCGGTGGAGATCGCCGGACGCGTCGGCGTGCTCGGTCCATCGGTGCTCGGCTCGGGCAAGGCGTTCGAGATCGAGATCCGCACCGGCGCCGGCGCCTATGTCTGCGGCGAGGAAACGGCGCTATTGAATAGCCTGGAGGGCAAGCGCGGCATCGTGCGCGCCAAGCCGCCATTGCCCGCGCACAAGGGCCTGTTCGACTGTCCCACCGTCATCAACAACGTGATCTCGCTCGCCTCCGTCCCTGTCATTATGGATAAGGGCGCTGCCCATTATCGCGATTTCGGCATGGGCCGCTCGCGCGGCACGATCCCGCTGCAGATCGCCGGTAATGTGAAGCATCCCGGTCTGCATGAGGTGGCGTTCGGCCTGACGCTTGGCGAGATCGTCGACGAGATCGCGGGCGGCACGGCATCCGGACGGCCGGTCAAGGCGGTGCAGGTGGGCGGACCGCTGGGGGCCTATTTTCCGCGCGCGCTGTTCGATACGCCGTTCGACTATGAAGCCTTTGCCGCGAAAGATGGGCTTATCGGGCATGCCGGCATCGTCGTCTTTGACGACAGCGCCGACATGCTGAAGCAGGCGCGCTTTGCGATGGAATTTTGCGCGGTGGAGAGCTGCGGCAAGTGCACACCCTGCCGTATCGGTTCGACGCGCGGGGTGGAGACGGCAGACAAGATCGCCAGCGGTATCGAGCCGGAGAAGAACAGGGCGCTGCTGGCCGATCTCTGCAACACGATGAAATTTGGTTCGCTCTGCGCGCTGGGCGGGTTCACACCCTATCCCGTGCTGAGCGCGATGACGCATTTTCCTGACGATTTCGCGCCGGGGCCGATGGTGGAGGCTGCGGAATGATGAGCGCTGCATCTAACGTCTATTCCCCTCCCCAACCCCTCCCCACAAGGGGGAGGGGCTCAGGATGCCTGACCCTTCCCATTCCCGTCTCAACGCTTCCACATGCGGAAGAGCCACTGCAGCGCGATGACCGCGCTGCAGTGAAGCCCCTCCCCCTTGTGGGGAGGGGTTGGGGAGGGGTCTTAGCGCCATCCACGACAGCAGATCATTCTCTCACGGAGGCACACCATGTCCCTCGTTCATGAAATCGACTACGGCACGCCGGCCTCCGCCTCCGAGACCATGGTGACGCTGACAATCGACGGCAACCAGGTGACCGTGCCAGAGGGCACGTCCATCATGCGCGCATCGATGGATGCAGGCATCGAGATCCCCAAGCTCTGCGCCACCGACATGATCGATGCCTTCGGCTCCTGCCGGCTCTGTCTGGTCGAGACACAGGGACGCAACGGCCTGCCGGCGTCCTGCACCACGCCCGTTGCTGCGGGCATGGTGGTGTCGACGCAGACCAACCGGCTCAAGGACGTCCGTCGCGGGGTGATGGAGCTCTATATTTCCGACCACCCGCTCGACTGTCTCACCTGTGCGGCCAATGGCGATTGCGAGCTGCAGGACATGGCGGGCGCCGTTGGTTTGCGCGATGTGCGCTACGGCTATGACGGCGACAACCATGTCAAGGCGCGCGACAATGGCGGGCTCAATGCCAAGTGGGCACCGAAGGATGAGAGCAACCCCTATTTCACCTTTGATCCCGCGAAATGCATCGTCTGTTCGCGCTGCGTGCGTGCTTGCGAGGAAGTCCAGGGCACGTTTGCACTGACCATCGAGGGGCGCGGCTTCGATTCCCGCGTTTCGGCCGGCATGCACGAGGATTTCGTCTCGTCCGAGTGCGTCTCCTGCGGTGCCTGCGTGCAGGCCTGCCCGACGGCCACGCTGACCGAGAAGTCGGTGATCGAGATCGGCCAGCCGGAGCATTCCGTGGTGACCACCTGCGCCTATTGCGGCGTCGGCTGTTCGTTCAAGGCGGAGATGCGGGGCGAGGAACTGGTGCGCATGGTGCCGTGGAAGGATGGGCAGGCGAACCGCGGGCACTCCTGCGTCAAGGGCCGCTTCGCCTACGGCTATTCCAGCCACAAGGACCGGATCTTGAACCCGATGGTGCGTGAGAAGATTACAGATCCATGGCGCGAGGTGACCTGGGACGAGGCCTTCGCGCATGTCGCCTCCGAGTTTCGGCGCATCCAATACCAGTACGGCCGCGATTCAATCGGCGGCATCACATCCTCGCGCTGCACCAACGAGGAAACCTATCTGGTGCAAAAGCTGGTGCGCGCCGGCTTCCAGAACAACAATGTCGACACCTGCGCCCGCGTCTGCCATTCGCCGACAGGCTATGGCCTCGGCCAGGCTTTCGGCACCTCGGCCGGCACGCAGAATTTCGACAGTGTTGAAAAGAGCGATGTCGTCGTCATCATCGGCGCCAACCCGACGGATGGTCACCCGGTCTTCGGGTCGCGCCTCAAGAAGCGGCTGCGCCAGGGCGCCAAGCTGATCGTCATCGATCCGCGCCGCACCGATATCGTGCGCTCGCCGCATGTCGAGGCGGCCTACCATCTGCCGTTGAAGCCGGGCACCAACGTCGCCGTCATGACCTCGCTGGCGCATGTGATCGTCACCGAGGGCCTGTTCGACGAGCGCTTCATCCGCGAGCGCTGCGACTGGTCGGAGTTCGAGGACTGGGCGGCCTTTGTCGCCGAGCCGCATCATAGTCCCGAGGCAACGGAAGCGTTGACAGGCGTGCCCGCCGACATGCTGCGGGGCGCTGCCCGCCTCTATGCCACCGGCGGTAATGGCGCGATCTACTACGGGCTCGGCGTCACCGAGCACAGCCAGGGTTCGACGACGGTCATGGCGATCGCCAACCTCGCGATGGTAACCGGCAATATCGGCCGTCCCGGCGTTGGTGTGAACCCGCTGCGCGGCCAGAACAATGTGCAGGGCTCCTGCGACATGGGCTCCTTCCCGCACGAGCTACCCGGCTATCGCCATGTCTCCGACGATGCGACGCGCGACATCTTCGAGAGGCTGTGGGGCGTGAAGATCAGCGACGAGCCCGGCCTGCGCATTCCCAACATGCTGGATGCCGCCGTCGATGGCTCCTTCAAGGGGCTCTACGTCCAGGGCGAGGATATCCTGCAGTCGGACCCCGATACCAAGCACGTGGCGGCCGGGTTGGCGGCGATGGAATGCGTGGTCGTCCACGATCTCTTCCTGAACGAGACGGCGAACTACGCGCATGTCTTCCTGCCGGGCTCGAGTTTCCTCGAGAAGGACGGAACCTTCACCAATGCCGAGCGGCGCATCAACCGCGTGCGCAAGGTGATGAGCCCTAAGAACGGCTATGCCGACTGGGAAGTGACGCAGAAGTTGGCGCAGGCGATGGGGCTTACCTGGAATTACCAGCATCCGTCCGAGATCATGGACGAGATCGCGGTAACGACGCCGAGCTTCGCCATGGTGTCCTACGACTATCTGGAGAGGATGGGCTCCGTGCAGTGGCCGTGCAACGAGGCGCATCCCGAGGGATCGCCGATCATGCATGTCGATGGCTTCGTGCGCGGAAAGGGCAAGTTTATCCGCACCGAGTACATCGCCACCGACGAACGCACCGGCCCGCGCTTCCCGCTGCTTTTGACGACAGGGCGCATTCTCAGCCAGTATAATGTCGGGGCGCAGACGCGCCGTACCGAAAATGTTGTCTGGCATTCCGAAGATCGGCTGGAGGTGCACCCGCACGACGCCGAACAACGCGGCATCCGTGATGGCGACTGGGTGAAGCTGATGAGCCGCTCCGGCGATACGACGCTGAGGGCGCTCATCACCGATCGCGTCTCGCCGGGTGTGGTCTATACGACTTTCCATCATCCGGATACGCAGGCCAACGTCATCACCACTGACTTCTCCGACTGGGCGACCAATTGTCCCGAGTACAAGGTGACCGCAGTCCAGGTCTCGCCTTCCAACGGGCCGACGGACTGGCAGGTGGAGTATGACGAGCAGGCGCGGCAGAGCCGACGGATTTCTGGCAGGCTCGAGGCGGCGGAGTAAGGCGATGTCACACGGCACCCACGACAAGCTTGTCTATATGGCCAACCAGATCGCGGGCTTCTTCGCGACCCAGCCCGAAGCCGAGGCCGCGCAAGGCGTGGCCTCGCATATCAACAAGTTCTGGGAGCCGCGCATGCGCCGGCAACTGTTCGAGATCGTCGAGCGCGAGACGGATACGCTCAGTCCGTTGGTGCTGCGGGCAGTGCCACTGATCAAACGGCCGGCTGCTGAGACCCCATCGAGGTCTGAGGCAACCATCTGACTGGCACCACCGGCGGAATTGCAGCCGTCAGACAACAGCGCCGTTTAGAACCCAAAAGCGTCCGCGCAGCTTTGGTCTGATACTGCGGCTGGATAATTGCGACAATCGCAATTAAATCGAAATCATTCGTGCAATTGTTCGCCAGGGCAATTCCCTTCAATATCTCCTCATCAGACGAACGCGAGGTTCGCCGAAGGCGGCTTCGAGCCGCTGTTCAGTTTGCCGCCATTTGAGAAGAATTGAGATTGAGATCATGAAGTTACCTTCCCTCCCCAAACTCCTGAGCTTCAACGCGGGCTACGTGGATACGCTCGGATTTCTCGCGCTATCGGGCCTCTTCACTGCCCACGTCACCGGAAACTTCGTCACCTTGGGCGCAACTGCGGCACTCGGCCTTGGCGGAGCTTTGTCGAAGCTCTTGGCGCTCCCGGTATTCTGCTTCGTTGTCTTCGCATCGCGTCTGGCCTGCCTGAAATTGCAGGCCTCGGATCGATCCCCGATCCGCCCGATGCTCATCGTGAAGCTGGCTCTTCTCGCTGGTGTAGCGATCTTCGCGCTCTATCATGGACCGTTTCACGCGGACGAAAACGTCGTGACGCTTGTCGTCGGACTTGCCCTTGTTTCCGCGATGGCCATTCAGAACGGGCTCCACAGGGCGCACCTTTCGAAGGCACCTCCTTCCACCTTGATGACTGGGACGACAACGCAGATCATGCTCGACCTTGCCGACCTCTTGGTCAGCGCGAAATCGGAAGAGACGGCTGCGCTGAAGGCGCGGATCGTGAAAATGGGCACCGCGGTTATCACCTTCGCCCTCGGCTGTGGCCTCGGCGCCGCCGGCTACATGTTCGCTCCGGCCGCAGCCTTCACCCTGCCAGCCATTCTGGGCGCGATCGCACTCTTCGCCAGCACGGCAGGCGCCGAAGCATAATTCTCACACCCACAACTACCGGACCGAAGCAGAAGGAATGCCGCAATGGACACAGTTGGCGAAATCGGCGGCTTGGCAAGTCTGATCGCACCGATCCTCAAGCCGATGGCATCGGGCCTGGAGTTCTTCGGCGTCGGCGTCATCCTGGCCGGCGTGGTTGTCGCAACGGTCCGCTATATCAGAGATCTGGTGTCCCCGGCGACGCATGACGCCTATGACAGATACCGCGCGAACCTAGGACGCGGCATCTTGCTCGGGCTCGAAATCCTGATCGGCGCGGACATCATCGCGACAATCATATCGCCGTTGACCTGGGAAAGCGTCGGCCTGCTCGGGCTGATCGTCCTGATCAGGACCTTCCTCAGCTTCTCCCTTGAGGCCGAGATTAACGGTCAGTGGCCATGGTCCCGGGCGTCGAAGACGCGGCGCGGAAAGGCGTTGACGGTAAAGCGAAACGGTCTCAGCCTCGGGGCCAAATAATCTTCCGCTCCTTCGATATAATCCTCCGATCATTTTCATCCGACAGTGTCGGCAAGGCAGATCCTCGTTCGTCCTAGACGGGGAAAGCACCGAGAGGAGACCGGCATGAAGCTCTATTTCAGCAGAAATCCAAACCCACGTCTCGCTGTTGCTGTTGCCAGGTATCTGGACGCAACCATCGAATTTGAATTCGCGGCTCCTCTGGAGCCTGGGCAATCGGAACGCTACCTCCCCCTTAATCCCAATCTCCTGCTTCCGATCCTTGAGCGCCCGGGACGATCGCTTTGGGAAACCGATGCGATCGCTTGCTATCTGTCCCGACATACCGGTTCGAATTTCTGGCGCACCGATGACGATGAACCGGAGATGATCCGCTGGATGAGTTGGGCGAAGGATAATTTTGTGAAGGCATGTGACGCAGTCCATTGGGAGCGTGGGACGAAGCCGCGTTACGGGATTGGCACCTGTGAGGAAGAGCAGGTCGAAAACGGGCTGAAGCAGTTCCACCGGGCGGCGACACTGCTTGAGGCCGAGCTTGCCGATCGCATGTGGCTCGTTGGCGACACGATCTCCTTCGCGGATTTCCGCATGGCAACCTTCCTACCATTCAACGATGCCGCGAAACTGCCGATCTCGGACTATCCTGCCATCCAGCGCTGGTCGGACCGCTTGAATGATATCGAGGCGTGGCGTGACCCATTTGCTGGGCTCGACGCGCCACCGATGCCGCCACTTCCCGTTTGAATTGGCGAAATTGCCGAGGGCATATCGCGAAGTTTGAGTTGACGTTTCCGACGGCGACGCCACACTTGTGAACTGCAGCAATGTGGGAGGACGTTGATGGAAGACGCAAACCAGTGGCGCCACATGGCAAGCGCCCCGAAGGACGGCAGCCGGATTCTCGTGACGATCCATCCATCAGAACAGGGGCCGGCGCAGGTCGATCTTGCCTACTGGTCGAACGGCGATCGGTTTGGCTCGGAAGGCTGGCGCTCATCCGATTCCGCGCCCGGTCGCATCATCGAATATCCCGATCCGGAATTGAAATGCTGGATGCCCATGCCTTCAGCCAACATCAGCCAGAGCTCGCTGCCCTCCCCCTGGGAAGGCGATGATATCCTGCAGCTCGATGGATCCGGGATCTAGCGCATTGGCAGATCCACGGCCAAACCTTACCCGTGGCTCGCGTCGTTCGGCACCAGCGGCTCGACATCCTTGACCTTGGCGCGGTGGAAGATGAACAGCCCAGCCAGCACGATCACTGCAGCGCCGATCAGCGTCTGTCGGTCGGGAAACTCGCCGAAGAACATCCAGCCGAAGATGATCGCCCAGAGCAACAGCGTGTATTGAAGCGGCGCCAACAGCGAGGCGGGTGCAAGCTTCAGCGAGCGGGTAATCATCAGATGCGCGGAGCACGAAACGACGCCAAGCAGCAACAAAGCCATCAGCTGGCTCCCGCTAAATGCACTCCAAGTGCCAACGCTAAGCACTGCCCCGACAGCAAGACATCCAAGCGTCTGCAACGTCACAAGCGTGGCGTCAGGCGTCGATCGCAGGACGCGACCGAGCACCAGCGTCAACGAGAAGGAAATGCTGCCGATCAGACCGAACATCGAGGGCCATGAGAGCATCGCCGACGACGGGCGCAGCGCGATCACAACACCGATGAAACCGACCAGCACCGCCAGCCAGCGCCGCCAGCCGATCCGTTCGCCAAGCAGGAAATGCGAGAGCGCCGCGACGTAGATCGGACCGGCCATGTAGAAGGTCATGACGTCGGCAAGCGGAAGATAGGCGACGGCGGCGTAGAACAGCCCGGTATCAGCGGTGGCGAGAATGACGCGCACCAATTGCCATTGCGGCTTCTCCACCCGATAGAGCGAGGTGATCGGTTGGCGCGACAACATCGGCCCAAGCACGAAGAAGGCGCCGAGCGAGCGAATGAGCAGAACCTGACCGACGGAAAAGCTCGCAACGAGCCATTTGCCCATGGCGTCGTTGAGGGCGAACATGAAATCGCCGACGAGCATCAGGACGATACCAACCAAAACGGCGTTTCCGCCCGCGACAAGAGCCGCCTGCCTGTTCATGATTTTCAAGGCGCTCCGTGACGCCATTCTGTGACGAAATTCCGGCGGCAAACCCGGTCAAGGTTCACCACACCACGTCGATGCTTATTTGATTGGCAGATGCTTACTCCGGCGGCAAACCATGTTGCAAGAGAAGAAGCGGCCATTCTGCTCATCCCAACAATGTATCGTTGCCTCGCCAGAGCTAATTTAAGGCTTCGTTAACCACGTTGCCGATAGGAATTGTTAACCGTCCCGCCGATGTCTGGTGGGTGTCCGCTAAGCGTCGGCCTGCAGATGAAACAACTACTCCCGGCATTTTCTCGCCGTCTAGGCTTGTTTACGGCGCTGGCGTCCATCGCACTGCCTGCACATGGCTTTGCGCAATCGGCCTGGTCCGGGGCTACGGACAACGATTTCAGCAACGCGGCGAATTGGACCCCAACCGCGCCCGATGCCACTGACACGGCGCGCGTCGATAGCGGCTCTCCTCAAGTCTCCAACGAAGTGACGGTCGGCCACCTGGATGTGGGTGGCGGCAACGTTACCATCAGCAATACAGGCGTATTGACCACGACGAACGGCACGACGATCACGTCGGGCACCGTCAGCATCAACAGCGGCGGCGTGATGAACTCGGATGTCAGTCTCGATGGCGGCAGCTTGTCCCTCGACGGCCACCTCAACGGCCAACTCGATCTCAACAATGGCAATGTTTCGGTCAACGGCACGCTCGGCAGTGCCGTCGTTGGGGCGGGGACAGCACTTACGAACAGCGGCACCACAGGTCAGGTCAATGTCTCCACGGGCGGAACGCTCGTCAACAATAGCGGTGGGACCATCGAGGCGGTTACGAACGCGGGCACCGCTTCGAGCGCCGGCACGGTCGGCGACGTAACGAACACAGCGGGCAGTTTCACAAACGACGGCACCGTGACGGGAAGGACGACCGTCTCGGGTGGTACGGTCACGAACAACTTCGTCATCACCGACGCCGATGTCGCGGCAGCCGCGACCTTCGTCAACAATAGTGGAGCGACCGCAGGCGCCGTGACAAACGCCGGCACCGCGTCCAATGCCGGCACGGTGGCGAGCCTCACCAACACGGCAGGCAGCTTCACCAACAACGCTGGCGGCATCATCACAGGCAAGACTGCCGTCGAAGGCGGAACCGTCACGAACAACTTCGTGATCACCGACGCCGATGTCGCCGCGGCCGCAACCTTCGTCAACAACACCGGAGCAACGGCAGGCGCTGTCAGGAATGCGGGCACGGCCAGCAACGCCGGGACGATTGCCTCCGTGCAGAGCGATGGCGGGACGTTCACCAACAACGCCGGCGGAACCGTTACCGGCGGCACGAACATCAGCGGCGGCAGCGTCACGAACAATGCGAGCCTGAATAACGTCAATGTCGGCACGGCCGGCACGTTCACCAACGCCAGCGGGGCAATCGCGGGCGCTGTCACCAATGCCGGCACGGCATCCAATGCTGGCACAATCGCCAGTCTGACCAATACGGCGGGCACCTTCACCAACAACGCGGGCGGCACGATCACCGGGGCGACTGCCGTTGAGGGTGGAACTGTCACGAACAACTTCGTCATCACGGATGCCGATGTCGCCGCTGCGGCAGCCTTCATCAACAACACGGGCGCCACCGCCGGAGCCATCAGGAACGCCGGGACCGTCACCAATGCCGGGACGATCGCCTCCGTGCAGAACGACGGCGGGACATTCACCAACAATGCGGGTGGCTCGGTGACCGGCGTGACGACCGTGGCCGGTGGCAGCGTCGTCAACAACGCGACATTGGCAGATGTCGATGTCGGCGCTGCAGGCAACTTCGTCAACAACAGCGGGGCGACGGCGGGGACAGTGACGAATTCCGGCATGGCCGCGAACGACGGAATGATTGCGGCGCTCCAGAATAACGCTGGGACATTTTCCAACACCGGCACGATATCTGGCACAGCCACGGTTTCCGGCGGCTCGCTGATCAACGATGGGGTTATATCCGGGGCCGTCGACGTCGACGATGGCGGCCTGCTATCCGGCAACGGCACCGTCGGGGGCATTCTCGTGAACGCAGGCGGCATATTGGCGCCAGGCCCGGGGATCGCAACGCTGGGGGTCAATGGCGACGTGACGTTCGCGACGGGCTCCACCTATCAGGTTGACATCGCGACCAGCGACCTTTCCGACAGAGTGGATGCGACGGGCACCGTTTCCATCCAGGGCGGGACACTTGCCGTCAAGGCAGCAACCGGCAATTACGCGACAGCAACCAGCTACACGATCCTGACCGGCGGCAGCATAACCGGTACGTTCGACACTGTGACGAGCGACTTCGCCTTTCTATCGCCAACGTTGATATACGACGCCACCACCATCGACATGCGGCTGGATCGCAACGGCGTGCAATTCGCGGACGTGGCCGATACGGCAAATGGCCGGGCAACCGCCACGGCCGTCGAAGCGCTGGGATCAGGCCGCGCCGTCTACGACGCGATCCTGTCGCTCGACACCGCCACTGCCGCGAGTGCCTTTTTGCAGCTGAGCGGCGAAGCCCATGCTTCGCTCAAAAGCGCTTTGCTATGGCAAAGCCGCTTTCCGCGCGAAGCAATCCTCGACGAGATCGCCTGGGGGCCCCATCAGCGTGAAACCGACGCAACCTTCTGGACCTCCGGATTCCTGTCGTCTAACGTTCTGTCAGGCGGCGACAACGCTGCCGGGATCGATGCGCGCTTCACTGGTGCCCTGTTCGGGGCGGATGCGCCGGTCTCCGATCACTGGCGTGTCGGCGGCATGGTCGGTTACGGTCAACAATCGTTCGATCAGGTAGACGCAAACGCTTATTACGCCGGGCTTTACGCCATGGGCGATATCGGCCCCGTGCAACTCGCCGGAGGCGCCATCTACGCACACAACGAAGCATCCACGCGGCGTGATATCGCATTTGGCACATTTACGGACCAGCTATCGGCAAACTATGCGAGCGCCACCAGTCAGGTCTTTGCCGATCTTTCGTGGACCTACGAGTGGGACATGGTCAAAGTTCAACCGTTCGCGAATCTGGCCTACATCAATCTCGATACTGATGGCTTCCAGGAGAAGGGTGGCGACGCCGCACTCTCGGTAACCGGTGGAAACGCCGCGATCACCTCATCAACGGTCGGACTGCGCTGGGCGATGGATTGGCCGGAAAACGAATTGCCTCTCTCCGTTTCCGGCTTGCTGGGCTGGCGGCATATCGCAGGCGACGTAACGCCGTACTCGCGCATGGCGTTTTCGGGTGGCTCGCCCTTCATAATCGAGGGCACAGAGATACCTCGTGATTCCGTCATGGCGGAGATCGGCGTCTCCGCGAAGCTCTCAAAGTCCGCGCGGTTAACGCTGAACTATTCCGGCGAATTCGGCAAAGGCCTTCGCTCCAACGCCATCCAGATGAACCTCGCAACGAGCTTCTAAGACCACGGCTCTGATTGTCAGCAACAGCCTGAAGCACCAGCGATATTTACCTCCGTCACCTGGCACCGACGCGCCGAATTGCGAAACGCATCACCTCATGCATCGGTATGAGTGGCGTAATCACGTGCACGCAACACCTCAACTCAATTTGACGCATATCGATTTTAAAGTTGACGCGCGCAAAGTTTAGTGATGAATAGGCGGCGTCGGTTGGCTCAGGAGGCGGCCAGATCCGGCGGTCCCAAGCACAGGCCTCGATACGTTTCCGGGAGGAAGAATTGACTATTTCTCACATCGCAAAGTCGCTGCTCGTCTCCGCCGCGTTCACGCTGGTCGCCGTCACCGCGCAGGCCGAGGGTATTGGCGCATCGCTGCTGACGCAGCAGCATCCTTTCTATAACGAGCTTGCCAAGGCGATCACCGCTGAAGCCAAGGCGAAGAACGTCTCCGTCGAGATCGCGATTGCCAATCAGGACCTGAACAAGCAGCTCGCCGACATCGAGGACTTCATCGTCAAGGGCGTCGACGTCATCATCATGTCGCCAGTCGACAGCAAGGGCGCGCTCGCAGCAGTCGCTCGCGCTCAGGCCGCCGGCATCAAGGTCATCACCGTCGACGTTCCTGTCGAAGGCGCCAAGGTTTCGTCCTACATCGGCACCGACAACTACGCCGGTGGCGTCAAGGCGGGCGAACTGATGGCCGAACAGCTCGGCGGCAAGGGCAATGTCGCGATCATCGACTATCCGCTGGTCCAGTCGGTCGTGAACCGCGTCAACGGTTTCAAGGAAGCCATTGCCAAGCACCCCGACATCAAGATCGTGTCTATCCAGACCGGCATCACCCGCGCCGAGGCTCTCGCTGTTGCGCAGAACATGCTGCAGGCAAACCCTGACATCAACGGCATCTTCGGCTTCGGTGACGACGCGGCTCTTGCTGCAGCGGTTGCGGTCAAGTCTTCCGGCCTGACTGGCAAGGTCAAGGTCATCGGCTTCGACGGCATGCCTGAGGCGATCAAGGCTGTCGACAGCGATCCCGACATGGTTGGCGTGATCCAGCAGTTCCCGGACCAGATGGGCAAGCTCGCCGTCGATACCGCGCTGGACCTCAAGGCCGGCAAGGACGTGCCTGCCGAGCAGCCTATCGTTCCCGGCGTCTACGTCAAGAAGCAGTAAGTCCTCCCAAGGCGCACTGTGCGAAGGTCCCAAGTATCGCACAGTGACCGCTCCTTCCGGCGGCCGGGCTCTTTGACGGACCGGCCGCCGGAAAGCAGCGACATCTCCGCGACAAATCAGAGCGCCCCACGCATCCATCCGATGCCTGCGGCTCTTGGTGAAAGGTGACGCCATGGAAACCTCCGGCGACAACGCGATCCTCGAGATCAAGGACATTACGAAAGTTTTCGGCGCGGTGACCGCGTTGAAAAGCATGCAGCTGAAGGTCCGCCCCGGCAGGGTCCATACGATCCTCGGCGAAAACGGCGCCGGAAAATCGACGCTGATGAAGATCCTCGCCGGCGTCTACCAGCCGACATCGGGCTCGATCCTCCTCGACGGCAAACCCTATGCGCCGGCCAATCCGCAGGATGCGGCGGCAGCGGGTCTGACGATCGTCTTCCAGGAGCTCAGCCTCTGCAACAATTTGAGCGTGGCCGAGAACATTCTCGCGACCCGCGAGCCGACCAGGGCCGGCTTCATCAACGACAAGGCGCTGGTGCGCCAGGCAGCCGCGATCGTCGCCGATCTGAAGCTGCCGATATCCGTCCAGGAGCGCGTCGGCGACCTGTCGATCGCCCAGCGCCAGCTGGTCGAGATCGCCAAGGGCCTCAGCATCGACGCCAAGGTCGTCATCCTCGACGAGCCGACATCCTCGCTCAGCGACAGCGAAGCCGAAATCCTGTTCGAGATCATCGCGCAATTGAAGGCGCGCGGCGTGGCCGTGATCTACATCTCGCACCGCATGGAAGAGATCATGCGGCTCAGCGACGACATCACCGTCGTGCGAGATGGCAGCTACATCACCACGCGCGACAAGTCCGAAGCCACAATCGACGAGCTGATCGCCCTGATGGTCGGCCGCGACATGAACGAGATTTATCCGCCGCGCGATGTACCCGCTCCAGCGCTTACCGAAAAGCCGGTTCTGGCGGTGAGCGGGCTCTCCAGCCACGACGAGTTCGAGGATATCTCCTTCGATGTGCGCCCGGGCGAGATCCTCGGCTTCTTCGGCCTGATCGGTTCCGGCCGCTCGGAGGTAATGAAGACACTGTTTGGCATGACGCAGCCGACATCCGGCACCATCTCGATCGACGGCAGCGCGGTGACCATCACCTCCCCCGTCGATGCCATCAACCGGCGTGTCGGCTTCGTCACCGAAAACCGCAAGGAAGAGGGGCTGGTGCTCAGCCACAGTGTCGAGAGTAACATCTCGATGGTGGCGCTAGACAACTATTCCAACCCCTTCGGCTTCCTCAAGCGCCGCCGCGAACGCGACGACGCGAAGGTGGAAGTCGGCCGGCTCGCCATCAAGACGGCGTCGCTCGAGACCTCGGCGGGATCGCTGTCCGGCGGCAACCAGCAGAAGATCGTGCTGGCCAAGTGGCTGCTGACCAAGCCGAGGATCCTCATCCTCGACGAGCCGACACGCGGCGTCGATGTCGGCGCCAAGTTTGAAATTTACAAGATCATCCGCCAGCTGGCGGCGGAAGGCACGGCAATCCTGCTGGTGTCCTCCGAACTCCCCGAAGTCATCGGCATGAGCGACCGCGCCGTCGTGATGAGCGAAGGGCGGGCCACCGCCATCGTTGCCGGCGATCAGATGACACCGGAGAAGATCATGAGCTTTGCTACGGGATTTGTATTATGAGCGACAAGAGCGCAGCCAATGCCGCATTCCGGCAGGTAATGAAGCAGTATGGCGGTATTTTCCTATCGCTGATCGTCCTTTGCGTGATCTTCTCGATCACCAACCAGCGGTTCATGTCCGTTGCCAATTTCCTGAACGTGCTGCAGCAGGTATCTGTCATCGCGATCGCCGCCTTCGGCATGACCTGGGTCATCCTGCTGGGTGAAATCGACCTCTCGATCGGCTCGATCATCGCGGTCGCCGGCATGGTGGGCGCGCAATGTTTCGCGTTCGGCATGGGCTTCGTTCCCGCCCTCGTCCTGACACTCGCAGCCGGCGCGCTTCTGGGTCTCGCCAATGGCGTCCTGACCGCGAAATTCCTGCTGCCGTCCTTCATCGTCACAGTGGCCACGATGGGTATCTATCGCGGCATGGTCAGCCTGCCGACGAACGGCGCACCTGCGATGATCATGGAGCCGACCTGGACGGCCATCGGTACCCAGAGCTTCATCGGCATCCCGATCGTCATCTGGGTCGTGGCGGTGCTTTTCCTGTTCAACCACATCCTGCTCAGCAAGACCAAGTTCGGCCGCCGCGCCTATCTGACCGGTGGCAACCGCGAGGCAGCGCTCTATTCCGGCATCAAGGTCGATCGCCTGAAGATCATCATCTTCATGATCTCGGGCATCATGGCGGCGATCAGCGGCATCCTGCTGTCCTCGCGCCTGTTCTCGGCCCAAACCAACGCCGGCATGAGCTACGAGCTCGACGCCATCGCGGCAGCCGTTCTCGGCGGCACGAGCCTTGCCGGCGGTGTCGGCACCATGATCGGCACGCTGATCGGCGCGCTCATCATCGGCGTGCTCAACAACGGCATGAACATGTTGTCGGTGCCTTACTTCTACCAGCTCATCGTCAAGGGCCTCGTCATCCTCGTCGCCGTCTATCTCGACGTGCGCTCGAAGCGCGCCAAGCAGTAACCCTCAAGAGCAGATAGCCATGTCGAAAATCCTCACCATCGGCGAAATCCTGGTAGAAATCGTCGCCACCAATCGCGGCAACGGCTTTCGTGAAGCTGTGCCGCTGATCGGCCCCTTCCCTTCGGGCGCACCGGCCATCTTCATCGATCAGGTCGGCAAGCTCGGCCAGGATTGCGCCATCATCTCCCGCGTCGGCGATGACGACTTCGGCTGGGTCAACATCAATCGCCTGACCGAGGACGGTGTCGATGTCTCGGGCATCGAGATTGTCCCGCAGGGCACGACCGGCAGCGCCTTCGTGCGTTACCGCGAGGACGGCAGCCGCGCCTTCGTCTTCAACATCCGCCACAGCGCCTGCGGCGAGATCGAGCTTTCGGACAAGACGCTGACGCTGATCGACACCTGCACGCACATGCACGTCATGGGCACCGCCCTCTACGCGCCAAGCGTGGTGAAGAGTATCCTCACAGCCGTCGAACGCATCAAGGCCGCTGGTGGCACAGTGTCCTTCGACCCCAATCTGCGCCCTGAAATCCTCGATAGCCCGGGCATGCGCGAGGCGCTGCAGACCGTGCTCTCAGTGACCGATCTATTCATGCCGAGCGGCGAGGAACTGTTCCTGTTCGCCGAGGCAAAGACGGAGAAGGAAGCCGTCGCCGAGCTGCTCGCCAAGGGCATCAAGGCCATCGTCATCAAGCGTGGCGAAAAGGGTTCCAGCTATTTCGACAAGACCACCCAGATCGATCTTGAGGGCTACAAGGTCGAGGAAGTCGACCCGACCGGCGCCGGCGACTGCTTCGGCGCGACCTTCGTCACCTTCTGGCTGAAGGGAATGCACCCGGCCGAAGCGCTGCGTTACGCCAACGCCTCCGGCGCCCGCGCTGTCACCAAGGCCGGCCCAATGGAAGGCGCATCCACCCAAGCCGAACTCGACGCCCTCATCAAAGCGCAAGGACAAGCCTGACATGCAGAAGAGCTACCTCACGGATATCGCACAATGGCGCCACGGCAATGGCGTAAAGGGCATTCCCTCGATCTGCTCAGCCCATCCCCTCGTCATCGAGGCGTCGATGCTGCATGCTCTGAAGCAGGATGCTCACCTGCTCGTCGAAGCCACCTGCAACCAGGTGAACCAGGACGGCGGCTATACCGGCATGACGCCTGCCGATTTCCGTGCCTTCGTGGAGAAGATAGCGGCCGAGACCGGCTTCCCGCTTGAAAAGCTGATCCTCGGCGGCGACCATCTCGGTCCCAATCCATGGAAGAGCCTGCCCGCCGACGAGGCGATGGCCAAGGCCTGCGTGATGATCGAGGCTTTCGCCAAGGCCGGCTTCACCAAGCTGCATCTCGATACCAGCATGGGCTGCGCCGGCGAGCCGGTCGCCCTGCCCGACGCGATCACCGCTGAGCGCGCAACGAAGCTCGCCTCCGTGGCCGAGGCGGCACTGAAGGGCTCGGATGGCATCAAGCCTGTTTACATCGTCGGCACGGAAGTGCCGATCCCCGGCGGCGCCATGGAAGAGATCGAAGAGCTCGAGGTGACCAAGCCGGACGCCGCGCGCGAAACCATTGCCATCCACCGCAAGGCTTTCGAGGCCGCCGGCGTGTCGGACGCGTTCTCTCGTGTGGTCGGCGCCGTAGTCCAGCCGGGCG
Source organism: Rhizobium sp. NPDC090275 (assembly GCF_044772225.1). Classification (NCBI taxonomy): domain Bacteria; kingdom Pseudomonadati; phylum Pseudomonadota; class Alphaproteobacteria; order Hyphomicrobiales; family Rhizobiaceae; genus Rhizobium; species Rhizobium sp. NPDC090275. Next base: position 70,235 of record NZ_JBIVYL010000008.1, on the reverse strand, counting down.
TGGAATTCGGCAACGAAAACGTCATTGCCTACGCACCGGAAAAGGCGGCCGCACTGAGCGCCACGCTTTCGGACATGCCGGGCATGATCTTCGAGGCCCACTCCACCGACTACCAGACCCGCGACATGCTGCGTCAGCTCGTCTTGGATGGTTTCGCGATCCTGAAGGTTGGCCCCGGCCTGACCTTTGCACTGCGCGAAGCCTATTACGGACTCGACCAGATCGCCGCCTTCTTGTTTCCTGATATGCGCAAGGAGACGCTGGTTGCCACCATCGAGCGCGTTCTGACCGCGGATCCGAAGAACTGGGACAAGTATTATCACGGCACGGAGGCCGAAAAGCACATCCAGCGCCACTTCAGCTACAGCGACCGTATCCGCTACTACTGGCCCCAGCCGGAGATCGACGCGGCCGTGAAGGCGCTGTTTTCGCTGTTGGATGGCGTGCAGATCCCGGAGACTCTGATCAACCAGTACCTGACCGGCGCCTATGTCGGCGTGCGTGACGGGAAGGTCAAACCGGATGCCCGTTCGCTGGCGCTTGCGGCCGTCGACCGCGTGCTGGAAGATTACTTCGAAGCTTGCCGCGCCTAAAGGCGCGGCTTGCGCCGGCGCAAAAGTTTTGATTGAACTGCACCAACGATTTCAATCGATTAAATAAAAAATGAGTGGGACGCGCGTTTGTCAGACAGGCCGATCAGAACGATGGAGGACTTTTCCGAGTATGTCGGCCTGTCGCGGCCGACCGTCTCGAAGTACTTCAACGACCCGAGCTCCGTGCGGCGCAAGACCCGCGACATCATCGAAGCCGCCCTCAAGGAGAGCGGCTTTCGCCCCAACTTGTTTGCCGTCAACCTCAATCGCCGGCGCAGCAACATCATCGGGATCATCATTCCCAATTCGACGGACCCATTCTACATGGCGCTGACGCGCCGGGTCGAGCTCATCGCCAATGATGCCGGCTTTCTCGCCTTCGTGCTGTCGTCGGATGGCAATGCGCTGATGGAAGCGCGCGCCATCGAAACGCTCAAGTCGATGAACGTCGCAGGCGCAATCATTGCCCCGCTTGGCGTGCAGTCACACCACGAGACATTGCTTACGCTGTCTGCGTCGATCCCGCTGATCTTCGTGGATTCGCCGCTGGACGATGTCTCTCCCTTCGTCGGCACCAACAACCGCCAGAGCTTCCAGCTGATCGTGGACTATCTCTGCCGTTCGGGAGAGCCGCCATGCTATCTCGGCATGCCGTCGGTCAACACCAATGCGTCGACCCGCGAGACGGCCTATCTCGAGGCGATGACCGAGCTGCGGATGGAGCCGATCGTGCTGCCGATCGAGCGGGCGGCTGGCTGGGACTTCGAGAAATTCGGCTATGACGAGACGAAGCGTATTCTCGAGAGCGGAGGCTTTCCGACCGCGACCATACTTTGCGCCAACGACCGCGTGGCATTCGGCGCCATAGCGGCGGCATTTCAGGCTGGCGTTAAAATTGGCCGCACGCCCGATTGTAGCCTGCGCATCGCCGGCCACGACGACCACCCGCTGTCCCGCTATGCCTGCCCGCCGATCACCACCGTGGCGCAGAGCTACAACGACATCGGTCGCATTGCCATGCAACTGCTGCTGCAGAAACTGGATCAGGAAGCTGAGGGTTCGGCATCCAACGGACCCGAACAGGTCCTGTTGAATGCCGAGATCATTTTGAGACAATCGGCTTAGGCGCTCTTCAACTGAACGCCAGTCGCCTTAGGCCTCTGGCGCCACCATGACCTTGTCCAGGGTTATGGGCAGGTCACGGATACGGATCCCGGTGGCGTTATAGACGGCGTTGGCGACAGCCGCGCCGACGCCGGTGATGCCGATTTCACCAATGCCGCGCGCGCCCATCGGCGCCTGAGGATCGGGCTTGTTGGTATAGATGATATCGATCGCGGGAACATCCATCTGTACCGGCACGTGATACTCTGCAAGCGAGGCATTCACGACCCGGCCGGTCCGCTCGTCGAAATTGGTTTCCTCGGTCAGCGCAAGCCCGATGCCCATGACGATGCCGCCCTTGAACTGGCTGGTCGCTGTCTTGGAATTTAGAATCTGGCCAGCGTCAAAGGAACCCAGGAAACGTGACACCCGAATTTCACCGGTAATCGCGCTGACCCGCACCTCGCAGAACTGGGCGCCATAGGAATGCATGGAAAAGACTTCCATCTCCGCCGGCGCCGGCGCATCCGCCTCGCACACGAGTTCGTCACGTCCAGCCCTTGAAAGGATGGACTGGTAGCTTTCGAACCGATCGGCGTTGTCGCGATGGCCAAGCCCGCCGTCTCGCGGCTCGACATCGGCGAGCGACAGACCGGCGAGTGGCGAATCATTGCCGGCAAGTTTGATCAGTTCCTCGACGAACACCTCGGTCGCGGCGATCACCGCCCCGCCGATGGAAGCCGTCTGCGTCGAGCCGCCGGCAATCACCCCGCGTGGCAGGCTGCTGTCGCCATATTCAAAGGTGATATTTTCGAACGGAACGCCTAGGCGGGCAGCGATGTGCTGCGCCTGGGCCGTCGCTGTTCCCATGCCCATGTCATGGACTGCGGTCGAAACGGTAACGTGCCCCTCCACCGTCAACCTGATCCGCGCTGCACCGCCGGGAAAGCGGTGATAGGGATAGGTTGCCGTGGCGCAGCCCATGCCAATCAGCCATTCGCCTTCGCGTTTCTGGCGTGGCGTTTCGCTGCGGTTCTGCCATCCGAAACGTTCGGCGCCTTTCTCATAAGCCTCGATTAGGAAACGCGATGAAAACGGCTTACCGGTGGTCGGATCCTTTTCCGGCTCAATACGACGGCGCAATTCGATCGGGTCGAGCTTCAGCTGTTCGGCCAGTTCGTCAAGCGCGCATTCGAGAGCGAAAGTACCGACAGACTCGCCTGGCGCCCGCATGAATGTGTTGACGAGCATGTCCATGTCGGCCACGTCCTGCTCAAGCTTGAAAGTCTTGGCCGCGTAGAGATGGCGGGCTGGAAAGGTGAACTGTTCGGGACAGGAATTGTGTGGTGTCATCGCCGCGGTGCCTGTATGGATCAGCGCCTCCAGCTTTCCATCAGAACTCGCGCCGAGCGCCACCCGCTGCTCCGTCACCGTACGGCCGCCGACGATACGAAAGACACCTTCGCGGGAAAGCATGATGCGCACCGGCCGTCCCGCCATTTTCGACGCGGCAATAGCGAGGATCTGGTGGTCCCAGAGACACTTGCCGCCAAAGCCGCCTCCGACATAAGGAGAAGTCACCCGCACCTTGTCCGGTTCGAGACCAAATATGTCGCCGAGCTGGCCAGCCGTTAGATCGAGCAATTGGCTGGCATCGTGCAGATGCAGTTCATCGCCGTTCCAGGCGACGGTGGCGGCATGCAACTCGATGGCATTGTGGTTATGGCGCGGCGTGCGGTAGGTAACATCCACCTTGACTGCAGCGTTTGCCAGCGCCGTTTCGGCATCGCCGATCTCGAGCAACGGCGGCTGACCAAGCAGCGTTTCCAATTGCCGCGGCGTTTTCTTTGCCTCCTCGAAGGAGAGGACGGCCGGCAGGCTCGCATAGGCGACCTTGACGAGCGAGGCAGCGTAGTCCGCCTGTTCCTGCGTTTCAGCCAGAACGAGCGCGATCGGCTGGCCGTTCCAGTGGATTTCGTCGTTTTGCATCACCGGCAGATCACTCGAACCGGCCGCGGTCGGCGACGACATCATCAGCGACGGCGCTTTCATGCGCGGTGCGTTGTGATAGGTCATGACAAGAATGACGCCTGGCGCACTTTCTGCTGCAACCAAGTCAAGCGATGTGATCCGGCCACGTGCGATGCTGCTATAGGCAAGCGCTGCATAACTGATATTTTCATAGGGAAACTCTGCTGCGAAACGCGCTTTCCCCTGAACTTTCAACGGACCGTCGATACGCGAGACGGGATGCCCAAGCGCACCATGCTTGTGCAGCATCGGATCGGTGGTGACGGCAGGTTGCCAGCGTCCGGATGTTTTGACTCCGGTCTGAGGTTGAGCGCTCATGCGTTGTCTCCCTTCAATTCGTCGAGAACGGCAACGATCGTGCGTTTCGCCAGTTCGATCTTGAATGCATTGTCGCGCAGGCCGACGGCATCGGCGAGCTCGGCTTCAGCGGCAGCGCGGAAGGCGGCCGTGTCGGCTGTCTGGCCTTTAAGAACAGCTTCCGCCTTCAAAGCGCGCCACGGTTTGTGAGCGACTCCACCCAGTGCCAGCCGAACATCCCGCACCTTCCCCGTTTCATCGAGATCGAGCGCGGCGGCAACGGAGATAAGCGCGAAAGCGTAGCTGGCGCGATCACGAACCTTTCGGTAGGTCGACCGGTTCGCGAATGGCAGTGCCGGAATTTCAATGGCCGTAATCAGTTCGTCCGGCTGCAGGTCGGTCTCTAGGTCTGGGCGATCTCCCGGCAGGCGGTGCAGATCCCGCAAGGGAATGCTGCGAGTACCGGCCGTGCCCTGGAGGTGAACGACGGCATCCAGCGCAACAAGAGCCACGCACATGTCTGACGGGTGAGTGGCCACACAGGCGTCGGAAGCGCCAAGGATTGCGTGGTACCGATTGAAACCTTCCAGAGCATCGCAACCAGCCTGCGGCTGGCGCTTGTTGCAGTGGGCCGCATTGTCGTAAAAGTACCGACAGCGGGTGCGCTGCAAAATATTGCCCCCGACCGTCGCGACGTTGCGTATCTGTGCACTCGCACCCGCCAGGATGGAACGCGACAGCAGTGGATAATTCGATCGTACCGCCGGATGCGCTGCGACCGCCGTGTTCTTAGCGGCGGCGCCGATAAGCAGACTGCCATCGGCGCGTTGTTCGATATCGCAGGCGAGATGGGTGATATCGACCAGCGTTTCCGGCTGTTCGACAGTCTCTCGCATCAAATCGACGAGATTGGTGCCACCGCCAAGGTATTTGGCGGCAGGACCGGCATGTTTCAACGCTATTGCCGAGGTGGCGTCCGACGCTTGATGATAGGAAAAGATGTTCATGCCCGTGCCCTCTCCTCGGATGGAGTCGCAGCCCGATGGGCCAGCGTTTCGGAGATCGCCTCGACTATGCCGTTATAGGCGCCGCACCGGCAAAGATTGCCGCTCATGCGTTCGCGGATTTCGCGTTCATCGATCGGAATATCGGAGGCTGCCAGATCGTCGGTCACGACGCTCGGGATGTTGCGCTCTATCTCGCCCGCCATCCCGATGGCGGAACAGAGTTGGCCAGGCGTGCAATAGCCGCACTGAAACCCGTCATGCTCCACGAAAGCCAGCTGTAGCGGATGAAGGTTGCCATTTGCCGCGAGCCCCTCGACCGTCGTGATGTTGCGGCCCTGATATTGTACCGCCAGGGCCAGACAGGAATTGATACGTTCGCCATCCACCAATACGGTGCAGGCGCCACACGCACCCTGGTCACATCCTTTTTTCGTTCCGGTAAAACCCAGATAGTTGCGCATGAGATCGAGCAGCGACGTGCGGATATCGGCCTCGACCTCTATTGCCTCTCCATTGATGGTAAAATGCATCAGGACATCTCCTTTGGCTGAAACGCAGGCGATAGGTACCGCCGTATAACAAAACTCGACACAAAGCTTCCGGCGCATTGACCGCGCGGCAGCACATAACTTCAAGCCTCCGCAAGGGCCGCTTGCCGACTGGCGGCAATATCCGCGACCACCGAGAGGGCAAGCGATTGGGCATCACGGGTCCGTCCGAAAAGACCAATCGGCGCTTTGATCCGGTCTATCGTTTTCTGTGAATAGCCAAGATCGCTAAGGCGTCGCATGCGTTTTTCATGCGTTCGACGGCTGCCAAGCGCTCCGAGATAAAACGGCCGTGCATGCAATGCGGCCTCGAGAACGGGTATTTCGAGGTCCAGATCATGTTGCAAAAGGGCGACGGCCGTGTCGGCGTCAATCAAGTGTTCGTCGGGTATCCCGCCGGGAACCGCGTCATACACCAGAACCTCATAATCCGCTGCCCGCGCCACCTTGGCAGCGACCTCGACCTCTAGCGTGCGACCTGAAAGAAGTATCCTTGCGCGCGGCCGATAAGATGTCAGGAAGGCCCCACCTTCCCAGCCGGTCTCGGTCGTTCCCGACTGAAAAGCGAGTGACTGCACGCTTGGCACATAGGACAAAGAGGCGCTCTCGCGACGCCGCAGACAGTCGACAACGGCCCCGATCGGCCTAACGTCGTGCAACACATGGATCGCGACAGTGACACCACCCCCACACGGCAGAAGGATATCGAAGAAAGGCGACCCTTCGCCGAGCATGACCGTACGATCTTGCCGCTCCAAAAGAGCTTGCAACGCCTCTGCCGCAATAGCCGCTTCGGTGCATCCGCCCGAGACATACCCGCAATAGAGACCGTCATCGGCGACAGCCATATGAGCGCCAAGTGGTCGGGACGAACCTCCACGAATTTCAACGAGTGTGCAAAGAGCGACGCGATGTCCGCTTTCCATCGCTCGGAGCGCGAAATCAAGAATCTCCAGCACACTGTCGGTCGAGAACGCTTTCGTCGGCGTCTGGTGGTCCACCTTAAGATTATTCGGCAGGTCGAGATAGGCATGGCTGTGATGAATGCGGAACTCGCTGCCTTCCCGATTGTTATGCAGACTAAAATCGATCGACTTCGTCATTGCACGCTCCCGCTTATCGACATGTGTTACGCTCAAAAGTCGCGGCCATGAAGCCTGCATATTTTTGAACTCTGCCCGATGTCGGCCTTGATTTCAGCATGACATCCAGCCCCGAACTAATTTAAGAATTAAATGGCGCCGAACCAAATCGGAGGCGCCTCCGTTTAACGTAGTGGCTGGCGCGTTATCGTCAAGTCTTCGGTTTGGAGAAAATATTCGAGTGTCGAAGGAGTCGCCGCGAATTGCGCCTGCAAGGCCTCACATGCGCGCAGATGCACGCCGCAATCGGGATATTCTGGTCGAGGTTGCCGCCAATGCTTTTGCAGAACGCGGCGCCAAGGCATCACTCGAAGAAATCGCTCGGAGCGCAGGCGTTGGGATCGGCACGCTATACCGTCATTTCCCTACGCGTGAACATCTTGTTGAGGTCGTTTATCGGCGCGAGTTGGAGTTGCTCGCCAGCGCTGCCGCCGAACTGATGGCAGAAAAAGAGCCGGACGTCGCCCTTGAGGAGTGGATGCATCGGTTCGTCAGTTACATGGCTGCGAAGCGCGGTATGGCCAACAGCCTGAAACTGCTGTTCACATCCAACTCGGCATTATTTAACGAAGGCTCGCAACTGCTGCAAACGGCGTTTGGCCAATTGCTTGACAATGCGGCAGCGACCGGAGCGATCAAGGATGACATCGCATCGGCGGATGTGTTGAATGCCTTGTTCGGCATCTACTCGATACCCGACGGACCGGAGTGGCACGAACGGGCACACCGGATCGTCCGTCTTGTCATGGACGGTTTGCGGCGCTGAATTTCAGGTCGCTTGGGCGGCGCCCGCCACAGCAGCCACGCCGCCCCGACATTCCCCTACAGAAAGTCATCTCGCCGAGGCGTGAAGGTGTCGATCAGCAGTCCCTTCTCCACTGCAACGACGCCGTGCACGAGGTTAGGCGCCACGATGAAGCTGGAGCCGGCACCGAGTCTCGTGGTGACGCCATCAATGGTGACATCGAAGGCACCTTCGGCGACGTAGCTCACCTGCGTATGCGGATGCGAGTGCAGCGCGCCGATGGCGCCGGGCTCGAAGCGGAAAGCGACAAGCATCGCCTCGGGGCGATGGGACAGCACGGCGCGGCGGTTGCCGGGCGCGACTTCGGTCCAGATGATGTCGTCGGGAAGCGTGTAGTGATCGGCCATCATAATCTCCTATCGGGCAAGCCAGCCGCCATCGACCGGCAGCACCGTGCCATGAACATAATCGGAAGCGCGCGAGGCAAGATAGACCGCCGTGCCCGCCATATCCTCGGCCTTGGCCCAGCGGGCGGCCGGGATGCGCTTCAGGATATCGGCGCTGCGCTCGGCATCGGCGCGAAGCGCCTCGGTGTTGTTGGTTTCGACATAGCCTGGCGCGATGGCGTTGACGTTGATGCCCTTCGACGCCCACTCGTTCGCCATCAACCTGGTGATCCCCGCAAGCCCGCTCTTTGCGGCCGTATAGGACGGAATGCGGATGCCGCCCTGGAAGGCGAGGAGCGAGGCAATGTTGATGATCTTTGCCGGCGATTGCCGCCCGACCGCGGCTTTCGCGAAGGCCTGGCAGAGGAAGAACACCGATTTCAAGTTGGTGTCGAGCACCGCGTCCCAATCCTCTTCCGTGAACTCCAGGGCGTCGGCGCGGCGGATGATGCCGGCATTGTTGACGAGGATATCGGGCGAGGCGCCGGCGGCAAGGGCGCGTTCGACAACGGCCTTCGCTTCCCCGGTATCGGACAGGTCCGCCTTGAGCGATACGAACCGGCGCCCCGTCGATGTGACCGCGTCCGCTGTCTCGTCCATCGCCGAGCGGCCGACGCCGACGATGTCGGCACCCGCTTGCGCAAGACCAACGGCGATAGCCTGGCCGATGCCGGTATTGGCGCCGGTGACGATGGCCCAGCGGCCGGTGAGATCGAAAAGTATCATCGCAGGTCTTCCATCGGTACCTTGTCCATATCGGTGAAACTCATGTTATCGCCGGCCATGGCCCAGATAAAGGCGTAGCGGCCGGTTCCGGCGCCGGAATGGATCGACCAGCCGGGAGACAGTACGGCGTCGTGGTTCTTCAGCACGACATGCCGCGTCTCGCTCGGCTCTCCCATGAAATGGAAGATTCGCGTCTGCTCCTGCATGCCGAAGTAGAGATAGACCTCCATGCGCCGATCATGCACATGCGCCGGCATGGTGTTCCAGACGGAGCCGGGCTCGAACATGGTCAGCCCCACGAGCAACTGGCAGCTGTCGCAGACATCGGGGTGGACGTACTGGTTGATGGTGCGGGCGTTGGATTCCTCCGCCGAGCCGACGACCACCTTCCTCGCCATTTCGCGGGTGATGTGCACCGTCGGGCACGTCCGATGCGCGGGCGCGCTCAAGAGGTAGAAGAGCGCCGGCTCGCCTTGATCGCGGCTTGCGAAGCTCAAGGCTCCCTCGCCCATTCCGATATAAAGCGCTTCCTGAAAGCCGAGTTCGTAAGCCTTACCCCCTACGCTGACGGTACCGGCGCCGCCGATATTGACGATGGCGGCCTCGCGCCGGTCGAGAAAACGCTCCGTGCCGGTCTGGGCGATCGCGGCGATCTCGATAGGCTTGGTGTCCGGCACCACCCCGCCGACGATCATGCGATCGAGATGGCTGTAGGTGAGATTGGCCTCGCCCGGGCGAAACAGGTTGTCGATCACGAAGCCGTCCCGCAGGCCCTGCGTGTCGCGCCTTGCCGCATCTTCAGGTCCAACGACCTGGCGTACTGATACTGAAATGGTCACGGGCTATGCCCTTTCTGTCTGTTGGGTGGGATCAGGTGAGCACGACATATTCGGTCAGCTGGTTGATCGTCGTGTCCGCCTTGTCGACATCGAACACCTTGGTGCCGTGGCTCATGATCACGAAGCGGTCGCAGACCTGATAGGCGTGGTAGATGTTGTGGGTCACAAGCACGCTGGAGACGTTTTCCGCCTTGAGCTTCAGCACCTGGTTCAAGAGTGCTTCCGTCTCGCGCACTGAGAGCGCCGAGGTCGGCTCGTCGAGAAGCAGCACGCGTTTCTTGAAATAGACGGCGCGGGCGATGGCGACGGCCTGTTTCTGGCCGCCGGAGAGATTACCGACGAGCGTATCGGGGCTGTCGATGCCGGATATGTGTACCGCGTTCTGCAGCACCTCCATGGCGATCTCGCGCATTTCGCGCTGGCGCAAAAAGCCGAAGCGATCGGTGAGTTCGCGGCCCATGAAGATGTTGCGGGTGATCGAAAGCGAATCCACCAGCGCCGTATGCTGATAGATGGTTTCGATACCGGCATCGGCGGAGTCCGAGCGGCAGGTGAATGCCGTCTTCTTTCCATCGACGCTGAGATAACCGTCCGTCGGCTTGTGGATGCCGGAGATCAGGTTGACGGTCGTCGACTTGCCGGCGCCGTTGTCGCCGAGCAGCCCCACCACTTCGCCTTCGCCGATATGGAAGCTCAGATTGCGCAGCGCCGTCAGGGCGCCGAAGCTTTCCGAGATGTTGTGCAGTTCAAGAAGATTGGGGGCCGACATCACGCAAGACCTCGCCGCTCGATAAGATGGTTGAAGATGGCGGCCAGCACGATCAGCGTCGCGATGAACATGTCGAGATAGAAGCCCGGTGCGCGCAAGAGAAGCAGCACGTCGGTGATGGTGTGGATCAGGAGCACGCCGAGGAAGATGCCGATGATCGAACCTCGGCCGCCGCGCAGCGACAGTCCACCGATGACGCAGGCGGCGATCGCCTGAAGTTCCAGTCCTGCGCCCTGCCCCGGCTGCACGCTGCCGACACGCGCCGTTGCAATGATGCCGGCCACTGCCGCCATGCCGCCGGCGATTGCGAAGGCCACCAGCTTGACGCGGTTGGTGTTGATGCCGATCGCTTCCGCAGCACCCCGATTGCCGCCGGTGGCGAACACATGGTTGCCAAAACGGTGACGGTGGACGAGGTAATGGAAGCCGACGACGAAGAGCACGATCCAGATGAAGGCGGCGTTGATGCCGAGTAGCGTGCCGGAAAACAGGCTGGTGAAGATCGGCTCCGGATCGAAGCGCACCTGAACCGCGCCGTTATAGAGCAGCACCGCGCCGCGCCAGAATAAGAGGCCGCCAAGGGTCACGATGAAGGATGGCAACCCGAAGCGCAGTGTGATGTGGCCGTTGAGCAAGCCGATCATGATGCCGGCCAAGACGCCGAGAGGGGCAGCTATGAAGGCGCTTATTCCGGCGCCGACGAGGCTTGCCATCAGGATGGCGGTGAAGGTGTAGACGGAGCCGATGGAGAGGTCGAATTCGCCCGCGATCATCAGCACACCCGCGCCGAGCGCCAGGCAGCCAAGCACGGGGATTGCCTTCATCAGGATTGTCAGGTTCTGCGGCGAGAGGTAGCGGAACTGATCGGGATAGAGCAAGGCGCCTGCAATGCAGACGATCTGCAGCGTCATGAAGACGAGGAAGATCGCGCCTGCCGGCATTGCCATGATCTGCCGGATAATCGGTTGTTTCTGCGTCCGCGACCGGGGCGCGGCACTTGTCTCAAGAATTGGTGTCACGGTCTGGTACTCGATCGATTGGAGACGGAGAACCTGCCGGCTTGGCCGGCAGGCTCCCACGAAACGCGGTTAGCGGAAGCTGCCGATCAGCGGCTTGACCGAGCTGATGCGCGACTTGTCGAGGAAGGCGCCCTGGCCGGTGTCGACGTCGGTCGGGGTCAGCCCGTACTTCTTCGAAAGCGCGATCTGGGCGATCGGGTAGTAACCCTGCAGATAGGGCTGCTGGTCCATGGTCGCGAACATCGCGCCAGATTCGACCGCATTGACGATCTCGACCGCGAGATCGAAGCCGCCGAACGGGACCTTCACGCCCGCGTCCTTGATGGCGCCGGCGCCAACGGTCGAGGTGACCGAGCCCGTGCCGAACACGGCCTTGACGTTGGGATTGGCGATCAGGAACTGCGCCATGATGTTCTGCGCTTCGGCCGGATCAAGCCCGGCGCGAACCGTCTCGACCTTGATGCCGTTTTCCTTCATCGCCTTCTCGATGCCGCCGCCACGCGCGACCGCGAAGCTCGCCTCGGGGATTTCGCGCGGATTGAAGACGACGTCGCCGGACTTCAGGCCGAATTCCTTGATCATCCGGTTGCCGAGTTCGTAGCCGGAGGAGAATTCGTTCATGCCGACATAAGCCTGGCGGCAATTGCCCTTGGCGCCTTCGAGGTCGTCATTGTTGAAGCCGATGACGACGATGCCGGCCTTGACTGCCGCGCAGATGCTTTCGTCGAATGCATCCGACGAAGAGATCGACACGGCAATGCCATCGACGCCGGCTGCAGTGGCGCTCTCGATCAGGTCGTTCTGGCGGACTGGATCGTTGTTGGCATACTGCACGTCGAGATCGACGCCGAACTGTGCCGCCGCGTCCTTGGCGCCCTTCACCACGGGGTTGAAGAACTGGACACTCGGATCGAGATAGATGATCATCGTTGCCTTGACGTCGGCCGCCAATGCCGTAGATGTCATCATCGTGGCGATACCCGCGGCGAGTGCCGCGGTTTTCAACCTGGTCAATTTCATTTGCGTATCCTCCCTTATGGATGTGCAATGTGGGTCGAAAGACCCAAGTCTCGGCTGGCGGGCTCCGACCAAAGATCACGCCGGCCGAGATTTTCCTCCCAGACGTTCCGCTTCTCCCAAAGCGGAAACGCCCTATCCCTTACTTCCCTGAAGCGCGTCGCGATCTTTCAGATTCGCTCATGTGCTTCAGCTTCTTGTTTCGTCGCATGTCTTTATCCTGAAACCGGTGACCACTTTCGGGAGACATGCTTTAGCCGAACCACGGCGCCGGTCGCCCGAGCGTCACGTGCACGCCCTTGAACTGGGAATATTCATCAAAGCCATAGCGGCCGAGTTCGCGGCCGAGGCCGCTTTTCTTGTAGCCGCCGATCGGCAGCTCCGGCGTGCCGTCGATGACGCTGTTGATCCAGCAGCGGCCGGCGCGAATACGACGGATGCTCTGCATGGCGTTTTCGAGATTGGTGGACCAGACCGAGGCGGAAAGGCCGAACTCGCTGGCATTGGCGAGTGCGACGGCCTCGTCCGCGGTCTTGAAGGTCAAGGTCGAAAGCACCGGCCCGAAGATCTCCTCGCGGGCGATCGACATCTCGGGCTTCACGCCGGCGAATACGGTGGGGGCGTAGTAGATGCCCTTGTCCTTGCCGACGCGCTCGCCGCCGAGCAGCAGTTCGGCACCCGATGCGATGCCGGCTTCAACATAGGAATGAACCTTGCCGACATGGGCTTCCGAGATCATCGCGCCGATCTTGGTGCGGTCGTTCAGCGGATCGCCGAAGGTCACCTTGCGCGAGATGTCGATCAGCCGCTCCATCAGAGCGTCGCGGATGCCTTCCTGAACTAGGAGCCGGCTGCCTGAAATGCAGCACTGCCCGCCATTGTGATAGACGCCATAGGCGATGCCATCGGCGGCCGCCTCGAGGTCGGCATCGGCAAAGACGATCTGCGGCCCCTTGCCGCCGAGCTCCAGCCCGACGCGCTTGACGCTGCGCGCTGCGATCTCGCCAAGCTTGGTGCCGACACGCACCGAACCGGTGAAGGCCACCATGTCGACGCCGGGGTCTTCGGCTAGCACCTGTCCGGCCGGATCGCCGTAGCCGGTAACGACGTTGAAGACGCCATCGGGAATACCGGCCTCACGCGCCAGTTCCGCCATGCGGATCGAGGTGCCCGAGGTGAACTCGGACGGCTTGAGGACGACGGTGCAGCCGGCGCCGATCGCCCACGGCACGCGCTCGGAGGCGATGATGAAGGGGAAATTCCAGGGCGTGATGATGCCGACGACGCCGACGGCTTCGCGCAGCACGAGACCTAAGCGGTCGTCGCCGATATTGTTGTGCGCCTGGCCTTCCAGCGCGCGCGCCTGGCCGGCGGCGTAGGACCAGAGGTCGGCGCAGAAGCCGATCTCGCCGCGTGCCTGGGCGATCGGCTTGCCGACTTCGAGGCTCTCGGCCAGAGCCAGCTCTTCTTGGTGCGCGAGGATGAGATCGGCCACCTTGAACATCAGGCGCGAGCGCTCCGCACCCGACATGCGCGGCCACGGGCCGGTGTCGAAGGCCCGGCGGGCGGCGACAACGGCCAAACGCACATCATCGGCCGAAGCTTCCGGCCAGGTGCCGACGACGACGCCCGCATGACCGGGGCTGACGCGGTCAATCGTGCGGCCGGATGCAGCATCCACCGACTTGCCATCGACAAGCATCTGGTAGCGGGATTTAATGTTCAGCCGCGGATCACTGGAATCAGGCGCAATGAAATTGGACAGCACGTTTCCCTTAAAGCCGACACATCGTGCCGGCCCTCCCTTTTTACCCGGTTTCAGACCACCGGATTTATGTTGCGTTTGAATTGTATGGTACTGTATGGTGGTTTAAATTGGATGTCAACGCATGACGGCGACGAAAGACATGAACCTCGAATCCTTTAAGATTGAGACCGGCGAAACCGCTGCGGCCCAGGTGGAACGCGACCTGCGCGAGCAGATCATCAAGCTGGAACTGGCGCCGGGAACGCGGCTCTCCGAGCAGGAGATCGCGACGCGCATGGGCGTCTCACGCCAGCCGGTGCGCGAGGCGCTGATCGCGCTCGGGCGGTCAAAGCTGGTCGATGTGCGCCCGAACAGGGGCACCGTCGTCGTGCGGATCTCGGCGCGGCAGATGATGGAGGCGCGCTTCGTGCGCGAGGCGCTGGAGACCGCCGTTGCACGCCGCGCCAGCGAGAGCTTCGACAGCTGGACGCGCCGCCGGATCGACACGATCATCGGCAAGCAGCGGATGGCGATGGAGGCGCACGATCACAACGCATTCCGGCGCGAGGACGAGCAGTTTCATATCGCGATTGCCGAAGGGGCCGGCTGCAGCCTTGCATGGAGCGCCATCGCCGACATCAAGGCGCATATGGACCGCGTCTGCAATCTGCAGCTCCGCCACCCCGATTCCATGATGCGGCTGATCACCGAGCACGAGGCGATCATCACGGCGATCGATGGGCGTGATGCGGATGCGGCGGTGGCCGCCATGCGCGCGCACCTCAATGGGATATTGTCGGACCTGCCGCAGATCGAAGCGGATCATCCCGATCTGTTCGAGTAGACAGCAAACGTAGGAAGGGCGCCAAATCGGCGCCCTTTTGATTTTCGGAAAGATCAGCGGCTTGCCATCACCATCTTGCAAAGGCTGACGAGGCCCGCCTCGAAGCCGCCGGAACGCACCACGTCCTTGCAGCTTGCCTTGGCCTTGGCGCGATCCCTGGCGGACATGTCGTTGATCATCGCCAGGTTTCGGCTGTTGCTGCCACCCGTGTCGCCATTGGCGTTATCGCCGGGATCGTTGCCGGCACCTGGGCCACCGGGGTTTCCGGGAGTTCCGGGCGTACCAGGAACGCCAGGTGTCCCGGGATCCGTGCCGCCCGATCCGGTGCCGGGGATAGCGAGGCTGATTTCCGCCAGCGTGTTGTCGCCCAACCCGACATTGGCCATGGCCGCTACACTTGGGCCGGAACCGCCAACAGTTGCGCCAACATCGGCGTTCACGCCATTGCTACCGCCGATGCTGGCGGTCACACCAGTGTCGATGAGGCCACCGCTTGTCGAACCGCTACCGTTGGAACCACTGCCGATCCCGACATTGGCATTAACGTCGGCCAGCGTATTGTCGCCCGCCCCAACATTGGCCACGGCACCGACAGTCGCGATATCCGAACCGCCAACGGTGGCGCCGACATCGGCATTCACGCCATTCGTGCCGCCGAGGTTCACGGTCGTGCCGAGATCGACGAGGCTGGGCTGGCTGGTGCTGGAACCCGTCGAGGCTCCGCCGACCGCCAGATTGGCGTTGATGTCGGCAAGCGTATTGTCACCCGCCCCGACGTTGGCGATGGCGCCGACGGTTGCAAGGTTCGAAGAGCCGCCAACGGTTGCGCCGACATCGGCGTTGACGCCGCTCGCTCCGCCAATCGTCGCGGTCGTCCCGACACCGAGACCGCCCGACGAATTGCTGCCGCCGACCGTGGTGGCGCTGTTGATGCCGCTGGAACCGCCCACCGTCGCATTCACGCCAAGGCCGCCGGTCGAATTGCCGCCGACATCGGCATTCACGCCGCCGGTCCCGCCGACGGAAACATTGGCGAGGTTCGAACCACCACCAACCGTGGCGTTGACGCCGTTCGTGCCGCCTATGGACACGTTGAGCCCGCCGCCATTGCCGTTGACGCTGATGCCGTTCGATCCCCCGATATCAAACGCCACTGCCTGCGGCGGAACGAGGACGCTGGCGCAGCCGGCAGCGAGGATCGCAATCGTCGATTTCAAGTACATCGTCTTTCCTCCGTTATGTCCTGAAAGGGCATGAGCCCCAGGGCCAAAAGGCCCAGGTCAAAAGCGGAAGTGCGCACTTCAGATCGTTTTGGGTGAGATCAAGGGTGACCTACAACCTTCCAACAACCATGTCGGGATAAAGTTCCAAGCTGCTGGTCGGTTCCTGCGGTCGGTAGGGCACCAATCAAGGTGGGTAACTAAACCTTAACGCCCGGCCGGCAGTACGCCTTTATCCGGGTGCATCGACCAGGAAGTGGCCGCGAATGGGACATTCGTTGCGTGTGCCATAAGATCGGTCGGCCTGCGACCAATCTCCAAGAAACTCGCTTCTGCGTCAGGAAGCGGCGCGAGCAATATCGTTGGCAGGCCACTCTTTAACTGAAATCTCCCCACGCGCGTCGAGTGCCGTGCAGACGAAATGCGATAGCTTGTCCTGCCGGATGACGGCAGCGGTCAGACGACCCGTTCGATACGCTGCCGTATCGAGCGCAATGCGGTTGTCGTAGACTTCCGGGAGCAGTGAATTCGTGATCGTATGGCCATGCACGACCATATGGTCGAACGGGTCGATGTGGTCGAGAAAGCCGGCACGGATCCAGCGTAAGTCGTATTCGTCCTGTTCCGCGAGTGGGACACCAGGGCGCACCCCGGCATGCACGAAACAGAAGCTTCCCACCTGTCTATAGGTCAGCGCATTATCGAGCAAAACGGCATGGTGCGGGAACGCGCTTCGGATATCCGCGGCAATACCCTTGAAATCCGGCACCGGCCGCCGGGAATAGGCACTGACGGTTGCGACACCTCCCCAATCCATCCAGTTTACGGCGTCTGCGGGGGACAATTCCTCGCGGAGCAAGGAGCGCAGATAGAAGTCGTGATTGCCGAGGATGAGATGCGAACCGGGGTACTGCTCAAGTGTGGCGGCGACCAGATCAAGCACAGCGGGGCTTTGCGGGCCTCGGTCGATCAGATCACCGAGGAAGATCACGGTCGGCTTCGATCGGCGTTCACTGGAGACGGTGGCGATGTGGCGGAGTAGAGCCTCAAGCAGATCAGCGCGTCCATGAATGTCAGCAACTGCATAGATATCGGACGGCGCATGATCAGTCATATCGGGCATTTTCTCCCGGGGCGTATATCGCCCCGCTGAAGTTTGACACGACACAGGTCTATGCTACCGGCCGATGCTAACGCAAGGTGCTTACGTGGGTCGAGATCATGCAGGATGCTGCTGGACGCTCAGGCCGCCATCCACCGTCAGGCATGTGGCGTTCATGAACGGGCACTCGTCCGAAATCATGAACACCGCTGCCATGGCGATCTCTTCCGGTGTAGCAATGCGGCCGCCGGGATGCAGTTTCATCGTCTCGGCCTTCGCGGCCTCAGGGTCGGGAAAACCGTTCCAGTAGTCGATGACCTTCTGGGTCGCGACATAGCCGGGGGCGAGCGCATTTACGCGGACGCTCTTGGGCGCGTATTCGAGGCCTAGAGACTTCGTCATGCCGAGCAGTGCGTGCTTTGCCAGCGGATAGGGGAACGTATGCGGGATGATGGTGAAGGCGTGGGTCGAGGCGATGTTGAGGATCACGCCCCCTCCCTGATCGATCAGCCCGGGCAGAACCGCCTTCGAGCAGTTCCACGCACCCTTGAGATTGATATCGAAGCAGCGGTTCCATTCCTCGTCGCTGGTCTCCAGCGGCTCCGAAAACACGTTGACGCCGGCATTGTTGACCAGCGCGTTGATGCGCCCGATCTCGGTTTCCGCCTCGGCCACGGCCGCGACGATCGCCTTGGCATCGGTGATATCGGCCGAACGAGCGCCGACTTGGTACCCCTCGCCCTTCAGCTTCGCGGCTTCCTCGTAAAGCAGCGCCTCGTCGCGATCGATCAGAAACAGGCTGGCGCCTTCGCGCGCGAAGGCCTTTGCGATCGCAAGGCCGATGCCCTGCGCCGCACCGGTGATCAAAATACGCTTGTCGAGCAGACGATTGGACATGACTGATACCCTCACCACTCGGCGAAACTGCCGTCCTCGTGACGCCAGACGGGGTTGCGCCAGCGGTGGCCCTCTTTTGCACGTTCGATCACATAGGCCTCGTCCACCTCCACGCCAAGGCCCGGGCCCTGCGGGATCGAGACGAAGCCATCGGCATAGTGGAACACCTCCTTGTTGGAGATGTAGTCGAGAATATCGTTGCTCTTGTTGTAATGGATGCCGAGGCTCTGCTCCTGGATGAAGGCATTGTAGCTGACAGCATCAAGCTGCAGGCAGGCGGCGAGCGCGATGGGGCCGAGCGGGCAATGCGGCGCGACGGCCACATCATAGGCTTCGGCCATCGCCGCGATCTTGCGGCATTCGGTGATGCCGCCGGCGTGGCTCAGATCCGGCTGGATGATATCGACGTAGCCATCGGACAACACGGACTTGAAGTCCCAGCGCGAATAGAGACGCTCGCCCAGCGCGATCGGCGTCGAGCAGTGGTTGGCGATTTCCTTCAGCGTTTCGCGGTGCTCGGACAGGACCGGCTCCTCGATGAACATCAGCTTGTAGGGCTCCAGCTCCTTGGCCAGAACCTTGGCCATCGGCTTGTGCACGCGGCCGTGAAAATCGACGCCGATGCCGACATTTGGCCCAATTGCCTCGCGGATTGTCGCGATCGTTGCAACGGCCTTGTCAATCTTCTCATTGCTATCGACGATCTGCATTTCCTCGCAGCCATTGAGCTTGATCGCCTTGAAACCGCGCGCGACGACGTCCTTCGCATTGCGCGCGACATCGGCCGGCCGGTCGCCACCGATCCAGCTGTAGACCTTGATCTTGTCGCGTACCTGGCCGCCGAGCAGCGAGTGGATGGGTTGGCCGAGCGCCTTGCCCTTGATATCCCAAAGCGCCTGGTCGATGCCGGAGATCGCGCTCATGTGAATGGCGCCGCCGCGATAGAAACCGCCGCGATACATGACCGTCCAGTGATCCTCGATCAGGAACGGGTCCTTGCCGATCAGATAGTCCTCGAGCTCGTGGACCGCCGCCTGGACAGTAAGCGCACGGCCTTCGACCACGGGTTCACCCCAGCCGACGATACCCTCATCGGTCTCGATCTTCAAAAACAGCCAGCGCGGCGGGACGATATAGGTCGTGAGCTTGGTGATCTTCATGGTCTTACTCGCGTTAGCTGAGAATGAGGTCGGCGGCTTTGCCGGCGGCGGCGAGAACCGCCGCGTTGGTATTGCCGCTGACAATGGCAGGCATCAGGGAGGCATCGACGACGCGCAGGCCGCGCGTACCGCGAACCCGCAACTGCGTATCGAGCACGGCCTCCGGATCGCTGTCCGCGCCCATCTTGCAGGTCCCTACAGGATGGTAGCCGGTCTTGACGGTCCGCTTGCAATGGGCAGCGATGGCCTCGTCGCTGGTGACGTCGGGGCCGGGAAAGATTTCCTTGTCGATCAGCTCCTTCATCGGGGAGGCATCGAGCACCGTGCGGGCAAAACGGAAGCTCGCCATGGTCAGCCTGAGGTCGTCGGGATGCGCGAAAATCTGCGTATCGACGATCGGGTTGGCGAACGGGTCGCTCGACGACAGCGTGACGGAACCGCGCGCCTTCGGCCGCAGCAGCAGCGAGTTGATCGTCACCCCGTCGCCCGGATCGGTGCCCATCACATCGCGATCGAGATAGACGGTCGGGACACAGAACATCTGGATGGTCGGCCGCTCGTTGTTGCCGTCGGGGTCGTAGAAGGCACAGGTCTCGACGCCTGTGGTCGACACGGGGCCTGACTTGAACATCAGATATTGCAACCCGGCCTTGATCATCGGCCAGCCGCGATCCTGCCCGTAGTAGCCGAACGATCCCTTGGTGGTCGCGACGACGGGGCACTCATAGTGATCCTGCAGGTTCTTGCCGACGCCTGACAGCGCGACGATCGTCTTCAGACCATGACGCTTCAGTTCGTCTTCCGGCCCGATGCCCGACAGCATCATCAGCTTGGGCGTCTGGTAGGCGCCGGCCGCCAGGATAACCTCGTTGCCGGCTTCGGCCTGCTTCGGCGTGCCGTTCTGCATGTAACGCACACCGGTGACACGATCGCCGTCCATATCGAGCGAAGTGACGGTGGCACCGGTCTCGATGGTCAGAAGCGGATCGCTCATCACAGGCGCCAGGAAGGCATCGACGGCGCTCGAGCGCTTGCGCGTCCTCCAGTCGATCGTATGCTGCATGAAGCCGACGCCGAACTGCTGTGCGCCGTTGAAATCCGGATTGTAGGGGATACCCATGCCCTGGAGCGTCTTCACGTAAGTCCGCGTCATCGGGCTGGTGTGGCCGAGATGCGAGATCTTCAGCGGGCCGCCGACGCCGTGAAACTCGCCGGCGAGATGGTCGTTGTCTTCCTGCGCCTTGAAATAGGGCAGCAGGTCCCGATAGGACCATGCATCGTCGTTCGATCCTTCAGGCGTCGAAAGCTCGTTCCACAGATCGAAGTCCGCCGCCTGACCACGCATGTAGACCATGGCGTTGACCGTGCTGCCGCCGCCCAGAACCTTGCCCTGCGGCACGATCGGTCCGCGCCCGTCGAGCTGCGGCTGCGGCTTCGTCTGGTGCATGGCGAGATAAGTGTCCTTGGCGAGGAACTTCATGTAGCCGGCGGGAAAATGCATGATCGGGTTCGCCTTCGCCGGCCCCCGCTCAAGCATCAGAACCTTCGCCTTGCCCTCTCGCACCAATTTGGCCGCGACCACGCAGGCGGAGCTTCCGCCGCCAATGATGATGTAGTCGTAACGGTCTTTCGCGGACATTCACCAACTCCGGTCTTGATAGTCTCAAATAGCCTCAGGGCGCAGACGAACGCTGCCCGAAAGGCTTTCATGCGGCGCCAGCACCTTCAGATCGCCGAGATCGGCGAGGTGATGGCCATCGGCTAGATGCGTCATCGGCTCGAAGCAGAAATAATCGCGCTTGAAGCTCGGATCGAAACCCGTGTCGGACACGAAGACGAAGGCGTGCTTGAAGACGGGATCGGCCTCAAGCGTCAACGCCGTCCGCCGCTCGGGCCAGACGATTTTCGCCTTGCCGTCCCAGCCTTCGAAACCGTTGTTGACCCAGCGATGCGGCAGCTCAGCCGGCGCGCTGAAGTCGAGATCACCAGGGATCTCCGTCCGCTCGCCCGGCAGCCAGCCCTCGACCTCTGTCCAGAATTTCTGCGACCGCGCTTGTAGCGTCGTCTGCGGCGTCATCGGGAAATAGGGATGCCAGCCGAGGCCGAACGGCATCGCCTTGTCGCCGCGGTTCTCGACCGTCAGAGTCATCGTCAGGCCGGACGCGTCGAGCGCGAAGCGCTGGCTGGCGCGATAGACGTAAGGTGTGCCGCCGCCGCTATGAGCGAAGCTCATCTCGACCATGTCATCGGTCTGCTGGTCAACCGTCCAATCGGCCTGCCAGCCCTCGCCGTGGAGATAATGCTTGTCCCATTCGGTATTCGGCTCGAACCGATGCTCCGCACCGTCGAAGACGAAGCGGTTGTCGCGGACGCGGTTGCCGAAGGGGACGAGCGGGTAGCAGGCGGACGACAGTGCGTCCGCCTCCACCGAAGGCGCCGGGCGCAGCAGAGGCACGCTTTCGCCCTGCGTCTCCTTCCAGAAGCCCAGGACCAGGCCTCCGCTGGAAGAGACGCGAAGCGAAAGCGATCCGGATTTCAGATCGAGCACCGTCATCGCATCAGCCCTTGTTGCGCGACATGCTGCGCTTGATCGCCTGGATATTGGCGAGGACAGCGATGACGATGATGAGACCGCGCACGACCTGCTGGAAGAACGGATTGATGCCGAGCAAAACAAGGCCGTTGCCGATAAGCGTGATGACGAGAACACCGAGCAGCGTGCCGAGCATGGAGCCGCGTCCGCCGGAGAGCGACGTGCCGCCGACGACAACCGCCGCGATAACGTCGAACTCAAGCCCGTTTGCCGCCGTGGCGTTGCCCGAGCCCAGGCGGGAGACCAGCAGGATGCCGGAGATGGCGGCCATGGCGCCGGCGATCGCAAACAGCGCCACGCGGATCTTCGAGACGCTGATGCCGCTCAAGAACGCCGCATGCGCATTGCCGCCGATCGCAAAGACGGAGCGTCCGAAGGCGGTCTTGCGGCTGACGAAGGCGAAGATCGCGAAGAAGACCAGCATGATGACTGCGGCCGGCGGGATGCCGAGCACGGAGCGATCGAGCGCATCGAGCGTGTCGTTGCGGCCGATCGAGACGGGAAGCGCGTCGGTGACAAACAGCGCGGTTCCGCGAAGAGCGCTCCAGAGGCCAAGCGTCGCGACGAAGGAGGGAACGTCGAAATAGGCGCGCAGAGCGCCGGCAATCGAGCCGAGCAGCGCGCCGATGACGATCGACAGCGCGAAGGCGACCGGTGTCGGCACGCCCCATTGCAACAGGAAGGCCAGAACCACCGAGATGAACGCAACCATCGGCCCGACGCTGACATCGATCTCGCCGGCGATGATGATCAAGGTTGCTGCCCAGGCTGCGATGCCGATCGTGGCGGCGTCGCGAAGGATGTTGATCTGGTTGTTGAACGACAGGAAGCCGTTGGCCGTCGATGTGAAGACCACATAAAGAACGACGATGGCGACGAAGAGGCTCAGCTCGTTCATATGCTGGGAAAAGCTGAAGCCCGACTTCTTGCTTGATGATGCTGACGTTGCAGCCTGGTCGAG
Source organism: Rhizobium sp. NPDC090275 (assembly GCF_044772225.1). Lineage (NCBI taxonomy): Bacteria > Pseudomonadati > Pseudomonadota > Alphaproteobacteria > Hyphomicrobiales > Rhizobiaceae > Rhizobium > Rhizobium sp. NPDC090275. The sequence continues at coordinate 47,428 of NZ_JBIVYL010000008.1, read as the reverse complement.
TGACATGGCGTCTCTCCCTCAATGTCCGGCGATGCAGGCGGCCATCAAGGCGTCCTGATCGATGTTTGGTGATTTGAATTCTTCGCAGAGCGTTCCGTCGCGCAAGACCAGCACACGGTCGCAAACGAGCGGCAGTTCCTCGATCTCGCTGGAGACGAAGATGACGCTGCGCCCTTCGGCAGCCAGTTGGCGGATGATCGCATAGATCTGCGCCTTGGCTTCCACATCGACGCCCCTTGTCGGTTCATCGAGCAGGAGGACGCGGCTGTCGGCATAGACCCAGCGACCGATGACGACCTTCTGCTGGTTACCACCGGACAGCGTGCCGATCGGCGTGTCGGTGCGGGCGGTCTTGACGTGCAGACGTTCGATGACCTTGCGCGTTGCCTCGGCCATCATCTTGGCGGAGAGAACGCCGCTTTTGCTGACACCGGAAAAGTTCGTCGCCAGCGTGTTCTCATCGACACCGAGAAGCGGGACAATGCCCTCTTCCTTGCGGCTTTCCGGCGTGTAGCCGAAACCGCGCGACAGCATGCGCTTGTAGTGTCCGGGCCGGACTGACTTGCCGTCAACGAGCACCTCGCCCTGATCCTGGCGCCGCACACCCATGATTGCCTGCAGCAACTCTGTCCGGCCTGCGCCAAGCAACCCGGCGATGCCAAGAACCTCGCCCGCCTTCAGGTGAAACGAGACCGAACTCAGCTTCGGCGTCAGCGCAAGGCTGCGGACCTCGAGCACGGTCTTTTCCTGGCTTCTGTTTTCCAGCGCCGCTGCCTGCGATCCTTCCGAACCCAGCATGAGCCGGACGATCTCGCGCGTGTCGGCGCCCTTGACGTCGACCGTGTCGATGATCCGGCCGTCACGCATAACGGTGGCCGAATGCGCGATCTGGCGGATTTCGTTCATGCGGTGGCTGACATAGATGACGGCAATGCCCTCGGACGCGATGCGCGTCACGGCCGCCATGACCTTCTCGGCTTCGGCCGCCGCAAGCGAACTTGTCGGCTCGTCGAGAATGACGAGCTTCGGCTTTCCAAGCAGAACGCGGGCGATCTCCAGCAGCTGGCGTTCGGCTGGGCTCAGGCTTGCCACCAGCGTGTTGGGCGCACGGTCGAGACCAAGCCGACCCATAGCTTCGGAAGCTTCCGCCTCCATCTGGGAATACTGAATGACGCCGCCCTTTCGCGGCCAGCGTCCAAGAAACAGGTTTTCGGCGAGCGTCATGCCGGGAACAAGGCTCAGTTCCTGGTAGACGACGCGAACGCCCTTGTCGAAGGCGTCCTGAGCACGGCCGGAGCCAGAGTGGCGCAACTCCTCGCCGTCAACTTCGACGGTGCCGCTATCTGGAATTTCCGCGCCGGTCAGCATACGGATCAGCGTCGACTTGCCGGCGCCATTCTTGCCGAGCAGCGCCCTAACCTCGCCGCCGGCCACCTGGAATGTCGCGTTGTCGAGCGCGAGTACGCCAGGATAGCGGCGCGTGCACCCCTTGATGGATGCGATCGGGCGGTGAGCTAGGTTGGGCGCAAGTGATGTCTGTGTCATGAAACTTTCCACCGATGAAAGATGCCGCCAGTCGCCTGGCGGCCTCGATTGTCGTGAAACTCAGGCCTTGGGTCTCACGGAATACCGTCGGCGTGCGCCTTCAGCCAAGCCTTGCCGTCTTCGGACGACTTGTAAACGTCGATATCGTAGGGAACCTTGATGTCGGCAGGCGCCTGGCCATCGACGGTCTTGATCGCCTGGGCGAGCGCCAGCTTGCCGAGACCCTGGCCCGAGATGTCGACGACGGCCTTGATGACCGTGAAGTCGGAGAGTTCCTGAGCGATCTCGGTCGTCATGTCGCCGCCGAAGACCACGACCTGACCGGTCTTGCCCTGGCTCTTGACGGCGCGCGCCGCACCAAGGGTCGCCCCACCGGCTTCGCCGAAGAAGGCATCGATATCTGGGTTCGACGACAGCATGGTGCTGGCGACCGAAACCGCCTTGTCGAGGATCGCGCCTTCCTGGTTGGCGACGATCTGCGCACCCGGCACCTTGGCCTTCAGCGCTTCCTCGAAGCCCTTGCGGCGGGTCACGCAGACTTCCACGAATTCGCAGTTCAGAACCGCGATCTTCGGTGCGTCCTTCTTCTCAGCGATGAAGTAATCGGCAGCGGCTTCACCGAGCTTGTGGCCGAAGTCATAGGGATCGCCGACGGCGTAAGCGGAGATGTACTCTTTCATGTCGGCGTCGTTCAGGCATGTGTTGTAGCAGACGACAGGGATGCCCGCGTCATGCGCGCGGCGGATGGCGCGCGAGGAGCCGTCAGCCGAAACCGGGGAAACGATGATCGCCTGAACGCCGGAAGAGATGAGGGAATCGATGAAGGACGATTCCTTGCTGGCGTCGCCCTGGGCATTGGTTTCGATGACATCGAGCTTGCGGCCGGCTTCGTTGGCACCGGTCTGGATGCCCTTGCGGACGCCAGCGTAGAAGCCCTGCGCATCCATGTAGATAGCGCCGACCTTAAGGTCTTTGTCCTGTGCGAAGGCGGGCGACAGCCCCGCCGCAGCGAATATTCCAAGTGCCAACATGGTGGCGCGCGTAATGAGCTTCATCGCTCCCTCCCTTGAGATCTGACGGTGTCAGGAACGCGGACCCGCCCGGCTCCTCCAGCCGCACCAACCATATTCCTGGTCTTACCAATGTCAATATAAATAGGATTTATTTTTTATAAGATGTTCTTTTATACGGCTATCCTGTGCTAAACGTTTCCAGATGGGGGGCCAGTTTCGCTTATAAATCGTATTTTTCAACACCCACGCTTGACTGGTTTGAGGCTGACAGCAAGCTGAGACCGATGGAATCGGAGACACATCGTGGCGATATCGCGGACGGACAGGAAATTGACAGAAGGTGGCGTGGAGATCGCCTCTCGTGGAAAGAGGACCGTTCGCGAGTCCCTGCTGTCGCGTCTCGTGCACATGATCGTGGCCGGCGAATTCGCCGAGGGTTCGACGCTGCCGAATGAGGCGGAACTGACCGAGCAATTCGCCGTCAGCCGCACGAGTCTGCGCGAATCCATGCAGTATCTGGGCGCGCTCGGCATGGTGCGCTCGCGCACCCGGGCCGGGACGATCGTGCTGCACCGAGAGAACTGGAACTACCTGGACCCGCTGGTGCTCGACGCGATGCTTGAAATCGGCGGAGACGAGGCGTTCTACACCTCGCTGATCGATGCTCGCCAACTGCTGGAGCCGGCGGCGGCGGCCCACGCGGCGACGAAAGCGACCGCCAAGCAACTCGCCCGGATCGCCCAGGCCTTCGAGGACATGGTCGATGCGAACGCGCGTGACAACGAGGAATGGAGCCGCGCCGACCTCGAGTTTCACACCGCGATCATCAATGCCAGCGGCAACTGGGTCTACCGCCAGTTCGCCAGCGCGATCCGCGCGGCGTTGCTTGCCAGTTTCAGGTTGACCAACCGTGCGAGCCAGTCGCACGAGCAGGCAATCCAGAAACACCAGGACGTGTTGGAGGCAATCCGCATGCGCAACCCTGACGATGCCCGTCGGGCGATGGAAACGCTGATCGGCGTCGCGCGCGCTGAGATTACAGAAGCCCTGAAGCGCCCTTCGTGAACCGGATAGGTTGACTGCGGTCAGGAAAGCGCGAAAATCTTGACCTCGCGGCCGATGCCCTGAAGCTCGGCCATCCGCGACATGGAATGAATGCTGCGCTCCCGCAGCATCTCCGACACACGGCTGTCGTGCACCACGGCCTCCGTGGTCATGATGACGTTCGGATCGGCGAGACCTTGGACCCGTGAGGCGATGTTGACCGTCTGGCCGAAATAATCCTGGCGATCGTTCAGATTGACCGCGAGGCACGAGCCCTCGTGGATGCCGATCTTCAAAAGAAGATCGTCGGCGCCATGCTCGGCGTTAAGACGCAGCATGGCCTGACGCATCCGCAAGGCCGCCGCCACCGCGCGATCGGGCGTCGGAAAGCTCGCCATGACGGCATCCCCTATCGTCTTGACCACGGCGCCTGTCTCGGAGGTGACGATCTCGTTGAGAACGCGGAAATGCGACCGGACGAGATCGAATGCTGCGATGTCGCCCACGCGCTCGTAAAGCGCTGTCGAGCCCCTGAGGTCGGTGAACAGGAAGGTCAGGCTGGTGATCTTCAGGCGTTGATCGACGTCGAGCGTGTCGGTTCTGTATATGTCGCGAAAACTCTGATTGGTCAGCAGCCGCTTGGCCGTCAGGAATGGTCGCCGGCGTCCCAGCAGATCATGCAATTCGTCGCCGGCGACACAGACATTCGGCACCACTCTGCGGTCCGTGTGGTTTTCAAGCGCCAGCCGAAGCAGACCGGGACGCAGCGTGATCGTCTCGTTGAGCGCATGGCTCTGGGTGATGACCATCGAGAGCGACTGACGCTCGCTGGTGGGCTCGCCCTGGACATCGATAAATTGCGCCGAGTGCGTGACAGCGTCGAAGATGATGACGAACTGAGCCGGCAACTGAAGCGAGACGAAGGCCTTTTCGCCCGGAGACAGATCGATCATCTCCAATTGAATAGGCGCGAACTTCGCTTCGAGATCATCAGGCAGATCGACGCCGGAGCTGAAGAACATCTGCCGGTAATATTCGAGCGGCGGCAGGAGGTCGGGATCATGCGCAGCGATGCGGCGCACCCGGGGATTCACCGTGAATGTCACCTCCACCATCTCATCGAGAGTCGGCTCATAACCCGCCGCACATAGTCCGCAATGATAGACATCATGGACGACACCCTTGAGGCTTGCCCCGGTATCGAGCACTCCGCCGCAACCAGGACAAAGCACGTTCCAGGTCATGTCGAAGATGCCGAGACGCGCCGCATGCAAAAACGCGGCTATCGTGCGCTCCTCGTCAACTTGGTGTCGATGGGAGAAGTCGAGCACGTTGATACGGTTCAGCTCGCGATCGGCGCCATCGGCGATAGCAGCTTCGATGCACGCGACAGCCTCTGCGTCAGCCGTCTGACGCAGAGCAGCAAATAGCGTCTCGACATCGCTCATGTGACTATTCCGATACGGCCAATCGACAGCGGACATCGCCAATGGCGTTATTATATCACGCCGATGCAGGGAATACATCGGGGAGCGCTAATGTGCGCGAAGCTACGGGCTCAGCCGCTGCCCCTTTGGGGTGACTGATCCGCAACAACGCGCGCGACCCAGCTTAGCGCCGACCGCCCCTCACCAACCGCAGCTCAGTAGCCGGCTCGTAACTGTTATCGGCCGTGACCTTGAATACCGAGACGAGTTCGCGCAGACGGTTGGCCTCGCTTGCAAGCACGGCGGAGGCGGCATTGCTTTCCTCCACCATCGCGGCGTTCTGCTGGGTGTCCTGGTCCATCCCATTCATCGCGGTGTTGATCTCGACGAGCCCAATGCTCTGTTCGCGCGAGGACAGCGCGATCGCTTCCATGTGCTGATTGATTGCGACGACGTGCCTGCCGATGCCATGAAGCGCCTCACCCGTGTCCCTGACGGCGCGCACGCCTTCTTCCACTTCCAGCGTCGAACCGTCGATCAGAGCCTTGATCTCCTTTGCTGCATTGGCGGATCGCTGCGCCAATTCGCGAACCTCGTGTGCCACGACAGCGAACCCACGTCCGGCCTCGCCGGCACGGGCCGCCTCGACGCCGGCGTTGAGCGCAAGCAGGTTAGTCTGGAAAGCAATCTGATCAATCGTTGCGATGATGTTGGCGATCCGCTTCGACGACCCTTCGATCCGCTCCATCACGGAGACTGCCTCATCGACAAGGACGGCCCCCTTCGACGCGCTGTCATTGGCTTCACGCGCCACCTGTTGGGCATCCTCAACGCGCTTCGTGGCATTCGACACATTGGCCGTTATTTCGTCGAGCGCGGCGGCGGTCTGCTCGAGCGATGCCGCCTGGCGCTCCGTTCGCTGCGCCAGCTGACTCGCGCCGCCGCTGATTTCGCGGGTGCCGTTGTCGATGGAATGGCTGGACTGCATGATCTCGCCCATCACCTCGGCCAGTTGTCTCAACGTCGCATTCAGATCGCCACGCAGGCTCTCGAAATCCGGTGCGAAGGGTTCGACAAGCTGGAAGGAGAAATCACCGGCCGCCAGCCGCTTCAGACCGGCGCCAAGATCGCCGGTTGCCTGTAGCAGTCGTTCGCGTGCCATCGCTTCCGCCTGTTCCTGCATTTGAGCGCGGTTAGCCTCCGCATCCCTGCGGGCAGCGACGGCCTCAGCCTCAAGCGCGGCGGCAGTGATAGCCTGCTGCCGGAACACTTCGAGCGCCTTCGCCATGGCACCCACCTCGTCGCGCCTTGTGGCACCCGGCGCAGTCTGTTGGGCGTCTCCGTCGGCTAGCCGACGCATCGCCGCCGTAATCATCAGGATCGGCACGCTGATCGAGCGGCCAATCAGCCATACGCTGAACAGGATGAAACCGATCGCAACGGCGACCAACGTGATCACCATCGTGATATTGCGCTGACCAACGCGATCGTTCTCCGCAAGCGTTGCGGTCTCTGCCGCGGCGTAGCTTTCGATGATATCGGAAAGCACTGGCTGCACTGCGGAATAGGCGGAACTGACCGCCTCGCGCGCGGTGGCCTCCTCGAGCGTTGCCTTGCCGTAGAGCCGGAACGCATTCTGGTAGACAGACAGCGCTTCGGCGGCCCGCATGCGCTGCACGCCTGGGCGGAATGCCTTCTTCATCAGTTCGGTAAACGTCGCGACTTCGGCGGTGTGCTTGGCGAGGTAATCCGGATTTCGGCGCAGGATGAAGTCCTTCTCGTGGCGCCGCATCATCAACATGCTGGCCTTTAGCTCGGCATCCGCCACGCCTTCGAGCTGGCCTTCAATCGAATGCACTGCCTCGCGCATGGCGCCTTCGAGGCCTTGGGACTGATCAAGTCCCAATTCCTTGTCCTTTGCCACGAGCGCCGAAAACGTGCCGGCATAGGCGCGCAGCGCACCACTCAACGCCTCAAGCTTCGCGGCCTGTTCGGGCTGCGCATCGTCCTTCAAGCGATCAATCACCGAAGTTGCCCTTTGGAAGGCTTTGTCGAAATCTTCAACAGCGCCGACTTGCCGCGTGAGAAGGAATTCCTTTTCCCACAACAAAGTGTCGCGAATGTCGTCGCGCGCAGTTGCGACATCGCGTTGCTGCTTCGCCAAGCCGTCGGCGGTCTGGCGATAGCGGGCTTCGACTTGTCGCTGGCCGATAAAGATGGCGGAAATCGCGACAATACCGATCAGGGCCACCACGGCAAGCAACATCACGCGATGGGCAATTTTCAAGTTTGAGAGAAACGTCACAATGCACCCCCGCCAATTTTGTCGGGCGCTTACATCACCTATGACGTTAAGCATTCACAAACCGGAGATGAAACTTTCGTGATTTTGCATAGAAAGTAACCTTGGCGCGCGGCGGCCTTCAGCTACTCAACTCATGAGGCGCTTGCGGGCGCCGGATGGCAGCCGGCGGGCACCCGCGCGAATGGGATGCAGATCCTCAGACGAGCGAGTGCCTATTTGCTGGCCAAACTCGCGACGACGGAACCGCCTGACGATATCCGACCGTATAAGTCATGGCCGAATTGTCGACCTTACTTCACGGCACTTGCCGCATAGATCTGATCGATGGCCTCCTTCATGCTACGCTCGAATTCAGCATCGCTCATCGTGACACGCAGATCCTCCGCTAGCGCCCTTGAGAAACTTGCGATCATGCCGTGGTTATGGCTCAGCTTTTCGCAGGCCTCGGCCCGGCTGTAACCACCCGATAAGGCGACAACGCGGATGACCGACTTGTGGTCGACAAGCGGCTTGTAGAAGTCGTCGACGCTCGGCAGCGTAAGCTTGAGCATGACCTTCTGATCCGCCGGCAAAGCGTCGAGTTCGCGCAGGATTTCTTCGCGCAGGATCACCTCCGCCTCGCGTTTCGTCGGGCTATTGATCGAGACCTCGGGCTCGATGATCGGAACGAGGCCATGGCCAATGATACGCTGCCCTACGGTGAACTGCTGATGCACGACGGCGGCGATACCGGCCCGGTTGGCGTGGGCTATAACGGAGCGCATCTTGGTGCCGAAGATACCCTTCTTGACCGCCCGTTCCAGCAACCCGTCGAGTTCAGGCATCGGCTTCATGACCTGAACGCCGTTGACTTCAGCCGCCAGCCCCTTGTCGATCTTGAGGAACGGGACGACACCACGGTCTTCCCAGAGGAACGAGGGAACCGGCTTGCCCTTGGCGTCTCCATCCATGGTTCTCTCGAAGAGAATGGTGCCGATCACCTTGTCGCCGGAGAATGCCGGTGCCGTCATGATGCGAACACGCATCTCGTGCACCAGGCGAAACATCTCGTCTTCATTGCCGTAGTCGGTATCCGCAATGCCGTAGAGGCGCAGAGCGCCCGGCGTCGATCCGCCGCTCTGATCGAGAGCGGCGATAAAACCCGCCTGTTCAGCCATCTGGGACATCATTCTTGCATCTGGCATTATTTCCTCCCTGCTGCATTCGCACGTCTCGGAAGACGACCTCCTACCAGGCTGAGTAACCCGGTGCGAAAGCAACGTCTCATATTCCCAAGCAAACGGCCACCTCCTTGTGTCGACGCTTTCTGCGGCGGCATGGAACAAGGCTCGTTGCTGGTCATTAACGTGCAAGGTATCGCGAAAGGAGACCGAGACCATGGCCAAGGACGTTACAAATCGCCGGGCGAAGGAGCATGTGGACGAGGATCAGAATGGCGTAATCGTTGCTGGACCCGAAGCCCACGCGCGTGAGCATGCGGGTAGGGATCCCGCTCACAAGAAGTCGCCAAGCAAGGACAACAGAACCGACAAGTCGGCGACCCGGCCAACAAGTGGTGGCAAAGGCTAACGGGCAGCCTTACGTCGATAAACGCAACGATATCCTGCCCATGAAACGAAAAACCTCCCCGCATGGAGCCACGCGGGGAGGTTCTTTTCGAGAGCTGCCTTAAACCATTTCGCCGTTAAGCGGTCAGGTCAAAGCGGTCGGCGTTCATCACCTTCGTCCAGGCAGCAACGAAGTCCTTCACGAACTTCTCCTTGCTGTCGTCCTGGGCGTAGACTTCTGCATAGGCGCGCAGCACCGAGTTCGAACCGAAGACGAGATCGGCGCGGGTCGCGGTGAAGCGCACGGCACCGGTCTTTCGATCGCGGATCTCGTAAGAGTTGCGACCGGTCGGGACCCAGGAATAGGCCATGTCGGTAAGGGTGACGAAAAAGTCGGTGGTAAGAGCACCAACATTCGACGTGAAGACGCCATGGCTGCTGCTGCCGTGGTTGGCGCCGATGACGCGAAGGCCGCCGACGAGAGCCGTCATCTCAGGTGCGGTCAGGCCCATCAGCTGGGCGCGGTCGAGGAGCAGTTCCTCGGCGCTGACCACATAGTGCTCCTTCTGCCAGTTACGGAAACCGTCAGCGAGCGGTTCCAGCGGCGCGAAGCTCTCGGCATCGGTCTGTTCGGCAGTGGCATCGCCACGACCGGCCGCGAACGGCACCTGAATGTCGAAGCCGGCAGCCTTGGCGGCCTGTTCGACACCGTAGTTACCGGCGAGAACGATCACGTCGGCAACCGAGGCGCCGCTTGCGGCAGCGATCGGTTCGAGCGCAGCGAGAACGCGGGCGAGACGTTCAGGCTCGTTGCCCGCCCAATCCTTCTGCGGTGCGAGGCGAATGCGAGCACCGTTGGCTCCGCCGCGGTTGTCCGAACCACGGAAGGTGCGGGCGCTGTCCCATGCCGTGCTGACGAGGTCGGCGACGGAGAGGCCGGAGGCGGCGATCTTCGCCTTGACGGCCGAAACGTCGTAGCTCGTGCTGCCAGCCGGTATCGGGTCCTGCCAGAGCAGGTCTTCAGCCGGAACATCCGGGCCGACGTAGCGCGCCTTCGGGCCCATGTCGCGGTGGGTCAGCTTGAACCAGGCGCGAGCGAAGGCATCCGAGAATGCAGAGAAATCGTCGCGGAAACGCAGCGAGATCTCGCGGTAGATCGGGTCTACCCGGAGCGCCATGTCGGCGTCCGTCATCATCGGGTTGAGGCGGATGCTCGGGTCTTCCACGTCGACAGGCTTATCGGCGTCAGCGATCGAGATCGGCTCCCACTGGGTGGCGCCTGCCGGGCTCTTCACCAGATGCCATTCATGCTTGAACAGCATTTCGAAGAAGCCGTTGTCCCACTTGGTCGGCTCGCTAGTCCATGCGCCCTCGATGCCTGACACCACGGTATTCCGGCCGATGCCGCGACCCTTGGTGTTCAACCATCCAAGGCCCTGGGCTTCCGGACCTGCCGCTTCAGGATCGGCGCTGAGGTCGGCGGGGTTGCCGTTGCCGTGGCTCTTGCCGATGGTGTGGCCGCCGGCGGTCAGCGCAACGGTCTCTTCATCGTCCATGCCCATGCGGGCAAAGGTTTCGCGCATCTGCGCGGCGGTGGCGAGCGGATCGGACTTGCCGTTGACGCCTTCCGGGTTGACGTAGATCAGACCCATCTGGACGGCCGCGAGCGGGTTCGAAAGCGTGGCAGGCTTGGCGACATCGCCATAGCGACCATCGCTCGGTGCCAGCCATTCCTGCTCGTCACCCCAATAAACGTCCTTTTCCGGTTGCCAGATGTCTTCGCGACCAAAGCCGAAGCCGAAGGTCTTCAGGCCGGCAACGTCATAAGCGATCGTGCCTGCGAGCGCGATCAGGTCAGCCCACGAGATCCGGTTGCCGTACTTCTTCTTGATCGGCCACAGAAGACGGCGGCCCTTGTCGGTGTTGACGTTATCCGGCCACGAATTCAGTGGAGCGAAACGCTGGTTGCCGGTGTTGGCGCCGCCACGGCCGTCGGCCGCGCGATAGGAGCCGGCCGCGTGCCAGGTGACGCGCGCCATCATGCCGACATAGCTGCCCCAGTCGGCCGGCCACCATTCCTGGCTTTCGGTCATGAGTGCGCGCAGATCGCTCTTCAGCGCCTCTACGTCGAGCTTCTTCAGCTCCTCGCGATAGTTGAAATCCTTGCCGAGCGGATTGGTCTTGGTGTCGTGCTGGCTCAGGATATCCAGGTTCAACGCGTTCGGCCACCACTGCGTGACCGATTTGCCAAGCGCCGTGTTGCCGCCGTGCATGACCGGACACTTGCCGGCCGATGGTGTCTTTGTGTCCACGTTCACTCTCCCTAAATTCGAACTCGGGTTGGCGTCGCGTGCCAAATGTTCCTTGCGCAAGCGTTGTTGCGCGGGGGCACCCAACCAGCTGTCTGGTTCAAGTCCCGAGATAGGAATTAAGGGCCCCCGCCGATAAATTCCAATTGTATATTCTGAACGGGCTGATAGGTTTTAGTTATGATCGGCCTGTCTATGAAACACCTGCGTTATTTCGAGGCCCTTGCGCGGCTAGGGCACTTCGGTCGTGCCGCGGAAGCCTGCGCCATTTCCCAACCAGCACTATCCGTGCAAATCCGTGAACTCGAGGAGCTCATAGGCGCTCCGCTCGTGGAACGCGGTGGCCGGCAAATCCGTCTGACCAGCCTCGGCGAGGAGTTTGCAGAGCGCGTGCGTGCCATCCTGCGCTCGGTCGACGATCTCGCCGATCTGGCGCGCGCCACGCAAACGACGCTTTCGGGCCGGCTTCGCATCGGCGTTATTCCAACGATCGCTCCCTACCTGTTGCCCGATGTGATCAAGACGCTCACGCAGCGTTACCCGGGGCTTGATCCGCGTCCACGTGAGGCGGTGACCCAGCGATTGATCGAGGATCTGCACGAGGCGAGATTGGATACAGCAATCGTCGCCCTTCCCGTATCAGAGCCGGCGCTTGAGGAGGTTCCGCTCTTCAACGAGGAGTTCGTTCTCGTCCGCCCCCTCGAGGATGCGGGCAAGCCCGTGCCGAGTTCGGAGATGCTGCACGAGATGCGTCTCCTCTTGCTGGAGGAGGGACATTGTTTCCGCGAGCAGGCGCTCTCCTTTTGCAACATCGCCACCGCGCCGCCGCGCGAACTCATGGAAGGAAGCTCACTCACGACGCTCGTACAGATGGTCGGCGCCGGCATCGGCGTGACGCTCTTGCCGCAGATGGCGGTGCGCACCGAGACGCGCTCGGCGGATGTGAGCGTGTTTCGCTTGCTGGAGCCCCGCCCCTTTCGCACCATCGGCATGGTCTGGCGCAAGACCAATCCACTGGCGTCGCAATTCGGGGCAATTGCCGAGATAGTTCGCGACGCCGGAACGCGCAAGACGTGGGAATTTGGTGAGTTCCCTGACGTGCGCGACCAGGCATCGTCTCGGCTTACCCTTGCGGGTTGAAATGCCATGCGGCGGCGCAAAGACATTTCATTGCCTCGTTAGTTTATAGATTTAATATTCTTCTTTTTGATCGAGACATCTTGCACCCCTATCTCATCAGCTTTGGAGAGAGAGATGGACAAGATACCACATCAGGCAAACGTAATTGAAGGCGCGACGACGCATCTGGCCAGCGAAGAAGAGGCTATCTCGGCCGCGCGGACGTTGGCAGCACGCTTCAAAATCGGGGCTTCCCTGCGCGATCAAGAACGCTCGCTTCCTCATCATGAGCTGGATGCCTTATCGCGCGCAGGTCTTCTGGCGATCACCGTTCCCCACGAATATGGTGGGATCGACGTCTCCAACAGCGTGCTTGCCGAGGTGATTGCTATGCTCGCAGAAGCAGACGCATCGGTCGGGCAAATCCCCCAGAACCATTTCTACATTCTTGAAGCGCTTCGAACGGATGGCACGGAAGAACAGAAGCGCTTTTTCTTCGCACGTGCGCTTGCCGGCGATCGGTTCGGCAACGCGCTGTCCGAACGCGGCACCAAAACTGTCGGACACTACAACACCCGTATTGCCCGTGATGGGCTTGGGTATCGCATCAATGGCCGCAAGTTTTATTCAACCGGCGTCATATTTGCCGACTGGATCACTGTTTTCGCATTAGACGAGAACGATCGACTGACCATGTCTTTCGTCCGGAAAGGAAGCGATGGCGTAGAGATCCTTGATGACTGGGATGGTTTCGGGCAACGCACGACCGGCAGCGGCACGACCGTGCTTAATAATGTCTACGTCCCGGCCGATGCGGTCGTGCACCATCATAGAGGTTTCGAGCGGCCGACGACGATCGGTTCGGTGGGGCAGATCATCCATGCCGGGATTGATCTCGGCATTGCGCGCGCAGCCTTCTCAGAAATGGTCGAGTTCGTGAAGACACGATCGCGGCCGTGGACAGACAGTGGTGTCGACAGGGCATCCGACGATCCGCTGACCATCGCCAAGGCCGGCGAGCTCGCCATCCAGCTGGAAGCGGCGTCCGCGCTCGTCGAGCGCGCCGGAAACAAGGTGGACATCGCCCAGATCGACCCGACCGAAGAAAACGTCGTTGCGGCGACGCTCGCCGTAGCGGCAGCGAAAGTGCTGACATCGGAGATCGCGCTCGACGCCTCCAACGCCCTCTTCGAACTTGCCGGCACGGCCTCCACGAGCACAGGCCTCAACCTCGACCGCCACTGGCGCAACGCACGGACGCACACGCTGCACGATCCGGTACGCTGGAAATACCATGTTGTCGGCAACTATCACCTCAACGGCGCAATACCGCCACGAAGCGGAGCCCTCTGACTGACGAAAATAGCCCCGGCGCATGCGGCGGGGCTATTAGCGGGTCGGGAGGACCACTGCTTAACTATAGAGGCTGACTTCGGGGATCTTGTCGTTCAGAACGAACTCACCGACTTCCTTGGCCTTGTAGAAGACGGGATCATGCAGCGTGTGCGTTCGGACATTTCTCCAGTAGCGGTCGAAACGATAGGATTCGGCCGTCGAGCGCGCGCCGGTCAGCTCGAATACGCGGGAAGTGATGTCGAGCGACACATTCGTGGCGTGCACCTTGGCCGCATAGGCTTCGGCGGCGGCTTCCCCGCGCTCGCGCGCCGTGACATCAGCACCACGAGACAGCGCGGCCTGGACCGCGCCGGCAGCCTGATCCGCCAAGGCAGCGGCGGCCTTCACCGAAGCGGTGAACTCTCCGACGCGCTCGAGGATATAGGGATCGTCTTGCGCGCGGGCGACGCCCGACGTGACCCAGGGGCGCGTGGTCGTCCTGACATAGTCGACCGCCTGCTTGAGAGCGCCTTCGGCGGTGCCGAGGTAGAAGTTCACGAATACAAGCTGGATCAGCGGTGTGTTGAAGCTCGCAAGCACCGGGGGTACTGCTCCCTCCTCGGCCGGTGCGCCAATCAAATCCTCCTCGTAAACGGGGAAGTCCCGGAACTCGACGCTACCGCTATCGGAAAGCCGCTGGCCGATGTTGTCCCAGTCGTCGTTGGCGATATAGCCCGGCCGATTGGTCGGAACCACGAAACTCGCGATCTTACCGTCCAGCGTGGCATTGGCGTTGATGTAGTCGGAGATCCGCGCCGCCGTGGAGAAGGACTTGCGGCCGTTCAGCACATAACCGTTGCCGCGCCTTGTCAACACGAGACCAGGATCGCGAGGATTGACGGCGGCACCCCAGTAAAGGCCCTTGGCAACCGTTTCGGTGCCAAGCGCATTGGCGCGAGCCGCGTCCTCGATCGCCCAGTAGATGTACTGGCTGTTGACGAAGTGATAGCCGAGCAGCTGCCCGATCGAGCTTTCACCACGGGCAAGGATGCGAACGAGCTTCAAGCCGTCGACCCAGTCGAGGCCGCCTCCGCCGATTGCCGGGGCGTGCAGCGCGTTGAGCAGCCCGGCATTCTTGAGCTTGACGATCTCACTGAGCGGCGGGCGGCCATCACGGTCGAGTTCGGCGCCTCGACTTGCGAGGTCAGCCGAGATCTCCTGCGCCCGCGCGAAAAGCTCGGCCCTTGTCGCGCCTCGCGCGGCGACATGAATGACATTGGATTGGCTCATCGAAAACTCCCATTGAGAATAGAGCAGTCCGGCAGGTGATCTGCCGGACTGGTGTGCCTTCTGTCAGAAAAGCTTTGCCGGAATCCAGGGAGCGGTCACCACGTCGCTGGTGTTGAACTCGGGCAGCTTCTTCGCCAGATCCTCGATCGTCTTGACGTTGGCCGATCTCAGCGCCGCCTGCGTCAACAGGGTCGGCTTGACCGTGATATTGTGGGGAACGTCTTCACCGGCGATCTGCAGGGCTGCGGCGCGAATGGATACGGCACCAACGACGGCAGGATTGGTTGCGACAGTCGCCACCCAAGGGCTTCCCTCCTCGGTGATCTCCTGAATATCGGCGGTGGAGACATCGGCGGAATAGATCTTCAGCTTGGATGCGATGCCGAGATCGTTGGCCGCCAGTTTCACGCCGCGCGCGAACTCGTCATAGGGAGCGAAGACGACGCTGATGTCGGGATTTGCCGTCAGCGCCGCCTTCGCCTGGTCCGCCGTCGATGTCGCGGTCGTGTCGCTCACATTGCCGAAGCGTGCCTTCTCGACAACACCCTTGTTATCGGCCTTGAATTTCTCCCAGACCTCGTTGCGGCGGTCGAGCGGCGCAAAGCCGGCGACATAGACATAGCCGGCGTTGAAGCTCGTGCCATTTTCCTTCACCGCCTGTTCGAGCGCCTGCTTGGCAAGCTCATGATCGCTCTGCTCGACCTGCGGTATCTTGGGATTGTTCAAATTGACGTCGAAGGCAACGACCTTCACGCCCTTGTCGAGCGCCTGCTGTACGACGTCGCCAAGCGATTCCGGCAGGCCGTGATCGACGACGATCCCCTGAACGCCGAGATTGACAGCCTGCAGTATCTGCTCGCGCTGTTCGGCGGCGTTTTGTCGGCCGGGGAAGACGCGCAGGTCGATGCCTAGCGCCTTCGCCTGCGCTTCGGCGCCGGCCTGATAGGCCTGGAAGAAATCGCCGGCAGATATGTAGCTGATCAAGGCGAGCTTGACGCCGCCCTTGTCGAATGGTGCCGGCGCGCCGGCCAGCCCTTCGGCATGGACAGCACTAAGGCCGGCCAATGAAATCGTGGCGGCAGAAAGCGCCAGGCGGGTGAAGGTCTTCATGATGCGCTCCTAGAGAGGTCAAAATTGTCCGCGGCTTTTCACCCGCATTTTCATTAGCGTATATTTTCTACATTTTTAGTAGATAAAATGGTCCGATATTTCCGTTCGACGGGAAAACTTTGTGCGGTTTGTGTGCGGGGCGGGAAACGCTTTGCCTGTTGTGGCACCAGGTTCAGGTGCAACTTGTCGTCAATAAAACCGGTCTTTTTGAGGGCAGTTCAAAACGAAATAGCTCGCTTAGAAGACGTCTAAACCAAGGCGATCCTCCCAACGGCCGCCTCTCGATCCTCCTCACCGGTAATTCGTCCATGTCTCTGATTTCCGTTGAAAATCTAACCCGTAGCTTTGACTCTACGCTCGCGTTGTCGGGCACTTCGCTGTCAATCGCCCGGGGCGAGATCGTCGCTCTCATGGGCGCGAACGGCGCGGGCAAATCGACGCTCGTGAAAATCCTCTCCGGCGTGCTTTCCGCCGACGGTGGAGATGTGACGCTTGATGGTCGACCCTTCGCGCCGCGAACGCCGGCAGAAGCAGCGGCGCGCGGCATTGTGACCGTGCACCAATCGACCGATCTGGTCGGCGCACCGGGTCTGACGGTCGCCGATGTTTTGCTCCTCAACCGTTTCGCCGACCGCAGCCAACCGTTCGTCGTCTCGAAACGCGCTGTCCGCGCGCAGGCAAAGGCCATGCTCGACGCCGCCGGCTTTGAACTTCCGCTAGATCGCGATTTCGCGCACCTCGGCGCCGCCGACAGGCAACTGGTGGCGATTGCGCGTGCCCTTGCAAACAAGGCGGACTTGCTGATTCTCGATGAACCGACGGCCAGCCTGTCGATCGAGGAAAGCCAGCGGCTGTTCGACATCTTGCTGCGCCTGCGCGCGCAGGGTCTTGCCGTTCTCTATATCTCGCACCGGACCGCCGACCTGCAGGCCATCGCCGATCGGGCACTGGTCATGCGCGGCGGTCGTGTGGTCGGCGCCTTCGAACGGCCCATCGACTTCAGCGCCGCGATCGAGACGATGATCGGACGAAACCTGGGGAAAGCCCAACCGGGTGCGCGCGCTAAAACGGGCCACGTCATCTTCAAGATGACCGATGCCAAGCTTCTCGCGACCAGCACACCATTCGACCTATCCATCCGCGAGGGCGAAGTCGTCGCCATCACCGGCGTGCTCGGCGCCGGCAAGAGCCGGCTGCTGTCCGCCATCTTCGGCACCGGAACGCTGGCTTCAGGGACCATGACGCTCGATGGCGAAATCTACCGACCGAACGGCCCCGCAGCTGCGATTGCGGCCGGTATCGTCATGGCAGCCGAGGATCGGCACCATTCTTCCCTCATGCCGCCGTCTTGGCCAGGAAACAGCGTGGCGGCGACGATCAGCCTGCCGCACCTGCGCAAATGGTATCCGCGGGGTTTCCTGTGCGGCAACCGCGAAACACGCGAGGCGGAGCAGGCAATCAAGAGGCTGCGCATCAAGGCCTCCGGTCCCAACGCATCGATATGGACCCTTTCCGGCGGCAACCAGCAGAAGACGGTTCTCGCCCGCTGGGAAGCAGAGCCGAGCCGGCTGCTGTTGCTCGACGAGCCGTTCCAGGGCGTCGATGTCGGCGCCCGACAGGACATCATCGAAGCCATCAGGGGACGGAGCGACCGCGCCACCCTGATCGCGACTTCCGATCCGGAAGAGGCCTTCGAGGTCGCCGACCGCATCCTCGTCATCGATCACCACAGCGTCCGCCCTGCGCAAGAACACGAAGACCAAACCGCTGCCGAAGGAATTCCAGCATGAGCTCCATCCAGGATGAAACCATTGGCGAGACGCCGTCACAGCAGGGCACAGGTGCGTTTCTGAGCCGCGCGGCTGCGGTCATTCGCTCCGGCGCAGTTTTCCTCCTCCTCATCGCGCTCGTGATCGGCTTCACGGCTGCCCAGCCGGCCTTCATCAATATCAACAACCTGATGAGCATTCTGCAGGCCGTGTCGGTGGTTGCCATTCTCGGCGCCGGCGTCACGGTCACGCTTGCCGTCGGCGGCTTCGATCTCTCGATCGGCGCGGTCGCCGCCTCCAGCGTCATGGCCGCCAGCTACGCGATGATCGTGCTTGGCCTCGATGCTTTCGCGACCGTTCCGCTAGTTCTCGCCTTCGGAGCGCTCATCGGCCTCACCAACGCCTTCGTCATCGTGCGACTGAAAGTGCCCGATCTGCTGGCGACGCTGGCGATGATGTTCCTGCTCTCGGGTCTGCAGCTGATCCCGACAGCGGGTCGCTCGATCTCGGCCGGCCTCATCCTGCCTGATGGCTCGACTGCGCTCGGCGTCTACGATCCACGCTTCCTGCTGATTGGCCGCTACAGCATTGCCGGCACCGTTCCAGTGGCCGTCGGCCTGATGATCCTGGTCGCCGTAGTTCTCTACGTCCTGACAGAGCGCACGCGCATCGGCCGCCTGCTGTTCGCTACCGGTGGAAACGAAGTTGCGACCCGGCTCGCCGGCGCCTCCACCACGCGCCTGAAGACGCTGGCCTACGTGATCTCGGGAACGCTGGCTTCGCTCGGCGGCATCATCGTTGCCGCCCGCGTCGGGCGTGGCGACGTGTCCTCGGGCGGCTCGCTGCTCATGGACGCCGTTGCGGCTTCGCTGATCGGCTTCACCGTTATGGGCCTTCGCCGCCCGAACGTCCTCGGCACCATCGTCGGCGCCGTCTTCGTCGGAGTGCTGCTCAACGGCCTGACGATGCTGAATGCGCCCTATTACACTCAGGATTTCGTCAAGGGCGCCGTGCTGGCGGGCGCGCTAGCGCTCACCTACGGCCTCGGCCGGGCCAATCCCTGAACGAAGACAGGCTCATTTATCGAGACCGGAATGCCGCCGAAAACGCCTATCGGGGCAGCTTCTGACCTCCGGTTCATTTCCTTCAGCAGTCGCCTTTTGGAAAAGCGTTTCTCTTAATTCCATTTAATCTACATATTCTATGGATATTGATCACTGAGGGACATCGAGATGACTGAACCAACCTCTTCCGGCCTCGGCCGCCGCGAAATCCTGAAATTCGCCGCCGTGGCTGGCGCGACCTTCGCCGGCACCAGCCTTCTTGCCGGTGCCGGCACCGCTGCTGCGGCCGACGACGAAGGGCTTTCCCTGAAAGGCAAGCGCATCGCCATCAGCGCCACCGGCACCGACCACTATTTCGACCTGCAGGCCTATAACGCCCAGATCGAGGAAGTGAAACGTCTCGGCGGCGAGCCGATCGCGGTGGATGCCGGCCGCAACGACGGAAAGCTGGTCGCGCAACTGCAGACGCTGGTGGCGCAGAAGCCCGATGCGATCGTCCAGATCCTCGGCACGCTCAGCGTCATCGATCCTTGGCTGAAAAAGGCCCGCGACGCCGGCATTCCGGTTCTTACCGTCGATGTCGGCTCGACCAACTCGATAAACAACACGACATCGGACAACTGGGGTATCGGCAAGGATCTCGCGCTACAGCTGGTCTCCGATATCGGTGCCGATGGCAACATCGTCGTCTTCAACGGCTTCTACGGCGTCACGCCCTGCGCGATCCGCTACGACCAGCTGGTCAATGTGGTGAAGTACTTCCCGAAGGTGAAGATCATCCAGCCGGAACTGCGCGACGTGATCCCGAACACGGTTCAGGACGCCTTCACGCAGATCACCGCGATCCTCAATAAGTACCCGGAAAAGGGTTCGATCAAGGCCATCTGGTCGGCCTGGGATATTCCCCAGCTCGGCGCCACACAGGCGCTTTCCGCCGCCGGCCGGACCGAGATCCGCACCTATGGCGTGGATGGAAGCCCCGAGGTCCTGCAGCTCGTTGCCGACCCGAATTCGCCGGCCGGCGCCAACGCCGCGCAGCAGCCCGCCGAGATCGGCCGCACGGCGATCCGCAATGTCGCCAGACTGCTCGCCGGCCAGACACTGCCGCGCGAAACCTACGTGCCGGCGCTGCTCGCCAACAAGGCGAACGTCAACGACGTCACCAAGAAGCTCGGCATCGGCTGATTGCGGACGGGTGACGCGGCAGCCGCCGCGTCACCCTCGTCTCCACTAGGGTTCCCGACATGACGGCAATACTCCCTCCGCAGCCCGCCAAGCGGCCTGACGACATCATCCGCTTCGACCGCATCGTGAAGCGCTTCGGCGGCGCGCAGGCGCTAGCCGGCGCATCGCTGGCGATCAACCGCGGCACGATCCACGGCCTCGTTGGGCAGAACGGCGCGGGGAAATCGACGCTGATCAAGATCCTCGCTGGCCTGCATCATCAGGACGAAGGAACGATCGAGATCGAGGGCCAGCGCATCGACCACCTGACGCCGCATTTGGCCGAAACCCATGGCATCCATTTCATCCACCAGGACCGCCTGCTCGTTCCGACCTTCACCGTCGGCGAGGCGCTGTTTCTTGGTCGCGAGCCGCGTCTTCCGGGAACACCGTTCCTCGATCGCCGCCAGATGCAGCGGCAGGCGAACGAGACGCTGGCCGATTATTTCGGCATCAAGCTTCCCGCGCACGCCCTGATCGGCGAGCTCTCGACCGCCGAAAGGCAGATCGTCCAGATCACCCGCGCACTGCTTGATCATCCCAAGGTGCTCGTCTTCGACGAGCCGACCGCGGCGCTTGTCCGGCGCGAGGCCGATATCCTTTTCCGCCTGATCCGCCGCCTGCGCGACGAGGGCGTCACCATCATCTACATCTCGCATTATCTCAACGAGATCGAAGAGCTCTGCGACCACGTCACCGTGCTCCGCAACGGCATCGACGTCGCCTCGACGCCGATTGCCGAGACATCGGCGAACGCCATCGCCCGCCTGATGGTCGAGCGCGATATCGCCGACATGTTTCCCAAGCGACGGGTCGAATTCGGCGAAGAGCTCCTCAAGGTCGAGGGTCTGACCGCTGCGAACCGCTTCTCCGACGTCAGCTTCACCGTGCGACGAAGCGAAGTGCTCGGGATCACCGGCCTGCTCGGCTCGGGCGCCAAGGATCTCGTACGGACCCTGTTCGGGCTGGAGCGCGCGCAGTCCGGTCACATCGACGTCGCGGGCGCGGCGGATCGGGCGCGTACGCCGGAGGCCGCCGTCGTCAGGCAGATCGCACTGGTGCCGGAAGATCGGCGCGGCCACGGCGTCGCGCTCGATCTCAGCGTCGCGGAAAACATCACGCTCGCGAGCCTTGATCGCTACACCAGCCTGGGCGTGCTGAACGGCAAGCGCGAGAGGCGCGACAGCGACGATCTCATCAAGCGCCTGCAGATCAAGACCGCCGGCCGAGATGCGCTAGTGCGCACGCTGTCGGGCGGGAACCAGCAGAAGGTAGCGATCGCCAAGTGGCTGAGCCGCCACTCGGAAATCTATCTTCTCGACGAGCCGACCGTCGGTGTCGACATCGGCTCCAAGGTCGAGATCTACACGCTGATCGGCGAGCTTGCCGAACGCGGCGCCGGCATCATCGTTCTATCCTCTGACCTGCCGGAACTGATCGGGATCACCGACCGGATCCTGGTCCTGTTTCGCGGCCGCGTGACGCGCGAATTCATCTCTTCGGAAACCACAACGGATGAAGTGCTGGCGGAATCGACCGGCGCCTCGGAAAGATTGCGCCATGTCGGCTGATATCCATATCGGCGATCTGGCCGACTTTACCGCTGAACAAAGCAAGGAACGCTCCGCCCGCAATCTGGCGGCGGCGGCGCTCCGCTTCGGTTCGCTGATCGCCTTCGCGGTCATCCTCATGGTGTTCTCGCTGACCGCACCCTACTTCCTGAGCATAGGCAACATCGGCAACGTGCTCGGCCAGTCCGCTATCTCGGGCGTGCTGGCGATCGGCCTGACCATCGTTCTGGTCGCCGGCGGCGCCAATGTCGTCACCGGAGGAATCGACCTCTCGCTCGCCGCCAATATGGGCCTCAGCGCCGCCGTCTACGCGACCGTCACGCAGCTTGGCTATAACGACCCTGCCGCAGTTGCCGCAAGCCTGCTGACGGGACTGGCGATCGGCGCGGTCAATGCAGTCGCCGTTGTCTCCGCCGGCATCGTGCCGCTGCTTGCGACGCTTGCCGTCATGAATGTCGTGGCGGGCCTCGAACTGGTGCTCACTCAGAACACGGTCGTTCCAGCGTCCACCGATTTCCTGACCGCACTATCGGCCTCCGATGCCCTCGGCATTCCCGTGCTCGCCTGTGTGCTGCTCGGCTTCACCGCCGTGGTGACCGCGATCGTGCAATACACGCCGTTTGGCCTGCGGCTCTACGCGATCGGCGAATTCCCCGATGCCGCGCGCGCCGCCGGCCTGCCGCTGAAGCGTCTGCTCGCCGGCGCCTTCCTGGCGAGTGGCCTGTGCGGCGGCATCGCCGGCATTCTGTCGGTGTCCTACCTGAGCGGCAGCACGACGGGCTCCAGCGAGATGCTGCTACCGGTGGTCGTCACCGCCCTGCTTGGCGCAGTGTTCTCCCGCAGGCTCGTACCGACAATCACCGGCACCTTGCTCTCTGCGCTCCTGGTCGGCTTCCTCATCAACGGCTTCCAGCTCCTCAACCTCTCGAGCACGCTGGTCAGCGGCGTCCAGGGAGCCCTCATCCTGATCGTCGTCTCGGCGACGACATTGCTGCGCAAGCGGGAGATCTGACCATGTCGCTTTCAGCTTCCCACTCTCCCGCCGCGCCCGGGCATCATCGTGTGCTCTCGGGTCTCGCGCGCTACGGCCTGATCCTGGCGCTCGTCGCCGTCTTTGCCGCCTTCTCCCTGGCGACGCCGACGTTCCTGACTGCAGGCAATCTGCAGAGCCTTCTCGTCAACAACTTCACGCTGCTTGCGATCGTCTCCGTGGCCATGACCTTCGCGGTATCAGCCGGCGGCATCGATCTCTCGGTCGGCACGGCGGTCGATTTCGCAAGCTTCGCCTTCGTCTCGCTGGTCCTTGCCGGGCAGCCGGTTGCGATCGGCCTAGTTGGCGGCCTCGCCGCCGGCGCGGCCGTCGGCGCCTTCAACGCGGTGCTGATCTCGGGGATCGGCGTCTCGCCGTTTCTGGCGACGCTCGGCACGCTGTTCATCGGCCGCAGCGTCCAGCAACTGCTGACCAATGGCGGCAACCCGGTCTATCTGCCGCCATCGGGCGTACCCGACGCCTTCCGCTTCATCGGCCACGGCACGATATCAGGCTTTCCGCTGCCGCTACTGATCGCGATCGTGGTCATTGCCGCCGCCGCATTCATCTTCGCCCGCACACGCGTTGGCCGCGTGGTGCTCGCGATCGGCATCCAGCCGAGCGTGGTGCGCTATTCCGGCATCGGCCTTGGCCGGCACGTCGCCGTGACCTTCATTCTGACCGCAATTGTCGCCGCCATCGCCGGCCTGATCTTGACGGCGACGGTCACCGTCTACATCCCCTCCTCCGGCAACGCGTTTCTCTTGAACGCGATCGGCGCGACCTTCATCGGCACGACGCTCTCGCCGCTCGGCCGACCCAATATTGCCGGCACGGTGCTCGGCGTGCTGCTTCTGAGCATCGTGGCCAACGGGCTGCTGCTCACCGGCCTGAATTTCTACTGGCAGCAGGTCGGCACCGGCACGCTCATCTTCGCCGTGCTCGCCTTCAGCTTCATCAACCGAAAGACCGGCGGCGCCTGATCGGCGTGTGTCCAGACAATACGCAGGAAGAATGACATGAGCCGTGAAATCAGATTGAACGCCTTCGACATGAACTGCGTCGGACACCAGTCGCCGGGCCTCTGGCGACATCCGCGCGACAAGTCCTGGACCTACAAGGACATGGACTACTGGGTGCATCTGGCAAAAACGCTGGAGCGCGGCAAGTTCGACGGCCTGTTCATCGCGGACGTGCTCGGTGTCTACGATGTGCTCCACGGCAATGTCGATGCGGCACTTCGCCATTCCGCGCAAGTGCCGGTCAACGACCCGCTGCAGTTGATCCCGACCATGGCCTATGTCACGGAAAACCTCGGCTTCGGGCTGACGGCGTCGCTCTCCTTCGAGCATCCCTACACCTTCGCCCGGCGCATCTCGACACTCGACCACCTGACAAAGGGCCGCGTCGGTTGGAACATCGTCACCTCCTATCTCAACAGCGGTGCGCTCAATATCGGGCAATCCGCCCAGACCAAGCACGACGACCGCTACGATCTGGCGGAGGAGTATCTGGAGGTCTGCTACAAGCTTTGGGAGGGTAGCTGGGAAGATGACGCCGTCGTTCGTGATCGCGCCGCCGGCATCTTCACGCATCCGGAGAAAGTCCACCCGATCGGCCACGCAGGCAAGCACTTCACGGTGCCGGGCATTCACCTCAGCGAACCCTCCCCACAGCGCACACCGGTGCTCTATCAGGCTGGCGCGTCCAGCCGTGGCAAGGATTTTGCGGGCGAGCATGCCGAATGTATCTTCGTCGCAGCGCCCTCTAAGCCGGTGCTGAAGCGTTATGTCGCCAATGTCCGGGAGGCAGCCGAGCGCGCCGGTCGCAATCCACGCGAGATCCTCGCCTTCAATCTGCAGACCGTGATCCTCGGCGAGACCGATGCGGAAGCGAAGAAGAAGTTCGACGACTATCGCCGCTACGCTTCCTTCGAGGGCGCGCAGGCGCTGATCTCCGGCTGGACGGGCATCGATTTCGGCCAGTTCTCGCCCGACGAGCCGCTCCGCCACCGCTACACCAACGCGGTGCAATCCGCCGTCGAGACCTTCACGACGATCGATCCTGATAAGGTCTGGTCGGTACGCGAGATGGCCGACTGGGTTGGAGTCGGCGGCTTCGGCCCTGTTTTCGTCGGTTCGCCGCAGACGGTCGCCGACCTGTTGCAGGAATGGGTCGAGGATACCGATGTCGACGGCTTCAACCTCGCCTATGCCATCACGCCCGAGAGCTTCGAGGACGCGGTCGATCTGCTCGTGCCGGAATTGCAGAAGCGAGGCGTGTACAAGAAGGATTATCGTAAAGGCACCCTGCGGGAAAAGCTGTTCGGCCTTGGCCCCCGATTGCAGACGCCGCACCCGGGGGCGGGCTATCGCTATCTTGAGACGCAGGATGCAATCATAAAGAGCGTGATTGGTGCTTAGCCTACCTGGAGCGCGCGTCCTTCGGCGAAAAGCCGAAGACTTTGCGGAAGGCCGTGGCGAAATTCGCGGCGCTTGAATAGCCGGCGACGAACGCTGCCTGCGCGATGGTCATCTTGCCGGTTTCCAACGCCACGCGGGCCTCATCCAGCTTGATTTTGCGGATATAGTGAAACACGGTCGTCCCGTAGGCGTTGTGGAACAGACGTTGGAGCGTGTTGACGCCCACGCCGATCTCCGCCGCCAGTGTGTCTACGGAAAGCGGCGGGCCGTTGATCGCGATTAAGTCCTCCGCGCGCGTCAGGCGCTGGCGTTCGACGGGGCTGAGGCTGTGAGGCTCGGGCTGAGCATGGCCAGTATTCGTGATCTGAGAGAAAGCATCCGCGATGATCTGCAGGATGCGGCTTTCCATATAGAGGCGCGATAGATAGGTTTCGACGCCGGCAGGGTTGATCACCTGTTCGGCAAGCGCGATCAGCGAAGCGCTCGGCTTCCAGGATTGAGCCGCGAGCGTGGTCGAGGTGAACTGCCTCAGCGCATCGGCGCCGGACCCACCAAGCACATCCCCTGATTCCAGCCATTCCGGGAAGATCTTGATGGTGAGCTTCCTCACCCGATCGCCGATCGCCGCGCGCCTGCGAAAGACCTCCCGTTCCCTTTGATAGAACAGCGTGGCTGAGGGCACCCAGCGTCCCGAACCGGATTGCTGCTCCGGCATCGGAATATCCTTGTCACCGATACTGGCGCTGACACCGCCCTGGAAGAACAGCTTGATGCCAAGATGCGGCGGCGCTTCGGTTTCGGTGCGTAGGTCGCAAAGATTGGTCACGTCGGAATAATGGACGGTAAGCCCGCTGCGGATCTGTGTCTTCTGGAAGCGGCCGCGCAGAAGCGTGTCCTCGCCCTGCCGGTTGGATGCGAGCAGGCGGAAGGATTGGTTCTCCTTCTGCAAATGATCAAAAAAATCCTGCGCCTTGACCAGGGAATTCATCGAACCAGTCCCGTTTTATGATGCCGCGCCACCACCGTGTGTTCCGCAAACGATATTGAGGCTTTCTCAAACAAGTTCGCGGTGGCCCGACATCCCCTTCGCCGTATAGAGAATAAACATGATTAATTCCATCATATTTTAAACGAGCGTTTGTTTCCGGTCTTTGGACTGGACAGCATATGCCTCGTGGGTGACTGAGGGACATAATGGTTTCTATTCGAATTCTCCTCAGCGCAGCGGTCGTCACGCCCGCCATTCTCGGAGCGGCCACCGTCGGCGCGCAGGAACAGACGGCGACCGATCTGCAGAAGATCACCATCACGGCAGACGGCGCGAAGGATAAGGGTCCGGTCGCCAAACGCTCGCGCTCCAGTACCAAGACCGACACGCCGCTCATCGAGACGCCTCAGTCGGTCTCCGTGGTGACGCAAGAGGACATCGAGAAGCGCGGCGCGACCAGCGTGGCAGCCGCATTGCGCTACGAACCGGGCGTCACGACGGGCTCGCGACCCGGTGACCGGTTCGACAGCGTCTTCATCCGCGGATTCGGCGGTTTCGGCGGCGCCGCAAACTACATCCATTATTGGGATGGTCTGAGGCTGCCGACGGGGCTCAACTACAATGTGCCGTCGGTCGATCCATATTTCCTTGATCGTATCGATATCACCCGCGGGCCGGCATCGGTGCTCTACGGTTCCGGCAATCCCGGCGGCCTCGTCAATCTGGTGAGCAAGGAGCCGGAAGCGGAAGCCTCCCATGAGGTGTTGACGCGTTTCGGCAACAATGGTCGCTCCGAAGCGGCTTTCGATTTCACGGGGCCGGTCGCCGGCAATGATCAGCTTCTCTACCGGCTGACCGGCATCGCCACCCAATACAACCTCGGCATTGACTATTCGGACAGCTCACGCGTCGCGCTGGCACCATCGGTCACCTGGGCGCCCGACAGCGACACGACCTTGACCCTGAAGGCGAGCTATACACGCGATCCAAACGCCGCGCTGACGAACTGGATGCCGGCGCTCGGCACACTGCAGACGAACCCGAACGGCCAGATCCCCTACGATTTCTTCAGCGGCAACCCGAACTACAACCAGTTCGAGCGCACGCAGGCGACGCTGGGATACGAGTTCGAGGAGCACCTGAACGATACCTGGACGGTGCGCCAGAACCTGCGCTTCATGCATAATGAGAGCGAGTTCAAGGCCTACTCTGTCGCGCCGGGCGCCCCATGGGCAAGTGCCGCGAGTTGCGGTGGCGTGAGCTACTTATGCCTTTCACGCCAGTCGACCCACTATGTCGAACAGTTCAACGCGCTGGCCGTCGACAACCAGGCGCAGGCGGATTTCAATACGGGTGCACTGGAGCACACGGTGCTTTTGGGCCTCGACTACCAGCAGGTGGACGCGAACTCGACTTATGGCAACGGCGCGACCACCTACCTAAACTATCTCAACCCCGTATACGAGGCCGCTCCGAACGTTAAGTTCACCGGGCATCAGGCTCAGACGCGCCGGCAGACCGGCGTCTATATCCAGGATCAGATGAAGATGGACAATTGGTCCTTCGTTCTCGCCGGCCGCCAGGATTGGGCGAGCATCGACAATGCGACGACCAATCTCACCTCGAATGTGACAAGCAATTCCAACACGACCGACAGCGCCTTCACCTGGAAAGCCGGTCTTCTCTACGAATTCGACAACGGCATTGCCCCCTACGCCAGCTATTCCACCTCCTTCGACCCGACCACGGGAACCGGCTACGGTGGCGTCAACTTCAAGCCGACGACGGGCCAGCAGTATGAGGTCGGCATCAAGTATCAGCCGCAGAACATGGACGCGCTCTTTACCGTTGCGCTCTACGACCTGACCCAGCAGAACGTACTCACGACGGACACCGCCCATCCGGGCACCGGAACGAGCATGGGCTGCAGTGCAACGGTGTGCCAGACGCAGACCGGCGAGGTTCGTTCGCGCGGCGTCGAATTGGGAGCGAAGTTCGCGGTGACGGATAACCTCAATCTGATCGCGTCTTACTCCTACAACGACATCAAGGTCACGAAGAGCAACGTCGCGAATGTGGAAGGCAACACGCCTGTTGGCGCGCCGGAGCATATGGCCAACCTTTGGGCGGATTATACGCTGAGCGATGGCCCGCTTGCCGGCCTCGGTTTCGGCGGCGGCGCGCGCTATATCGGCGGCACTTACGGCGACGCCACGAATACCGACGCGATGAAGGTGCCTGGCTACACGCTGTTCGACGCGGCCGTACATTACGACTTCGGCCAGAACAATCCTGATTTCAAGGGCCTGACGGCTGCGGTCAACGTGACGAATCTCTTCAACAAGGAGTATGTCGCTGCTTGCGCCTCCGCCGCGCAATGCTTCTACGGCACAGGCCGGACCGTCATGGCGACGCTTGCCTATAAATGGTGATGGAGATGGGCGCGGTGACGAGATTGGGCCATTCGACGAAACGCTGCATGCTTGGCATGTTTAGCCTCATTGCCATGCTGGCTGTGGTAGTAGGCGTCGCTGGTTCGGCGCATGCTGAGGTGACGCTTACCGACCTCAAGGGCCGTAGCGTTACCCTCCAGAAGCCGGCGAGCCGGCTTCTGGTCGATGACGGGCGGCTCATCATCGCGCTGTCTTTCCTGAGCGACGATCCCGTCAGCCTGGTTGCCGCATGGCCGCATGACATCGACCGCTTCGGCCGCGAACTCTACGCGACCTACCTGGCGAAATTCCCGGCAATAGGCACTTTGCCGAAATCGACGAGCAACGTGCAGGACATGGCGGTCGAGCAGGTGATGGCCGCAAGGCCTGATCTGGTGGTCCTGTCGCTTCACTCGCGTCCGGCGGAGCAGCAACTGGCGCAGCTCGACGAGGCCGGCATTCCCGTGATCTTCGTCGATTTCTCCGTCGATCCCTTCGTCAACAGCGACAAGAGCCTCGATATTCTCGGCAAGGCGATCGGCCGCGATGAACGGGCGAAGAAGGTTGTCGCGTTCCGGCAGCAACAGAAACGCATGCTGACGGACAGGATCAGCAAGGCGGGCGCCCTGCAAAAGCCGGTCGTCTTCATGGAGACGCATGCGTCCACAGATGAAGCATGCTGCAATTCGCCGGGTTCGGGCAATGTGGGCCGGTTCATCGATTTTGCCGGCGGCGCCAATATCGGCGCGGTTCTGAAGGGAAGACCATCCGGGCAGATCAGCTTGGAATATGCACTTGCCGCCAAACCGGATGTCTATATCGCCAGCGGCGGCCAATACATGGAAAAGCGCGGCGGTCTCTTGGTCGGTCCGAACTACGGCTCTGCGCAAACGCAGGCGTCGCTGGATCGGCTTCTCGCTCGACCCGGTTTCTCATCGCTTCCGGCGATCGAAAAGGGCAATATTCACGGCATTTCCCAACAGCTTTTTAATTCGCCGCTCGATCTTCTGGCACTTGAGCTGATCGCCCGCTGGGTGCATCCGGATCTGTTTGCCGATATCGATGTGGAGGTCGTGCGAAAGGAGCTTAGCGGCTTCATGGCCGTGCCGCTCACGGGAGCGTATTGGACGAAATGACGGGGCGCGATCGCAGCATGAAACAGCATCACCAGGAATCGGCTGAATGTCCCGCGACATTGATCCGGACACCGTATGTCCTGGCGGGTTGCGAAATGTTCCGCCAGCGATCGGTCGTGAGCGGTCTCGATTACGAAATCTTCGTGTCGGTTCCAGACGTCGAGCCGCCGGCATCGGGTTTCCCCGTTATCTATCTGCTCGATGGCAATTCCGATTTCGTGACCGTCTCAGAAACGATGAAGCGCGTCTCGCGGCGCCCACAGGCGACCGGGATATCGCCGTCCATCGTTGTTGGGATCGGCTACCCTGATACCGAAAGCTACAACATAGACCGCCGGCAGTTCGACCTCACGCGCCATGCGCCGGATGAGGCGGCTCTACCCGATGCCTCCAGCGGCGCCTGCGGCGGACAGGACGCATTCGTCGCGTTTCTGCGCACGCAGCTACAGCCGCATATCGAGACGATCTATCCTGCCGATCCGGGCCGCCGAATGCTGATGGGGCACTCGCTTGCCGGCTACTTCGTCCTCGACCTGATGAGCCGCCGCCCTGAGTTGTTCTCAGGCTATATCAGCTTCAGCCCCTCCATCTGGTGGGACTGTGCCGGGCTGATGCAGGCGGTCGCCGCGATGGAACGTGCCCCTAGCCCGCCGCGGCTTCATATCTCCGCCGGCCGTTGGGAGCAGGAACTCGCGCCGTGGCAGGACCTGGAAAGCCTGACGGATCGCTATCATCAAGTGCGCGAAGCGCGACGGATGATCGACAACGCGCGGGAGTTCGCGGATGCCATCCGTCCCGTTATCGGCGAAAAGGCGGTGAAATTCGAGGTCGGCGCCGACGAGGACCATTCAACGATCGTCACGGTCATGCTCTGTCGCGCATTGCGGTTTGTTGCGGCACGATAGTTATCAACAGCCGGGGCATCGTGACGCGCCTACTCATCCACTTGGGAGGCGCCATAACTGCTTGCTTGCGAGATAGGCTTCAGCACTTGTTGTACGCGTGATGACGATATAGCGTATACGTCATCGAAACATTCATTGAAGTCCCATGTCATCGAATTCCGACCGCGTCGACATCGCCCATCGCACCCTTAGACAGGCCATCATCGAGCAAGCGATCAAAGCCGGCACCAAGCTGCCGGAGGATGAGATCGGCAGGCACTTTTCCATGAGCCGCACCCTGGTGCGCGCCGTGCTGGCCAAATTGCAGGCGCAGGGGCTGGTCGACACCTATCACAAACGCACCGCCACGGTCGCCCAACCGAGCCTTGAGGAAGCACGCGACGCGTTCGCAGTGCGCCGTGCGCTGGAGCGCGAAGTCATGAAGGCGGTGGCCAAACGCTGGAGCCCGGCTATCGAGAAGGGCTTGCGCGAGCACGTGCAGGAAGAGGAAGCCGCCCATGCCAAGGGTGACGTCCGGCTTTCGACGCGGCTTGCGGGCGAGTTCCATCTGAAGCTTGCCGACCTTGCGGGCAATGCGCTTTTGGAGCGCTATCTCTCCGAGTTGGTGTCGCGCTGCTCGCTGATCCTTGCCATGTACAGCCGCCCGCATTCGAGCGAATGCGCCATCAGCGAGCACTCCGGGCTCATCGCCGCGCTCAAGAAGGGGGATATCGCCTCTGCCGAGCGTTTGATGGACGATCATCTCTCGTCCGTGGAAAGCCGCGCGCTGTTCGAGGACGAGGCGGCCGCCGAGCCTGACCTTGGCTCGATCCTCTCCCGCTTCTCCACCCGCGCTGCCGACTGACTGCCGCTTTTTCAATCACGTATACATGAAATTGCATTTTATGTAGACGAAAAGTCGCTCACGATTTTGCACCCATCTGCGCGGAATCTCGCGCCGTAGCCATTTTATCGCAATGAATCCAGACTTATAGCGCGCCTGCGCAGCCTTTGACTCGCTTATCGATACTGACTGGCATCAATGTTGCATACGTGATTATAGAGATCATGTAGCCAAGATTGTCATCATGCCACATACGATATCGCCACATACCGAACACCGCCTCGAACTGCGAGGAATCCGCAAGGCCTATCCGGCCGTCGTCGCCAATGACGGGATCGATCTCTGCGTCCGTCCGGGCGAAATCCACGCCGTCGTCGGCGAGAACGGCGCCGGCAAGTCGACGCTTATGAAGATCATCTACGGCATGGTGCGGCCGGATTCCGGCGAGCTGTTGTGGGATGGACGCGAGGTGTCGATCGCCTCGCCCGCCGATGCGCAGAAACTCGGCATCGGCATGGTGTTCCAGCATTTCGCGCTGTTCGACACGCTGTCGGTGGCGGAGAACATCGCGCTGGCGCTGCCCGGCCGCCCGGCGATCGAACCGCTATCGAGAAGGATCGCCGAAGTCGCCGCGCGTTATGGCCTGCCAGTGGAGCCGGAGCGGCATATCTATACGATGTCGGTCGGCGAGCGGCAGCGGGTCGAGATCATCCGCGCGCTTTTGCAAAATCCGCGCCTGCTCATTCTCGACGAGCCAACCTCGGTGCTGACGCCACAGGCGGTCGAAACGCTGTTCGTAACGCTGCGCCAGATCGCGGCCGAGGGATGCAGCATTCTCTATATCAGCCACAAGCTGAACGAGATCCGGGATCTCTGCCACACCGCGACGATCCTGCGCGGCGGCCGGGTCACCGGCATGTGCGATCCAAGACAGGAAAGCCCGGCCTCGATGGCCCGGATGATGATCGGCGCCGATCTCCCAAGCTTCCGTCATCGCGGCGACACGTCGGCCGGCAAGACACGTCTCAGCGTGTCCGGGCTGACGCTTACCACACAGGACCCGTTCGGAACGGCACTCAGCGACATCAGCTTTGCGGTGCGCGGTGGCGAGATCCTCGGCATCGCCGGCGTCTCGGGCAATGGCCAGCAGGAGTTACTGGCAGCGCTTTCCGGCGAAACGCCGCTATCGAACACCGACACGATCATGATCGACGGCACGCCGGCGGGCCATCGCGATCCGGCCGGCCGGCGGCGGCTTGGCCTCTGCTCCGTTCCCGAGGACCGGCTGAAGCAGGGTTCGGCCCCCTCGCTGCCGCTCCTGGAGAACGTGCTGCTCACTGCCAATCGCAATGGCGCCGTTCGCGCCGGCCTCATCCGCTTCGATCACGTCAAGGCTTATGCCGAGCGCTGCATCCAGGCATTTGACGTCAGAACACCCGGCGCACAGGCGCGAGCCGGCAGCCTGTCGGGCGGCAACCTTCAGAAGTTCATCATCGGCCGTGAAATCCTGCAGGAGCCGGGTGTATTGATCGTCTCGCAACCGACCTGGGGCGTTGACGTCGGCGCGGCGCTCGTCATCCGCCAGGCGCTGCTCGACCTGCGCGATCGGGGTGCGGCGATCGTCGTCATTTCCGAGGAGCTCGACGAGCTCTTCGAGATCTCCGACCAGATCGCCGTTATCGCCGGCGGCCGGCTGACGGCGGCCATAGCGATCGCCGAGGCGAACCGCGATGCGATCGGCATTGCCATGTCCGGCCAGAATACCGGCGACGAGCCAGATGAACGCGCCAGCAAGGAGCTTGCCCATGCGCTTTGAACCGCGTCCCAATCCCTCGCGCATCATGATCCTGATGTCGCCGGTCATCGCGATCGGGCTCACGTCGATCGTTGCCATGGTGCTCTTCGCGCTTGCCGGCCAGAACCCGCTTGAAGCGCTGATCACCTTCCTGACCGCGCCACTCGCCGATCTCTACGGCTTCGGCGAACTGCTGATCAAGGCCGCGCCCTTGGTACTGATCGGCGTCGGGCTGGCGATCGGCTTTCGTGCCGGCATCTGGAACGTCGGCGCCGAAGGGCAGCTGACCGTAGGCGTCATCTTCGCCGGCTATGTCGCGTTGAAATTTGGGCCGACCGGCGGCTGGTGGGTTCTACCATTGATGGTAATCGCCGGCGCCGTTGGCGGCATCTTCTGGGCGGCCATCCCCGCGCTGTTGCGGGTCAAGTTCAATGCCAGCGAAATCCTGGTCAGCCTGATGCTCAATTACGTCGCCGCACTCTGGCTGTCCTGGTTGATCTTCGGCCTCTGGCGTGATCCGGCCGGGTTCAACTTCCCGCAGTCTGAGCCGCTGGCGCCGGATGCCCTATTCCCGATCCTGATCGAGGACACCCGCGCCAATGTGAGCGTGCTCTTCGCGCTCGGCGCGGTTGTCGCGGGCTGGCTGTTCATGAACCGCAGCTTCGCCGGCTTCCAGCTCAAGGTCACTGGCCTCTCCGAAGGCGCCGCCCGCTATGCCGGCTTCGGCGTCAGCCGCGCGGTCTGGATCGGCATGCTGGCGAGCGGTGCGGCGGCCGGCATCGCAGGCGTCGGCGAGATCGCCGGCCCGCTTGCACAGATCTTTCCGACCGCCTCGCCGGGCTACGGTTACGCGGCGATCATCGTCGCCTTCCTCGGGCGGCTGCACCCGGTGGGCATCCTGCTCTCCGGGCTCCTGATGGCGCTGCTCTACCTCTCGGGCGATGTCGCGCAGATGTCGCTTGGCATGCCGTCTTCAATCACCGGCCTGTTGCAGAGCACGCTGCTCTTCTTCCTGCTGACGACGGATGTCTTCATCCAGTACCGAATTCGCTTCCAGTCCTCTAACCGGCAGGGAGCCGCCGCCTGATGGACCAGATTCTTCCCATTCTCGTGGCAACCCTCGTTGCCGGCACGCCCCTGATCTACGCAGCACTCGGCGAGCTCGTCGCGGAGCGCTCCGGCGTGCTGAACATGGGCGTCGAAGGCATGATGGTGATCGGCGCGGTGATCGCCTTCATCGTCATGATGGCAACGAGCAGCCTGTGGCTTGCCGTCTTCGCGGCCATGCTGGCAGCCATACTGCTCGCCCTGATGTTCGCGGTTCTTGCCGTCGGCTTCCGCGCCAACCAGATCGCGGTCGGGCTGGCATTGACGATCTTCGGCACCAGCCTCGCCTCGTTCATCGGCAAGCCCTACATCGGAATGGCGATCGTGATCGAGCCTTCGGCGGCATCCAGGCTTGCTGCGAAAATCCCGCTGCTCGGCGTGGTTCTCGGCCAGCTTCATCCGCTGACGTGGCTGTCCTGGGTCTTCTTCGCCGGCGTCTGGTACTTCCTCAACCGCAGCCGCAGCGGGCTTATCCTGCGCGCCGTCGGTGAATCGCCCACATCCGCGCATGCGCTCGGCTATCCGGTCAACACGATCCGCTATCTCGCCACGCTGTTCGGCGGCGCCAGCGCCGGCATCGCGGGCGCCTATGTCTCGATCGTCTACACCTCGCTTTGGACAGAGGGACTGATCGCCGGGCGCGGCTGGATCGCCGTGGCGCTGGTGGTCTTTTCCACTTGGCGGGCGGGACGCTGCTTTCTCGGCGCTTATCTGTTCGGCGGCGCCACCATCGCGCAGCTCTTTGCCCAGAGCGCCGGCATCGGCCTGCCGTCGGAACTCATGTCCGCCCTTCCCTATCTCGTCACCATCGTCGTGCTGGTGCTGATCTCGCGCAACGCCGCGCTGATGCGCCTCAACGTCCCCGCTTCCCTCGGCAAACCATTTGCCGCCGAGGGCTGAAACAGCCGTCCATCATCCAGATCAAACATCAACAGAGGGAACCGAAATGACCACATTTTCCAGACGCGACTTCCTGAGAACCAGCGCGGCCGGCGCGCTTGCGATCGGCGCGGGCGCAAGACCTCTTCTCGCCGCCGAAGAACCTCTCAAGGTCGGTGTCATCCATATGGGCGCCATCTCCGATACGGGCTGGGAATACTTCCAGGCCAACGCATGGAAAGCGCTCGAAAAGGAATTCGGCGACAAGGTGAAGGTGACGGTGCTCGAAAACATCGCCCAGGTGCAGGATTGCGAGCGCCTGTTCCGCCAGCTTTCCGCCCAGGGCAACAAGCTGATCTTTGGCACCACCTTCTCGCAATACGCATCGCTGAAGAAGCTGGCACCGATGCTGCCCAAGTCGCATTTCGAATGCTGCGCCGGTATCGAGGCAGGCAACAATCTCGGCGTCTTCGAAGCCCGCCACTATGAGGGCACCTATCTGACCGGCATCGCCGCCGGCCGCACGACCAAGACCAACGTGCTCGGCTGGGTCGGCGCCTTCCCCGTGCCACAGGTCATCTACAGCCTCAACGCCTTCCTGCTCGGCGCCCGCTCGGTCAACCCCGATGTGACGCTGAAGGTTGTCTGGGCCAACGCCTGGGTCGATCCCGGCAAGGAAAAGGACGCCGTCGCGGCACTGATCGCACAGGGCGCCGACGTGATCTCCGGCAGCCCCAACACGCCGGTGCAGGGACTGGCGGCCGAGGAAAAGGGCGTCTGGTCGATCGGCTCGACCGGCGATTTCTCCGCCTATGTAAAGAAGAAGCAGCTGGTTTCCTTCGAACTGGACTGGAGTGCCGCGCACATCAACGCCGCCAAGGCTGTGATGGCAGGCGACTGGAAGCCGGAAAGCCGCTGGCTGGGCCTCGGGCCGGGCGGCTACGTCAAAATGACGACGAGCAATTCGGAACTGCCGGAATCGGTCGCCGCCGAAATGAAGGCGGCCGAGGCCGGGATCATCAGCGGCAAGCTGAAGCCCTTTGCCGGCGAGATCAAGGATCAGAAGGGTGACGTGAAGGTCGCCAAGGGCCAGGAACTCGCCGATGCCGATATCAAGGGCATGACCTGGCTGATCGAAGGCGTGCAGGGAACCCTGCCGCAGAACTGATCGACGCGCCGCGCCGACCGCACGACATCGCTTCTCCCCTGGTTGGGGAGGAGCATCGCAAATAACGATAGAACAAAGACATCAAGGGAGACCCTAGTGACCGAAACACTGTTCACGAACGCCAAGCTGGCCGACGGCTCGCTCAACGACATCCTCGTCTCGGACGGCCGTATCTCGGCAATCAACAAGGCCGGCGCAAGCCCGGCCGCCGCCACGACCGTCGACATTGCCGGCGCGCTTCTGGTCCCGAGTTTCGTCGAGGGGCACATCCATCTCGACACCAGCTTCTATGGCGACAAGTGGATCCCGCACAAAGCCTGCACCAACGGCTTCGACGTGCACGAGCGCGTGGCCTTCCAGGCCGAGAATATGGCGGCAGCCGCGCCGATGGACGAGCGCGCCCGCAAGCAGCTCGATCTCTGCATCGCAAACGGTGCGCTGCAGATGCGCAGCCATGTGATGGTCGACGGCTCGGTCGGGCTGAAATCGCTGGAGACGATTCTTGCCGTACGCAAGGCCTACAAGGATATCATCGACATCCAGTTGGTGGCGTTTCCGCAGAGCGGAATCCTGAAAAGCCCCGGCACACCTGAACTGATGGACGAGGCGATCGGCATGGGCGCCGATCTCGTCGGCGGGCTCGATCCGCTCTCCTTCGACCGCGACATCAAGGGGCATCTCGACGTGGTCTTCGGCATTGCCGAAAAACGCGGCGTCGACGTCGACATCCACCTCCACGACGCCGGCACGATGGGCGCGATGACCATCGAGGAAATCTGTGCCCGAACGGTCGCGCTCGGCATGCAAGGCCACGTCGCCGTCAGCCACGCCTATGGCCTCGGCGATCTCGGACCGGATGCGATCAAGAAGATCGCCGCTCTCATTGCGAAGAGCGGCGTCGCGATCATGACCAATGCGCCTGGTAACCACAACTTCCCCCCGGTGGCGCTGCTGCGCGCGGCCGGCGTCACGGTCTTCTCCGGCAACGACAACATCCGCGATTCCTGGTGGCCCTTCGGAGATGGCGACATGCTGCGCCGCGCCGAGATCATCGCCTATCGCTCCGGCTTCTACACCGACGCAGAACTTGCCGCCGCCTTCGACGTGGTGACCGCAGCCGGCGCCAAGGCACTGAACCTTGAGGGGTATGGCATCGAAATTGGCGCGAAGGCCGATTTCGTGACGCTTGCGGCCGAGCATGTTCCAGAAGCGGTCGTCGCCATTCCGAAGCCCCGCCGGGTCTTCAAGGAAGGCCGATTGGTTGCCGAGAATGGAGCCGTGGTCCGCTGATGAACTACCGGAGCCGGCAGACCGAAACAGCCGTCGCGCAATCGCGCGACGGCATGGTGACGACGCCGCATTGGGCGGCGAGCCAGGCCGGCGCCAAGGTGCTAGCGCGCGGCGGAAATGCCATCGAGGCGCTGGTCGCCGCCGGTGCCGCGCTCTCCATCACCTACCCGCATTTCTGCGGCCTTGGCGGTGACGCAGTCTGGATGGTCTGCGACCGGGATGGCAATGCACACACCTTCCTCGGTATCGGCCAGGCTGCCG
This sequence comes from Rhizobium sp. NPDC090275, assembly GCF_044772225.1. Taxonomy (NCBI): domain Bacteria; kingdom Pseudomonadati; phylum Pseudomonadota; class Alphaproteobacteria; order Hyphomicrobiales; family Rhizobiaceae; genus Rhizobium; species Rhizobium sp. NPDC090275. Next base: position 9,519 of record NZ_JBIVYL010000008.1, on the reverse strand, counting down.
CGAATGCCGAGATCGACGGCCCGATCCCGCCGCGCGGTCCCGCCTCGACGCTGACCACCGCCTGCCTGGTCGACAGCTGGGAGAAGGTACTTGATCATTCTGCGACGGTATGGGGCGGCTCCGAGCAACTTGCTGCATTGCTCCACCATGCCATCACACTCGCCGAAGACGGCTTTGCCGTAAGCCCGTCGCAGACGTTCTGGCACGATTTCCGCGCGGGCGAATCCGAGACATGGCCGGGCTTTCGCGACCTCTTCCAGCGAGATGGCATCCAGCGCCAGCCAGCTTTGGCGCAAACTCTCAAGGCCATCGCTGCAAATGGCGCCAGGGAATTCTACCAGGGCGAACTGGCGGGCCGGATCGCGCGCGGTCTTGCCGCCGCAGGCTCACCGCTGACGGCCGCCGATCTCGCGGCGACGCGAACCCGCATGGTGGAGCCGGTGCGGCTCGCTTATGGCGACACCGTTCTGCTAGCACCGCCCCCGCCGACCCAGGGCGTGACGACGCTGGGCATCATGGCCGTGCTCGCGCAGCTGGCGCCGAAGGATAAGGCGCCCGACAGCGCTGCCTACTACCATGCGCTTGTCGAGGCCGTGAAACAGGCCTTCCTCGATCGTCATTTGATCACGGATCCAGAGTTCGCCGTCGATGCCACGGGAATGCTTCTTGATCCCGATCGTCTGGCCGCAAAGGCCGCAACAATCGATCCCGACCGCGCCGCCGACTGGCCCGTTCCCTACCGGCAGGGCGACACCGCGTTTCTGGCTGCTGTCGATGCCGATGGCCGGGCCGCCTGCCTGCTGCAAAGCATCTATTTCGATTGGGGCAGCGGCGTGGTTGCCGGCGACACCGGTATTCTCTGGCAAAACCGAGGCTCCGCCTTCAGCACCGATCCCGCAAATCCGAACTGTATCCAACCTGGCAAACGACCCTTCTACACGCTCAACCCTGGTCTCGCCCTCAAGGACGGGCGACCGCATCTGGTCTACGGAACGCAGGGCGCGGATGGCCAGCCGCAAACGTTGGCGCTGTTGCTTAGCCTTTTGATTGACCATGGGCTTGATCCGCTGGCCGCCCTATCACGGCCCCGCTTCCTGCTCGGCCGCACCTTTTCCGATAGCCGTGACAATCTAAAACTCGAGGAGAATGTCGGCGTCGAGACGCTCGCCGCACTCGGCTCAATGGGCCACGAAGTCGCGACCATCTCTGCTCTCAGCCCACTTGGCGGCCAGGCAGGCATCATCCGCATCCAGGAAGATGGACGAATGGAAGCCGCGCACGACCCACGCAGCGATGGCGGGGCCATCGGCCTATGAGCAGCATGTCCGATCATCTCTTCGACGTCGTCATCCGCAATGTCCGCATCGAGGAAGATGGTGCCCTTGTCGATATCGCAGTGCATCACGGCGTCATCGCCGTGATCGAGCCGAACTTCCGCTGCGATGCCATTTCGGATTTTGACGGCGAAGGCAGCTTTGCGTTCGGCGGCTTCGTCGATACGCATGTCCATCTGGACAAGGCCTGCATTCTCGATCGCTGCTCGATCTGCGAGGGTACGCTCGCCGAGGCCGTGCGCGAAACAGCACGTGCCAAGCCCGGCTTCACCGAGGAAGACGTCTACGAGCGAGCGGCCCGCGTCGTCGAGAAGGCGATCGCGCATGGCACGGTGCGAATGCGCACCTTCGTCGAGATCGACCCGCGCGCCGGCTTCCGCTCCTTTGAGGCGATCAAGCGCATCAAAGCGGACTATTCCTTCGCGATCGATATCGAGATCTGCGCCTTCGCGCAGGACGGCCTTACCAACGAGCCTGAAACCTTGACGATGCTCGACGCAGCACTCGCCGACGGCGCCGATCTCATCGGTGGCTGCCCCTACACCGACCCCAATCCTGAAGCCCATATTGCGCGGATTTTCGAACTCGCGGTGAAACACGATGCCGCTGTCGATTTCCATCTCGACTTCAGCCTCGACCCCAATAAGACCGACCTGCCCGCCGTCATCGCGGCCACCAAACGCCACGGTTGGCAAGGCCGGGTCTCGATCGGTCATGTCACCAACCTCTCGGCATTGCCGGAGGCATCCGTAATCGAGATCGCAAAGAACCTCTCCGAAGCAGGGATCGCGCTGGCCGTCCTGCCTGCCACCGACCTCTTCCTCAACGGCCGCGGTCACGACCATCTGGTGCCACGCGGCGTCGCCCCCGCCCATATCCTCGCGGCACACGGTGTTGTCACTTCAATCGCCACCAACAACGTCCTCAACCCGTTCACGCCCTACGGAGACGCTTCACTGATCCGCATGGCCAACCTCTATGCCAACGTCGCTCAACTCGCTCGGGACGCAGAGATATCAGGCGTATTCGACATGGTCGCACGATCCGCTGCTTGCCAGCTCGGCGTTCCCCATGGCCTTGCGGTGGGCAAAGAGGCTACGATCATTCTCATCGACACCGCGGGGCCGAAGGCGGCTGTGCGTGAAATCGGCCGGGTTGTCGCCGGCTGGAAGGGCGGTCGCCAGAGTTTCCACAATGGCCACCCCCAAATTCACAAGCCGCGTTGACTGTGTTCGCCTTGGCAAATGAGGAGAAAATTGGCTTGAGCGCTTTGTCGACAGCGCAATCGTCCAAATCACGCAGTAACTTGCATGACGGGGCATCGTGATCCGGTTAGATGGTCATCGTCTAACCAACAGCAGCCGGACCTCCCGTGGATCAGATACTCGCCATTCGAACATTTGTCCGCGTCGCGGAAGCCGGGTCATTCGCCAAGGCTGCAGACACGCTGAACCTGCCACGGTCCTCTGTCAGCAAACTCGTGCAGGATCTTGAAGCGCACCTCGGAACGAAGCTCGTGGAGCGCACCACGCGGTCGGTTACGATGACCACAGAAGGCGTCGCCTACCATGAGCGTGCGCTGAAGCTCCTCGCCGATCTCGATGACATGGACGGCACCGTTGCCGGTTCCCGCAGCGCGCCCAAGGGAAAGCTGCGTGTTGATATCGGCTCCGTGCTGGCAAACCAGATACTCATCCCCGCGCTCTCAGATTTTCAGCGCCAGTATCCTGATATCGATCTCATGCTCGGCGTCAGCGATCGCCCCGCCGACCTCATCAGCGAGGGGATCGATTGCGTCATTCGCGGCGGAGCCCTTGGGGACTCGTCGATGAAGGCGCGCAAGCTGTGCGAACTGGATTACGTCATTTGCGCATCGCCCACCTACTTAGATGGCATGCCTTTGCCGGAGCGGCCGGATGATATCGAAAAGCACCGGATCGTCAGCTACTTCTCCGCATCATCGGGAAAGAGGTTTCCATTGAGGTTCCAGCGCGGAGATGAGCGAAGCGAATATCTTCCAACCTCCAGCGGCGTTTCGGTCAACGAAAGCAGCGCGCATCTGAACGCGCTGCTCGCGGGCCTCGGCATCGGCCAGAGCTTCGGTTTCGTAGCCCGGCCTTATTTTGAGAGCGGAGCGCTGGTCGAGCTGTTGCCCGACTGGAAGCCGGACAATCATCCGCTGCACCTCGTCTATCCGGCCGATCGATTTCCAAACCCGCGGCTGCGCGCCTTCACTGAATGGGCGGCGAAAGTATTCGAAGCCGTCGATGCCAGACGCAATGTAACGACGGAGACCATCCATCCCCATGGATAATGTCTCCACCCTGAGCGGCTTCTCGCCGCCAAGCTGACGAACTAACTTCTCCTCATCGGACGGCGACGAGGCCAACAGCCAACGCCACCTCCCGAACAGTTTCAGAATTTCAACAGGCCGCGCATTCGGGCTGAACCCTTTCGCGCGCCCAGCATCAGGAGAGTACAATGACCAAAAGACTTGAAAACAAGATCGCCGTCGTCACCGGAGCAACTAGCGGCATCGGTCTCTCGACCGCCAAGCTCTTCGCCGCCGAAGGCGCTCGCGTCTACATCACCGGCCGCCGCAAGGATGCGCTGGACAAGGCAGTGGCCGAGATCGGCCATGGCGCGGTTGGCGTACAGGCCGACTCCTCCAATAACGCTGATCTCGACAAGCTGTTCGCCCAGGTTAAGGCGGAACAGGGCGGCCTCGACGCCCTCGTCGTCAACGCCGGTGGCGGCAGCATGCTTCCGCTTGGCCAGATCACCGAGGAACAGGTCGACGACACCTTCGGCCGCAACGTGAAGGCCGTGATCTTTACGGTGCAGAAAGCACTTCCGCTGCTCGGCAAGGGTTCGTCGGTCGTTCTGACCGGCTCGACCGCCGGAACTGAAGGCACCGCTGCCTTCTCCGTCTACTCCGCCTCCAAGGCCGCCGTCCGCAACCTCGCCCGTTCCTGGGCGCTTGATCTCAAGGGCACCGGTATCCGCGTCAACGTCGTCTCGCCCGGCGCAACCCGCACACCCGGCCTCGTCGAACTCGCCGGCGACGACAAGGAGCAGCAGCAGGGCCTGCTCGACTATCTCGCATCGCGCATCCCGCTCGGCCGCGTCGGCGAGTCCGAGGAGATCGCCAAGGCGACCCTGTTCCTGGCTTCCGACGATGCAAGCTTTGTCAACGGCGCAGAGCTCTTCGCCGATGGCGGCCAGGCTCAGGTCTAACCCCACAGCAGGAGCGGCGAACAGCCGCTCCACTTCCCATTCTCAAGGAGAGCTCGCGATGCGTGCCGCAGTCTATTTCAAGCATGGCAAGCCTGAGGACGTTCTTCAGGCAATCGACGTCGAAGATCCTAGACATCCAGAGCACAACGAAGTGCTGATCCGGGTACTTCTCCGGCCGGTCCACCACGGCGACCTTCTGGGCATAGCTGGACGCTACCAGCCGGGAGCAGCGCTTCCGAAGGAGGGCGTGCGCGTCGGCTTCGAGGGCTACGGCATCGTCGAGGAAGCGGGCAGTGGCGTCGATCTGAAGCCGGGCACCCGCGTCGCCTTCTTCCCCGGCAGGGGCGCTTGGAGCGAGAAGGCCATCGTCTCGGCCGAATACGTCACCGAAATCCCCGATAACGTATCGGACGAAGCCGCAGCACAGCTGCACGTCAATCCGCTGACGACTGCACTCCTTTTGCGGGCCGTCGAGACATCCGGCGCGAAGCCGGGTCGCGACGTCGTGGTTCTCACCGCCGCCGGATCCGCGGTCGCCAGATTGGTGATCGGGCTGCTTCTCGATCGCGGCTTCGACGTCGTCGGCATCGTCCGGCGCGAAGCCGGCGTGAACGAACTCAACGTCGTGTTTCCTGATCTGCCGGTGGTTTCCACAGACAAGCCCGGCTGGCAGGACAAGGTCGTTGCGGCCGCCGACGGCCATCCCATCGGCGTCGTGCTCGATCCGGTTGGCGGCGAGACGGCCAGTGCGGCGGTCGGGTTGCTCGCCCAAGGCGGTAGCCTGGTCTCCTACGGCGATCTTTCCGGGCAGCCGATCTCGGTCCCCGCGCTTTACTTTTCGACACGCGACATTCGCATGTCCGGCGTGACGGTCGGGCGGTGGGCCAGCTTGCCTGTAGACGTCCGCAAGGCCGATCTGAAGCTGGCGCTTGATCTCGCAGCCGGCAAGCCGGAGCTCTTTCAGGTCGAGCAGACGTTCGATCTCGCGGATGTCGGCAAGGCTGCCGCCCTTGTCGAAAAGCCCGGCAAATCCGGAACGGTTCTGATCGCGTCACGCTAAGCGCCGCCGCAACCGAAATACATCATCAGCCAGCCAAAGGAGAAAACGGCCATGGCCGACCACGACAAGACCCTGCCGACGAACATGCTCGTCAGCGCCTACTATCGCGTTCACCCGGATGATCGGCAGACCTTCATCGACGCGGTAATCCCGGACATGAAGGCGGCAGCCGAGATCGACGGATGCATTTTCTACGCCTTCGCGCAGGATCTGACGGATCCGAACACCTTCCACCTTGTCGAGGGCTGGAGAGACGAAGCCGCCTACGAAGCGCACGAGAACTCGCCGATCTTCCTCAAGGCTCTGAGCACGGTCGTGAAGAATGTCCGGATCCTCGATCGACAGGGTATCCGCTACGATGTCGCAAAGCAGCACATCGATGACCCGCGCGACCGCGTCTCCTGACGCCATCGGGATCGGATCGTGATCCCCCGGCAGCATGGCAGCCGGAACAGAAAATCAAACCAAGGACCAAGACATGACCGATCCATCGACCGTCGCAACGCGCCGGCGTATTCTTCAGTTCGCCCTGGCAGCACCCGCCGTAGCATCGCTGACATCTCAAGCGGTTGCGGCGCAGGCGGAAATCCTGCTTCCACCGGCAACCGACCAGATCACGCCTTTCAAGGTGTCCGTTCCGCAAGCCGCCATCGATGACCTGAAGCGCCGCCTCAAGAATACGCGATGGCCCAATCAGGAAACCGTCTCTGACTGGTCGCAAGGTGTTCCGCTCCACAAGGCTAAGTCTTTGATCACCTATTGGGAGCGCAAATATGATTGGCGGAAATTCGAGAAGCGCATCAACGCGTTTCCGCAGTATCGCACCCGCATCGATGGTCTTGGCATTCATTTCATCCATGTAAAATCGAAGCATGAAAACGCCCTGCCGATCATCCTGACGCACGGATGGCAAGGGTCGGTCGTCGAGTTCCTCAAGGTCATTGCCCCCCTCACCGACCCGACCGCGCACGGCGGCACGGCCGAGGACGCGTTCCACGTCGTCATTCCCTCGCAGCCCGGCTTCGGTTTCTCCGACAAGCCAGCCTCGGAAGGGTGGACAGTCGTACGGACGGCCAATGCCTGGGCCACGCTGATGAAACGCCTCGGCTACGACAGGTGGGTCGCGCAGGGCGGAGACTGGGGATCGGGCGTGACCCATGCGCTCGGACATGTGCGCCCTGATGGGCTGGTGGCAGCCCATGTGAACTGGCCGCTGGTCTTTCCGGAGAAATTCCCGGAGAACCCGACGCCCGAGGAAAAAGCCGCGATGGATGCAGCGATGAAGTTCGCGAACGATCAGTTCGGCTACTTCAAGGAGCAGGCGACCCGGCCACAGACGATCGGATATGCGCTCGCCGATTCACCCGTCGGCCAGGCAACGTGGATCTACGAGAAATTCCAGGCATGGACGGACAATCGCGGCGAACCGGAAGACGCGCTCACGGTCGACGAGATGCTCGATGACATCTCGCTCTACTGGTTCACCGACACCGCCGCCTCATCCGCCCGCATCTACTGGGAAAACGCCCGCAACGGTGGCGGCTTTGACGCCGGCCGGATCGAACTGCCGATGGCAGCCACGATCTTTCCGAAGGAGATCTACCGCGCACCGAAAGCGTGGGCCGAAGCCCACTGGCCGAACCTCTTTTACTGGAACGAGGTCGACAAGGGCGGTCACTTCGCCGCTTTCGAGCAACCCGACCTCTTCGCGCAGGAAATGCGCAAGGCCTTCAAATCCATCCGCTGATCCGACTCTAGCAACGCCAAGGAAACAACATGCCTACCAACGAAGAAATCATCCGCGAACTCTACCGGACCGCAGAGGTGAAGGACGTAGCGGCATTCGTCGCCCTCTTCGCTGAGGGCGGTTATTTCTGGGACGTGTCGGCTGGCGCGAAATACTACGGCCACGATATCGGCAAGACGGTCGACATCTACGCCACCGCCTTTCATGACATGCACCGCGAGCTCGGAAACTTCTACGTGACCGACGACATGGTCATCGTGGAACTGACCCTCAACGGCACCCACTCAGGTCCCCTCGCCCTGCCTGCCGGAACGATCCCGACCACAGGCAAGGAAATGCACGCCCCCTGCTGCGACGTCTTCCATCTGAAGGACGGCAAGGTGACGTCCTTCCATTGCTACACGGCCGCAACGATCATCTTCGGCCAGCTTGGCGTGTTGGGCAACCTCGGCGCGTCCCTCCAGCAAGCGTGAAAAAAGTTACGCCGCTCGGGAATAGAATCTGCGCCCGGGTGTCTACCTCGATGTAACAACAAGGAAGAAGCCGATGAACCTCTGGTCCTCCCGAAAGTCGATGGCTCTTGCGGCCACCATCCTCGCGACGGCGGGCGCCTGCGCCGCCTTCGCCCATGATCCCGCCCAGCACGATCATTCGGCGATGCAGATGGATGACGCCGGTCCCGAGGCGGCCTATCTCGCGGAGAACGACGCGGCCATGAACAAGATGATGGCGGACATGGAGGTCAAGCCATCAGGCGATGTCGACCGCGACTTCGTGGCGATGATGACGCCTCATCACCAGGGCGCCATCGAGATGGCGCTGGCGGTTCTCAAATACGGCAAGAACGAACAGCTCAAGCGCATCGCGCAGGAGATCATCGTGGATCAGCAGCAGGAGATCGCGGCCATGAAGCTTGCGATCGGCGATCCGCTCCCCCCATCCGAAGCGGCCCCAACCCAGGTCACCCCGGAGACTACCCCCACCGGATCCACGCCCAGCAAGACCATGCAGGGCATGGACCCCAACATGAAGATGTAACCCAGAGGTCCTCCCAATGAACATTCGTACATCTTTTGCCGCCAGCTTGCTGGCGGGCAGCATGCTATTGCCTTTTTCCGCCTTCGCAGGACAGGCGCCCTTCGCCGCCGCTGATCCGGACATTCCCGTCAGCAGCAAGGACCGCGTCTATGCCGCCGAGCAATTCTCCAACACCGTGTCGGTGACCGATCCGGCCACCAACAAGCTTCTCGGCGTCATCAAGCTCGGCGATCCGCAGCCTGGCAACCTCTCGCCGCTCTACAAGGGTCAGGTCTTAGTCCACGGCATGGGCTTCTCGCCCGACAAGAAAACGATAGCGGTGGTTTCCATAGGCTCCAATTCCGTGACCTTCATCGACACCGCGACGAACACGGTGAAGCACACCACCTATGTCGGCCGCTCGCCGCACGAGGCATTTTATACGCCCGATGGCAAGGAAGTCTGGGTGACGGTCCGCGGCGAGGACTATATCTCCGTCATCGACGCCGCCAACTTCGAGGAGAAGACGCAGATCAAGGTGCCGGCAGGTCCCGGCATGCAGATCTTCTCGCCTGACGGCAAGTACGGCTACATCTGCTCGTCCTTCAATCCCGAGACGGTCGTCGTCACCGTCGCCGATCACCAAATTGTCGGCCATGTGAAGCAGGCAAGCCCCTTCTGCCCCAATATCGCGGCATCGCCGGATGGAAAACAGGTCTGGTTTACCCTGAAGGACATCGGCAAGACCCAGGTCTTCAATGCCCAGCCGCCTTTCGATCTGATCAAGACGATCGATACGGGCCCAATCACCAACCACGTCAACCTCGTTACCAACAAGAACGGCAGCTTCGCTTACATCACGGTTGGCGGCCTCAACGAGGTGAAGGTCTTCCGCACCGACAATTTCGAACAGGTCGCGACGATCCCTGTCGGCAACCTGCCACACGGTGTCTGGCCCTCCGGCGACGGCACGCGCGTCTATGTCGGCCTTGAAAACGCCGATGCGATGGCCGCGATCGACACGCTGACTAGGTTCAGGACCTATTAAATTACTTGTTATGTTGCCTCGGTTTTGATTCACTTGGATTGAACAGAGGGACCGTCATGTGTGATTTGATGTTGTT